>CAZYEV010000088.1:0-199612 GCA_964646615.1 uncultured Saprospiraceae bacterium
CGCGCCACCTGCCCAGCCCACGCCGACACCACCCATAGCAGATGCCTCTTCGCCCATCAAAACCATCGGCGGACGCGAGGTAGAGGTGAAAGAAAACGTCAAGGTCAAAGCCCGAACCCTTAAACTCAAAATTTGGGATAACCAGGTAGAAGACGGCGACATCGTCTCCGTTTACCTCAACGAAAAAAAGGTCATCAGCAACCTCTATCTGACCAACAAGCCCAAAGAGTTTGAGATTGAATTGCCAGCTGGGCGCGAGCACCTCATCACTGTCTTTGCCGAAGACTTCGGCAAGGCAGAGCCTAATACGGCGCGCGTGGTCATCAGCGACGGCACTAAGGAGTACATCATAGACTTAGTGGCCGAACGCAAAAAGCAGCAAAGCATCAAAATCACCGTGGACTGAGCCACATGGGTTGCTGTCCCGGCGGGATGGCCTGCGTTGGGTGTTCTGCCTTTCTCTGGCTGGCTCAGGCCTCAGCGGCGGTGGCGCGCTCTATCAGGTCGTGGGCCAGGGCCATTGCGCAGGCGTCTAAGTGTTTTAGCTGTGGGATGTCCCAATCGAGCAGCCAGGGGTATTGCTCGAAGACCGTGTTGAGGATTTGTTTTTTGAGGGCAGCGGTGTGCGCATTGTCGGGTGTTCTGGGAGGCACCGGCAGGGACTGTCCCCGCTGGGTCTTTTCAATCCTATCAAAGAAGCGCTCCAGTTCGCGGCGCGTCTGTTGGCTGAAGGCCAGCACCACGGCGTCGCCCTGGCGCTGAAAAGCCGGCAGGTGCTCCAGGCAATAGTTGCGAATGTCAATGCTCAAGTCGGCGATGCGGCCCTGGCGGCTGAGGGCGAAGCGCTCGGCCTCCTGGCCAGCATCTAAGCGGCCATAGGTGCCGCGCTCACCGGGGCGTTTGTCCAGCCAGGCGCCGCTTTCGTCGTAGCGCTCGTCGCGCAACCAGGCGTCGGTTTCTTGCTTGCGGCGCCACAGAGCAATGACCACCAGCACGAGAATTAGCAGGCCGAAGAGAATGCCGATGCTCATCATAGTCGAGTTTAAGTTCGAGACAAAGGTGCGCAGTCGTCTCTGATTTTCAGGCCTTTGCGGCTCGGAGGCATCCTTGCATGTCCTCGAGGCTTACCTTCCTGGGCTTGTTGCTGTCGTTAAACGCCTGCCCGGCTGTGGCGGTTCAGGGCGTAGGATGGGTTTGCTTTTGCCGCTCTTTGGCTTCGTCCCACAGGGCATCCATTTCGGCCAGCGTCAGCTCGGTCAAAGGGCGGTTGGCATTGGCCTCGATGTACTCGAAGCGGTACTTAAACTTTCGATTGGCGCGCTCCAGTGCTGCTTCGGGTTCGACGCCGATGTAGCGGGCGAAGTTGATCAAGGTGAAGAGCACGTCGCCCAGTTCATCCTCCATTTCGCTAAGGGGGGCATTGGTCTGGACGTTGTGGTGCAATTCGGCGAGTTCTTCCTGAACTTTCTCCCAGGCCTGTTCGGTGTTGTCCCATTCAAAGCCGACCTGGCTGACTTTTTCCTGCATTCGGTAGGCCTTGACCATGGCGGGCAGGCTGTTGGGCACGCCGGCCAGCAGCGAGCGCTTGCCTTCGCGCAGTTTGAGTTGTTCCCAGTTGCGTTTAACGTCCGCTTCATCGGCCACCTGGACGTCGCCGTAGATGTGCGGGTGCCGGGCCACGAGCTTGTCGCACAAGGCATGAAGGGCGTCGGCGATGTCGAAAGCACCCTGTTCGGAGGCGATTTTGGCGTAAAAAACCATGTGGAGCATCAGGTCGCCGATTTCCTCGCGCACGCCGTTGAGGTCGTTGCTCAGGATGGCGTCGGCCAGTTCGTAGGTCTCTTCAATGGTCAGGTGTCGGAGCGACTCAAGCGTTTGCTTGCGGTCCCAGGGGCATTTTTCGCGCAATTCGTCCATGATCTGCAGCAAGCGCCCAAAGGCCTGGAGCTTTTCTTCGTACGTGTTGGGCATGGCGGTCAAAGGTCGGTAGTCAATGTGTGTGCAAAGGTAGCGTTGGCGGTTGCGTCCGCCTCTTTTGGGTAAAAAGAATGCGGTGTATTGGGAGAAAGTTGCCACATTTGCCGGAGTAATCCTGAGGTCTTTTATCCTGTAAAAGCGATAACACACATGCGTATTCCGGCTTTTCTGGCCCTGTTGCTGGGGCTTTGCGTCTCCGCACAGGGGCAGCAATACACGTTCAAACACTCGTCGCTGCCGTGTTTAGACAAGACATTCACCATTGTGGTGCACGTCTTTCCGGATAGTTTGAACAAGCAGTATAACATCGTAGAAGCCAACGTGCGGCAGGCGGTGGCCAGCGTTAATCCGTTTTTTGCGCCGATATGCGCGCGTTTTGAAGTGTGCGAATTTCGCTATCACGACAACTGGCAATACGACACCTTGCGCTCCACGGCCGAGCAGATGTCCGAAATCACGACGAAGTACAACGTGGAGCGCCGCATCAATATGTATCTGGTGGACTCGTTTGAAAATCCGTACGCCCGGTGCGGTCTGGCGACGCTGAACGGCATCAACGACCCGGTTTCGTCCTTCGTGCTGGTGCGCAAAAACTGCCTCGACGCGCGTACGATAGCGCACGAGCTGGGGCACTTTTTCAACCTCAAGCACACCTTTGAAGGCAACGGCGCCGAATTGGTAGATGGCTCCAACTGCACGACCGAGGGCGACGGTATCTGCGATACGCCGGCCGACCCGTACGTGCCGGGTGAGCCGTTCTCTTTGTACTTAGGCGCACAATGCCGGTTTATCAGCGGCAAGCGCGACGCCAAAGGGGACTACTACAACCCGGACGTGGGCAACATCATGTCGTACTACCCGTGCGACACCTGCGGCTTCACGTGGGGGCAACTCAATGCCATGGCCGAAGCGTACCTGTCGTCGGCCATTAAATTCTGGTAAGAGAGCAAGCGGGGAAAGGCTGCTGAGGAGGTACGACGTCTATTCGTCGTCTTCGTCGTCGAGTTTTTGCGTGATGTAGCCTTCGGCGTTTTCCATGGCTTCGCTGCTGATTTCCCACTCGTCGCCCGTTTCGGAGGACAGGCGGGTGTTGGGCAGGCGAACGCGGTCGCCGATGGGGCGCGTGGGAGAGGTGCGCTCGTTATCGTCTTCGGGGAGCGATTTGGTATCTTCGCTGCTGGGTATTGTCCGCTGGTTGGCAATGGTTTTACCTTCCAGGCTTTTGGTGGCATGCGGCACCAAGCGCAGGCGGTTTTTGTCAATGAGTTTGCCCGTTACGGTGCAGATGCCGTAAGTTTTGTTCTGGATGCGCAGCAGGGCGTTTTTCAGGTCTTGAATATGGCGCTGTTGGCGCTGGGCCATGCGTTGGAGCAATTCCAGGTCGGTATGGGCGGAAGAGTCGTCGTACCAGTCGCCGCCTTGCTGGTGGAAGCCCACCTCGTTCAGCTCATCAATTTGCTTTTGCGTGAACGCGAGCTCCTCTTCGGCTTTGGCCAACTTTTCCAGGATGATTGTGCGGAACTCTTCTAACTCTTCGTCGCTGTATCGGACGTTGGGTTCTTGCGCCATGATGTCGGTTTCTTTTTTGAAAAACGGTCTGGACGATGCTTGTTTCGGCGGGCAAAAGTAGGGGAAAAAACGAGGGCGAAAGCAAATGCCCGTAAAATTAGCTGCTCGCAGGCAGCGCTTGGGCCTTTCACGCATGGGAATAAGCAGGCACGCAATTGGGGCTGATGTTGCAGATTGCCTCTACCTTCGCCCCGCATGTTGCCGGCCAAACGAGCCTGAAAGGGCGGTCGAGTCATAAGCCCATTCTTCTTTTGCTTTTTATCCGGTCCTTTTTTCCATGCCAGCCTACACTCACAGCGGCGACCATGTGCAGTTGCACGATTTGCTCTTTATTTCGCTCTTCAGCGAAGCCCAGGTCAGCGCCCGCGTGCGCGAGCTGGGCGCGGCGTTGGCCCTGCGCTACAGCGATAAGCAACCGCTGTTCATCAGCATCCTCAGCGGCGCGTTTGTGTTTGCTGCCGACCTGATACGGGCGTTTCACGCTCCGTGCGAAATCAGCTTCGTGAAACTGGCCTCCTACAGCGGCACGCAGTCCACCGGTGTGGTGCAAACGGTCATGGGCATAGACGCCGCCTTGGAGGGCCGGCACATCATCGTGGTAGAAGACATCGTGGACACCGGACGCACGCTGCACTTTTTTCTGGAGTACCTGCGCAGCCAAAAGCCGGCCAGCCTGTGCACCACCGCCTTCCTGCGCAAACCCTCGGCGGCGGTCTTCCCCATAGAGGTGGATTACGTGGGCTTTGACATCCCCGACCGCTTCGTCGTGGGCTATGGGTTGGACTACAACGGACTGGGACGCAACCTGCCCGGCATCTACCAGCTGGCAGAGACCGGATAAGTACTCATGCACGTATGCCAGAACACTGCGACGCAATCGTCATCGGCGGCGGCATCTTCGGATGCTACGCAGCGCTCTATTTAGCCGGCAAAGGCGCACGGGTAGCCCTCTTAGAAAAGGAAGCCCGCCTGTTCCAGAAAGCCTCCTTAGTCAACCAGGCGCGCCTGCACGGCGGCTACCACTACCCACGCTCGGTGGCCACTGCCGTCATGAGCGATGCGCACAAAGAGCGCTTCACTGCCGAACACCGCCCATTCATCCACACGTCTTTTGAAAAGTACTACGCCATTGACCGCTACGGCTCCTTCACTGACGCCGGACAGTTCGAGCGCTTCTGCCAGTATCTGCGCATCCCATGCGAGCGCGTCGAAGCGCATCCGCTGTTCAATTTCCATCGCTTAGAGGCGCTCTTCCGCACGGTAGAGCACTCGTTCGACCCCGTCCTGCTGGCTGCCTGGTATCGGCAGCGCGTAGAGGCCGAACGCAACATCGCCTTGCTGCTGCAAACGCAGGTGAAAACCGCCACCGCCCAGGGCGACGAATGGCTCGTGGAAATACAAACAGCCCAAGACCCGCACCCCGGCCTGCTGCGCGCCCCCATCGTCATCAACGCCACCTATGCCGCCACCAACGCCGTCAACCAGCGCTTCGGCGTGCCGACCCTGGCCCTCACGCACGAAATCTCGGAAATCGCCTTTGCCGCCTCACCCCAACTGTACAACATCGGCCTGACCGTCATGGACGGCCCCTTCGGCTCCATCATGCCCTACGGCCTCAGCGGCCTGCTGTCCATCTCCTCCGTCGCCTACACCCACCACAGCATCTCCTACGACGACCTGCCCACCTTCGACTGCCAGCAACCCCTCTCCGACCCGCGCTGCCAACCCGAAGCACCCGGCATCTGCACCACCTGCCCGCGCCGACCACCCACCAACGCGCACAAAATGATCGCCCAAATGCGCCAATACCTGGCCGACAACGTCCAACTGCAGTACCTATTCTCCTATTTCACCATCAAAACCAAACTCAAAGCCAGCTACATTGACGACGGCAGACCTACCGAAATCGCACTCCTGCGCGAACAACCGCGCTTCTATTGCCTCTTCGCCGGCAAGGTGAATTCAATTTATGAAATTGAAAAAATGCTGTGAAAAGGCCGGGAACGGGGAGGGCGATGGGGTGAGGCGGAATTTATCGGTGGGGGTTTGTGGTGGGTTTCGTTGTTTTGCAGGGCGTGGTGGGGCCAAACAAGTTTGGTGGGTACAGGGCCAAACAAGTTTGGCGGGTACAAAGTACGGGGTGATGACACACTTTTTTGATTTATTAGCGCTTTTGGTCGTTCTTTCGGCCCTGTTTGCATACATCAACCATCGCTATATTCGGCTGCCGCCGGCGATTGGGCTGATGCTGACAAGTTTGCTGCTGTCGTTAGTGCTCATTGGAGCCGGGCGCATTTACCCGCCGTTGCTTCAGGAGTTGGTGGAGCTGGTCAACGAGATTGATTTCGCTGATCTGCTGCTGGAGGTAATGCTGGGCTTTATGCTTTTTGCCGGCGCCATTCACATCCACTTAGACGAGTTGAAGAAGGTGCGGCTGCCGGTGGTGTTGTTTTCCACGCTGAGCGTGGTCATCAACACCTTTTTGGTGGGCACGGGGGTGTTCTGGCTGCTTCAGGCCTTTGGCCTGCCGACGCCTTACCTGCATTGTCTGCTGTTTGGGGCGCTCATTTCGCCAACCGATCCGATAGCGGTGCTGAGCATTCTGAAGGCAGCCGGGGTGAGCAAGTCGGTGGAGATGAAGATCGCCGGCGAGTCGCTGTTCAACGACGGGGTGGGCGTAGTGGTGTTTTTGTCTATTCTGAAGGTGGCGCTGCAGCCGGAGGCGATGGAATGGACGGATGTGGCGCTTCTGTTTGTGCAGGAGGCGGGCGGCGGTGTGCTGCTGGGTTTTGCAGCGGGTCTTTCGGGCTTCTATCTGATGCGCAACATTGACAACTACAAGGTGGAGGTGCTGCTGACGCTGGGCGTGGTCATGGGCAGTTATCTGGCCGCACACCGGTTTCACGTGTCGGGGCCGCTGGCGGTGGTGGTAGCAGGCCTGCTCATCGGCAACCACGGCAAGCGCTTGGCCATGTCGGAAGAGACGGCGGACTACATAGACAAGTTCTGGGAACTCATTGACGAGACGCTCAACGCTATCCTGTTCGTGCTCATCGGCTTAGAGCTGGTGGTGCTGTCCTTTGCGCCGTCGTGGTTTGCGCTGGGGCTTATTGTCATCGCTTTAGGGCTGGCCTCGCGCTATGCTTCGGTATGGCTGCCGGCACAGATTATCCGCCTGCGCGGGGCCATCACTTCACACACAATACTGGTGCTGACGTGGGGCGGCCTGCGCGGCGGCATCTCCATTGCGCTGGCGCTCAAACTGACGCCCGAACTGGGGCGCGAAATGTGGCTGACGCTGACGTACATGGTGGTGGCCTTCAGCATCTTAGTGCAGGGCCTGACCGTAGGGCGGTTAGCCCAACGAGGGCAAACAGCGGAAAGCGCCTGAGGTATTTCCACAGGGAGTTCGCCAGTCGTGGCGGAGGTTCGGCTTTTTGCGGCTTTGTCGCAAAATAGCAGACCTACCAGCGCCCAGGGGGCAAAGGGCGCTCTATTTTTGTTGCGCTAAAGAAAGCGCTTTTTCAGGGCAGGTCCTTGGCCTCCCTTCAAAGTAAGCGCCTGTCTCTTTCACTACAAACAACACCGGTCATGCGTCGCTATCGCTTACTCTTCTGCCTCCTGAGTTTTTTGTTGCTTCTCAGGTCATCGGGCCTTTGCCAGTCGGGCGGGGACTTGCCCCGATACCTGACGGAAGAAGAAAAGGTCTTGCTGAAATCCTATCGTCCGGCGCCTGGCGGAGCGGAAGGTCAGGCTTCACCACCACCGGGGCGGGTGCGCACGATGGCGGAATGGGAAGAGCTCCAGGCCCTGCTCATCACCTGGAGATCCTATTGGCCTATCCTGACAGAAATCGTGGCTGCAGCCCAGAAAGAATGCTTAGTGCTCATCACTGCTCCGGACAGCACCGCTCTAATAAATGCCCGGAACTTTCTGGTCAATCGCGGGGTCAACGTAGACCATAACGTTCAGTTTATGGTGGTGCCCAGCAACTCCGTCTGGGTGCGCGACTACGGGCCGAACACGGCCTATGTGGGCGAGCAGGACTCCATGTGCATCATAGACTGGATTTACAATCGCCCGCGCCCGCTCGACGACGTGCTGCCGGCAGCCATCGCACAGTATTTGCAGGTGCCTTATTACGGCGCCATTCAGGCGCCCGATGATTTGGTGCACACGGGCGGCAACTTCATGTCGGATGGCTTAGGCACCGGTTTTTCCTCCAAGTTGATCCTGCTGGAAAATCGCCCGGGTAATGGCTTTGGCGCTTCCGCGAAAACGGAAGCCGACATTGACCGCATCATGCGCGAGTACCACGGCCTGCACCGCTACATCAAAATGGACGTGCTGCCGTACGACGGCATTCACCACATTGATATGCACATGAAACTCCTGGACGAAGAGACGCTGCTGGTGGGGCAATACCCGGAAGGCATTTCTGACGGCCCGCAAATTGAGGCCAACTTGCAGTATGTGCTCAGCCATTTTAAAACGTATTTCGGCACGCCGTTCAAAGTTGTGCGTATTCCGATGCCGCCGCAAAACGGCCTTTACCCCAACCAGGGCGGCCACTACCGCACCTACACGAATGCCGTATTCGTCAACCGAACGGTCATTGTGCCCTTCTACGAGGAGCGCTACGACACCATCGCCCAACGCATTTGGGAAGAGGCGCTGCCGGGCTACAACATTGTAGGGGTCAACAGCAACCAGATGATTGCTGCGCTGGGGGCCATTCACTGCATTACCAAAGAAATCGGTGCGCCTGAACCGTTGCGCATCCTGCATCAGCCGCTTACCTGTGTGGTCAATAGCCCTTCCACGGTGGGCTATGTGATCTGGGCCAGCGCCCATCACCGCAGCGGCATTGACGCGCTCAACGTCTGCTACGCTACCGACCCCGACGGCCCATGGACGTGCGTGCCTCTGCCGCCCTATTTGCCCGACGACACCATCTGGACGCATCGAGGGCTTATCCCGCGGCAGCCCGACGGAACGACGGTTTACTATTACTTAGAAGCCGTGGCCAAAAATGGCAAGCGCATGACGCGCCCCATGCCTGCGCCCAAAGGCTACTGGAAGTTTTGCGTTCAGGGCGAAAGCATCAGCGTTCGGCCCGAGCCTCCGACCGTGTCGTTGCTGCGCATTTACCCCAATCCGGCTTCGGCCATCACTGTGGTGCCTCTTTCCGTGGAGCGCACCACCTTCGCAACGGTAAGCGTTCAGAATGCCATAGGCCAGACGGTGCAAACCCTGTTCGAGGGCGAACTGGCCGCCGGCGAACGGAATCTCTTTCTCCACGCCGACCGGCTGCCCGCGGGCACCTATTGGGTAACGGTACGCACGCCGCATCAGGTGCTGACGCAAAAACTGCTCGTGCGCTGAAACGCCTGTTACCTCTGGCGGCGAAGTGCGTATTAGGGAGCGCTCTGAAGGCTATGAACGCTTCAAAGCGGCAGAACCAAATAGCCCTTTCGGGCGTTTATACCGCCGTTGGCATCCGAAAACCTGAAAAAACGGCATTTCCCTCGAAACATCTTGACACCGCCCGCTCGGAAGCTGTACCTTTGCGGGCTAAAAAACAATAGACACGTCGCGCCATGAGGCAGCTCAAGATTACAAAGTCCATTACGAACCGCGAAAGCCAGTCGTTAGAAAAGTACCTGCAGGAAATCGGCAAGGTGGACTTGCTGACGCCGGAGGAAGAGGTAGAACTGGCCAAGCGCATCAAACAAGGCGACCAGGCGGCTTTGGAGAAATTGACCAAAGCCAACCTGCGCTTTGTGGTGTCGGTGGCCAAGCAGTACCAAAACCAGGGCCTGAGCCTGTCCGACCTCATCAACGAGGGCAACTTAGGTCTGATAAAAGCCGCCCAGCGCTTCGACGAGACGCGCGGCTTCAAGTTCATCTCTTATGCCGTGTGGTGGATTCGCCAATCCATTCTGCAGGCGCTGGCCGAACAAAGCCGCATCGTGCGTTTGCCGCTGAACAAGGTCGGCTCGCTGAACAAGATCAACAAAGCGTTTTCGGAGCTGGAGCAGACGTACGAACGCGAACCCAGCGCAGAGGAATTGGCTGAACTGCTGGAAATCACCCCCGAAGAAGTGGAAACCACCCTGGGCGTGGCCGCTCGCCACGTTTCGATGGATGCTCCGTTCGTAGAAGGCGAGGACAACTCGCTGCTGGATGTGCTCGAAAACAAAGACATGCCCGGCACCGACCAGCACTTAGAATATATGGACTCGCTGCGCCGCGAAATTGAGCGCTCGCTGAGCACGCTGACCGACCGTCAGGCCGATGTCATCAAACTGTACTTCGGCATCGGGGTAGACCACCCCCTGTCGCTGGAAGACATCGGCGACCGCTTCGGTCTTACGCGCGAACGGGTGCGCCAGATCAAAGACAAGGCTATCAACAAATTGCGCGCTACCAGCCGCAGCAAGCTCCTTCGCACGTACTTAGGCGCCTGACGCCGGGCCATTTCCAGAGCATAAAAAAAGGGCGCGCCACCGGATGGGGGCGCGCCCTTGTGCTTTGCGCTGCTATCGGGCAGCGCTTATTGTTTCGTAAATTCGATGCGAACGGCCTGCTTGCCAAAATCTATCACGGAGCCCGGAGCCGGAGCGTTCGGGTTGACCAATTTGATGGAGTTGGCGGAGTGGAGTTCTACATCCCAGTTGCCCACAATCTCATCCAGCAGGGCCGGCGGGTTTTCCATGCCGATAGCGAGTTTGGTATCGTTGGTGTGCAGGCGCCACTTGCCTTCCTTCAGGGTGCCGTCGGGCTGGCGTACGACGAGCAGGTCGCCACTTTTGAACTCGAAGGAATAGCCGTTGAAGCGCGGAGTGTCGTCGTTGTAAGTGGCGTCGGTGCTCGGCTTGATGTCCACAAACTTAGTTACCACCCATACGTCGGAGTTGTCGGGCTGCGGATTGTCTTTGCCACACTGAACGACGAACAGCGAAGCCGCGAAAAGAAGCAGGGCGGGCAGAAGCGATTTTTGCATAATGTTGACCAGAATAAAAAAGGTGAACGGATAGGTTTACAATATGTGCTCGAGGCGTTGAATGTCGGCGTTAATCTTGCCAATCATGGCATCGCAGGCGGCTAAATAGCCGCGGTGTACCTGTTCGATTTTGCTTTTTTCTTGCTCGACCTCGCGCTGGAGTTGTTCCATGCGCTTTTCGGCGTCGGCTATCTCCTGCTGGAGTTGGGCTATCTGACGCTGGCGCTCTTCGTTTTGCTGCTTCAGGGTTTGCCATTCTTTTTGGCGGCCGGCGATTTCCGCGTCGGCCTTGCTTTGCACGGCGGCTTCAAAATTGGCTTTATCGCGCAGCACCACCTCGCGGTACTGAGCAGCCGTGTTGAGGAGTTTGGCTTTGTCCAGGCCCTGCACCTGCAACGAGGCGAAGGCCGCTTTCATGCGGGCCTCTTCGTCAGGAATGTGAGCTTCGAGGGCTTCCAGAGTGCGCCAGAATTCGAAATAGTCTGGCCCGGGCAAATTGGCTTTTTCGAACAGCTGCTCAAAGTGGCGCTCGTAGCGCTCGATGTCTGCCGCCGACAGGGCAGTCGGGGCCGGGCTTGTCGTAGGCGAAGCCGGTGCCTGTTGGGCAGGAGCACTCTGCGGGCTTTCGGCCTTGGCAGCCGGCTCGTCTAAGACGACGAAAAGGCTTAACGCTTTGCGAAGAAAGGAAGACATGGTGAGCGAGAGCGTTTGCTTGCAGGCGCTAAAGTAGGGCGAGTTGGTCAAAACGTCGGCTGCGTTAACTATTTGCAAACGAAACGCTTCGGCGCAAGATGTCTGCACGCGCTGCTGCGTACCTTTGTGGCCCGTAACACGCTTTTTTCACAAAAAAACTGCTGCAATATGGACAAAAGCAAAAAAATTCAGCTAGGCCTTTTGGTTCTGGTGGCTGCCCTGTTAGTGGTCAACCTGGCGACGGGTGGCTTCAACGCCTGGTTTGGCAAATCGGAGGCCGACAAAATCCGCGAGGCTGCCGAAGCCAGCACGCCTCAGGCGCCTTCGCCCTTCAGCACAGGCAACATTCCGGGCACGAACGAAGCCGCTACACCGCCGCCGAATGTGCCTACGACGACCATCAAGTACGACCAGACGGTCTATGACTTCGGCGTAGCCGACGAGGGCACCATTGTCAAGCACGTTTACAAGTTCACCAACACAGGCAACGAGCCGCTCATCATCTCCAACGCCAAAGGCTCGTGCGGT
The DNA here is from genome assembly GCA_964646615.1 of uncultured Saprospiraceae bacterium. Taxonomy (GTDB): domain Bacteria; phylum Bacteroidota; class Bacteroidia; order Chitinophagales; family Saprospiraceae; genus M3007. The sequence goes on from CAZYEV010000088.1 coordinate 11,774, forward strand.
TGCACGGTGCCCGTGTGGCCCAAGCAGCCCATACCGCCCGGTGGAAAAGGGGAAATCGCTGTCGAGTTCGACACCAAAGGCAAGCCCGGCCGCCAGACCAAGCACGTAACTGTTACGGCCAACACCACACCGGCCGAAACGCATCTGGAAATCACGGGCGAAGTGCGCAGCAAAGAGCGCCCCGCCGCTAAAGGCGGCAAATAAGCCCGCCGCTTTCTTTTATGCACAGCCCTCGCCGATGCGTGCATCGGCGAGGGCTGTTTGTTTGGAGTGGCCCCGACAGGAATCGAACCTGTATCAAAGGTTTAGGAAACCTCTATTCTATCCGTTGAACTACGGGACCGGCGTCTTGGCGCGCGGCAAAGGTAAGGGCCTTTCCGGCTACGCCCAAGTGCCGCGCGGGCCTAATTCGATAACTTCGACGCCCTGGATGGCGCCCTCGTCTAAGCGGACGCGCACGAGGGTTTTCACGCGGTGCCAGCCTTCGTTGCCGCAAGCGCCCGGGTTGATGTGCAAAAAGTCGAGTGCGCGGTCGGGCATGACCTTGAGAATGTGCGAATGGCCGCAAACGAACAGCCCGCCGCGCGGAGGGTCGGCCTGCAGGATTTTGCGCACCCGAGGGGCGTACTTGCCCGGGTAGCCGCCGATGTGGGTCATGAATACCGGTACGCCGGCGCAGGTGAAGCGCAGGTCTTCGGGCATTTCGGCCCGGATACGGGCGTCGTCAATGTTGCCGTACACGCCGCGCAAGGGCTTGAAGGCGCGCAGCCGGTCCACGACTTCCAGGCTGCCAAAGTCGCCGGCGTGCCATACCTCGTCGCAGGCGGCGAAGTGCTCGAAGATTCGCTCGTCCAGCACGCCGTGAGTGTCCGACATCAGTCCAATAAGCATGGGCGGGAGAACAGTTTACTCGACCATCAGGTTGCAGCCGCGCCATTCAGCGGCGTCTAAGCGGCCCAGCACCTCAAACGAGCCGTCGGCATGAACGCGCCCGACGTCTTCGGTGGCGATGAAGCTGCAGGTGTCTATGTTGGCCAAATCCAGGAAGCACAGCACGCCAGTGCGCCCGGCGGCGGCGCGGGTGAGTGGGTCATAGACCTCCACGGCTGCAGCGCGTAGCGTAGGAGCCGGTCGGAAGCGCGCCGGCTGCCCGGGCTGTGGCTGGCTGTATGCCTGCGAAAACAGCTCCGTCATGCCGTACTCTGAGTGAACGCCCTCGAGGCCGAAGGCCTGACAAAGCCGCCCGTGCAGGGCCTCGCGCGTCAGCTCCTGTCGGCGGCCCTTCATGCCGCCTGTTTCCATGACCACCACGCCCGGCAGCGGCATGGGATGCCGTTCGGCAAAGTCGAGCAGGGCAAAACTGACGCCCAGCAGCAGGGTAGGGTAGTGCTGCTCCAGACAGGCCTGCAGCCGTTGCACCAATGTTTCATTGCTGTTCAGAAAAAAGCCGCTCTCCGGGTAGGGCGACAGGCCAATGAAATAATCGGCCATAGCCACCAAGGAGGAGCCTTTGCGCTCTAAATAGGAGGGCAGCAAGGCCAGAAAGCACCACTGCGAAGGGTCGCCGTAGAAGTGGGCAAAGCCGCGCCGCGCATTTTCCAAATAAAAGAGGCGGTCGCGAACTGCGTGGCGCGAGGGTTGTTGTCCGGTAGTGCCGCTGCTGGTGAACGTTTCCTGGGGTTTCCAGCGTCCGCTGCGGATGAGGTGATGCTTGAACAGGCCAATGGGCAGAAACGGGATGTCGTCGGGCGTTGCGATGCGTGCGGGGTTGCGCCCTAAAAGCTGGAGAAAACGGGCGTACAGCGCGTTGTGGGTGGCTTGATAGCGAAAGACCTGTAAGGCAACCTCTTCCCAGCCATCAGCATCGAGTTGAGCGATCTTAGACAATAAATCGGCGCGGCGCGGTGTTCCAGACGGCACGTGAATGCGTTTTTTTGTGGCAAAATAAGCGATTATGAAAAGAACGATTGGTGCGTTGGTACTCACAGTGTTTTTGGGCTGGACGGCCTGGCAATGCGTGGAGCCACCGGATTACCCCATCGAACCCGTGATTGAGTTCATCAGTTTCTCCAAAAACACCCTTCGCCAAACACCTTTAGGGGCCGATAGCGTCATTATCACCATCGGCTTTACCGACGGCGACGGCGACTTGGGCTTCCAGAACACGGAACCGAGCATTTTCATTATTGACGGGCGCGACTCGTTTTCCAAGCCCTCCTACCGCATCCCTTACATTGACCAGCAGGGAGCGGGTAACGGCATTTCAGGAGAAATCTCCATCCTGCTGCCCACGACGTGCTGCATTTACACCGACCCGCTGACGGGCTTCAAACTTTCGTGCGAAAACGTGCCCGTGCAATTCGACAGCGTGTTCTACTACATCCAGATTCGAGACCGGGCCGGACATTACAGCAATCAGATTGCCACACCCAAATTGCGGCTGATTTGCCGGCAGTAGCGGTTATCTCCAAGACACGCAGGCTATCGCGAGCGCGTCAGGCGTCTGGCCTCTTTGGGAGCGGGGCATTTGCCGTGTGAGGGCCTCGCTGGGCGGCAGATGCTGAACGAAGTGGAGCGCGGGCTGTTTCAGGCACAAGAGCAATGTTGCGATTTCTTTTTCTGTTGATGGTTTCACTGACGTTTCGAGGTTTGTATTCGGTGGCGCAGGGCGTTCCGTATCCCGGGCAGCCGGCGGCCGGGCCGGGCGGAGCGGAGTATCGGCACCGCAGTGTGGCGTTTTACGATGCGGCGGCGCGGGCCGATGGCTTCTGGCTCTTTGAGCCGGCGGACCCGAAACCCGACTCAGCGCCGGTGGTGGTGTTCTTGCACGGCTATGGCGCGTACAACCCGATGGCGTACGGCAAGTGGGTCAAACACCTGGTGGGGCACGGCAACATCGTCATTTACCCGCGCTACCAGAAGAACCTCATAACGCCGGGGCCAGAGCATTTTCCGGCCCATGCGGCTAAAGGCATTCGGGATGCACTGGCGCTGTTGCAAACGGGCGACCACGTGCGGCCCATTCTGGAAGGGGTGGGCTATTTCGGCCATTCGTACGGAGGCGTCATTGCGGCCAACCTGGGCGTCCATTGGGCGCAGCACCGCATCCCGAAGCCGGCAGCGATGTTGCTCGCTCAGGCAGGTACGGGGCCACTCAAGGGCGCCCGGCTGGAGGACTATTCAGGCCTACCCGCCGACCTGAACCTGCTGGTTATCGTGGGCGAAGACGACTACGTCGTGGGCTACGAATTCGGAAAATTAGTGTTTGAAACCGCCGTCCGTACGCCCAACCGAAACTTTGTCATGCACCGGCGCGACACCGACGGCCAGCGCTGGGTACAGGCCTCACACGCCGAACCCTACGGCTATGACTTAGACTTCGACAACGGCGTGCGCAACTATACCGCGCTGCGCGTGCTCCAGGTGGGCCGCTTAGATGAAGTGGATTTCAACTGCTACTGGAAACTGGGCGATGCCCTGCTGGAATACAGCCGCACAGGCCGCTACGGCGATGTGGCCTTCGGCAATACGCCCGCCCAGCGCAGCATGGGGCACTGGGCCAACGGGCAGCCCATACGCCCGCTCGATATCTTCCTCCCTAAGGTAACGAAAACCGCTCCAGCTGTAACGCGCCCTTAAAACGCCAGCAGGGCAAACGCAGGTAAGCACTGACCCTACTCAAGACTGCCGGGCGGCAAAAAATGAAAAAAAACGCAGCGTGTCCTTGAAGTGTTCTTAGAACATTTCCCTGTGCCCTGATGCTCCAGTGAGGCTTCGTCTTGTTGGAAGGTATTCCCGGAGTTTTATCCTGGGCGGAGGCGACACCTCCCGCGGGGGCGGAAGATGTTGCCTCGCTTCGAGAGATGTCGCTTCGGCTTAGCGCACCATCAATTTGCGCACATAGCGCTCTTGTGCTCCTGTGAGTGTGAACACATACGCTCCGGGCGGTAGTGGCGGCAGGAGGAACTCGTTGACGTCCGCTATGGTGCTGTAGGATTGCGTATGTAGGAGCCGACCCTGCATGTCGGTAAGTTGCAGCAGTAGCGGCTCTGCAGAGGCTTGCTCTAAGGCAAAGAAGGCTTTGCCGCCAGAGGGCACTGGATTGGGATAGAGCAAGATCTTTTCGAGAGGCGCCTTTTCCTCGTGGACCGGCACTGTTGTGTTGGTGAGCCTGACCCGGCCGATGAACATGTCGTTGAGGTAGTAATCATTGGAAGTTCTGGTTCCATACAGATAAAAAGCGGTAGAGTCGCTCGACAGGTGCATCTTTACACTTCGAGAGCCAAAGCCGTTCCCTTTGGGGAAAAGCACATACATGAAATAACCCGTGGTATGTGGGCCGCCGAAAGCAGAGTCCAGCACTCCATTGAGCCGAAAACGGGCTACATAAGCGCCCAGGGAGCCGTCGTCGGTCTCGCTGCTCAGGTAGTAGTGGTCGTCCAGGCGGAATACGCTCCTCCACTTAGGAATGCGCGAAAGCGGCTTTGTACGGGCAAAGTAGATGCCCTTGTTAGCAAAGGAGCTGTCTAAGCGGCCGTCTTCAGCCCACAGGCGTGCCATCAGCAGTTGGTCCAGGTTTTGTTGGCCGATGACCAGCAGGCGTCCGTCGGCATCTAAGTGCAACAACTGCACAGATGCCTCGTAATACTGAGCAAACGCTGAAGGTTTGGAGAAGATCACCCGCATGCCCTGGTTTCCAAATGAAGCATCGGGCTGGCCGTCAGGCAAATAGCGCAAAATGCGCGTGGTGTACTCGCCCTCATTGCATTGCACTTGGAACACCCCCGGGTAGCCTCCTACGATTATCCGTCCCTGTGAGTCCACAACCATATCGCCCAGGGAACTGACGGCACACTTTTCGGATAATTCAGCGTAGACAAAGCCGCCGTGGCCGAAGGAGCTGTCTACCTGCCCGTTGGGCATCAGGCGCCCCAGAAAAATGCGTGAAGAGTCTGCCAAAAGCCAATACGGAAACCACTGGATACCATAGGCAGCTGTACCTCCAATCAGGATTTTGGCGTCTGGCAAAACGATGACGTGGCTGATCCATTCGGTTTGGCCGGGCAAATCTATGATAACTTGCCCCTGTGCGCCGAAGGTCGTGTCCAATTGGCCATGTACGTTGGTGCGCACCAGGAGCAATTTTTCTCTCGATGAAGCGGTTTCACGGGTAAAGCCGCCCATGAGTATCCGGTCGGAACCGTATAAAGTAGCGGTGAGGCAGCTGTCGGTGAAGCGTCCTAAGGGGAGCAGCAGGTGGCCCCACTGGCCAAAGGAGAAGTCGTATCGCCCGTTGGGCTGCAGACGCGCAATGGCTAAGACTGCGCTTCGGTTCTCCTCTGGACTGGTTCCTACCATGAGTATCCTGCCATCGGGCAAAAACAGCGCGTCGGCTAAAAAATCCGCCCTTTGGCCAAAGTAGGTGAGCGTCAGGTGGTTTAGAAATGAATATCCGAACGTCGAGTCCAGCACCTGCGCCGTCAGGTGCCCGGCATTGAGCCATCCGAGGAAGAAGACGAAGAGAAGAGTCAGCCTGTTCATGGGAGCGGGAGCATGGAGCATAAGAAGGTGTGGAATGTTTTATCGCAGTACGACAACTCTTTGCGTTGCCACGGCGCCCGAAGACGCGCGGTAGGTTAGCAGGTACAATCCTGCGGGTAGGTGGCCTGTGGGCAGTGCCAGCGTCGTTTGGCCGCGCTCCACGGGTTGGTGCAGCAGCAGGCGGCCGGTGGCATCGCTGAGCGTCAGCGTGCCCTCGCCGTCCTCTGCCTCCGGCATCTGCACCCACAGTTGTGGGCCGATGAGCGGGTTGGGCCATGCGCGCAACCACACTGCCCGGTGTTGAGCGGCCTGAGGTGCGCTCAGTGGCCCGTCAATGCCCAGCGTGTCGCATGGGCTGTCGGGCAGGTCGTACAGCCGGTAGTTCACCGAGTAGGGCAGCGTGCGAACGTTCCACACCGGCAGCGCCAGGGCTCTTGGGCGGAAGTCCACCTGCATGATTGGTCGGCGCTCCAGGTTGCGCAACACGTGCAGGTGTTGCGCTCGCGAGGGTTGGGCGCTGTACACGGCTCCATCTGGCCCGTACGCCAGATAGCCGAACGTCGTGCCGGGCACTTCGTAAAGGGCTGGTTCTCGCGGATTATAGGCAGCGCGCACCGTGTCAAAGGCGGGCTTGTCGCCCGTGGTCAGATTGGCGCGCCACAGCACCAGATGCGAGGTGGCATACAGATATTTGCCCGAGGGCGAAAACACCACGCCGCCGCCCGGCACCCAGTGCCCGCCCGTTACGGGAATTCCCGTCGGCTGGCCCAGCTGCCCTGAGCAGCGGTCAAAGGGCCACACGCTCACCTGGCAGTCGCCCCAGTTGGCGATGCGGTCGCCCTGCAGCGACACGGCCATGGCCAGGTGTTTCTCGCACTGCCTGTTGAGGACGCCCACCGTCTGCGGTACGCCCACCTCGATGCCCTGAGGCGTCAGCAGCAGTGCGTGCCACACGGCATTGCCGTACTGCGGCACCAGCACCCACCAATCGCGCCCGTTGCCGTGGCGCACCACCGCAAAATGGCCCAGATCGCCCGAGAGCAGCACGCGGTTTTTCTCCACTACATCGCCCAGCCCACCGCGCAGCCGCATGTCCACCACTGTGGCGTACAGCGGGCCCAGCCGCAGTTTGCGCACCGGCTCGTACTCGGCGCCCAGGTGGAGCAGGTAGTAGCGGTTGCTGTCGCCCGGGTCGGGCAGCGCCACAGCGCCCTGAGGCACGATGTAACCCTTTTGGGCACACACCAGGTCGCGCATTGGGCCGGGGTTCAGCCCTTCGCCGTTGGGCATCACCTGATGCTGCCGGTCGGCCACCGCGCAGCCGTTGGTGTAGAAGAGCAACTCGCCCGCAGCACTGCTCATGGCTGCCGTAGTGCCCTCGAAGTTGAACGCCAGCGGCTGCGCCTCCGCGCGGGCGGTATCGTCGAAGATAATGCGCGCCTGACCGTGCCCGGGCAGACCGGGAAACTCGGCATAGCCCGTCAGCCAGTGGCGATCGTATCGCTGTGCCTGGGCCGCACAACAGGCCAGCACCAGCAGCGCGAGCACCCAAAAATTTCTTCCATTTCTCATGATGTGGCGCATTTATGGGCGGTGGTCGGGTGTGGGTTTTTCCGTTCGTTCGAGCAGCAGCAGTGGCGGCTGTCCTGGGCGCCGGCCGAAGTCCTCCCACGGCGGCATGACGAGGTCCAGGATGGGTATTTCTGGCGGCGTCTGTCCGGGCGGCAGCGGCTTGCCGATGGGCGGCAGCAGGGTGTAGCCCTCTCTGCGTTGCGCCTCCACCGGCGGCTCGTAGGGCAGGTGCGTGAAACCGTCACCCGGACGCTGACCATTGAGCGTATCGCACGGAGAACCCTCCCACTCACCTAAACGGTAGTTGGGGTATACGGACATGGTTGCGCTATTGAACTTAGGCAAACTCACCCCGTACTGTTCAACATCAGCTGCCTGAATAGGTAAATCGGGATTGTGAATAACATGGAGACGTAATGTACTATTTGCTGTGGAATAATAGACTTTTCCATCAGGTGCAAGATTAGGTATAGTGAAAACCGTAGCAAAGGGGGGATATGGCGATGAGAAACCATCAAATTGTGCTATTGTGTCTATGCTAGGACGAGTATTAATCGAAATCATATCAAGTACTGTAATGACTAAAAAAGAGGAGAGATACAGATAACGAGAGTTAGGTGAAAAGGCCAGAAAAGTTTTTGACTCTCTTATAGTGTTTCCATCATATAATGGCAATATTTTTAGGTTGTAAAATTCACCTGTACAGCGATCAAAGTTATAGATATACAGCCCTCTTCCGCCATCACACCTTACATAGATACCTCCATCTGGTGAGAAAACACAAAACCCTGGATTATCCATATCTGGGAAAGAGTATTCCATAGGCCGCCTAAATGGTCCATGTATCCCTTCAGAGTTAAGTAAAAAAATATATATGGATGGATCAGTTAGGCTCCCAGAGATGATCCACCAATCTCGCCCATTGCCGTGTTTGACGGCTGCAGGCCATGCGTATCTTTCATGACACGGCAACAGGATTTGATTCTTTTTAATCACTCTTCCAAGACCATTGTTGGCGCTCATATCTATTAAGGTATAATAAAGTGGACAGTATAGATGACGGTCTAGCGCATAGTCTGCAGCAAGGTGAAACATATAGTAATGATTAGGTTTATTCGGCGCTGGCAAAGCAAAGCAGCCAGAAATTAAGTTATAGCCTTCTTGTTTACGTTGTTGCCATACGATGCCAGGGTTAATTGTATCGCCGTTTTCCATAAGGTTATGTGCGGCATTTTGTATAGAAATACCATTCGTGTAAAAAGCTAAATATCCTGAAGAGTCTGAACATACTGTGGACTGTACGAAAAAGTTAATTTTATGTTCGCCACTCTTAATTCTTGGAGGACTATCTTTAAAATCCATTTCGATGGCTCCATGGAGTGGGCTAGGTACGCCCGTATAGTAGCCAAATAGTTGGATATAATCATGTTTTTGTGTCCATGTATACGGCAGGTTCAAGACCATCAGGCAGAATGACAGAGATATAATTCGAGTCATTATAACATAATAAAAAATATGCGGAGGCTGCTGTATTGAGCAGCCTCCGCGGGTGATGTTTTTAGTGAACGACGCTCATTCGGCTGAGTACTCGTACGCCTTGTTCGGTCTGGACGCTTATTTGATAAACGCCAGCGGGTAAGGAGCGGGTTTCTACGTCGAGTGCTGTTGTTTCGCTAAGGAGCATCTGCTGTACCATTTGCCCCTGAGGGTTGAAAACTCGCAGCGTTCCCGTTGTGGGTTGCTCGAATACTAATCGGCAGCGGTCAGAGGCCGGGTTGGGCATTAGCCGTGCCGTCGGTATTGTTGTTTCGGCGCGGCTACGCGGCGCCACATAGCCCGGACACATGGCCGCGTCGTCGTAATGGGTGGCGTCGAGGGCGGCGCGCGCCATCACCACGCCAATACCGCCTTCGTGGCGGCACTGGTCGGCAATGGCTTGCAGGGCATTGTATTGTTCTGTGGTCCAGCTTTCTGCACCCGACAGAACGCGCTCCACCTCGAGTGCCAGCACGGTCTTGAGATTTTGTTCCCATACCTCAGTGGCGTCTATGAGCGACAGGTCGAGGGCCAGTTGCTGCGCGCGATTGGCAATCAGGTCAGCGTATTGGCCGGCCAGGTCTGCGCTCGTTTGTTGCAAGGCAAGGAGCGCGTCCTGTGCTTCGGCCAGGCTCTGCAGCAGGGCTTCCCGTTCGGCTTGTGTTTCGGCATCCCGCAATTGCGCATAAAGCATGCGAATTGTCTCGATCTGGTCTTCGATGTCCGATTGGTTATCCGTCCAGGCGGCCTCCAGTGCCGGTGTAAAGCGGTAAAGATGGTTCCAGTCGCGTCTGGCGCGATAAAGGCTTCCCATAACGCCGGCCTCACGGCCTAAGTAAAATGCTTCTGCAGCGCTGTTCGCCGGGCGCAGCTCGGGATGTTCGGCCAGTACGGCAAACGCGCGGAACTCCGCCTCCCACACCGAGGCCGGATAGCCCCTGAAGGCAGGAAATGTTCCGGCTATAGCCATCTCATCGCTTGCCGAAAGGGTCCGCTCGCCGCCAGTGCTTTCAAAGCAGAATAATATGCTACTGGGAAGACCGCCTGACTCAATAAACCAATCCAAGGGCTGGCGAGGGTTGGCCCAAAAGTCTGAATTCGTGTTCGGGTCGTTGATAAAAAACGTAGGTCCAGGAGAGGTTGGACCATCATAGAGGGCCTCGAATAATCCCCCCGGTGGCAGGTCGCCTGGCCATCGGTTTTCTTTTTCGTATTGTTGACCGATGATGGTGCCGTCGGCGAGATATAGCCCGATGATGTTGTTGGACATGACGTTATAGCGGAAGTCCGTCCCATCACATTCAGGGCCATCAAAATCTACGCCTCGGTTGAGGCCGCTGGTGGAATTGCAAGATATGAACGTGTTGCCTGACTCGTTGATGTAGATGCCACGATAGGGCGTGGCGTTCAGGACGGTATTCGGCCCGACCACACCTGAGACTTCGTTACCGATAAGCCGATTGTTTGGCGATGCGAATTGCCAGATACCCCGAAAGTCATGCGGCGCAGTGCTGCTGTAATTTTGGTAAAACTCATTATCCTCCATAGTCAGGCCAGAGGATCGGAGGACATAGATACCCGTAGACTCGTACGTGATGAACGGGTCTGGCGCTACCTTAGCATCGTCGTAGAACTTGTTCTTATAAATGTAACCACCGCCCGTAAGCGATGCAAAGCTGTTGGTGTGCCAGCGTATCCAGTTCCTCAAGCCATTTTCGCCTTCGCTGTTATCTATGGCGATGTTGTCCTGGATAGTTGCCTGAGTGAGCAGAGACTGCAAGATGTAAATGCCAAAGAAATCGTATGCCTCAAAGCGATTTCTGCGGATATCGAAGGCAACTGGAGATGTATTACCGAGAGAGGATACCCCGCGCTGCACCTTTTGCAAGAAAGCATCTTTGAGCGTTACGTTGTAGTTTTGGCTGCTGATACCAAATCCATAGTTGCTGACCATGGGCGGACTGGTTGCGGCGCTCCCTAAACCTGTGATAGTAGCGCTGTATGTTCCACCGGAACCCTTCAGCGAAATGGCGATTCCCGTCGGGCTCGTTCTAAATACGGTGTTTACCACATCCAAGTTGCTATTGGCTGCCTGAATGCCCGTCGGGTATCCGATAACCTGGTTGGGTATTCCGTCTGGAACCACATTTCCGATGGTTATTTGCGGCACATTGGATAACCGTATAGCCGCTGGAGCGCCGGCACTGCATCCAGAAACCTGAATGGCAGACCCATCAAAAAGGTTATAGGCAATACCATCGCCCATTAATGTAACTTTACCATATACCTGCACGCAAGTGTAGGTGTCATTGAACTGATTACCGGCTACTTCAGCCTTAGAATTAGGTAATAAGATAACGCCTTCGCACGAATTGGCGATGGCATTTCCTTCCAACTGAAGTATTCCATTGGCGTCCACCTGAATGCCGTACCAGGGACTGCCGCATCCACGCAAGGCGGATTGCTCTATACGCACATGGCTTTTGATCCACAGGAGAGCTCCATTGAGAAAAATGATGTCAGAACCTGGCGCAAAGACATAGTCTTCGGTGAATTCGATGTAATTTAATACGATAATCTTCTGCGCCTGTGTCTGAGCCTGGTCAAATGGAAGCAACTTGCCGGCGGCAATCAGATCCGGAGACGTCCCAAACGTGATGCACTTGTATTCGCTGATGTTGTTAACACACGGAATAGCAGCATCGCATTGTGCATTACTCGTATTCCTGAAGCCAGCAATCAGAAGCATAATTAACGTAAGGTAGTTCAGGGCTTTGGATAAGAAGAGGGAATTTAATGTTGCCCCCCCCCCCAAATACTCAAAATGAAATTTTTCATAATTACGGAAGGTTTTTGAAATGGATACGAAGCCCATCTGCAGACCGGGGGGTCAGCCTGTTTGTGCGTTTACCAACAGCGGGCATTTACACCCAGATTAAAAGAAAAACGGACCGGTCCGTCTTTTTGCCCTCGCGCGAAGTAAGTCTAAGACAGGCAAAAAGACTGGACAAAATTACGGCTCTCTGCTCCTATTCTGCAAGGGCAGATTTGTCTAATTTTGGCAAAACGGCATTTTTAACATTTGGAGCAGGGGCTTTATCTGAACAAGAGGCCGGAGATACCACTATTTTCTCCGCTGCTGTTACACCCGATTGGTCTGGCCCTCCATGTTCGAGTCTTCTACATAGGCGTCAGTGCTTTCTTTTTCAACCACCGAGGGTATTTAGAGATGCCGAGAGAAACACCTCTGCGGCCACTTTTGCGTCCTCTGCGTTTTTTTACTTTTTGTCTCGCACCAGAAAGGACAAGGAAAAGCGGCTGCGCAGCCTCGGGAGGAAGCGCAGCCGCTGGCGTATTGGGAGTAGTCCCGAGTGGAATCGAACCACTATCTGAGGCTCCGGAGGCCTCCGTTCTATCCATTGAACTACGGGACCAGGTTCGGAAAACGGCGACAAAGGTAGGGCAAACGGGAAGATGGGCGGTGCGCTTGGGGTTAGTTTTAGGAAAAATTTTGGCGGATGCGCTGGAGGTGTTCGTCTATCCAGGCGCGGGTGTTGGCGATAGCTTCTTCAGCGTTAGTGGTCTGTATGGGAGGGCCGAAGTGGACGATAGCGTCGTTGTGGCGTTTGCCGAAGCAGCGCACGAAGTGGGGCAGGAAGGTGTCGTTACCGACCCAATAGGCACCGGCGTCGCGGTAGTCTAAGGCGACGGGGACGATGGGTACGCCTTCCACGATAGCGGTTTTGAAGGCCCCTGGGCGTAAGTCGCGCGTTTGCGCATCGGCGTGGGTGGTGCCTTCGGGGAAGAGGATGACCGGGTATCCCTCGCGGAGTTTGGCGGCGATGGCAGCTAAAGCATTTTTTCGGCTTTGCGTGTTTTCGCGCTGGACCAGGAGCACGCCCGTCTGGCGGACGGCACGCCCGACGAGCGGCCAGTGGGCCACCTCGGCTTTAGAGAGCGGGAAGCCCAGCACTTCGGTGCTGATGAGGGCCGGGTCAATGTAGGAGCGGTGGTTGCCCACCACTAAGCAAGGGCCGGTGGGCAGTTTCCCTTCTATGTGCAGGCGCACGCCGAGGGTGGGCAGCAGGTAGCGGCGCGTCCAGCGCTGGCGCAAGCGCAGCGACCAGTGCATGTCTTCGCCGTGCCGCCAGAAGTGGATCTGCACCCTGGCGATGAGGGCCACGGCAAACCCGATGAAGTAGAGCAAGCGAAGGGCCGCACGTAGGAGTTGCATGAACGGAGACGTTGGGCTACTTAGCGTTATGCCAGCAATTGGGCGGCGAGTTTGCGCGCTTCTTGGCGCGGGCTTTTCCACCACTGGGCCGAGAACGTCGGCACAGTTTCGATGCCTTTGCGGGCAAAGTACCGCCGCACCTGTTCTTCCCACTCATAGGAGGGCATATCGGTGGGGGCGAAGACGCCGTCGTAGAGCAGTAAGCGGCGTTTTTGCCCGTTGTCGGCCACGGTGGGCACGACGACACCCTCGATTTCGGCATTGCGGCGCAGTTGGCCGGGCATGAAGTAGGGCTGTAAGGCGATTTCCACTTCTTTGGCGAACAGGGAGGTCGTATGTGCTGCTTCGGGGTATTCCAGCAGTTCGCGCATGTGGGCCAGTTGTGCTTCCGCCGCCTGGTGGTTGCCCTGTTGAATGAGTTCACCAAACGTAACTAAGTGCGAGAGCACGCAGGTGCCCCGGAAGTTCTTATTGGCTGCCAGCGCTTTGTAAAGGCCGGGAGGTATGGAATGGGCGATGTAGATGCGCTGCGTGGCGCGCGTCATGAGCACGTGCAGCTGGTTGAAGCCCAGTTGGGTGTTCCAGAAGTGCAGGTGTTGTGTCAGTGTGCCCTGGGCGTCCACCAGCCCGTGCACGAGCGAGACCAGCAGCACGTCCACGTGTTGGCCCTGCAATTCGGCGAACTGATAGACGCCTAAGCCGTTGAGGTGCAGCTGCTGGATTTTTTCGTGGCCGGCCAATTTGCGCTGTCGGATTTTGAGCAGCTGGCTGGCGATGAGGTCGCGCTGTTCCACGGTGGCACAGGCGATGCCGACCACCGGGTACGTTTTGGCGGGCGTTTGTTCGATGAGGTTGAGCCAGTCCAGCACCTGTCGCGCTTCGGCCTCGTTGGTGCCGGTTTGTTCGTCGTAGCGCCCTTCGACGTTGGCAACGACGGTTACATCGCGGGCCGACAGGCCGGAAGGCAGGCGCTTGAACGGGGTGCCGAAGGCTATCTGGTTGAAGCGCAGCCACTCTTCGGGGGTATTCTGGTGTTGGTATTCGAGGGCGTATGTGGCGCTGCCCAGCGATTTGCAGTATTCCAGCAAGTCGTCTTCGGCAGAGGGCGTCATGTCCTGTTTGGCGTCGCCAAAAACGACTAAGCTGTTGCCCAGCCCGAAGAGGTGGTAGCATTCCTGCTTGGGGATGTTGTGGGCTTCGTCCACGAGCACTAAATCGTATTTCATGTTGGAAGCCTGCACGACGTCTAGGGCCACCTGCGGAGTTACGAAGAGGGCAGGCAGCGTTTCGGAGAGCGGGATGAGGTATCGCTCGAATAGCTCTTCGGGTTTTCGTTGTAGCGACAGAGCGCGGTTGTTTTTGCCGAACCAGGTTTTGTAGGCTTCCGGGTCGGTGGCGCGCAGTTGTTTGAGGGCGGCGCTTTTGCGGGCGTGCCAGAGCGCACGTGTTTGTGCGGGCAGCATGCGGTCGAGCGCTTCGCGGTCGGTGTGGTAGGTGTGCAGGACCTTTTCGTCCCAGAGCAATCCGGGGTGGTAGCGCTTCTGCAGGAAGTGGTGCAGGTACCAGCTGTCGAAGGCAGCGGCCCAGTCGCGCGGTTTGATTTTGCACAGCGCCCGGACGACCTGCTGCTCGGGCGGCGACAGGCGCAGCCAGTGGCGTTGCCAGATGTAGAAGTCCTGGAAGTCGCGCAGGTAGAATTGGGTTTCTTCCAAACGCTCGATAAGGCTTTCCAGGAAGGCCTGGCGTTTGGGGATGGTCAGCATCTCGTGTTTGAGCGGTTCCTGGTAGAGGCCCGACTCATTGAACTCGGTCAGGAATTCGTCCAGGGCCGTTTCTAATTGGCTGACGTCGTCGCGGAAGTCTAAGGCCGGGTGTACGCTGCGGGCGTTGAGCCTTCGGACGTCGTCGCGCACTAAGGAAGGCACGCTGCGCAACCAGGCATTGAGCATTTTCTCGTAGGCGCGAGTTTGCTCGGCGATGCGCGGTATCTGGCCGGCGTCCACATTAGCCGGGAAGTCGTATTCGAAGTACTTGCGGTTCTGGTGCGTCTGGCGCAGCAGTTCATAGTCGGCGCCGATTTTTTCCTTGGCCTCGACGATTTGTTTGTAGCGTTCCGAAAAGACGCCGTAGAGTTTTTCGGCGGTAGAGAGTTGTTTTTCAAATTCGGGTCCGAAGCGCTGCACGCCGTCTTCTAAGGCTTCCTGGATGCGCCGGGCGATTTGAGACAGTTCGGAGTAGTGTTGTTCGTAGTGTTCGGTCAGGGCCTCGACGTACTCGTTGGTTTTGGCGATGTAGCGGTGGTGCAGCGCGGTGGCTTTCTGGAGGAGTTGGCGCACCTGGGTTTCGGTCCAGGCCAGTCCGTCGTCGCTGGAGCGCTCTAAGAAGATGTCGTGTTTGAGTTGGCCGAGCGGGTGTTGGAGGGTGGGGAAGCGTCGGAAGAGCGGTTCGCTATCGAAGATGGCAGCCTTGATGCTTTCGTATTCTTCGGTGGTGAAGGCGAAGTCAGCGGGGTTGAGTTGGGAGAGGAGGAGTTCTTTGCCTTCGGTGCGATTGGCCTGAAGGAAGAGGCCGACGACGTCGGTGAAGGAATGTTTGCCCAGGATGGGTCGGTGGAGTTCTTCCCAGGCGCCGTCGAGTTGGCGCAGGTCGCGCAGGGTTCGGTTGAGGAGGGTCTGGAATTCCTGCGGCGAGGGCGCGTCTTTGACCTTGCTTTCGGCGGCGGCGCGCAGCATATCGGCCAGCATGAGGCGGTCGCTGTCGGTATCGCGCACGACGAACGACAGGTCGCCGATGCCGCGGTCGAGCAGGAACTTTTGGGCGCGGCGCAGGGCGTTGAGGCTTTTGGAGACCACCAAACACTTTTTGCCATTGGCCAGTGCGTTGGCCACGATGGCCGCCAGGGCGTACGTTTTCCCGGTGCCTGAGGCGCCTTCCACAACGGTCAGCGTGTTGTGCTGTGCCGCACGTAGGACGCGCCGTTGCGAGGGGTCTAAGGGCAAGAGGGTGAACGGATGCTGCCATGTCAGGCCATTTTCCTGCTCTGGTCGGATGCGCGGTTCGCTCACCGATATGGTTCGGGATAGGGTAGGGAAGATGCCGGCCACGGCGGCCCAGCGCAGTTGGCCTTCTGCCTGTATGCGCGGCAGTTCGCTGGTGGTGGGGTTGGGCTGAATGCTCAGCGCCAGGCCTTCTTCCGTCAGGGCCAGTTGTTTGTGTACGGTATCGGCAAATGCCGACAGGGCAGCCGCGCCGATAAGGCCGCTTTCGGCCAGGGCGCGCGCACGCTGAGTAAAGTGGGTGCCGTGCAGCTGGTCTATGAGGTGGAAAAGTGGGTAGTTGGGCAGGATACGCTGGGTTTCGGTGCGTTGCACCAACCAGCGGTCAGCGTGCTGGGCGTGTGGCTCCAGCTGAATTTGCCAGACAAACAGCGGCGCGCTCAGGGCCTGGTCGCCTGCCCGAAAGAAGGCCATAGGATAGCCCACACCTAAGTTGCGCGTGCCGAACACCTTTTCCCGGTTGCGCGCCTCAAAGTAGAAGTGGTTGAACCACACCGACGATGGATGCACGGCCTCCACTTCCAATTCAAATTGCGGGCGCTCGAGCAGCTCGCGAATGAGCCGAACCGCAAAGTCGTTGTTGTTGAGGGCAAAGAGGTCTACCCGCTCTAAAGAGTTGGGCAGCGTCTTCATCCACAGCAGGGCTTCAGCGCTGTATGAGGCAGGGGCGGTCGGCTGGCTTTTTTCTAAAAGCGCATCGGCTGGGTGGGCAGTGCTTTTTTCTGGCATGCACTTCGTTCGATTTGAGTATGGAACAATACAAAAGGCAAGAGGCAAAGATAACCGGGCTAAAAAATACGGGCGTTTAGTTTTTTTTCTGTCAGACGCTCTACCTTTGCCCCGCGCTGGGCGACCAGCTCCTGCAAAACTCCCCCAGGGCGGAAACGCAGCAAGGGTAATGCGGTTGAGCGGTGTGTCTGGCGCATTTTTCATTTTTAACGCCCAGGCGACTATCATTTATCTACCCAACCCGACGCATACTATGCTTTTCTTTCTGGACACCGCCAACCTCAATCAGATACGCGAGGCCGCCGATATGGGCATCCTCGATGGCGTTACGACCAACCCTTCCCTGATGGCAAAGGAAGGCATCACGGGAGAGAAAAACATCCTCAAACACTATCGCACCATTTGCGAGCTGGTCGGCGACGAGTGCGACGTCAGCGCCGAAGTCATCGCCACCGACTTCAAGGGCATGGTGGAAGAGGGCAAACGGCTGGCCGATTTGCACGAAAACATCGTCGTTAAGGTGCCGATGATCCGCGACGGCGTCAAGGCCATCGCTTATTTCACGGAGGCCGGCATTCGCACCAATTGCACGCTGGTTTTCTCCGCCGGACAGGCGCTATTGGCGGCGCGGGCGGGTGCTACGTACGTGTCGCCGTTCATCGGCCGCGTGGACGACATTGGCTGGGACGGCACGCAGCTCATCGAGGAAATATCGGAGGTGTACGTCTCGGCGGGCTTTGATACGGCCATCCTGGCCGCCAGCATTCGCAGCCCGCTGCACATCGTGGAGGCTGCCAAGGCGGGTGCCGACGCCGTTACCTGCCCACTGAGCGCCCTGTTGGGCCTGCTCAACCATCCACTGACGGACATTGGGCTGGCCAAATTCTTAGCCGACCACCAGAAAGCCAACGGCTAAGCCCAGGCAAGCCAACGATTTCATCCCTACGGACGGTTGTCCTGCTTCTTGCGCACGGTCAGGATATACACCGGCAGGTGGTCGCTATAACCATTGAGAAACATGTCGCCCACAAACGTGCGCAGCGGGTAGCCGCGAAAGGCGCCCTCTTCCTGAAACATCCACGGCTCGCGAAACACCACAGCGCGCAGCAGCTGCCAGCCGCCCGCCTGCTTCCAGACCAAGCCCTTGGACACCACAATCTGGTCGAACAGGTTCCAGGCGTCGCGGTAGGCCAGCGTCCCGTTGCCGCTCTGGTACAGGGCATACATGGGGTTGTACAGGTCGCCGGGCTTCATGCTTTCGGTGCTTTTGGCGGCGCGGAGCACTTTCGTCAGGCTGGGGTTGGTCGGATCATCGTTGAGGTCGCCCATGACAATGATCTTGGCCAGTTCATTTCGGGACAGCAGGCTATCGGCTACGTTGCGGCATACCTGCGCAGCAGCAGCCCGCATCCACACGGAACCGGTCTCACCCCCTCGGCGCGAGGGCCAGTGGCAAACCATTACGTGCAGGGTATCGCCCTGGAAAATGCCCGCCACGTACAAGACGTCGCGCGTGAAGTCCAGTTCACCTGTCTTAGGGTCTTTCAGCTCCACCGGTATCGCCTTTGAGCCGAGCACCTGAAAGTATTTAGGCTGATATAGCAGGGCTACATCAATGCCGCGCTCATCCGGCGAGTCGTAGTGCACAATCTGATAATTGCGGTCTTTCAGGGCGGGCTGAACAACCAGATCTTCCAGCACCGTGCGGTTTTCCACCTCCGCCACACCCAGCAAGGCAACGCCATCGGGCGTTACATCGGTAGCCAGCAGGCTGATGACTTTGGCCATATTGGCCTGTTTTGACCAGTACTTCTCCGTATTCCAGGCCAGACGCCCTTCGGGCAGAAAATCCCGGTCGTTGGTGTTTGGGCTGGGGATGGTGTCGAAGAGGTTTTCCAGATTGTAAAAACCAATGGCAGCCACTTCGTACTCCGCTTTTTGGGCGAAGAACCATGCGGGCAAAACTAAGATAAGGCTAAGCAGGAGCGTTTTTTTCATGACTCGAGTTTACGGGGACAAAGGTAAAAGTCGGTGCTTTATCTTTGTGTTTAAAACGTCGCTCATGCTCCCTCGTAACGCGCTCGCGCTGGCCTTTTTTCTTGCGTTTCCCCTGGCGGAGCGCGCTCATGCTCAGGCTGATGCCTGGCGTCGGCCCCTGACGATATCGGTCTTCACCCTCGGCACCCAGCTGCCGGGCGGAAGTCTATTGCCGATACATCCCGGGCTGACCGCAGGCACGGAATTTCGCTACAACCGCTCCGACAAAAACCAGTGGCTCCAGACGGCTAAATTGGGCATCTATTACCACAAGTATGCTCAAACGGGCATCCAGCTGTACTCCGAGGCAGCCTATCGGCGTGCCCTGTGGCAAAGGCTGACGGCCGAGGCGCGTCTGGGCGCTGGTTATCTGCACGCCGTACCCGATTTGCAGGTCTTTGAGCTGCGCAATGGCGAGTATCGCCGCAAGAAAACGCTCGGACGCGCCCAGATCATGGCCGGTCTGGCGGCTGGCCTGGGCTATCGGCTCGGCACCGCGCCCGATGCGCCGCGCGTATTTGTGGACTACCAGTTTTTTCTTCAGATGCCCTTTGTCAAAAGCTACGTGCCCTTACTGCCCAATACGGCGCTGCATGTGGGTGTCGCCTTTCCCTTTTTTAAAACAAAAAACAACTAAGCCATGCGCTTTGTCTTCCAAATGCTCCTGCTGTTCGTTGCGCTATTGGCACCGGCAGGTTGCCAGAAAGTGGAAATCGGCGGCAGCAGCACATGCACAGCACCGACGCCTGCATCGCACCCGAAAGCGACGCGCTACCAGGCCGTGCTCGACGAATACGTCCGCCAGGGGCTGCCGGGTATCGCTCTGCTCATCCGCGACCAATACGGGGAATGGTTCGGTGCCGCCGGGAAGGCCGATATTGAAAACGGTGTGCCCATGCGCACCTGCACCGTCTCGAAAGCGGCCAGCATCACCAAGACGTTTGTGGCGGCACTGGCTCTGTTGCTGGTCGAAGAAGGCCTGATCGGCCTCGATGACCCTATCGAAAAGTGGCTGCCCGCCGAGGTGGTCAGTAAAGTCAACAATGTGCGCGGCAGCACGGTGCGTATGCTGCTCAATCACACCACCGGCATCGCTGATGTCATTGAGGACAGCGGCTTCTACCTCTCGGTGCTCAACAACCCGCCGCGCAAATGGAAACCGGAGGAACTGATTACCTTCGCTTATGGCGACCCGGCGCTTTTTCCCGTCGGCACGGATGTGGAGTACTCCAACACCAACTTCTTGCTCCTGGCCATGGTGCTCGATAAGGCTCTTGGGCGCAACCACGGCGCAGTCTTGCGGGAGAAAATCATCCGCCCCCTCAAACTCAGTGATACCTATTACTACTGGCACGACGACCCACTGCCGGCCAGCACCGCGCAGGGCTATTTCGACCTGTACAACAACGGCACCATCCTCAACCTGACCAACTACAACACCGGCAGCGGCAACGGTTACGGAGGTCTGTACTCCACAGTATATGATTTGCGCACGTTCATCGAAGCACTCGTGCGCAACAAAACCCTGCTGAAGCCCGCAACGCTGGCCGAAATGCTCACGTTCACCCAACCCGACGAAGGCTACAACCGCGCCAACGGCTTAGGCATCTTCAAAGACTTCTTAGAACGCGCACCCGACCAATTCGCCTACGGACACCGCGGGCGCGACCTCGGATATACAGCAGACCTGTTTTGGTTTCCTAACCAGGACTACATCCTGGCCTACCTCATTAACTACGGCACAGACGCCAAAAGCGAGCTGCGACCGGTGTTCTTTAACTTCCGAACGGCCATCGTGGATGCCATGATGGCACCCTGAGATTGGTCACAACCGCTAAGGCGTTGCGGCCTGAGGCGCCGGCATGGCTAATCCTTGTATGGGTCGTACACATCTGCCGGCGCCATAGCCACGCCGATGGGCCGCAGGCGATGGACAATTTCGATGGTGCCGGCGTGTTGTTCGAGCACCTCTTCCAGCGGTTTGTAGCACTCGGGGGCCTCATCGGGAGCGCCACCGCGCAGGACGATGCCGCGCTTTTGCATGAGTTTGGTCACATTGCCCCAGCGCACCGTGCCTTCCGACAGGTACTGCAGCTGGCCGTTTTTCCAGCGCCTTTTGCCGGCGGCCTGCGTGCGGCTGATGACGCGCCCAGCGCCGTGGACAGTGGAGTACAGCCCTTTGCGGCTCAGCGGGCTATCTACGCCGCGGATAATGACCGACACATCGGCCATGTTGGCGCCGATGAAGCCATATTGCCCCGGGAAGGCCGGCGTGGCGCCTTTGCGCACGACGTAGTACTTCTGCCCGTTGTGCTCTTCTATCCACAGGAAGTTGTGGTGGTTGTGTACCTCAAAGACGGCGCGCGTGCCCAGGATTTCGAGCACCTTATCTACCACTAAGTCGCGCCCGGCATAGGCGTATTCGCCGGCCAGCTGGATGGCGGCTAAGTAGTCCTGTCCCAGTTCGCTGCGCGCATCGAAGAGAATAGGCGGGGCGAACATGCCGCCCTCAGGTACATGCTCCTCGAATCTCTTGCCCTTTGACAGTGCAATGAAACCCGTGGTGGTCTTGTGCCCGAAGCCGCGCGAGCCAAAGTGGACGCCTACCCACAGCCAGCCCTCTTCGTCTTCAAAGAGGTCAATGAAGTGGTTGCCCGAACCGACGGTGCCCAATTGCTCGGCAGCAAGCTTCAGTAAGGCGCGCTGCGGCTTGAAAGGCGCGCGGGCAATGTGGTCGAGCACCGGGTGATCTACTGGCTTGGGATTGGGCCGACCGATGCCAAAGCCTATCTGGCGGAAAATTTCATCCATGACCTTTTCCACGTCCACATCGGCAGCACGGATGCGCGTCTGGCAGGCCTTGTTGCCGCAGGCGATGTCGAAGCCCACACCCGAAAGACTGATCTTGTCGCGATAGGCCACCACACCGCCAATAGGATGACCATAGCCCACGTGGGCGTCAGCGGTGAGCACCGCCCGATCCTCAGGGGTTGTCAGGCAGCGCTCTATCTGCTCAATGGCGACCGGATCTATCAGACTCTCGCCGAAAATGGTTACTGGCATGATGAAAAATGAATTAGAAACGGCCATTTTATAGAAAAATAAACGCAAAGATGGGTTAAGGCGTCACAATGGCGCCTACCTTTGTTGCCGAACAAATCCAAACCTTCACCAAAACAATTTTCACTGTTATGAAAAAAGTTTCAAAAATCGCATTACTCCTCTTTCTGCTGATGGGCGCAGTGGGCCTCTCTGCGCAAGTGGCACTGGGCATTCGCGGCGGCATTCATCTGGCGAATTGGTCGCTGAACGATGTAGCCAAAGATGAGCTTGGCACTGAGACTAAGTCCTCCAGCCTGCTGCTTTTTGGTGCACTGGCGGAAATTCGTCTTACGGACAACCTGGCCATTCAGCCGGAGGTAAATTACATCCAGAAAGGCACTCGTATCAGTGAGTCGGTTTTAAATCCTATCCCGGCGAGTGTGGATAGCCGTTTCACGATTAACTACTTAGAGGTTCCGTTGCTGCTGAAGGTAGGTACGGGCTTTGGCGTAGGGCGCTTTGATTTCCTGTTAGGCCCTAGCTTCGGCTACGGCCTGAATGGTCAAACCAAAACCACCCTGGAGATTGGCGGCCAGAAAGACACAAGCACAGAGGACATTGACTTCGAAGAAGACGAAATCAGCCGTACCGATGTGGGCGCTCAGATTGGCGCCTCGTTAGGGCTGGGTTTGGGTTCATCGGCCCGGATCTTTGTGGACGGTCGTTATCTGTTAGGCTTCACCAATTTGGACAAGCACGATCACGGCAGCGGCCGTGAGGAGCCAACCATTCGCAACCGCGGCATTGCCCTGACGGCGGGGCTGATTTTCCCGTTCTAAAGTACCCATTTTTGCGGTAAGCGCTCAAGGCGACGGCTCTCAAGGGCTGTCGCCTTGTTTTTTTATGGCCCTTCACTTTCGCGTCGTTCGCGCTCCCAGTCGGTGTTGGCCACGACCAGCAGGATGAAGCCCGCCATAACCATGAGCAGTTTGGCTACGAAGGAGAACAGGCGCCCGGGCGTCTCTAGAAACTGGAGGAAAGCCCATTGCGCGCCCACGAGTTGCAAGGCCAAAGCCGTAATGCCCGCCACAATGAGGAACAGGCCCAGCGCAATCCAGAGGGTTTTGTATTTTGCTATCATCGGGTGCAAAAATGCGTCGCCCGTCGTTCGCGGGCGGCAGTTACTGACGGCCTGCATAACTTTGGCGCGGCTGATTTGTTCAGCCCGGCAGTCGCCCGTGCCCACGGGGCGGCTTTTTCTTTCCACTTGCTATGCCCTCGGCTTCTACTTCCGTTCAGTTGATCGAATGCCCGCGCGATGCCATGCAGGGGTTGAGCGCGTTTATCGAAACCGACGTCAAGGCGGCCTACATCAACCAGCTGCTGCGCGTAGGGTTTCACACCATTGATTTCGGTTCCTTCGTCAGCCCTAAAGCCATTCCGCAAATGCGCGATACGGCAGAAGTGCTGGCGCGCTTAGATTTGACCGACACCAGCACCCGTCTTCTGGCTATCGTAGCCAATGAGCGCGGCGCCGAAGAAGCCTGCAAACATGCTCAGATTACCTACTTAGGCTACCCGTTCAGCATCAGCGAGACCTTCCAACTGCGCAATACCAACGCCACCATCGCCGAAAGCGTAGAACGCACCAGAGCCATCCAGGAACTGTGCGAAAAGCACGGCAAACAGCTGGTACTCTACATTTCCATGGGCTTCGGCAACCCGTATGGCGACCCCTGGAACGTGGAAATTGTGCAGAAATGGGTGAGCCAGCTGGTGCCTTTCGGCATCCGCATTTTCTCACTGTCCGACACCATTGGCTGCTCTACGCCCGAAAACATTGCGTATTTGTTCAGCAACCTCATTCCGGCCTATCCTGATATCGTGTTTGGGGCGCATCTGCACACCCAGCCGCACAATTGGCGCGAAAAAATCGAGGCCGCCTGGGAAAGTGGGTGCCGCCGTTTCGACAGCGCTATGCGCGGCTTTGGTGGCTGCCCCATGGCCAAAGACGACCTGACGGGCAACATGGCCACCGAAAACTTAGTGTTCTTCTTCGATGAAATCGGCGTGGACCTGGGCCTCGACCGCCGGGCCTTCGGCAAGAGCATGGCCCTGGCACAGGAGGTCTTTCCACACTGAGGGCAGCCAATTGGCCTGAAAACACAAGGGCGCGTGGCCCTGATGAGAAAGGGCACGCGCCTTTGTGCAAACATGGGTAAGTCGTTATTGGCCGGGCTTACATGCCGAAGGCGTAATAGTGTACGCCGGGTTGGTCGGGATAGATGCCTTCCAGCATGACGCCGCCTTTGCGGCCCTTGAGGGCGCGGACAAACTCTTCTACGCTGTCAATAGGTTTGCCGTCTAAGTGCGTGATGATGAAGCCCTCGCGCATGCTGGTGCTGCGGCGGATTTTACCCTCATCAATGGACTTGACGCGCAGGCCGCCCGGTATTTCGAGCTTCTGGGCAGTCTTCTTGTCAATGGCCTCCAGTTCGATGCCCAAAATGCCGAGCACATCGGCATCGCTACCGTTTCGGCTGGCCGTTATTCTGTCTTTACCGCTACGCGTGGTGAGGCGTACATCGAAGATTTTTACAGCGCCCTTGCGGTCGACTTTGACCTTGACCACATCGCCCGGGCGATGGCGCGCGATGAGTTCCTGCAACGAGGACGAATTGGTTACCGGCGCATCGTTGACGCTGATGATCACGTCGCCGGGCTTAATGCCTGCTGCCCCAGCAGCGCTGTTTTCCAGCAGGCTGTCCACGTAAGCGCCCTGCGTGAGGTCGAGGCCCTTTTCGCGGGCCAGATTGCCGTCTAAGTTGCGGATCATGACGCCCAGCACGCCGCGCTGCACGCTGCCGTACTGGATGAGGTCTTCCACCACCTTGCTGACGATGTTGGAAGGCACAGCAAAGCCATAGCCCGCATACGAGCCGGTGTTAGAGGCAATGGCGGTGTTGATGCCGATAAGACCACCTTCCAGGTTGACCAAAGCGCCACCGCTGTTACCCGGGTTGATGGCGGCATCGGTCTGGATGAAGCTCTCTACGGCGAATTGCTCGCGCAAGATGTTGATATTGCGCGCCTTAGCGCTCACGATGCCCGCTGTAACGGTACTGGTCAGGTTAAAGGGGTTGCCCACGGCCATCACCCATTCGCCCACGCGCACGGCGTCGGAGTTGGCGAAGGGAATGGTGGGCAGGTTCTTTTCCTTGATCTGAATGACGGCTAAGTCCGTCGTCGGGTCGGTGCCCACCACAGTGGCCTTGTACGTGCGGTTGTCGTGCAGCGTAACCTCGATGTCGTCGGCCCTGGCAATGACGTGATTGTTCGTTACAATATAGCCATCCGGGCTGATGATGACGCCGCTACCCGTGCCGACCGAAGGCTGCAGGTCGGGCATGCGGAAGAAGCGCTCGAATGGGCTGCCGAAGAAATCCTCGAATGGGTCGGGCTGCTGGCGAGCACCGCGCTGCGTCGCCGTGGACTTGACGTGTACCACCGCCTGCATGGCCGACTCAGCCACGCGCGTAAAATCCAGGGGTACAGGCTCGCCGTTTTCGCCTAAGGTGTAAACAGCGCTGCGCGCCGGAGTACCGTTGATGTGTTCAATCTTTAAGGTGGGCGCTGAACTTTGGAAAGCGTAATGGTAAACGCCCAGCGTGAGCGCAGAAACAACTAAGGCAATCAGGGCAGAATACACCAGTGTCTTTCTCATGGCAAAGTTGTTTTTGATATAAAAAACGGGTTGTGTAAAAACAGCCGTTAAACGCCGTGCGGCTTTCGAGCGTTTGCCCCCTCGACCAGCAGCAGCGTTTTGCCGCCTAAAAGGCTGTTGCGGCCTACCTATTGAATGCGCCGACCCAATTTCGGCCCAAGCCGCTTCGCCATTAGCGCCTATAAAAGCAATAGGATGACGTGAAAGCCATCCTATTGCTATGGGCGTTGGTGCCGGCAAGCCGGTGCTGCGGCTTACTGCACCGCAATCTGACGGGCCGGCAGCGCTTTGACCTCTTCGCGCTTCGGAATGCGGATGCTCAGCACGCCGTTGTCGTATTTAGCTTTGATCTGGTCGTAGTCCACGGTGCTCTTCGGCAGGTGGAAGCTGCGCTGGAACGACTGGTAGCTAAACTCGCGACGGGTGTAGCGCTCGCCTTCCTTCACTTCGTTCTCGGTCTTGCGCTCGGCCGAAATGGTCAGCACTTCATTCTCTAAGTTGATCTTGAAGTCCTCCTTGTTCATGCCCGGAGCGGCCATTTCTACCGTAAAGCCGTCGCCATCTTCTTTGATGTTAACGGCCGGTAACGTACCGTTGACCACCGGCATACGGGTATTCATCCAGTCGAACAGGTCGCGCGTGAAGAAATCATCGAACAGGCGCGGAAATGCAGGGAACAGCGAGGAATTGCTTCTTACCAGCGACATAGTTACCTCCTTATTTTTTTTATGTTTTGTGGTGAAATGTTGTAATGACGCCCTTGCCCGAACAAGCAGCGTACCAGCGCGCCGAAACGGTCATTTTTGCGGAAATGCACGGATGCTTTGGTGTCATTTTGGCGTTTTCTGCAATGGCTTGCTGCCAAAAAGGCATTTTTGATGCTTTTTAAGGAGGCAAAAGAAGCCTGAGGCTTACCCCGAGTGCCTTAGAAGAGGCGCGGCAAGCCCGCTGCCAATGGTTCGGATAGCCTCCGTGCTGTCCGGATAGAAGTCGTTTTGGGAGGGTATGCCTGTTTTATTTTTCAGCCTCTTCGTCTTCCCAATCGGCATAGAGGCTTGCCTCGTCGCTGTGGATAGGCGTGAGCATGGGCAGTTTGAGCCACCGGTTTTCCTCCGGGCTGATGGCGCCCATGCGGAGAAAGCCGCCGGAGGATTTGGCGACTTCTTCGGCCAATTTTCGATAGCTCTGGTAAAGGACGGCAGCCAATGGCGTCGGCAGTTTGGCGAGTATAGCGTTGGCCTGGGCGATGTACTCGGCCAGGAGATGGTTGCGGGCTTCGGCGTCGGAGGGCAGGCTTTGCCACAGGGCATCAAGCTGCTCAGCGAAGTTTTCGGCGGCGTGGCGGTAGTATTCGTCGAAGCTGCCCTCGCGAGCATAGGTTCGGATACGGACGATGTGGGCGGCCCAGTTGCGCTCCGTTTGGTCCAGGACGCCATCGGCGCCACCGATGAGGGCCGTTATCCAGAGCGGGAGCTGGCGGAGCGTTTCGTACTCCGCTGCCGTCAAAGCAGAAAAGTCGTCTTTAGGTGTAGCCATAAGCATCAGATTTCAGGTATCAGGAAGGATAGTATTTAGGGAAAAACTGCCCACCTGCTCAAGCCCGCGGCAGAGAGGACGCCCTTTCCGGCATTGAGGGCAGTACCTCTTTTAGTGGGATAAGAAATTGAGAATGAAAGAAAAGCAGCTGGGTTAGCGAGCCGGTTTGTTTTAAAGCAAGGCCAATGTTTTTTCAATGTTAACGCACAAAGGTAGGCGGCCTTTGGCAATACCAGGCTTTGAGATGGTGATCTGGAGCCCTTTAGCATCGGCGCTGGGCAGCACGGCTGTCTATTGCGCGCTACCTTCGCCCCCGGAAAGTGCAAACCATTGCTGAGCATATGGAACAAATGATCGCCCGCTTCCCGGAGCAATTGCAGGAAGCCTTGAGTCTGGCAGAGTCCATCGTTTATCACAAGCATGCGCATGCGCTGCGGCAGGTGCTCATCTCCGGCTTAGGCGGCAGTGGCATTGGGGGCAATTTTGTGCAGGAATTGGTGGGTGATGAGTGCAAGGTTCCCATCTGGGTCAACAAAGGCTACGACGCTCCGCGCTGGGTTGGGCGCAATACGCTGGCCATTTGCTCGTCGTACAGCGGCAACACGGAGGAGACGCTGAGCGTATTGGACCAGTTGGCTCCGACGGGTGCCAAGATAGTGTGCGTAACCTCAGGTGGCCAGCTCCTGGCACGCGCTCAGGCACAGGGCTTCGATGTCGCAACGTTGCCCAGTGGCTGGAGCAGCCCGCGCGCCTGCTTAGGTTATTCGATAGTGGCCCAATTAGGCGTATTGCGCGCGGCGCGGCTGATAAGCAAGCGCATCTTCCGACACATAGAGGCCGCCCGAAAGCTGCTCGTGCGCGAACAGGACGACATTCGCGAACGGGCCCAGAAAATAGCCGGCTTTTTGGCCGGCAGGTTTCCCGTGCTCTACTGTGCCGACAATCGCGAGGCAGTGGCCCTGCGCTGGCGGCAACAGATCAACGAAAACGCCAAAATGCTCTGCTGGCATCACGTGCTACCCGAAATGAACCACAACGAACTGGTCGGCTGGCGCGAACAACAGCGAGACACAGCCATCGTGTGGCTGCGCCACCGCGACGACCATTCGCGCGTGGCGGCACGGATGGACATCGTCAAGGAAATTATCGAGCACTTCGCGGGTGCTTCCATCGAAGTATATTCTAAAGGAAAAACACCCGCCGAGCGCACCTTGTATTTCGTTCACCTCGGCGATTGGGTGTCGTTCTACTTAGCCCAAAAGAACCGGGTGGACCCCGTCGAAATTCAAGTTATTGACTATTTAAAGGCCGAACTGGCCAAAATCAGATAAATCACATGTCGCACCTCACGCTTGACCTGACGCATACCGAACTCTTTATCCGCCCGGAAGAATGGGCGGCCATCGAACCGCAAGCCGCCGCTGCGGCTAAATTATTGGACAGCCGCCGTGGGCCGGGGGCCGATTTCCTCGGCTGGCTCGACCTCCCTGTCAAATACGACCGCGCCGAATTGCGTCGCATCAAGGTGGCCGCCCGTCGCATCCAGCGCCAGAGCCAGGTGCTGGTTGTTATCGGCATAGGTGGCTCGTACCTGGGGGCAAAGGCCGCCTTAGAATTTTGCCAGCCCACACCACCGCTTTCGCCCATTTTAGGGCGAAAGAAAGGTCCGCTTCAGGTATGCTTTGCCGGCACCAATCTGAGCGGTACGCACTTGCAGCAACTGTTGGATGCGCTGGACGGGCGCGATTTTTCCGTCAACGTCATTTCCAAATCCGGCACAACGCTCGAGCCTGCCGCAGCCTTTCGCTTCTTTCGGCAAAAGCTGGAGGAGCGCTACGGCAAAGAAGGCGCCCGCCAGCGCATCTATGCCACCACCGACCGCGCGCGCGGAGCGCTGAAGACACTGGCCGACCGCGAAGGCTATGAGACGTTCGTCGTACCCGACGACGTCGGCGGGCGCTTCTCGGTACTCACGGCCGTAGGCCTGTTGCCCTTAGCGGCCGCCGGCGTGGACGTAGACGCCCTGCTTCGCGGCGCTGCCGATGCCCGGGCGCGTTATCGTACCGCTTCGCTGGCCGACAACGACGCCCTGCGCTATGCCGCCGCGCGCAACATCCTGTACCGCAAGGGCAAACTCATCGAAATGCTCATCGGCTACGAACCGCGCTTGCTTTACCTGGCCGAATGGTGGAAACAGCTCTACGGCGAAAGCGAAGGCAAAGACGGCAAGGGCATCTTTCCGGCCAGTGCTCAGTTCACTGCCGACCTGCATTCGCTGGGGCAATACGTGCAAGATGGACGCCGACACCTGTTTGAGACGCTGATTGATATCGAAACGCCGCAGTACGACCCAGCCCTGCCCGCTACCGACGACGACCTCGATGGCCTCAACTACCTGGCTGGCAAACCCATGCGCTTTATCAACGAACAGGCTCTGCGCGGCACCCTCGAAGCACACGTCGCCGGCGGCGTGCCCAATATCCGCATCCTCGTACCGGAGGCTACACCTTATTATTTAGGGCACCTCTTTTACTTCTTCGAGAAAGTCTGTGCCCTCAGCGGCTATCTGCTGGGCGTCAACCCCTTCGATCAGCCAGGGGTAGAGGCTTACAAAAAGAACATGTTCCGTCTGCTCAAAGCGTAGCCGCCAAAAGGCGCTCGCTGCCATGTGCCTGGAACCGAACCCTCACAAAGCCAGCCGTGTTTCAGGCGATGTCGTATTTTTGCCCAACATCTGCCGACGTTATGCCCGAAACACGCGACCAGGAAAGTATTCTGAAAGAAGTCTTCCATATCTTTTCAGCGCATTTAGCCCAACACGGCCTGCGCCGAACCCCCGAGCGCTTCGCTATCCTGGAGGAGATATACAAACGCTCCGACCACTTTGACGCCGAAGCCCTTTACATTCACATGAAAAACAGCAACTACCGCGTCAGCAGGGCCACGGTGTACAACACC
This sequence comes from uncultured Saprospiraceae bacterium, assembly GCA_964646615.1. Classification (GTDB taxonomy): domain Bacteria; phylum Bacteroidota; class Bacteroidia; order Chitinophagales; family Saprospiraceae; genus M3007. The sequence goes on from CAZYEV010000088.1 coordinate 41,739, forward strand.
CTGGACCTCCTCACCGCGTGCGATCTGGTCAAAAAGCACCAGTTTGGCAAAAACCTGGCCCAATACGAGAAGTCCTACGGATACAAGCAGCACGATCACGCCATTTGCGTTCACTGCGGCCGAGTGGTCGAATTTTGCGACCCCCGCATCCAGCAAATCAAAGACATGGTGGGCGAATTGCTCGATTTTCAGATTACTCACCACTCCCTCAATCTATACGGCATTTGCCAATCCTGCCAAAAGGAAATCGAGCAAGGCATCATCCGCCAGCACCCTGGCCGCTTAGACGATGAGCCGGGATGGGGCGACTGAAGCGGCAGGCACATTTTTTTTAAAAAACATTTCGAGAGGGCTTGGTAGAACCAAAAATAGGTGCGTACCTTTGCACCCGCTTTTGGCGCGGGCTGCCGCTCGTCGTTCAGAAGAAAAAGTATTTCAACGGTTTAACAGGTCATGAATCAAAAAATTCGCATCAAACTCCGGTCTTACGACTACAATCTGGTGGATAAGTCCACGGAAAAGATTGTCAAGACCGTGCGTGCGAGTGGGGCCGTCGTTTCTGGGCCGATTCCGCTGCCTACTGAGAAAGAAGTGTTTACCGTGCTGCGCTCGCCGCACGTGAATAAGAAATCTCGGGAGCAGTTCCAGTTGCGTACCCACAAGCGCCTGATTGAGATTTACACACCCACGCAAAAGACAGTGGACGCGCTTTCTAAGTTGGAGCTCCCGAGCGGCGTTGACATCCAGGTCAAGCTGATCTAACAGGCGCCTCAACGTTTCATCACACAAGACGGGTCTTTCCGGTCGGCGTCAAAGTACCCTTCCGCGCGGCGAATAAGGGCAACTGATGCAACCGAAAGCGGTCCAGCGCAAGGGACGACGCTTTCTGTGTTTTAAACCGCTGCAAAAACCCGGCACTAAAAACAGGCACAAACCAATCGTTCAAATACTAAAACAAACTACCGTGAACGGTCTGATTGGCAAAAAAATAGGCATGACCAGCATCTACGATAAGAACGGCAAGAACGTCGCTTGCACGATTATCGAGGCCGGTCCGTGCGTAGTAACGCAGGTTCGCGACGAGCAGAACGACGGCTATTCCGCCCTCCAGCTGGCCTATGGCGAGCGCAAGGAGTCGAAAACGCCAAAAGCCATGCGCGGCCACTTTGCAAAAGCAAATGCCGAGCCTATGCGCGTCCTCAAAGAATTCCGCAACATGACGCTGAGCAAGTCGCTGGGCGATGAAGTAACCGTCCAGGAAGTTTTCCAGGAGGGCGACAAAGTCAGTGTGGTGGGTACGTCGAAAGGCAAAGGCTTCCAGGGCGTGGTAAAGCGCCACGGCTTTGGCGGCGTGATGCAACAGACCCACGGCCAGCACAACCGCCTGCGCGCTCCGGGTTCGCTGGGTAACTCGTCGTTTGCCTCCAAAGTCGTCAAAGGCATGCGCATGGCGGGCCACATGGGCAACCAGCGCGTCAAAGTACGCCGCTTAGAGGTGCTCAAAGTCCTGCCCGAACACAACCTGTTGCTCGTCAAAGGCGCAGTGCCCGGCCACAAGGGCGCGTACGTTATCATTGAAAAGTAAAAACGGCCTTGAAACATGAGACTCGAAGTATATAATACAAAGGGTGAAAGCACCGGGCGAACCGTAGAACTGCCCGACGAGATTTTTGGCATCGAGCCTCACGAGCACAGCGTCTGGCTCGACGTCAAGCGCTACCTCAACGCTCAGCGCCAGGGCACCCACAAGTCCAAAGAGCGCAGCGAAATCAGCGGCTCCACGCGCAAACTGCACCGCCAAAAAGGCACCGGTGGCTCGCGTAAGGGCGACATCAACAACCCGCTCTTCCGCGGTGGCGGCCGCGTCTTTGGCCCGCGCCCACGCAACTACGACATCCACGTCAATGCCAAGGTCAAACAGCTGGCGCGCCGCAGCGCTCTTTCGGCCAAAGCCCAAAGCGGTAGCATCGTTGTCGTTGAAGATTTCACGCTCGAACAGCCGCGCACGAAAGACTTCCTCGCCATTCTGAATGCTTTGCGCGTCGCCGACAAAAAGCCACTGACCGTACTGCCCGACTACAACAAAGTGCTCTATCTCTCGTGCCGTAACATTCCGAAGGCCGATATTGCCCCGGCACAAGACCTCAATACCTATCGCATCCTGCGCGCCGGTGCCCTCGTGCTGACGGAAAGCGCTATTGAGAAACTCAAAGTCATCTGTGAGTAACCATGGCCAAGCAAATTCTGATACGACCTGCCCTCACCGAAAAGTCCACCAAACTGACCGATAAGCGCAATATCTATGTGTTTGTCGTCGGGCGCGATGCTAACAAGCTGGAAATCAAGAAAGCGGTGGAGGACATGTTCAACGTCGCCGTAGAGCGCGTCAATACCGCTCTCATGCCGGGCAAGCCCAAGACGCGCAGCACTCGCACCACCATTGTTCGCGGTCGCAAGTCCCCTTACAAAAAGGCTTTCGTAACATTGGCTCCGGGTGAAACCATAGATCTTTTTGGAGAAATCGAATAACCCGCCGGCCCTTAACTCGCTGGATATAAATAAGGCAAAGTAATGGCAATCAAAAAATACAATCCGCTCACGCCCGGCTTACGCTTTCGGGTAGATGTTACCAAGACGGAGCTGACTAAAGGTGCTAAGCCGGAGAAGTCGCTGCTCCTCACCCTGCGCAGCACCGGCGGTCGCAACAACGACGGGCGACGCACCATGCGCTACCGCGGCGGCGGTCACAAGCGCCGGTATCGCATCATTGACTTCAAGCGCGATCGTGAGAACGAACCGGCAACCGTCGAGTCCATCCAATACGATCCCTACCGCACGGCCTTCATCGCGCTGGTCAGCTACCCCGACGGAGAAAAGCGCTACATCCTGGCGCCTAAAGGCATCCAGGTCGGCCAACAATTGCTCTCCGGCCGTGGTGTACCGCCCGAAAACGGTAATTGTCTCTATCTGTCGGAAGTGCCTCTGGGTGCTTTTGTACACAACATTGAAATGCACCCCGGTGCGGGTGGAGCACTGGTACGCAGTGCCGGCACCGGCGCCATTATGCTGGGTCGCGAAGGCCGCTATGCCGTGCTGAAAATGCCTTCTGGCGAAGTGCGTCGTATCCTGCTCACGTGCAAAGCCACCATGGGCACGGTCAGCAACGCCGACCACAACCTCGAAGTGTTGGGCAAAGCCGGACGCAGCCGCTGGCGCGGACGTCGCCCGCGCACCCGCGCTGTAGCCATGAACCCCATTGACCACCCCATGGGCGGTGGTGAAGGGCGCGCTTCGGGTGGTCACCCGCGCTCCCGCAAGGGCCTCAAGGCTAAAGGCGCTAAAACGCGCAACCGCAAAAAGCAGTCGAACGCACTCATCATTAGCCGTCGCAAAACCACTAACAAGTAAGCATCGGTTTCTCTCTCGCAAACTCGCATAACCTATGCCTCGTTCGCTAAAAAAAGGGCCTTACGTCCATCACGCCCTGATGGGAAAAATCATCAAGGCCAAGCAAAGCAATAAACGCCAGGTCATCAAAACCTGGAGCCGCGCTTCCATGATCATTCCCGACATGGTGGGCGAAACCATCGCCGTGCACAACGGCAAAACCTTCATACCCGTACTCGTTACCGAGAACATGGTCGGTCATAAACTCGGTGAGTTCGCGCCTACGCGCAACTTCCGCGGCCACGCCGGCAATAAAAAGTAATGCACTGACAACTATGGAAGCTGTAGCTAAACTGCGCAACTGTCCCATGTCGCCGCGCAAAATGCGCTTAGTGGCCGACAACATCCGCGGAAAGCGCGTTACCGATGCCTTTAGCATCCTGCGTTACACCAACAAGGAGGCCGCTGTCTGGCTGGAAAAACTCCTCCTGTCGGCCGTTAACAATTGGCAGCAAAAAGCAGAGGTTGAGAGCTCGGACGAGTTCGATCTTTACATCAAAACCATCTTCGTGGATCCGGGCGGCATCGTCTATCGCTTCCTGCCCGCTCCGCAGGGGCGCGCCTACCGCGTGCGCAAGCGCCGCAACCACGTTACCCTCGTGGTCGAAAACCGCGTGTCCTTAGAGTCCGAACTCGAAGAAGCAGAAGAAGCCACCGAAAACGAAGCATAAGCAATAGCGCTGCAAGCAACCACCAATCGCTTACATCTACAAGCAAATGGGTCAAAAGACAAATCCAATCGGCAATCGCTTAGGCATCATCCGCGGCTGGGACTCCAACTGGTTCGCCGATAAAGACTATGCCCTCAAGGTCGTCGAAGACGAAAAAATTCGCGCCTACCTGCGCGCCCGTCGCCCCAAAACAGCCGAGGCCGACCCGCGCGAGCGCAACAAGCCCTTCCAAAACGGCATCAGCCGCATCGTTATTGAGCGTACCCTGCGCCGCGTAACCGTAACGGTGCACACCAGCCGCCCCGGTATCATCATCGGCAAAGGCGGTAAAGAAGTAGACCTGATTAAGGAAGAGCTCAAAGTGCTCACCGGCAAAGACGTACAGATTAACATCGCCGAGGTGCGCAAGCCCGAACTGGACGCCAACATCGTAGCCGAGCAAATTGCCAAGCAAATCGAAGCGCGCGTCAACTTCCGCCGCGCCATTAAGACGGCTATCCAAAGCACCATGCGCGCCGGCGCTGAAGGCATCAAAATCCGCATCAGTGGACGCTTAGGTGGCGCCGAAATAGCACGTAGTGAAGAATACAAGGAAGGCCGCACTCCGCTGCACACCTTCCGTGCCGACATTGACTACGCTCTGGGTGAAGCCCTGACCGTTTACGGCAAAATCGGCATCAAAGTCTGGCTCTTCCGCGGCGAAGTACTCCAAAAGCGCGAACTGACGCCCTTTGTTGACTCGGAAAGCCAGGAAGCCCGCCGTGCTGACCGCGGTGATCGTCGCGGCGGAGGCCGCTCCGAACGCGGCGACCGTGGTGGCGATCGCGGTGGCGACCGTCGCGGCGGAGGCCGTGGTGGCGACCGTGGTGGTGATCGTCGCGGCGGAGGCCGCTCCGAACGCGGCGGAGGTGGAGACCGCCGCCGCCGTTAATGTCGGTACTTCCAACCATAAAAAGAGGTTATCTTTGCAGCCCTTTTGAAAAACGACTCTTTCAAGCAGCACAAACAGACCGCTCATCTTTCTAAACTATCCATACGATGCTTCAGCCAAGACGTCAGAAATATCGGAAGCAGCATAAAGGCCGCAACAGAGGTATCGCCTACAAGGGCGGCACTATTGCCTTCGGTACCTTCGGCCTTAAGGCGATGGAATATTCCCGCATTACCAGCCGCCAGATTGAAGCCGCCCGCGTAGCGCTTACCCGTAACATGAAGCGCGAAGGCAAGGTCTGGATCCGCATCTTCCCCGACAAACCCATCACGGCTAAGCCTGCAGAAGTGCGTATGGGTAAAGGTAAAGGCGCAGTAGATCACTACGTGTACGAGGTACAACCCGGCCGCATGCTCTTTGAAGTAGAGGGCGTCAGCCAGGAACTCGCCTACGAGTCGCTCCGCAAGGCCGCTCAAAAGCTGCCCATCATCTGCAAAATGGTAACTCGTCACGATTACGAAGGATAACACTGAAAAACCCACATACATCTGCTGAACGTTATGGCGAAGGAAAAATTAGAATTAGAAAAATTGGAAATTGGCGACTTGCATACGCAGATAAAAGCGCTCCAGGACGAGTACGCGCGCATGAAATTTGAGCATGCCTCGCGAGGTTTGGCTAATCCGATGGAGCTGCGCCACCTGCGTCGTAAAATAGCCCGCTATCACACTGAAGTGCGCCGACGCGAACTGGCGGCCATGTCTCCCGATGAGTTGGCCATGCGCACCAAATTAGTCGCCCGCCGTCGCCGTCAGCGTTAACACCACCTTTCTTATGACATCGCATCTCGTTTCTAACATGGAAGAAGGAACCGTTAGAAAGCTCCGCAAGCAAAAAATAGGCGTCGTCGTGTCCACTAAAATGGACAAGACCATATCGGTTCTGGTAGAACGCCGCCTGATGCACCCGCTCTACGGCAAATTCGTGAAGCGCTCAAAGAAATTCCTGGCGCACGACGAAGAAAATACCTGCAACGTCGGAGATAAGGTACGCATCATGGAAACCCGCCCGCTCAGCAAGCGCAAGCGCTGGCGCCTGGTCGAAATTATTGAACGTGCAAAATAACCTTCGGCAAACGGCACTCCTGCCTGTTCACCGATAAAAGATATATCAACCATGATCCAGCAAGAATCTCGTCTGAACGTAGCCGACAATTCCGGCGCCAAAGAAGTGCTGTGCATTCGTGTGCTCGGAAGCACCGGCCAGCGCTACGCCAGTGTGGGCGATAAAATCGTGGTAACCGTCAAAGACGCCACGCCCGGCGGCATCAAAAAAGGCACCGTCTCCAAGGCCGTCATCGTGCGCACGCGCAAGGAAGTGCGCCGCAAGGATGGCTCCTACATCCGCTTCGACGATAACGCCGTGGTGCTCCTCAACGCTGCCGACGAGCCGCGCGGTACCCGCATCTTCGGCCCGGTAGCCCGCGAATTGCGCGATAAAGACTACGGCCGTATCATTTCGCTGGCGCCAGAAGTGCTCTAAACACCTACAACTGTTGAAGAAAGATGGCAACGAAATCAAATACCAAACGCCACAAGCCCAAACTCCACATCCGCACGGGCGACACTGTGATGGTCATTGCGGGCGACGATAAAGGCAAAACAGGCACGGTGCTGCAGGTCTTTCCCGACCAGATGCGCGCCATTGTTGAAGATGTCAACATTGTGTACAAGCACGTGAAAGCCACCGCCGAGCAAGAAGGCGGTATCCAGCAAATGCCGGCTCCGATACATGTGTCCAATCTGATGCTTCTCGACCCCAAAACGGGTGAGCCTACACGCATCGGTCGCCGCATGGAAAACGGCGTGCGGGTGCGCTATTCTAAAAAAACGGGTAATATCATCTAAAGATGGCATACGTAGTTCGTCTCAAAGAAAAATACCGCACCGAGGTGGTGCCAGCGCTTATGCAGCAATTTGGCTATAAAAGCGTGATGCAGGCCCCTCGTTTAGTCAAAATATGCCTCAACCAGGGCGTAGGTGAAGCCACCGGCGATAAGAAGCTCATAGACAACGCCGTGGCCGAAATGACCATGATTGCCGGGCAAAAAGCCGTTCCTACGCGCGCTCGCCGTTCGGTGTCGAACTTCAAACTGCGCGAAGGCATGCCCATCGGCGTGCGCGTTACACTGCGCGGCGACCGCATGTACGAATTCCTCGATCGTCTCATCCATGTGGCATTGCCCCGCGTGCGCGACTTCCGAGGTATCAACGACAAGTCCTTCGACGGACGCGGCAACTACAACATGGGTCTTTCTGAGCAAATCGTCTTCCCAGAGATTGACTTAGAGAAGGTATCGCGCGTCAGCGGCATGGACATCACGTTCGTTACCACAGCCAAAACCGACGCCGAAGCCCTGGCCCTACTCAAAGCCCTGGGGCTGCCTTTCAAAAAATAAACCTCCAGTCCATTTACCAATCCACCGTATCGCAATTCATCATGGCAAAAAAATCCGTTATCGCTCGCGAACGCAAACGCGCCCGCCTTGTGGCTAAATATGCCGAGCTGCGCAAACGCCTCAAAGAAGCCGGCGACTACGAGGCGCTCGATAAACTGCCGCGCAATGCCAGCCCGGTGCGCCAGCACAACCGCTGCATGCTCACCGGCCGTCCGAAAGGCTACATGCGTCGCTTTGGCCTCTGCAGAGTCAAGTTCCGCGAGATGGCTTTGGAAGGAAAAATCCCAGGCGTCACCAAAGCCTCCTGGTAAGCCAGACCGGTAAATCGCCTTTATTGTACAACCACTTAACTATCGCAAGTATATGCACGTTACCGATCCGATAGCAGATTACCTCACCCGCATTCGCAACGCGCAAATGGCGGGGCATCGCATCGTGGAGATACCGGCATCCAGGGTGAAAAAGCGCATCACCGAAATCCTGTACGACCAGGGTTATATCCTCAAATATGCCTTTGAAGATACCCATCCTGAATACAAGCAGGGCGTGATTAAAATCGCCTTGAAATACGACCCCGTCACGAAAAAGCCCGTCATCCGCGAATTAGTGCGCGTTAGCCGCCCCGGCTTGCGCAAATTCGCTGGCGTCTCCGAAATCCCGCGCATCATCAACGGTCTGGGCATCATGATCCTCTCCACCTCAAAGGGCGTGATGACCGACAAGCAAGCACGCGAACACAACGTAGGCGGAGAAATGCTCTGCTATGTGTGCTGATAAAACGCTATTTCTTCAACCGAACCATCACACGCCATGTCCCGGATTGGTAAATTACCGATACCCTTGCCTCCCAAAGTAGAGGTAAACATCGCCTCCGATAATACTATCACGGTCAAAGGGCCTAAAGGCTCCCTGACGCGCAAGGTTGACCCTGATATTCAGGTCAAGGTAGAAGGCGGCCAAATAGTTGTTACCCGCCCAACTGACCAGAAGCGCCATCGTTCGCTCCACGGCCTGTACCGCGCCCTTATCAACAACATGGTCAAAGGCGTGAGCGAAGGCTTCCAAAAAGAGATGCATATCGTTGGCGTCGGTTTTCGCGTAGAAAACCAGGGCAACTTAGTTACCTTTTCCCTCGGCTATTCACACCCGGTTGTCTTTGCCATTCCGTCCGAAATCAAGGTAACGACGGCCATGGAAAAGGGCGCCCCGCCCACCATCCGCTTAGAGTGCCACGACAACGAGCTGCTCGGTCAGGTATGTGCCAAAATACGCTCGTTCCGCAAGCCGGAACCTTACAAGGGCAAGGGTATCATGTTCAAAGGCGAAGTGATTCGCCGCAAAGCTGGTAAGACCGCTGGCGGTAAAAAGTAACGCAGCATAGACTTAAAACCTTCCCGGTCGGCAATCGGGATAAACGATAAGATATAAGCAATGAAACGCACACGACAAGCAAATAGAAAGCGTATTCACCTGCGCATTCGCAAAAAGATTGCAGGCTCTCCAGAGCGCCCACGCCTGAGCGTGTACCGCTCTAATAAGGAAATCTATTGCCAGGTCATTGACGATACCCGTGGGCATACGCTGGCCGCGGCTTCCTCGCGTGAGCTAAACGGGGTCAATGGCACCAAAACCGAGAAAGCCCATCAGGTGGGTAAACTCATCGCCGAAAAAGCCAAAGCCTGCGGTATTGAAGCCGTAGTTTTCGATCGCGGAGGCTATCTGTATCACGGACGTGTGAAAGCCCTGGCAGAGGGCGCACGCGAAGGCGGCCTTCAATTCTAACCTTCTTTATCAAGGCACAACATTCAACGCGATAGCTCAAAAATGGCGAAGCAAGAAGTAGAAAAAGTAAAAGTTTCCGAGGTCTCCGAACTGAAGGAAAAGCTGGTAGCCCTCAACCGCGTGGCCAAAGTAACCAAAGGTGGTCGCACCTTTAGCTTCTCCGCCGTGGTGGTGCTGGGTGATGGCCAGGGCACCGTAGGGCACGGCCTGGGTAAAGCCCGTGAAGTGCAGGAGGCCATCGGCAAGGCCATAAAGGACGCCGAAAAGAACCTCATCCGCGTCCCGATTATCAACGGTACCATTCCGCACGAGGCACACGGCAAGTACGGCGCCGGACGTGTGTTTATCAAGCCTGCTGCTCACGGTACAGGGGTTATCGCCGGTGGTGCCATGCGCGCTGTGTTGGAAATGGCTGGCGTGCAAGACGTATTAGCCAAAGCCATCGGCTCCTCCAATCCGCACAATGTGGTCAAGGCCACTATTGACGCTCTGCAAAGCCTGCGCAGCCCGGCTGAAGTAGCCCGCCAGCGCGGCATCTCTCTGGAAAAACTGTTCAACGGCTAAAACCATGAGCAAACTGAAAATCACCTTAGTGAAAAGCCCGATTGACCGCTCTAAGCGTCAAAAAGCTACTTTAGAGGCTCTGGGCTTTCGCAAAGTTCATCAAACGGTCGAACACGAAGACACCCCGCAAATTCGCGGCATGCTTCGCAAAGTAGAGCACTTAGTGCAGGTACAGTCCAACTAATCCGTAAATCTTTCTTCGAGCAAAGAGCAATGGAACTCGGAAATCTACGCCCGGCTCCCGGGTCAGTCAAAACGCGCAAGCGAATCGGTCGCGGCCCAGGCTCGGGTCTGGGTGGCACTTCCACGCGCGGTCATAAAGGCGACAAATCACGCAGTGGTGCCCGCCTGAAGCGCAACTTTGAAGGCGGTCAGACGCCTATGCAGCGCCGTCTGCCTAAACGCGGCTTTAAGAACATCAACCGCGTGGACTACGTTGCCCTCAACCTCGACCGCCTGCAGCAATTGGCAGAGCAAACCGGCCAGACCACTTTCGACGTGCCGACGCTGGTTGCCTTAGGCGTTGCGCGCAACAGCGATAAAATAAAGGTGTTAGGCCGCGGTTCGCTGTCAGTCAAAGTTGACGTTACTGTCCACGCTATTTCGGCCACAGCCAAGAGCGCTATCGAAGCGCTTGGCGGCACCGTTCAAATCGTCTAAACTCAGGTCTGGCGCATGAAACTTTTCACCGTTATCAAGAATATCTGGAGCATCCAGGAACTGCGCGAGCGGATATTGTTCACGCTTTTGCTGATACTGGTTTATCGCGTCGGTACCTTCATCGTTTTGCCGGGCGTGGTGCCTGCTGCGTTAGAGCGCGCCGCTTCCAACCGCAGCGCCAATGACCTGTTAGGACTCATCAACGTCTTTACGGGCGGTGCCTTCGACAACGCGGCCATTTTCGCCCTTGGCGTCATGCCCTACATCACAGCGTCTATCATTGTACAGCTGCTGGGTTTCGCTATTCCTTACTTTCAGCGCCTCCAGACGCGCGAAGGTGAAAGCGGTCGCAAGCGCCTCAATCAGATTACTCGTGTCCTGACGGTAGCCATCACTCTGGTTCAGGGCGGGGGCTATCTGCAGCTGGTTTCGAGCATTCCAGGGGCTATATCGCCCGATGTGCCGCAGGGCCTGTTCTGGTTTTCCAACATCATCATCCTGACCGCCGGTACTATCTTCTGTATGTGGCTGGGTGAGCGTATCACCGATAAGGGCATTGGCAACGGCATTTCGCTTATCATCATGGTGGGCATTATCGCTCGACTCCCGCAGGCGTTTGTCTTTGAATTCCAAAAGTTGTTTGGCGATAACCAGCTGCTCCTGTTCTTCGTCGAGCTGGCTTTCTTCTTCGCCATCGTCATGCTGACGATACTTGTTATTCAGGGCGTTCGCCGCATACCCATCCAGTTTGCCAAGCGCATGGTCGGTCGCACGGGTGGTGGTCTGCCGCAAGCCAGTGCACGCGACTATTTGCCACTCAAGGTCAACTCCGCCGGCGTGATGCCCATCATTTTCGCTCAGGCGCTCATGTTCCTTCCGGCCACAGCGCTTCAGTACTTCGCGGGTGCCGATGCACAAAACATAGGCTTACGCACCTTTAATGACATCTACTCCTTTGGCTACAATGCGGTGTTTTTCATCCTCATCGTCGTATTCACGTACGTTTATACGGCGCTGATGATCAACCCGACCAACTATGCCGAATACCTCAAGCGCAACAACGGCTTCATTCCTGGTGTAAAACCTGGCGAAGCAACAGCAGCCTATATTGATACCATCATGACGCGCATCACTCTGCCGGGCGCTATCTTCCTCGGTGCTATTGGCATCCTTCCTTCGATAGCTGCTTCGCTGGGCGTCAACCAGCAATTTGCCCTCTTCTTCGGCGGCACCACGCTGCTCATCATGATTGGCGTCGCTTTGGATACGCTCCAGGTAGTGGAAAGCTATCTGCTCACGAAAAAGTACGATGGCCTGATTAAGTCGGGCCGCATCCAGGGCCGGGCAACGCAGGGACTTCAAATCGGTCAACCGCAATAATTTGCTCCCGACCTCATGGGCTTATTCGGCAGTGCAGCAAAAGGCAAAAAAATCTTCTACAAAACCGATGAGGAGGTGGAACTCATGCGTGCCGCTAACCTTATCGTGTCTAAAACCTTAGCGCACGTAGCCACTCTGCTTAAGCCCGGCGTAACCGGAAAAGCCTTAGACCAGGCCGCCGAAACCTTTATCCGAGACCTCGGCGGGCGCCCCGCTTTCAAAGGTTACAATGGCTTTCCCGCCTCGCTGTGTATTTCCCACAACGATATCGTTGTGCACGGCATTCCAAGCAATCGCGAGTTTCAAGAGGACGATATCGTGTCGGTAGATTGCGGAGTAGAGTGGCAGGGCTATTATGGAGATGCTGCCTTCACCTTTGCCTTAGGCGCTGTCAGCGAACCCGTTATGCAGTTGCTCGAGGTTACTTATGCAGCTTTGTATCGGGGCATCGAGCAAGCCGTCGTGGGCAAACGCATCGGGGATATCTCTTTCGCAATTCAGTACTACTGCGAGCGTGAGCATCCCTATTCTGTTGTGCGTGAATTGGTCGGTCACGGTATCGGTCGCGCACTGCATGAAGAACCGGAAATGCCTAACTACGGCAAGCGCGGCCAGGGATTGCTGCTGCAAAACGGCCTCACCTTAGCCATCGAGCCTATGGTCAATATGGGGCGTCGAGAAGTCTATCAGGACGAAGACGGATGGACCATCCATACCCAGGATGGAAAGCCCAGCGCCCATTACGAACACTCCGTTGTTGTGCGCAAAGGGAAGGCTGATATCCTTTCTACGCACGAGTTCATCCACGAGGCAATAAAAAATAATCCGCACCTGAAAACAATTTCACCAAAAAGTGCGACCTTTGCAGCCCAAAAAAATTGACGTCGGAGTATGCCTAAAGATGATTTGATACGCCAGGATGGAGTGGTTACGGAAGCACTTGCCAATGCTTCTTTCCGCGTGCGTTTGGAAAATGACCACGTCATTTTGGCGACCATTTCGGGCAAAATGCGCATGCACTACATCCGCATCCTACCCGGCGACAAGGTTTCGGTCGAAATGTCGCCTTACGACCTGACTCGCGGCCGCATCGTTTACCGCTACAAGTAATTCGCCATCCAACAGTTACCTGAATAAGAAGAAGTTGTCATGAAAGTCAAGCCGTCTGTTAAAAAGCGCTCCGCCGACTGTAAAATCGTGCGTCGGAAAGGCCGCATTTATGTCATTAATAAAAAGAACCCAAAGTTCAAACAGCGCCAGGGGTAAGCAACCCTGAAAAAGGCGTACTGGCAGGCTTTTAAAACCATACACCAACCATTCACGCAAAAAAATAACACGCATGGCACGTATTGCTGGTGTGGATTTGCCACGAAATAAGCGAGGACTCATTGGACTGACCTATATCTATGGCATAGGTCGCTCGACGGCTCAAGCCATTCTGGAAAAGGCTGGCATTGACATTAATACCAAAGTCGAGCAGTGGACCGACGAAAACATCAAGGCCATTTCGCGCATCATCGGCGACGAATACAAGACGGAAGGCCAGTTGCGCGCTGAGGTGCAGATGAACATCAAGCGTTTGATGGACATCGGCTGCTACCGCGGTCTGCGTCATCGCAAGGGCTTACCCGTGCGTGGTCAGCGTACCCGCACGAATGCCCGCACGCGCAAAGGCAAGCGTAAAACAGTGGCTAACAAGAAAAAGGCAACGAAGTAATACCCAAATGGGCCGGGCTGTTGCAGCCGAAAGCTGCTTAGGCGCCCTGTCCTACTTATCAATCCTACGTCTCTTCCAATGGCAAAAGGTGCATCTAAAAAAGTCGTAAAGCGCAAGGTGAAAGTTACGCCGGAAGGCATGGCTTACATCCAGTCGAGCTTTAACAACATCATAGTAACCATCACGAACAAGCACGGCGATGTGGTGTCGTGGTCGTCAGCGGGCAAGTCTGGGTTCCGCGGTTCTAAGAAGAACACGCCCTATGCTGCCCAGGTGTCGGCTACCGACGCTGCTAAGACGGCTTTTGATGCCGGTGTGCGCACCGTCGAGGTTTATGTGAAAGGCCCCGGCTCTGGCCGCGAAGCTGCTATCCGCGCCATTGACCAGGCGGGATTGAAAGTGTCGGTCATTCGCGACGTTACGCCGCTACCGCACAACGGCTGTCGGCCACCCAAACGCCGCCGCGTGTAAACCTGATCTCCTATTATTCGCAAACTCACTGCCGTTAAGACAACTTAGCAATGGCTCGTTATACTGGACCTGTTACCAAAAAAGCTCGCGCATTTGGCGACCCCATATTCGGATACGATAAAAGCTTTGAGCGCCGCAAGTATCCGCCTGGCCAACACGGCCTCAGCAAGCGCCGTAAAGCACGTTCCGACTACGCGCTTCAGCTGGCTGAAAAGCAGAAGGCAAAGTACACTTATGGCATCCTGGAGCGCCAGTTCCGTCGCATCTTCCACAATGCCACCCGCCGCCACGGCGTAACGGGCGAAGTGTTGCTCCAACTGTTGGAAGCGCGCTTAGACAACACGGTCTTCCGCTTAGGTATTGCTCCGACGCGCCGCGGTGCCCGCCAATTGGTCAGCCATCGCCACATTACGGTCAATGGCCATGTGGTCAATGTTCCGTCCTACACGCTGAAACCCGGCGATGTGGTGGCCGTTCGCTCGCGCTCCAAGGGGCTGGACGTCATCACGACCCACGCGGGTGCCAAGACAAGTGATGTGCGCCGCTACCCGTGGCTCGAGTGGAATCCGGATAAAATGGAAGGCATCTTCCTGACCTTCCCACAACGCGACCAGATACCGGAGAAAATCAACGAGCAGCTCATCGTTGAACTTTACTCCAAGTAACCCGGCACCTATCGGGTTGCCGGCTGAACGGCAAGGCTACCGCTCGCTCTGCATCACTCACTACTTCAGCCTTTCACTCTCTGCGTCAATATGAACATCCTCTCTTTTCAAAAGCCCGATAAAATCCTCTTGCAAAAATCCACCGAATTCGAAGGCACCTTCGAGTTCAAGCCCTTAGAGCCGGGTTTTGGCCAAACCATTGGCAATTCGCTGCGGCGAGTCCTGTTGTCCTCACTCGAAGGCTATGCCATCAGCGCTGTACGCATCGGCGGCGTTGACCACGAATTTTCGACCATCAAAGGCGTGGTGGAAGACGTGGTAGATATTGTGCTGAACCTCAAGCAAGTGCGTATCACGCCCATCGCTCCCGATGAAAAATTTCAGTCCGAGAAAATCTATCTGACCATCAGCGGCCGCGAAGAATTCCGCGCCGGGCATATCGAGGAGTTCAACAACGTCTTCCGCGTGCTCAACCCCGACCAGCTCATCTGCCGCATGGAGCCTTCCGTAACCCTGGAAATGGAACTCACCATCACCAAAGGCCGCGGATACCAGCCGGCGGAAGATGTGTCGCCTAAAGATGCCATCATTGGTGTTATCCCGATTGATGCCATCTACACGCCCATCAAGAATGTCGCCTATCGTGTCGAGAATACTCGCGTGGGCCAGCGAACGGACTACGAAAAGCTGACCATCGAAATTAAAACGGATGGCTCGATACATCCCGAAGTCGCTCTCCGCGAGGCCAGCCGCATCCTCATCCAGCACTTGATGATTATCACCGACGATAACATCACCTTCGACACGCCCGTACAGGATAAAAGTCCTGATGTGGACGAACACGTGCTGCAGATGCGGCGCCTCCTCAAAACCTCGCTGGAAGACCTCGACCTCAGCGTACGCGCCTACAACTGCCTGAAGGCTGCTAAAATTAATACGCTGGCCGACCTGGTGCGCTACGACACACAAGAACTGCTGAAATTCAGAAACTTCGGTAAAAAATCGCTCGTCGAAATCGAGGAACTTCTCCAGGAAAAAGGTCTGACCTTCGGCATGGACCTGACCAAATATCGCTTAGACGAAGCCACGGAATAATTCACCACATTCATAAACAAGCGTAGTAACCGTAGAGCGGAAATCGTTCCTGCCCCGGTGCTACCACGCACAAAAGGTACCTCTCACCACCATGCGTCACGGAGATAAAGTCAACAACCTCGGCCGCACTGCCGAACACCGCCGCGCTCTGCTGTCCAACCTGGCTAACGCCCTTATCGAGCACAAGCGCATCGTAACCACGTTGGCCAAAGCCAAAGCCCTGCGCCGCTACATCGAGCCCCTCGTAACGCGAGCGAAAGAAGACACCACCCACAACCGCCGCATCGTCTTCAGCCATCTGCAGAATAAACACGCCGTAAAAGAACTCTTCGGCAACATCATTCCCGAAGTGGGCGAGCGCCCCGGTGGCTATGTGCGTGTTATTCGCTTAGGCTTCCGCCGCGGCGACGGCGCCGAAACAGCCCTCATCGAATTTGTGGACTTCAACAAAGACTACAACATCAACGAGGGCAAGGAAAAGAAAAAGGCAAAGAAAACCCGCCGCGGTGGTCGTAAAGGTCGCTCGGCTGAAGCCGCTGCTCCTACAACGGAAGAGCAGCCCGTTGAGGCCGCACCTGAAGCAACGAAGGCTGCTGCCGAAGCTTCCGAACAAAAAGAAGAAGCGTAGGCTCTCTCGGGAGACTGTGAAAGCATGTACGAAGTACTCGAGCTATTTCCTTGCGGAGGTAGCTCGAAGTTTTTTTAGCGTCAAAGGGGAGCAGGTATTGCTGTCGTCGGTGCGTTGCGTATTGTTTGACTGCCTGCGCCGGCACTACCTTTGCCCAAAAATCAGGAGGAGTGGCAGAGTGGTTGATTGCACTGGTCTTGAAAACCGGCGTACTCGAAAGGGTACCGGGGGTTCGAATCCCTCCTCCTCCGCTCTGAAATGGCCTTTGGCGCATCTGTACGCCGAAGGCCTTTTTTATTGCTCAGCATGGATGCACAAACTTCTGCCTATTCCTTTCGCTGCCGGGACCGCCTGCTCGATCTGTCGCGCCCGGTAACCATGGGTATATTGAATGCTACGCCCGACTCCTTCTATGCCGGCAGCCGGGTGCGTTCGGTAGATGCAGCGCTCCAGCAGGCCGAGCAAATGCTCAACGAGGGGGCTGCTATCCTGGATATTGGCGGTGCTTCCACACGACCCGGCGCCGAGGAAGTGCCGGTAGAAGAGGAACTCCAACGAGTGCTGCCGGTCGTCGAAGCCGTACGGCGGTACTTCCCGGAGGCCGTCATCTCGGTAGATACCTGGCGGGCTGTAGTCGCCCGTGAAGCCCTCGAGGCGGGGGCCTCCATGGTGAACGATGTCTCGGCCGGCCGCTGGGACGAAGCCCTGCTGCCGGTAGTGGCGCAGTACCGCTGCCCGTACATCCTGATGCACGCGCAAGGGAGGCCTCAAACCATGCAAGTGGCCCCTCTTTATTCGGAAGTGGTACATGAGGTACTGGACTTTTTCATTCAAAAGATAGAGCACCTGCGGACGTTGGGCATTTACGACATTGCCATAGACCCGGGTTTTGGTTTTGGTAAAACGCTGGAGCACAACTATGCCCTGCTGCGGCATTTGACTGCGTTTGAGGCCGTGCTCCAACTGCCCATCCTGGTGGGTGTGTCGCGCAAGTCCATGGTCTGCCGTCTGCTGGGCATCAAGCCCGAAGCCGCCCTGAACGGCACAACGGCGCTGCACGTACTGGCTTTGTTACAAGGTGCCCGCATCCTGCGCGTCCACGACGTGCGCGAGGCCATAGAGGCCATCCGAATCGTGGAGGCCTACCAGGCCACTGACGGCACGGCAGTGCCGTAATCAACGGACATCTTTTCGAGAGCGCTTGGGTGAATATCGCCCCTGACTACCTTTGTCGCCGGCTGCCCGACGAAGGTGTGGGCCTTTTGAACGTTAACCAACACACAACTGCTCTGTATGCGTCGCCATCCCGCCGCTCTGCCGTACCTGTTTTTTACCGAAATGTGGGAACGCTTCGGCTATTACCTCATGATCGGCATTTTTTTCCTTTACATGACCGACACCCAGACGGGCGGGCTGGGCTTTGAGCGCGAAGTGGCTTCCGACATTTACGGCACCTTCATCGCCTTAGTCTATGTAACGCCCTTTATCGGCGGTCTGCTGGCCGATAGGGTGCTGGGCTATCGGCGCAGCATCGTGCTGGGAGGTACGCTCATGGGAATTGGGTATCTGCTATTGGCCATCCCTAACAGCATGACGGCCTTTTACGCTTCGCTGCTGGTCATGATCCTGGGCAATGGCTTTTTCAAGCCCAACATTTCGACGCTGCTGGGCAATCTGTACAACGAACCCCAGTACCGTGCGCTCAAAGACGACGGCTACAACATCTTTTACATGGGCATTAACATCGGCGCGTTGGTGTGCAACTTCGTGGCCGCCTACCTGCGCAACACGTACGGCTGGGGCTATGCCTTTGCGGCAGCAGGCGTGGGTATGTTCATCGGCGTGTTCATCTTCCTGGCGGGCACGCGCACGATGAGCCACGCCGACATACGGCGCGAAGCCAACCCGGCGGAGGCCAGTGTGCTGACGCTGCTCTCCTCCGTGCTGCTGCCGGCGTTGCTGACGGGCTTTCTGGCGTGGCATATCCCGGGCAATGTGCTCGGCTCCGACTCAACCGATGCGTTCATCTTCGGCTCGTTGCCTGTCGTGGCGTTCTTCCTGTGGATTTTGCACAAGGCGGCGCCTGAGGAAAAGCCGCGCATTCAGGCGCTGCTGTCCATTTACGCGGTGGTCATCGTCTTTTGGGCCGTATTCAAGCAAAACGGCACGGCCCTGACGACCTGGGCTGAATACTACACTGACCGCTCGCTGCCGGCCTGGATGGAGCGCCCCGCGCGCTGGCTGGGCATGGTGCAGGAGGTGAAGCACGAGGTGGGCTTGTTTCCGGTGTACGATGAACAGTTCCGCACCCGCAAAGACCCTGAGACGAAGCAGGTGGTAAAGGCCGAAGGCCTCCACCCCTATTTCCTTAATGTGCCCGAGCATGAGCGCCCGCCCCTGGGCGAGTCGGTATCGCTGGTGTCCACCGAGATTTTTCAGTCCGTCAATCCCTTCTTCGTTATCGTCCTGACGCCGGTAGTGGTCTGGTTTTTTGGCTGGCTGCGACGGCGGCATCGCGAACCCACTACACCGGCCAAAATCGGCTGGGGCCTGGTCATTTCAGCGCTTTCGACACTCGTTACAGTGGCGGCGGTATATGCCTGCCACAATGGCGCCGTGAAAGCCTCGTCGTGGTGGCTCATTGGTACTTATGCCGTCATCACCGTAGGTGAGCTGTGCCTTAGCCCGATGGGCCTTTCGATGGTGTCGAAGATGGCCCCGGCGCGCATTGCCGGTCTGATGATGGGCGGCTGGCAGCTGGCCACTTCTATGGGTAATAAACTAAGCGGTGTGCTGGCCACGCTGTGGGACCGCTACGACCATAAAGCTGACTTTTTTTGGGTTAACTTTGCTTTGCTATCTTTGGCTGCCTTAGCCCTGTTTGCCATGCTGCGCTGGCTCAATCGCCTGTTCCGCGAACAAGGGCTTTCTTGACAACCCGCTGGTGGGTCGCACAGGATGAATAGAACCGTTTCAACCATCGTTTTACCATAAAAATTGCACCGTTATGGCAACGAAACAGCGTCTTTCCAAGCAGCGCCAGAATACCAAAGAGCAGGACGAAATGCGCAAATTTTTATTGATTGTGGTCGGCGCCACCCTTGCGTTGATGGTGCTGATGTACTTCATCTTCCGTTGACGCCAACAGAAGGGCTTTATCGGGAGCGCGCGACGGCAGCACTGGATTGGGTTATTCGGAGCAGCGAGGCGTGCGGCGGGCGCGGCTCGTCCCATAGCTATTCGCTCTTATGGGGGTGGGCGAAGGCTTATCCGGAGACCACGGGTTACCTGATACCGACCCTGCTAACCTGGGCCAATACCTGGAACAGTGAGCGCTGTCACCACCTAGCACGGCAGTTCGGACACTGGTTGGTGGCACTTCAGCAACCACAAGGCGCCTGGACGGGTGGTGTAGTGGGCGGTCGGCGTTCGAGCGTTTTCAATACGGCCATGATTGCCGATGGGCTGTCGGCACTGGCTGAGCAAATGCCCGTAGAGCACACTGCCGCTGAAAGCGCGCGCCGAGGGCTGACCTGGCTGCTCTCTGTTATGGATGCCGATGGCGTGTGGCGAAAGGGCCTGTATGTACCAGGGTTTGTGCCGGCCTACCACGCCTATGCTGTGGCTGCTGCGTTGCGCGTTGCTCACCGAGTGGGTCTGGAGAAGGCACACCAACGGCTTCGTCGCGCGCTGGCCTACTACGCCGACCGCCTTAGAGGTGATGAAACGCCTGCTAACGCGGGCTTGAAGCCCGGTCCATGGGCCTTCACACACACCTTAGCCTACACCCTGCAAGGGCTGTGGGAGCTGGCTCTGTATTTTCAGGAAAAAGAAATTCAGCAGCAGACTATCCTCACCTGTCAGGGGTGGCTGGCTACTTTGGAAAAACACGGCCGCATCGCCGGGCGCTATCGCGGAGGGTGGAGGGGCGACTATTCCTTCACCAGCCCGGTAGGCAATGCTCAGTTGAGCATTCTGTTCCGAACAATTGGCAGCCACATAGGTGATGCTTTACTCGCTCGATGGGCCGACCGCGCATTAGAGGCTGCCCTGCAACATCAGGACATGAGCAGCCTTCCCGACACGCATGGCGCCATCCCCGGTTCTGTGCCGCGTTGGGGGCCTTACCTGCGCTGGCGCTATCCGAACTGGGGCGTCAAATTCCTCCTTGATGCCCTTCACGCCGCATGGGCACCAGACAGGGTAGGGTAGCGGCGGATAAGCAAGCGGCACCAACAACAGTGCTGCCTTTATTATTCCCTTCAGTGCATTCGGTCGCCGCGAGTGGGCAGGTTTTCCATCACCTCCGCCTCGTATTGGAGGTACTCTTGCCAGCGCTGCCAGGTTTTTTCCCAGCCGAAGTAGCGTTCGGCCAGGTCGAGAAAGAGCCGATAGTGGCCTGCTTCGGCCACCATAAACTTGTGGTACCACTCGCGCAGGGCCTCATCGGCGCAATGGAGCGACAACAGGCGGAAGCGCTCGCAACTGCGGGCCTCAATGAGCGCACAGGTCAGCAGGCGCTCCAGCAGGGCCTCGTCGCGGCTGACGCCCTTTTTCTGGAATTGGAGCAGGGCGTTCACGTACTCGTCTTTACGCTGGCGTCCCAGCGGCAGGTTGCGCTTTTTCAACTCGGCCAACACCATGCGGAAATGACCCCATTCTTCAGTAACGATGGGTGCCAGGGCCTCGACCATTTCCGTGCGCTCAGGAAAGGCCTGGATGAGCGAAATGCACGACGTGGCGGCCTTTTGCTCGCAATAGGCGTGGTCGGTCAGGATTTCGCCCAAATCCATTTCTGCCAAATTGACCCAGCGCGGGTCGGTGGGGAGCTTCAAGCCTAAGGTGGTGTTCATGTGTATGGGTGTATTTGTCTGAAAATGAGCGGGCGTAAGCCGCCAGGCTGGGGTACATGAGGGGGCTTGCGCCAACTGCGCTAAAATGAATGGCGGCAAAGTTCGGACGAAAAGGCATCTTTGCGTAGCCCGGTCATTCGGGAAACCGACTGCCCAACGGCGCTTCTTGCTCGCACATGAACCACGTTGCCCACTGCCTGCTGTCGTACCCGGATGAGGAGTTGCTCATCGGCAATTTCATCGGCGACTTCGTCAAAGGTAGCGCCTGGAAGGCGTATCCCGAACGCATCCAAAAGGGCATCCTGCTGCATCGCTTCATTGATGCCTACACGGAGGAGCATCCGGCTTTGCGCGCCAGTGTGCAGCGCATACGACCTTACGCCGGGCGTTTTGCCGCACCGGTGGCGGACATCCTCTACGACCATTTGCTGAGCCTTCTGTGGGAAACGGAGAATATCGCACCCGATTTCGAGCAATTTGCCCGCTGGACGTATGCCAGCCTCGATGCCCAGAAGGCTTTCATGCCCGAGCGGCTTCAGCGGCGCTGGCCCGACATGCTGGCAGGGCGATTTCTACACCTGTACCGAAGCCGCGCCAGCATTGCCTGGACGCTGGAGCGATTTGCCCAACGCCTCTCGCTGCCGCTCGATTGGCAGGGACTGCTGCGCGATTGGTCGGAGAACGAAGCCAGTTTCGCCGCCGACTTCAGGGCGTTCTTCCCTGATTTGCAGCAAAGCGTGGCAAAATGGTACCAGAAACACGTGGGTTCCTGAAAATTAGCGCTGCCGGTGTGCCCTGATGGTAAAGACCAGAGACTCAAACGCAAAGAGTTACCAACGAGCAAGTATATGAGAAGCCTTTTCTTACTCGCCTTTTTCGGACTTGGGCCAATGCTCCTGCCGGCCCAGACGCCTTACTTCCAGCAGGAGGTTAATTACCAGATCCGCGTCGCCCTCAACGATACAAACCACACCCTTCAGGGCCACGTGCGCATGGAGTACATCAACCACGCGCCTCAAGCGCTGACGGAAATCTGGGTGCACCTGTGGCCCAACGCCTATCAGAACCGCCGCACGGCGTTTAGCCGGCAGCAGCTGCTTATGGGACAGATGAAATTCTACTTCGCCTCCGATAACATGTTGGGCTATATTGACCAGCTGGATTTTCGCGTAAACGACCGGCCCGCTTCCTGGCAATACCACCCCGAGCACACCGACATCGCCCGCATCGCACTGGCCGAGCCGCTGCCGCCCGGAGGGCGCACCGTCATCGAGACGCCGTTTCGGGTGAAGATACCCGCGACGTTCTCCCGGATGGGGCACCGAGGGCAGTCGTATCAGATAACGCAGTGGTATCCGAAGCCAGCCGTTTATGACGCGCGCGGCTGGCATCCCATGCCCTACTTAGACATGGGCGAGTTTTATTCGGAATTTGGCTCGTTTGACGTGGAAATCACCCTGCCCGAAAACTACGTCGTGGGCGCCACGGGTGTGCTCCAGTCGCCCGAAGAGCGCGCGTTTTTGCTGCGCAAAGTGGCGGAGACACAGGCCGAACTGACGAGTCTGGAAACGGTGGGCGACAAGCCCGACCAGGAGCCTGCCAGAGAAAAGGACGCCTTTCCACCCTCTTCGCCAGTGCTGAAAACCATTCGCTACCGGGCCGAGCGGGTGCACGATTTCGCCTGGTTTGCCGATAAACGCTTCCGCGTTTTGCGCGACACGGCCCGACTAAAGTCGGGACAGGAGGTAGAATGCTGGGCCATGTTTCCGCCTTCGGAAAGTCAGCTGTGGCGGCGGGCTGCCTTCTATGTGCGTCGGGCAGTAGAGTTCTATTCCGAACACGTAGGCGACTATCCGTGGCCGCAGGCGACGGCCGTGCAAAGTGCTTTGAGTGCCGGCGGCGGCATGGAATACCCGATGATTACGGTCATCGGCGACGTGGGCGATGAAAAGTCTCTGGATGAGGTCATTATGCACGAGGTCGGCCACAACTGGTTCTACGGTATCCTGGCCTCCAACGAGCGCGACTACCCGTGGATGGACGAAGGCCTCAATTCCTACTACGAGCAGCGCTACATGCAACAATACTACGGTGAAACCGAGCTTTCTTCCCAAAAGACTACCCGCGCGCTTAGCCCGCAGGCTTTTGGCTCCTTGCCCACCCTGCTCCTGACCACTCTGGCGCGTCTGGGCGACCAGCAGACCCCTTCCTCGCCGGTGGATGCGTTCTCCAATATAGGTTACTATGCCAACGCTTATTCAAAGCCGACCTACTATCTGAACTGGTTAGAAAAAGCAGTAGGTCGCCCGCTCTTCGACCGCGCCATGCAGCATTACTACCAAAAGTGGAAATTCCGGCACCCCTATCCGGAAGACTTGCGCGCTGCGTGGAAAGAGGTTGGGCTGGAGGCCGATTGGTTTTTCAAAGCGATGGAAAGCGCAAAGGTGTTTGACCTGGCCCTGCGACGAATGCGGCGCCTGCCCGACGGCAGCTGGGAAATTTGGGTGAAAAACGGCGGCGCCCAACGAGGCCCGTTCAGCATTTCGGCGCTTCAGTCGGGTAAAGTCGTGCACACGCAGTGGTATCCGGCCACGCAGCACGCCCTGGCCAAAGTAACCTTCCCGAACGTAGAAGCGGATGCATTTGAGGTGGACCACGAACGCACCACACTGGATGCCTTTCGGGGGAACAACCAACGACGCACGAGCGGTCTTTTCCCTGGCCTTCAGCCGTTCCTTGTCCGTCCTGTCGCACCGTTCGAGGTGGCTGACCGCACCGCCTTTGGCGTGTTGCCGTGGTTGGCCTGGAACCAATACGACAAGGCCATGGTGGGGCTGGCCCTGTACAGCCCTCTCCTGCCCCCGCAGCGCTTTCGGTACTATCTGCTGCCGGGCATCGGGACCGCCTCGGGCAACATCGTGGGGCTGGCCGATGTGCAGTACCGCTTTCTGCCCGGTGGGTTAGTGCCGCACGCCACGCTGGGCCTCAATGTCCGCTCGGCCACGTATGCGCATCGTCTGGGTGAGGGCGGCTATCGAATGCAGTACTGGCGCTGGTCGCCGGCATTGCGGCTCGACTTGCGCAGCGCTTCACCGGCGTTTATCCATGGGCTCGATGTGCGGGCCATTTTCCTGCAAAAACAAGAACCGATCTTCAGCGAACAGGGTGCTTTCACCGGTAAACTCGACCCCACGGCGCACATTTACGAAGTGCGTTACGAGGCGCAAAACTTCGCCAAACCCAACCCTTATCGGGCTTCGGTTGCCTTAGAAGGGCAGCGCTATTGGGTGCAAACTGCTCGAGCCAGTTACCTGCGCGCTTCGGCGGAGTGGGAGCAGGAGTTTTTCTATAAGCCCAAAAAGCGCCTTTATGCCCGCTTTTTTGCTGGCTACTTCCTGCACAATACACAGCGCCGGCGCGGCAGCGTGGCTACCAACAGCCTGACGAACGATGTGGCGCGTGCCTCATTTGCCCTCAACCCGCAGGGCTTCAACGACTACCGCTTCGATGAGGTCTTCCTGGGCCGCACCGACACGCGCGGTTTCCTGGCGCGCCAGGTCAGCCAGACGGAGGGCGGCTTTAAAAACGCCTTCGGACCCGCCTACGCGCAGGTGTTTGGCAATTCTAACGATTTCATCGCGGCCCTCAACTTGCGCGCCGACCTGCCTGTGCCCGTGCCGCTCAAACCCTATTTCGACATCGGCTATTTCCACGACGCCACCCCGCTGGGGGCCTCGCGCCCCCTCGACGAACAGCTCGTCTGGAGCGGTGGCCTGATGCTGGAAATCCTGGGCGGACGCTTTGAAATGTACTTCCCACTCGTCCACAGCGCAGCCCTGCGCCAGCTGTACGCCAGCGCCACGGACAACTACGGGCAACGCATCACCTGGAGTGTGCGCTTCACACCCATTCGGGCGCGCGACCGCGAGCAGATACTTCGAGTGTTCAATTAGGGCAATACCTCGCACCCGCCGGAAATCCTTCAGGGATGGTCAGGTGTGCGTTTTTCAGCCAACTTTGAGGAAGAAATGGAATGCTTCGGCCCAGAGCATCGGTGCATGGCTCATCGTTCGGCCTCATCGTTCCAGCGAAAGCGCGCTTGCAGTTTCCATTCGCTGAAGCGTCCTATGGCACCCGAAGGGCTGCTGGGCACGCGCTGGATGGTTTGCTCGTAGCGGGCTTCTAAGCGCAGCCAGGGGGTGGCGCGCCATTGCAGGTTGACAAAGTAGCGCGAGCCGCGTCCGGCGAAGCCAGGAATGCTGACGGCAGCAAAAAGGTCATTTTCAAAGGCGTAGATGCGGGCGTCGTAGTCCTGCGTGTCGAAGATGACGAAGCGCCCCAGACCTGAGAAGCGCGACTGGAGCGGTCGCACCACCACCTCCTGGTATGCCAGGAAGCCGCGCGAGGGTTGGCTGCCATCTACGCTGAAGCGCGTCCACTCTGCGCGGCTGCGCATCTCGACGCCGCCACCGACGCGATAAGCCGCATGGAGGCGCAGGCGCTGGCGCTCGTGTTCCAGCAGGGCGCGTTCGGAGTGCTGGCTGCTGTTGCGCTCCTTCACCTCGCGGAACCACAAAACATAGAACGACACCCCGCGCTGGGGCGTCCAGATGATGCGGCCCAGGTACTCGCGTCCCAGCGAAGGGGCGTTGGCGCCGAAGCGCAGCCACGGGTGCCGCCACAGGTCGACATAGGCGTTTATCTGCCATTTGCGCCCAAAGCGCACATCGGCGCCCCAGTACAGGCCGTGCTCGTTGTTGGCGCTTGAGGTTTCGGCAAAGGGCGCGGCGTAGATGGCCTGATAGCGCGGGTCGAAGTAGCGGTGCAGCAGGGCCATCGTTACGCGGCTGTCCACGCTGAAGAGCAGGCCATTGAGGGCTGCGGCGGCGCCGTTGTTGCTTCGGGCGACTTCGCCGAAGGCGTACCAGTTGCGCTGCCGCCAGAAGTAGTCGGCGCTGAAGGAAGTCAGGCGTTGGCCCTGAAAGGCATAGAGGCGGTACGGCGCGGGTGTGGGCCGCCAGGGAGCATCGTATTGCAGATGGACGGCGTTGAGCGCCACCTGACCGTTGCGCCAGTTGCGGGCCAGCACGGCACCGCCGAGCCATTCGCCAATGGCGCCCTCATTGCGGATTTCCGAAGGCGTGCGGTGCAGCCCCGCCGTCTGCAGGGAAGTGAAGAAGCGGTCTATCGGTTCCAGGTCGGTAGAGTCTATGATTTCGCGCGCGTTGGCGTCGCGCCGGCGGTACGAGGCCATCACCGTAGCCTCCCAGTGGCGGCTCAGCCGCAGCACGGCTGCCCCGCCGCGCAGGAAGAACGCCTCGCCAAAGGCCGAATAGGGGGTGATGCGCGGCCCGCCACGCACGATGGCGGTGGTTTCGGCGCTCTTGCCCGGGGCAAAGCGCGTTTGCAGCACCAAACCCTGGCCCAGCCGTACGGAGTAATCGCCCAAAGCCAGCGCACGTACCACCGGATGCGCGTTTTGCACCCAAAAATGGGCGCTGTAAAAGTCGAAGCCGTGCGGGTTGCTGCCGCGAAAGAAGGCTTCACCCGGGTCTTTCTCGGCGGTCAGGCCAAAGCGCAGGCGTTGGTCGTAGGTGTGCAGGAAGCGCAGGGCCAGCCAGTCGGGACTACCTTCGGCCTGGCGCACATTCCAGGGCGTGGGGCGTCCCCAGCGCAGGAGCAGTTCGTTGCGCCCGTGCAGCAACCCGCGCCACACCGAGCCGTAGCGGTCGTCTAAGCCGGTATTGACGCCCACGAAGGGCAGCAGGCGGCGGATGTCGGTCAGATCCCAGCCCGGAACAGCCTGCAACTCATACACGCTGAGCAGTGGGCCGAGCTGCTCGCGGTATTGCAGAAAGTTTTCGATTTGCAGTTCGTTGAGCAGGCGCAGAGCCGAGAGCTCGTCGCGTCCGACGCGGTTGAGGTCGAGCGGGCGCCGGCGCACATGGTCCAAAAACTCCAAAAACATCTGCGCTTCGGCCTCGTTGACCTGCTCATTTTCGCGGAAGAAGCTCTCCAGCAGCTCGCCCGTGGTGGGGTCTTCTACCTGGCTCCAGACGGGCAGGGCGATGAGCAGCGCCCAGCACCACATCCAGAGGCGGAACGGGACAACAGAAGCGGGAGAAACGTAGCGAAGGGGCATTATACACGAAGGTTGGGTGGCACAACAAGAGGCAGGGGTACAGAGCACCCTCAGAAGTCTTTTTCTTCGTCGTAGGGCACCAGAAAGACCCATACCTCGACGCCTTTGAGGGTGAAGCGCTCTTCGCGCACTTCGGGCGGGTACTCAATGTTGTTCGGGGTAAACACCACATACACGGCTTTTTTCAGGCCAAGGCTACGCGCGTAGTAGGCCACCTGCTGTTTGCCGCGTTCAAATTTCGCTAACCCGTAGTAGCGCTTGACCTCGAAGAGCATTTCTCGACCATTCAGGTTTACCCCCAAGTCGCTCCTGCCCAGCCCGGTGTTGGCCTCTCGGTAGGTTTTCCCGCCTGCTTGCTGTACAAAGGCCGCCAGAAAGGTCTCGAAGCTGTAAAGCAGGCCCGCTTCCTTGATGGATACATACTGACCCTGGGCGTTCTTTTCGCGGAAGATGCCAAAGCCGCGGCGAGCGGCGTAGGCTTTGTATTCGGCGATGAATTTTTCCACATTGATTTCGCCCGAAGGCTCCAGGAACGGCATCGTGCGCAGCTGGGCGCTCAGTTCCGTCAGCTCTCCGTTGGTATACGGATAGAAGGCGTCGTAGAGGCGCTTCTTGTAATAAGGCACCCAAAACTCTACTAAGCCATCTTTTCCAGGGCGGATAATGCCGTTGACGTAGAGGTCTTTAATGGCCGGGCGGTCTATTTTAAAGGGAACGATGGCCTCGGTGAACAGAAGCATTTCTACAAAAGGCCGGTGCGCCCTGGCCTTGTGCAGGATGTTGGCAAAGTGTTTTTCAATGGCTTGCTCGAGGTACCACTGTTCCACCTCTAAGTAATGGGCGTAAGTGATTTTCTTGTCGCCCACGTGGCGACTGACGAGCTCATTGGCAAAGGCATTGACCAGGCCCGGCTGCCCGGCAGTAACCTCGTAAATTTTACGTACGACCTTGCGCTCAAAGCGCTGTCCGGTTTCGGCCTCGTGTTGGCCCAACAACTCGAAGGTCTCTTCTAAAGTGAAATAGGGCAGATGGAACTCGTCGGCAATGTTGAATGGGCTGGCGTTATCGCCTATGGCGCCCGTCAGGTTGGAGACGCCCATAAAGATGACGCTTTTGAGGCTGTGCGTGTCACGGGAGTGGTACAGGTTGCGAATGGTGTGGAGGAACTCGCCCAAGAACTCCTCGTTCAAGGCATCTACTTCATCCAGCACCAGCACCAGATTTCGGTCTGTGATGTGACTCATTTCATTATACAATGAGGCCAGACTGGGTGCTGTGAGGGCTAAATTCCACTGCTTGAGCGCCTCTACGCGAAAGAGTTCGAGAAATTCATTCAGGTCGGCTGACCTGAAACTTTCCACACTGATGTGCATGGCGTCGTAGCCTTCCTCTCTCAATCGCTGCTTGAGCAACAAAAAATACGTGCTTTTCCCGCTTTGTCGAGGCGCCCAGATGGTGAAATAGCGGCGCCGTTTGATGAAGTCCAGGCCTTTGGCAAGTAAAGCGGGCCTGAGAAGCGTGTAATGCTCTTCAGGATTGTTTGGGCCGGAGCAGTTGAAATAGCGCATAGCAGAGGAAAGCCCGATAGAGCCGGGTTTGCCCAAAGGTACGGCGTTGGCGCCGGTTGGGGTGGTGCTTAATGCAGGCGTTGGAGCACGGTTTTCATGCGCTGGATGGCTTCGCGCAATTGCGCTTCGGAGGCGGCGTAGCTGAGGCGGAAGCAGTTGGGGTCGCCAAAAGCAGTACCCGACACTAAGCCGACGTGGGCATTATTCATGATGAAATCACAGAAGTCGTCGGCGTTTTGGATGACAATGTGGTCGTCGGTTTTTCCAAAAAAGTCGCTGATGTCAGGGAAAACATAGAAGGCGCCTTCGGGGTGATTGGCTCGAATGCCGGGGATTTCCTCGAGCATAGACAGCACGATGTCGCGGCGTTGGCGGAAGGCTTCGCGCATGGCGTGGGTAGGGCCGAGGTCGCTGAGCAAGGCTACTGCGCCGGCTTTTTGGCTGAAGGCGGCGGCGCCACTGGTTACCTGGCCCTGAATTTTCGAGCAGGCATCGGCGATGAACTTGGGCGCGCCCATGTAGCCCAAACGCCAGCCGGTCATGGCAAAGCCTTTGGCAAAGCCATTGACGGTGATGGTGCGGTCGCGCACCTGCGGCAGGCTGCCGATGCTGACGTGTTCGTGCGTAAAGTTGATGTACTCGTAAATCTCATCACTCACCACATAGACGTGGTCGTGTCGGGCCAGTACTTCGGCGTAGGCCTGTAGCTCTTTGCGGTCGAATACGGTGCCCGTAGGGTTGCAGGGCGAGGAAAACAGCACAAACTTGGTGCGTGGCGTGATGGCGGCCTCCAGCTGCTCCGGAGCGGGCTTAAACTCGCGCTCTACGCCTGCATACACGGGTACTGGCGTGCCGCCGGAGAGCTTGATGATTTCCCAGTACGATACCCAGTACGGGGCGAAGAGCACCACTTCGTCGCCGGGGTCGAGCAGGGCCTGGCAGATGTTGTAGATGGATTGCTTGGCGCCGTTACTGACGACAATTTGCTCAGGCTTGTAGTCTAAGTGGTTGTCGCGTCGGAATTTTTCGCTGATGGCCTTCGTCAGTTCGGGCAGGCCGGGAACGGGCGTATATTTGGTATAGCCCTCTTTCAGGGCCTGGTAGGCGGCTTCTTTGATGTGGTCGGGCGTGTCGAAGTCTGGCTCGCCGAGGCTGAGGCTGATGACGTCGTGGCCCTGAGCGCGCAATTCGCGGGCCATGCGGGCCATTTTGAGCGTTTCGGACTCAGCCAGCGTCCGGACGCGCTCAGACAGAACGGAAGGATGTGCGGTAGTCATGCGAATGAAACAAAGGCGAAAGGTTTTTCCAGCAACCGATGTGAACAAGCGCAAAGGTATCGGAATGCGGTGCTTTTGGTTACTATCGGGTAGGTCGCTTTTGAAAAAGCCAGCCCACGCGCACGTCGAACACGTCGGCCACATGGCGATGTGCTTTGAGCGTGCTGCCGATGAGCAGGCGGTCGCCGAGGGCATAAAAGAGGCCATAGCGCTGATAGAGCAGGTCGGTTTCGCGGTTCTGGTGGAAGACGTAGGCGCCTATGTGTACGTTAAAGCGCACGCGCCCGGCCAGCAGTTCGTGGCCGAAAAGCAGGCCGCCCAGCCAGGCGCTGCGGTTGATGCCCTGCAGGTCTAAGCGGGCGCGCTTCCAGCCGTCGTGTATCCATTCTGTGCCGGCCGACAAGGCGCTGAGCCGCCCAATGCGGCGCCCAACGGCCACCGTAGTGCCCCAAAGCCACCGCACCTCGCCGCGCGCAAACGACCCATCGGCCAGTACCGTCTTGGCCGACCCGACGGCGTGCACCCAGGCAAAGTGCCGCGGCTCCGAACGCCACAACCCCGTCCGCGGTGCGCGCTGCACCACCCCCGGTCGTACGGCGTACGACACTCCCACATTCCAGGTCGGAAAGTTCATGCCCTTGTTGGGCAGGCGCATGCCGCCGTTCGAGATGTGGTTGTAATTGAGGCCCATCGTCGCCTCCCAGCGCGGCGCAACCCGGTAGTGCATGTGCAGGTTTAGCATGGCCAGCAGGCTGATGTGCGAACTGAAAAACAGATTGGTCGGGTTGCTTTCGGCGTCATAAACTTTGCTGACGTAAGCCACACCCAAACCCGTCTGCAACGAACCATACAGCCGCCGCTCTACTCCAAACATCGGCTCCACATAGGCCGCCGTAACCACGCTGTGCCCCAGCACATCCGGATTGTCGTAATTAAAGTAGTAGAACACAAACCCGCGTTTGGCCACCACACCCGTGCGCTCGGTGCGCTCGGGCCGCGACTCCACCCATTGCACGTTGACCTCTACGCCGTGCGGCTTCGTCCGAGAGACATTGATCAACTCTCGCGAGTGCGGAATGATGAAACCCCGATGGGCGCGAATGCCCACCAACACAGGATTGGGGTTAGCCTCGGGCGCCTGCGCAAAAAGAGACGCCAAATCCGTAACCAGCAGAGCCCAAAAAAGTACCCGTCGTTTCATGGCGCTAAAATGCGCCCTTTTGCCGGAAAGCACCTCCACCGCGAGCAAAAGTATCGCAAAGGCATGTACGCCTCGCTGTGCATCTTCGCGCTCCCGGGTTCGCATCGAGCAAATCCCGTTTCGCCGCCAGGACGAATGCTTTTCCATGGCATGAGCTCCTGTTGAAGGTGTGGCTAATGCTCTTCTTCCGAACCAACCGGCGCAAAGGGCAGTTTACTGAGCGCTGAAAACATTGCTATGAAACTCACTACTATCTTAACTGGCTATTTCAAACTCGACGGCGGCGCCATGTTTGGCGTCGTGCCCAAGCGCATGTGGCAGAAAATGAACCCGCCCGACGCCGACAACATGTGCACCTGGGCCATGCGCGCCCTACTGGTCGAAACCGCCGACCGCCGCATCCTCATTGACACGGGCATCGGCAACAAACAGGACGAAAAGTTCCGCTCCCATTTCCTGCCCGAACAAACTGGCCTGCTCTTCACTTCGCTTCAGCAGGCGGGCTATTCGCCCACCGATATCACCGACGTTTTGCTCACCCACCTGCACTTCGACCACTGCGGCGGCGCCCTGTGGAAAGATGAAACCTCCGGCGAAATAGTGCCTTCATTCCCCAATGCCATTTACTGGACCAACGAAATCCACTATCGCTGGGCCAGCGCGCCCAATGCGCGAGAAAAGGCCTCCTTCCTGGCGGAAAACTTCCAGCCCCTGCGCGAATGGGGCCTGTTGCGCTTTGTCGAGGTTCGGCCCGATGTCGAGCTGTACCCGGGCTTTCGGGTCCGCTTCGCTTACGGCCACACCGAGGCCATGATGCTGCCCATATTGGATACTGGCCGGCGCACGGTCGTCTATTGCGCCGACCTCGTGCCCTCGCGCTGGCACGTGGGGCTGCCTTACGTCATGGCTTACGATGTGCGGCCATTGGTTACACTGGAAGAAAAAGCACAACTGCTGGCCGAAGCCGCCCAAAAAGGCCACCTGCTCTTTTTGGAGCACGACCCGGGCGCCGAGGCAGCCACCGTAGCCCTGCAGCCCGACGGCCGAATAGCCGTGAACCAGGTAGGAACGCTGCAAGACTTGCTCTGACGGCCCCGCCAAAACCGAAGCCTCGGCGGTGCGCGCCTCAATAGCTGGCCGCGTTATGGCCATTTTTTCGGAACGGAATGGGTTTCCACGACAGCACTTCCACGCCCGGCTGCCCCTCTTTGATGCGCACGAAGCTGCGCAGGGGCACGTCTTTGTAAACGACTCTGGGCGTGCCGGGCGAGGGCCATTGAATTTCCACCTGCTCGATTTTTTCAGCGTCGCCTAAGCCCATTTCCTGCTGCAGCGACGAGGAGCCGAAGCTGCCGCCTGTGCCCACAGTGGCGTAAATGTCGCGTGTAGAGCCGTTGGGCCGGCGCACCGTTACGCGAATGCGCGCGCCGATGGCGTCGCGGTTGCTGTTGGTGCCTTCGAGCAGGAGCGTTACCCAGGCGTTGTTGTTTCCGGGGTTTTCGTACAGGACGTTGTAGCCCAGGTCGCCCTCGACGGCGCCGCCCACCACGATGTACAGGTCCTGGTCGCCGTCGCGGTCTATGTCGGCAAAGGCCACGCCGTGGCCTTTCTGGATGTGTCCGAAGCCGCGCATGGAGAGGTCTTCAAAGCGCTTGCCCTCAACGTTTCGGAAGGCCCGGTTCGGGATGAGCGAGCGCAGGTCGGGCTTGCCCGTGCCTAAGTAAACATCTGGCCAGCCGTCGTTGTCGAAGTCGCCGAAGTTGTTGCCCATGCCGTAGGTGATGGTGTGCAGGCCCAATTGCTGGTGCACATCGGTGAAGGTGCCGTCGCCGTTGTTTCGGTAAAGGCGCAGCCAGTCGCCTTCGGGCTGTTTGCCTAAGTATTCCATCACTAAAGGCGCCACGGTGGGGTCTTCGTAGTTGGTAGGGAAGTTGGTGGACAGGATGTCTTCCCAGCCGTCGTTGTTGTAGTCGAAGAAGAAGGCCGGGAAGCTGGTCATCGGATAAAAGGTCTGTGTGCGATTGGCCACGTTTTCGAAGCGCCAGGTTTCGGGCTTGCGGTCGCAGTGGTTGATGAGCAGCAGGTTTTGCCCCATGAGGTTGCTCAGGTAGAGGTCGGGCCGTTGGTCGTTGTTGACGTCGCCCCAGACGGCAGCTTTGAAGAAGCCGACGTAGTCCACGCCCAATTGGGCAGCCACGTTGGTGAAAGTGCCGTCGCCGTTGTTGTGGTACAGTTCGCAGCGATTGGGCTGGTTGGGGTCGTAGGTTTCGTTGGCGATGAACAGGTCGAGCCAGCCATCGCCGTCGAAGTCGGCCCAATCGGCGGCCTGGGTGGGGTGGAAGGAGAGCAGTCCGGCCTCGATGGTTACATCGGTAAAGGTGCCGTCGCCGTTGTTGCGCAGCAGCGAGTTGGGGTGGTTGCCGCAAAAGAGCCAGGCGCCGCGCAGGATGAGAATATCGCGATAGCCGTCGTTGTTGTAGTCGGCGTGAATGGCACTCAGCCCACTGACGATGCCCATCAGGTTGGCCTCAGCGGTGCGGTCGGTGAAGGTGCCGTCGCCGTTGTTGACGAAATAGCGCGACTGGCCATCGAGGCTGTAAATGGTGGTAAAAATGTCAATGTCGCCGTCATTGTCGAAGTCCTCTAAGCACACGCCGCCAGAAATGCCGCGTACATCTAAGCCTAAAGGAATGGCGACGTCGCGAAAAAACCGCTTTTCACGGCCCTCAAAGATGCGCTCCGGCAGGCGAAATTTGGGCGGCACCGCATCGGGCCATTGCCCCAGCGCCATGTGGGCCAGGTTGAGCAGCCACAGCGTCTGATAGTCGTCGGGAAAAGCCTCCAGCAAGCGCTCGTAGATTTTAACCGCGTTTTGCGGCCCGGCACGCAGCGCGTACACACCGCTGCCCTGAATGGGCAGGATGCAGGACTCCGGGTTGTGCGTGTTGATGCAATTTTCCTGCTCGCCCAGACGCATGTAGCTGAGCGCCAGCAGCTCGTGCAGGATCTTCGTCTGGTCGTTCAGGACGTTGCCCGTCAGGTTAACCAGTTCCTGAAACTGCACGATAGCCGCCTCATTCTGACCGGCTTTGAGCAATTCGACAGCATGAGAAAACTTATTGGCCACGTGCTCCTGACCCGTCGTATTCCGCATGCGTTCCAAATAGATAGCTGCGCGCCCGCTGTTCATATGCAAATACTGGAGCGGGTCAGCATTGCGATGAATGCTGTCCAAAAGAGCAATCATGCGCTGGTGGCCCGTAGTAACCGGCGAGTTAGACGGGCTGCAACCCACATTCAAAACGGCAAGAAAAGCCCCAAATACCCCCGCAAACACAGCAGCAGGGGCGCATTGACGTAAAATCATACTCATGAAATGGCGGTTATTTGTCCGAGTTAACAAGACCTGATAAAAGGCGTTAGCAACAAATTAAGTTGTCGTAGCAACCAGTTTTTTGCGCTTATACGCACGTGGGCAAAAGTAGGCTGCGCAATGTTAAGTCCAGAGTGAAAAGTGAGGGGATAGATAGGGCAGGGTGCCGTCTCAGGTAGCGTTCTGTTTTCGAGGTGTCGCCTTCTCGTATCTCGAAGACGACACCTCAGGCGAGGCGACATCTCCCTCCGGGAGGTGTCGTCTCAGGCTGTTGGGATAGATGAGGCAGGATGGTGGTCAGGGCAGAAACCCGGGAACAGGTTTTGGCGCGGTTCCCGCTAAAGGCTGAGGATCGTTTAGATGGCTGTTTTGCGTTGTTTTACAAACGTTTCACCGCTACGAGGTGCGGATGCGAGACGCCATAAAGATCTTGCCGATTTGTGAGGAATTACCGGCCATCCGCCTCGACCTCGTCCGAGGTCGCCCCTTTGTAGGGCGCCCCCCCCCAATGCCCGGGCGCATGGCCATTAGTTATACCTATCACCCTCCGGATTGCCGGCGTTATCGCGCTCGCAGCAGACATTTGGCCGAATTTTTCTCAGCATAGGGGCTGAGGTAATGCGGGTGGTTTCTACATTTACCGCCGTTAATCTGCTCACCTGTTCAAACGACTGCGCTGTGCTATGAAACCGACGGACATTCGGGATCCGGAGTATTTCCATAAAGTGGTGGACTGCCAGTATGCGTGTCCGGCGCATACGCCTGTGCCTGAGTACATTCGACTCATTGCTGCTGGCCAGTACACGGAGGCGTACATGCTCAACTGGGAGTCCAACGTCTTCCCTGGTATTTTGGGCCGCACGTGCGATCGCCCCTGCGAGCCGGCTTGCCGGCGCGGGCGCGTGGAAGAAAAGCCCGTGGCCATCTGCCGCCTCAAGCGCGTGGCGGCAGACTATAAGGGCGAGGTGCGTTCACTCATGCCTCAGGGCCCTTTTCCGCCCAACGGCAAAAAAATTGCCCTCATCGGCGGTGGCCCGGCCTCGCTGACGGTAGCGCGCGACCTGGCGCCGTTGGGCTACGAAATTCACCTGTACGACAACCAGCGCAAAGGCGGCGGCATGATGCTCAGCCAGATACCCGCCTTCCGCCTGCCCGAAAGCGTGCTGGATGAAGAGGTGGACTACATCCTGAACATGGGTATCCACGCCCACTTCAACTGTTACGTCAGCAGCATGCGCGAAATGCTGGCCCAGGACTACGACGCCATCTTCGTCGGCACGGGCGCCCCGCGCGGCAGCGACCTGTCGAAACTGCCCGGACGCCAGGAAGCGGCGGCCAACATCCACATCGGCATCGAGTGGCTGGCCAACGTGGCTTTCGAGCACATCCACAGCATCGGCAAGCGGGTTGTCGTGCTCGGCGGCGGCAACACGGCCATGGACTGCTGCCGCACTGCCCGTCGGCTGGGCGGCGAACAGGTAACGGTGGTGGTGCGCAGTCCATTCAAAGACATGAAAGCCTCGCCGTGGGAAATCGAAGACGCCTTGCGCGAAGGCGTAACCATCCTCAATTGCATGCCGCCCAAGGCCTTCGTCGTGGAAAATGGCCGCCTCAAAGGCGTCCTGTTTGAGCATGTGGAGGCCGTTTACGACGAAAACGGCAAGCGCACCTTAGTGCCCACCGGCCAGCCTGATACGTTCATCGAGGCCGACGACGTGCTCATCGCTATCGGACAGGAAAACGCCTTCCCCTGGATTGAACGCGACCTCGGCATCGAGTTCGGCAAATGGGATATGCCCGTGCTGGACCCGGTAACTTTCCAGTCCACGCATCCGAAGGTCTTCTTTGGCGGCGATGCGGCCTTAGGGCCGAAAAACATCATTACCGCCGTGGCGCATGGCCATCAGGCGGCCATTTCCATCCACCTGTTCTGCACCGGCCAGGACTTGCACCGCGACCGACCGGCGCCTACGGTCAACATTTTCCAGCAAAAAATGGGTGTCCACGAATGGCTGTACGACAGCTACATCGTCAACGACCGACGCTATGCCGTACCGCACGCGCCCGAAGAGGTAACTCTGCGCAACCGCCGCATGGAAGTGGAATTGGGCTTCGACCCCGAACTGGCCTACAAAGAGGCCGAGCGTTGCCTGAACTGCGACGTGCAGACCGTCTTCACCACCAGCCTGTGCATCGAATGCGATGCCTGCGTGGACATCTGCCCGACCTCCTGCATCACCTTCACCCACAACGGCGACGAAGACGACCTGCGTACGCGCCTCAATGCGCCGGCCAACAACCGCAGTCAGGACCTGTACGTCTCCGAGGCGCTGCCCACTGGCCGGGTGATGATTAAGGATGAAAACGTGTGCCTCCACTGTGGCCTGTGCGCCGAGCGCTGCCCGACGTCGGCGTGGGACATGCAGAAGTATCTGTATCAGGTAACCAAAGCCTGCAAAATCTGGGACATCGCCCGCGCCTCGGTGGCGGAGCCTGTCTGAAACCTTCTTTCCAATCGTTCTGACTCGAGCAAATCAAAACACGTTTATGTCCAATCTGGTCAACGATTTCGTCATCCGTTTTGCCAACGTCAACGGCACGGGTTCGGCCAGCGCCAACACGCTGTTTGCTAAGAGCGTCTTCCGCATGGGTGTGCCCGTAACGCCAAAGAATATCTTTCCCTCCAACATTCAGGGCCTGCCCACGTGGTACGAGGTGCGTGTCAATGAGCGCGGCTACTTAGGTCGGCGGGCGGGTATTGACCTGCTGGTGGGCGTCAACCCGCAGAGCATGGCGGCCGATGTGCGCTCGGTGCGCCCAGGGGGCTATTTCATGTACGACAGCAGCCGCCCATTGGACCCTGCACTGCTGCGCGACGACATCCATTACATTGGCATACCCATGATCCTGCTGTGTCAGAAGCACTTCGAGGTGCCGCGCGTGCAGCAGTTGCTCAAAAACATGGTTTACGTCGGCGCGCTCACTGCCCTGCTGGACCTCGAAATGGATGTGGTGAAGCAGCTGGTGGTCGAGCAGTTCAAGAAAAAAGAGAAGTTAGTGGCCTCCAACCACTTAGCGCTGGACTTGGGTTTCCAGTACGCGCGCGAGCATTACGATTGCCCGCTGCCCATGCGCGTAGAGCGGCGCGACAACGTGGGCGACCGCATCATGATGACGGGCAACACGGCCTGCGCGCTGGGGGCCATTTACGGTGGTGCCACCGTGGCCGCATGGTACCCCATCACGCCGTCCACATCGGTGGTGGATGCTTTTGAAAAGTACGCCAACCGCCTGCGCACCGACCCGCAGACGGGCGAAAAGAAGTTTGCCATTGTGCAGGCTGAAGACGAGCTGGCGGCCATGGGCGTCGTCATTGGCGCTATGTGGAACGGCGCGCGCGCTTTCACGGCTACGAGCGGGCCGGGCGTGTCGCTCATGAATGAGTTTCTGGGCCTGGCTTATTTCGCCGAAATACCCGCGGTGCTCATTGATGTGCAGCGCGGTGGCCCTTCCACCGGTATGCCCACGCGCACGCAGCAGTCCGACATCCTGCTGGCCGCTTATGCCTCGCATGGCGACACCAAACACCCGTTGCTCTTTCCCTCTACGCCTACCGAGTGCTTCGAGATGACCGCCGACGCCTTCGACCTGGCCGAACGGCTGCAAACGCCTGTCATCGTCATGACCGACCTCGACCTGGGCATGAACGAGCACCTCACACCTCCGCTGCACTGGGACGACAAACGCCGCTACGACCGCGGCAAAGTGCTCGATGCTCAGGCGCTGGAAAGCATCCAAAACTGGGGCCGTTACTTAGACATAGACGGTGACGGCATTCCATACCGCACCATCCCGGGCACGCACCCGACCAAAGGCTCCTTCTTCACGCGCGGCTCCTCCAAAGACGAATACGCCCGGTACACCGAAGACGGCGAAGCCTATCGCCGCAACATGGACCGCCTGCTGAAAAAATGGCACACAGCCCGCGAACTCGTCCATCCGCCGGAGTTCTTCCAGCCGCGCTCCCGCTTCCCGGAAGCCATGCTCTTCTTCGGGACGTCGGCCTATTCGGCCATGGAGGCCTTAGACGAACTGCGCGCCATCGGCATCGATCTGGACGCCATGCGCCTGCGGGCCTTCCCGTTTAGTCAAGCCGTCCATGACTTTCTCGAAGAGCACGAGCGCGTCTATGTGGTGGAGCAAAACCGCGACGCTCAAATGCGCTCCCTGCTGATGATTGAACTGGGCGTTTCTCTGCAAAAACTCATTCCGGTATTGCAATACGACGGCTTTCCGATTACTGCCGCCGCCATCATTAGCCAGATTGCAAAATACCACCCCGCAGCGGCAGAGCTGCTGGGCGGAAACGGCCATTCGCACATCCTCGCTTAGTCAGCACCCTATGGCCTTAACAAGGAAAAAACATCGCCTATGACGTACCTGCGTCCTACCTTCCGCCACCCTGAAAGCCCGCGCAATGCGCTCGGCTACACGCGCCAGTACTACGAAGGCGCCCTCTCTACGCTCTGCGCCGGCTGCGGCCACGACTCCGTCAGCGGTGCTATCATTCAGGCCTGTTTTGAATTAGCCATCGAGCCGCACCGCGTGGCCAAACTGTCGGGCATTGGGTGCTCTTCCAAAACGCCTACCTATTTCCTGGGCAACTCGCACGGCTTCAACTCAGTGCACGGGCGCATGCCTTCCGTGGCTACGGGGGCCAACTTAGCCAACCGGGATTTGATTTATCTGGGCATCTCCGGCGACGGCGATACGGCCTCTATTGGCATGGGTCAGTTTGTGCATGCCCTTCGCCGCAACCTTAACATCACCTACATCGTGATGAACAACGGTTGCTACGGCCTCACCAAAGGCCAGGACTCGGCCACCGCCGACGAAGGCTCGAAAAACAAGACGGGCCATGTCAACCCTTTCCACGGCATTGACCTGTGCGGTCTGGCCATCGAACTGGGCGCCACCTTTGTGGCGCGCAGCTTCTCGGGCGACAAGGAACAGCTCATCCCGCTCATCAAGGCGGCTCTCTCGCACGAGGGTTTTGCGCTGATTGACGTGCTTTCGCCTTGCGTAACCTTCAACAACAACCCCGGCTCCACCAAGTCCTACGATTACGTGCGCGAGCACATGGAAACCACCGCAGCCGTGGATTATATCTCGGAAAAGGCCGAAATCACGGCCCACTATGCCGAGGGCGAAGCCTGTGTCGTTACGCTGCACGACGGCTCGCATGTGGTGCTGCGCAAACCCGACCCGACCTGGCAGCCCACTGACCGCATCGCGGCCATGAAACGCCTGCACGAAGCGCGCCAGAGCGGCGAAATCCTGACCGGCGTCATCTACTTGGAGCCTGCCGGACGCGACCTGCATGGCATGCTGAACACCGTTCATCGCCCACTCAATGCCTTACGTGAAGAAGACCTTTGCCCGGGCAAGGAGGCTTTAGACGCCATCAATGCGGAGAATCGGTGAAGGCTGTGCACAACAGCCGACATGCGCACTTAACAGGCCTTGCCGCCGGGTGGTTTCAAAAGGGTAAACGGGCGCCACGGCAGCGCTCTTCGTTCATTTGTCTGAAAACGAAAAGAATATGAGCACCAACCTGTTGCCTCGTCTTTCCCTTTGGGCCAGAGACCACCGCCCTGTGGCTATTGCCTTGCTGATAGCCGTGAAGGTGGTGCTCGGTGCCGTGGGCTTTTACAGCGGAATTGCCGCTGCCCTGCTGGGCTATACGTTACCCAACCCGAACACAGCGTGGATGCTCGGGGCTTGGGCCGTCTTTTTGCTGATAGTATATCCCTCTCGAGCGCTGAGACATCGGCTGACCTCCTTTTACTGGCGTCAGAAATCGGCGGATTTCGGGCTGGCTGTTTTTGGGTTCGCTCTCTGGTTTTTTATTGGCAACAGCATTCCGACACAGGACTACGCTATTAACTCACCGAGGGATGCCTCTTATTCTTTTGCGCCTTCAGCACCGTTGGCCCTCGGGATGCTGCAGAAGGCTGCTGAACCACGGACGCCTGCACCCGATGCTTCGTCACCCACAGTGCGCGACGGCCAGAAGTCGCACGGGAAAAAATGGGGTGCCTTTCAACGGTGGCTATCTTCCAAGGCCCAAAAAAGGGTGGAGCGGCTGTTGGCTCCCTGGTTGGCGAACGATGCCTCTGATGATCGAGCCCAAAAAATCCTGCTTGCTATCCTGCTGACCGTGGGGGTGCTGGCGCTTTTCATCCTGGTAACGGCTTTTGCCTGTTCGCTTTCCTGCAATGGCATGGAGGCGCTGGCCTGGGTGGTCTTTCTGGGCGGCACCTTTGTCTGTGTTCTGCTGATGGTGCAGGGAATGCGCGCCATCTTTCGCCCGAAAGCCAAAAAGCCCGACGCCCCGGGCGGGCCGCCGGCGGGCAATGGTCTTCCCCGCGCGTAGGACGGGCCGTTTTTCGCCTGGTACGCGGCAAGGTATGCCTGGCGCTTTAAGCCTCCTCCAGCCTGCGCCGCTGCGTCCATCGGTTCCAGGCGCTCAGGGCCAGGCCGAAGAGCATGAGCAGCGAGCCTAACCATACGAGGTTGATGCCCGGGAAGACGATGGCCTCCAGCACGATGTAGTCTGACCGCGGGGCATTTTCGGCAATTTCGAGCGGGATGCGCCGGACTTGCTCGGAGGCTTTCGCCGCCAGAATGGTCATGGTAGCGGTGCTGGGGTCAATGTTTTCGAAGCGGAAGTGGAGGCCCCATTTGGCCACCTCGTCTTTGAGGTTGAGCGAGCGGTTGTCGCGGATGAGGAATACCGGAGCCGCTTCGGCGGTAGTGCCGTTGGGCGCGGTGATGC
This sequence comes from uncultured Saprospiraceae bacterium, assembly GCA_964646615.1. Classification (GTDB taxonomy): domain Bacteria; phylum Bacteroidota; class Bacteroidia; order Chitinophagales; family Saprospiraceae; genus M3007. The sequence continues at coordinate 83,460 of CAZYEV010000088.1, forward strand.
GCAGTTCGGCCGCCACAGCGATGTCGCCACTTTCGGGAGCATAGTGCGGGTATTCCACATTGCGGTTGAGGCGAGCGAGCTGGATGCGGTAGCCCTCGAAGTCGGCCGTTTCGCCTTCCTTGAGGCGGAGCGGGCGATATTGCAGGGACTCATCGGCATCTAAGAGGCGTGCCAGAGAGGCTTCGGTGAGGCGCACGCGCATTTGCAATGGGCCAATTTGGGCCGGCAGGGTGAAGGCGCCCTGTTTGGGCCGCAAATAAAGCATAGGGGCTGCTGCGTGGCCGACGGTATCGCCCAGCGCAAAGGCGCGCATTTTCAGCCCAAAGGCCAGGTCGCCCTTTTCGGGGCGGTAGTCGGGGTGCTGAGGGGCCTTGGTGTAGTCGTCCAGCACTAAGTAGTGCTTTTTGGTGAAAATGGTGTCGCCGATGGCGGCTTCGTAGGCCTCGAAGCGGATGCTGTCCTCCTGTTGGCGAGCAAACTCAGGGTCGAGTTCTGCTTTGGGCAGCGAAGACACGTGCGTGAAGATGTCGTAGGTGAGGTAATGTTTGGTTGAAGGGTTGGACGCCACCACCTGCGAGAACTGGCGGTCGTACATGACGTTGGGGTGCAGCACAAATTCCTCACCGGTGAAATTGCCCTGGGCATCGCGCTTGCGGAAGCGCACGGCAAAGGTGCGCGTCTGGCGCTCGATGGTATCTTTCAAATACGTGGCTTCATAGTCGCGAATGGGCATAGGCGCATCTTTGAGCAGCAGCACGTTTTTGTTCAGTTCATCGCTGCCCATGCCTTCGATGAGGCCTTCCATAGCGAAGCTGTTCGAGGATATCCAGCGCTTGTTCAGACCTGTGCTCAGGATGCCCAACAACAGCACGCCAAAGCCCACGTGCGACAGCGCCGAGCCGGCCTGTTTGAGGTTTTTTCGCGTGAAAGAAATGAGATAATCGGCATTGGCCACTACGGCAAACATCGCGGCAAAGAGGAGCGCAAAATGCTGCCAGGCGAAGACGTCGAGCCAGAGGGCGTTGAGTGCCGTCAGCGCCGTTGCGCCTATCAGCGCAATGAGCATGTGTTTGCCGAAAGTGCGCCGCCACAGGGCTGCGTTGCGCTCCTGGTAGCGGAGCCATTGCGCCACGCCGGTGAGCAGCCCTATGAAAACACCAATCCACAACTGATAGCGGTTGTGATGCGCCACCGGGTCTTTAAGCGCCGCGCCTACGTAGTCGGGCTTGAACATCTGCACCAGCTTATTCCACACCGGCAGCGACGTGGCCCCCGTGATGAGCACTGCCGAAAAGAGCAGCACCAGCACGCCGATGAACATCCAGAACTCGCGCGAGGCGATGGACTCCTCTTGCTGGGGCGCCGGGGTGCTCTTGCTGCGCGTGGCCATCAGCGCAATGGATAAAACCGCGAATACGCCGATGAACGCGATGAGCTGCGCACCCAAGCCCATCTCGGTAAACGCATGCGCGGAGGAGTCGCCCAAAATACCGCTGCGCGTCAGGTAGGTGGAATAGAGCACCAGCACGAAGGTCATTAAATAAAAGGCGTAGGCGCTGCGAATGGAATAGCCCGTATTGCGTGCAATAAGGTGGGCGTGAATACCCGCCACGAGCGTGATCCAGGGCACGAGCGAAGTGTTTTCTACCGGGTCCCAGGCCCAATAGCCGCCAAACGAGAGCGCTACGTAGGCCCACGCACCGCCCATCAGGATGCCCAGCCCCAGAATGGCCGCCGAAAACAACGCCCAGGGCAGGGCCGGCTTCAGCCATTCGCGGTGTTCTCCCGTCCAGAGGCCTGCTATCGCGTAGGCGAAGGGCACCAGCGTGGAGGCAAAGCCCAAGAACAGCGTGGGTGGGTGTATGGTCATCCAGTAGTTTTGAAGCAGAGGGTTCAGGCCATTGCCTGTTATCTGGCTCAGGTAATCGGCCCGCTCGAAGATGGGCGCGTCCATCGTGTGGCGCAGCAAGTCAAAAGCACTGGCGCCCAACCGATACTCTCCGATGTAGAGGCCCAAGATCATGGAGCCGATAAACGCCTCGGCCAGCGATAATACGGCCAGCACAGGCGCCTCCCACCGACCGGCGCGCAGCAACAGGATCAGCCCCAGTACGATATGCCAGAAGCTCCACAGCAAAAAACTACCCTGTTGCTCCTTCCAAAAGGCCGAAAAGGTGTACTGAAACGGCAGGTCGTCCGAGACGTTGGCCCAGGCGTATTGGTATTCGTAGTACTTGTTGACCAGTATCAAAAACAGCGATGCGATGACACCCAGCGTCGCCAGGCCATGCACCACAAAGGCGCCGCGTCCCAGCAGCAACCAGCCGGTCTCTTCCGACGAAGCGCGCCGGTGAACCGCCAGAAAATACGACACCGCCGCCAGCAGCGCCGCCACAAACGACAGCACCGCAAGCAGATGACCTATCTGCCCCGGCAATAAATGCTCTCCGATGTATTGCATGATGGCTTTTTATTGCTTTTCCGAGCGCACGTACACCTCTTCGTCCTTGTACTTCGACGGGCATTTGAGCAGCATATCCGATGCCTCAAAGACATCGCCGCGCATCTGGCCCGTCAGCACAATCTGCTCCGAGCGCTCAAAGTCTTGCGGTTTGCCCGCGCGCAATATCACCTGGCGCACTTCGCCGGCGTCGTCGCGCAGGTAAAAGGACAGGTAGTTCGGGTCTTTCACCGGGTCGTACTCCACGGGTCGGTCTTTGACCAGCTGGCCCACCATCTTGACGCGGTCGCCTTTTTCAGCGGCCTGGGCAAAGTTGGCGTAGGTGGTCATGTCCTGACTGGCCGAAATGAGGACACCAATAGCAATGGCAATGACGGCTATGGCAATCAAATGCGAGCGTTTCATGTGTATTTGTTTTTGCTGGCAAAGGTAGGACGGGCAAATGGTAGCTCGGGATGATCTTCCCTTTAGACGCGGCTAACCCTGTGCTGCGTTGGGCTAAAAAACGCTTTTTGTCCGAAAACGTTCAGCCTCACCTCTGGCCTATTGGCCGCACGAGGGGCAACGCAGTGCCGTGGCGGCGAAGAACACCTCTGGAGGAAAATCCACAGTTACCCGTGTAGCGCCCGCCTCTGCTTTGAGTTCTAAGGAAAAGCGAATGTAATGCCGGTTGTCGTACTGCAAGCGATGCGGCTGCCCTGCCGATATCTGTAGGTATTCGGGCCTCGACAGGCAGCGCGGAAAGTGGGCGCCGGTGAAGACCTCCACATCGCCCGTAGGCAGGGGACGCAACAGGAGATTGGCCCGCCCAATGTCGTCGCCTATGGTCAGCCAGGTAACGCCTGGGCGCAGGTAGAAAAAGCGCCGGTTGGGTTGCGCGGTATCCGCACCGAAGACCTCCGTTTCCGAAAATTCGGCTAAGCACCAGTTACGTCGAGCATCCGCCTCCTCCACGGCGCGCGCTGTGCTTATCCGAAAGGCTGGACCCGCTGGCGACGGCGGTGTTGAGGATGCTGCAGGCGCTTTCGTATCGCCCGAAGAACAGGAGGCCCAAAACAAAACGATTACCCAACTACAGCCAAACCATCGGTACATAGACTGCTAATTATTTTTTGGTGAAAAAAGCCGGTTCCGGCATTTAAACGAAAACCGGCGCAAAGAACGCCATCCGTCGAGGGAAAAAGGATAAAGCCTGTAGAAAGGCATGCGGCATTCGCGAGTAAATGCTCTGCGAAAAAAGCGCACCAATTGGTAAGGAGTGCTCCGCATGAGGCATACAAAGGACCTGGCCGCTATCTTTGCCCCACACAGCCGGATTATGAGTTTACCTGCAGACTTTTTCGCCGACTTTCCGCCCGTTAGCAAGGCCGAGTGGTTGGAGCGCATCGCCAAAGACCTCAAAGGCAAAGCGCTCGACGACCTGTACTGGCACCTGAATGAGCACTTGCGCATAGATCCTTTTGTTCACCCCGATGACCAGCCCGAGCCTCCCCTGCCCCTGACGCAGGAAACTCAGGGCTGGGCGATCAACGAAGATATCGAGAGCGCCGATCCCGCTGCGGCCAACCATCAGGCCTTAGAGGCCTTAGCCTTCGGCGCTGAAAGCCTGCATTTCCAGCCGCGTGATTTGAACCACCTACCCACACTGCTGGACAGGATCTACTTAGACTACATCCAGATGAACTTTAGCGGCCCGGCCGTAGAAGCCGGCCCGGCTGCCCTGCTCGAAGCGCTGGGACAACTCGCCGACGCACAAGGCGTTGACCGCGAACGCCTCAGCGGTGCCCTGTACTACGACCCGCTGGCTGCCGCAACACCCGCCGACTGGCGTTATGTCGGCGACCTGATGGCTTACGCCCGCGAGACCTTTCCGGGCTATCGCACCCTCAGCATCAGCGCAAACAGCGAATACCGCGGCCCAGCTGGCGCCATTGACGAACTGGCACGCCTGCTCCAGCGCGGCAACGACTACCTCCGCCTCGGCGCCGAGCGCGGCATCGAACCTGCCGACCTGGCCGCCCAACTGCAGTTCAGCATAGCCGTGGGCAAAAGCTACTACGTCGAAATGGCCCGCCTGCGCGCCTTCCGCCTCCTCTGGCTCAATGTCCTGAAAGCCTGGAACCTGCCGTTGGCATACCCGGTGCTCGATGTGCGCTTCGCTCCGGAAGCCTACACCGACGAGTTGTACACCAACATGATTCGCGCCACTACCATGGCCATGTCGGGTGTGCTGGGCGGCGCTAACCGCCTCACGGTGCTGCCCTACGACGCCGGGCGCGAGCACCTGGCCCAATACCCGTCCTCTTTTAGCCGACGCATTGCTCGCAACGTGCAGCACCTGCTCAAATTGGAAAGCGGCTTCGCCGAACTCACCGACCCGGTGGCCGGCAGCTATTTCTTAGAAAAACTTACCGCACAATTGGCCGAAAACGCCTGGAAGACCTTTGCCGCCGCCGGAACGCAGGGCTGAAGGACGCTTATTCCAGCAAAACCCATGCGTCTTGCCTTGTGTCCACGGTGTCATTGGCCGGTCGAAAGGTTTTTGGCAAAAAAATAAATTTTAGGGCTTGGAAATATGAAACGGGTGCTACTACCTTTGCACCGCTTTTCCCGAAAGGGTAGGCAAATGCCAAAAAGGCCCGTTCGTCTAGCGGTCAGGACACGTCCCTTTCACGGATGAAACACGGGTTCGATTCCCGTACGGGTCACGCAAGCCCTGTGAGGTGTAAAATCCTCGCAGGGCTTTTGGTTTTTGTTGGCGATTTTTGCCGCCGAAAAATCAAGAGCCGATATCGTTCTTAAAGGCCTTTACGCCTTTGCCTCAGCATGCCGTTTTCATCTTCACGTTTAACCTTTTGTTTATGCCTGCATTTGCCCGCTTACTGTTCTGTGTGTTCCTCCTGGCCCTGATGGCTTGCCGTCAAACGCCGCCCCCGTCTAAAGCGGATATGGCTGCGGAAGAGCGCGTTATCCTGGACTCCTTTGCTGACCTGCAAATCCTGCGCTACGACCTGCCCGGCTGGGATGAGCTGAGCCTCCGGCAAAAAACCTTCATCTACTACCTGAGCGAAGCCGCCCTCGCAGGGCGCGACATCATCTACGACCAGCACTGCAAATACAACCTGACGGTGCGCAAAACCTTAGAGGCCATTTTTGAAAGCTGGAAAGGCGACCGCACCACGCCCGAATGGAAAGCCTTCGAGACCTACGCCAAGCGCGTGTGGTTCAGCAACGGCATCCATCACCACTACAACGAGGTGAAAATCCAGCCCGAGTTTTCGCAGGAGTACTTCGCCTCGTTGGTCAACGGCGCCGACCCGAAGGCATTGCCCCTCTCGGAAGGCCAGACGCCTGCAGCGCTGTTGGATACCCTGGCGCGTGTGATGTTCGACCCCAACTTTCTGCCCAAACGCACCAATAAAGAGGCAGGCGTGGACGTGGTGCTCACCTCGGCCGTGCATTTCTACGAAAACATTACCGCCGATGAAGTGGACCGCTTCTACCAGCAGCAGCTGCGCGCCGCCGGCCCCAACCCACCCATGGTGGGCCTCAACTCCAAGCTCATCGGCGTCAAAGGCGGCAAACCCTACGAGCGCGTCTGGCGCGCCGGCGACGGCATGTATGGGCCGGCCATTGACCGCATCATTGAGAACTTAGAAAAAGCCATCCCGTACGCGGAAAACGAGCAGCAGCAAAAGGTCATTCGCTTGCTCATCGAATACTACCGCACGGGCGACTTACGCAAGTTCGACGAATACAACATTGCCTGGGTGCAGGACACTACCAGCACTGTGGACTTCATCAACGGCTTCATCGAAGTCTATCACGACCCCAAAGGCTACAAGGCCGACTGGGAGGCCGTCGTGCAGTACAACGACCCTGAGGCCACGCGCAAAATGGCCATCATCAGCAAAAACGCCCAGTACTTTGAGGACAACAGCCCCATAGCGCCCGCCTATCGGAAAAAAGAGGCTAAAGGCATTTCCTACCGCGTCATCAATGTGGCTATGGAAGGCGGCGACTGCGCCCCCAGCACGCCTATCGGCATCAACCTGCCCAACTCAGACTGGATACGGGCGCAATACGGCTCCAAGTCCATCAGCCTCAACAATATCGAAAATGCCTACGCTCGCTCGGGCGGCGCCGCAGCCACCGCTGAGTTTGCCCACGACGAAGAGGAAATAGCCCTGTCCAAACGCTACGGAGAGGTGGTGGGCAAGATGCACACGGCCCTGCACGAGGTCATCGGCCACGCCAGCGGGCAGCTGAAACCCGGTGTTGCCCAGCCCAGCAGCACCCTGAAGCAGTACGCCAGCACCTTAGAAGAAGCGCGGGCCGATCTGGTAGCGCTTTACTTCCTGCCCGACCCCAAACTGGTCGAATGGGGTGTCATGCCCGACACGATGGCTTACCGCGCCGGCTACGACCAGTATCTGCGCAACGGCCTATTGCAGCAACTGCGTCGCATACAGCCCGGGCAAAATCTGGAGCAAGACCACATGCGCAACCGCCAGCTGGTGTCCTCCTGGGTGCTCGAGCGCGCTCAGGCCGATAGCGCTGTGGTCAAGGTAGTGCGCAACGGGAAAACCTACATAGACATCCGCAATTACACCCGCGTGCGCGAACTCTTCGGCCAGTTGCTCGCCGAGGTGCAGCGCATTAAGTCTGAAGGCGACTTCAATGCTGCCCGTCAGCTGGTGGAGACCTACGGCGTTCGGGTAGATGCCGCCCTGGTGCAACAGGTGCGCGACCGCTATGCCAATCTGCCTACCAAACCTTATTCGGGCTTCGTGCAGCCGCGTCTGGTGGCCGTCCGGGATGCTCAGGGCAACATCACCGACGTGCGTGTAGAGGTCGAGACGGACTTTGTACAGCAAATGCTCCGCTTCGGACGCGAGTACGCCTTCCTGCCGGTGCGCAACGACTGACCCTCGCTTCCGGAGGCGCTTTTTGTGCTTCCTCTCCACCCGTTAGCCGGCAAAGAGGCAGCATCTTTGCCGCGCGTAAATCGCTTTTCATAAAAAACATGGCTACCTACGAAAATCCGCGCTTAGTGCTCGACTCCTCCCGACCGCCCGAACCCGGAAAGGTTGCCTGGAGGAGCCCCAGCAACATTGCCATCGTCAAGTATTGGGGCAAACGCGGCGTCCAGCTGCCGCAAAACCCGTCTGTGAGCCTCACCCTGACGGCAGCCTACACCGACATGGCGCTCGAGTATGCCCTCAGGGAGCACCCCGACTCGAAAATAGACTTGACGTTCTTCTTTGAAGACAAACCCAACGAGGCCTTCCAGAGCAAGGTAGCCGCCTTTCTGGAGAGTGTAACGCCAATTTTCCCGTTCCTTCGGCAGCTGAAAATCACCCTTCGCACCTCCAATTCCTTTCCGCATTCAACGGGTATTGCCTCATCGGCTTCCAGCATGTCTGCGCTGGCGCTGTGCCTGTGTTCGCTGGAGCATCGTTTTTTTCAGACCTTGCCCAACGATGCTGAATTTGACCGCAAAGCCTCCTATGTGGCCCGTTTGGGCAGCGGCAGTGCCTGCCGTTCCATTTACCCCTACGCTGCGTTGTGGGGCCTGACGCCGGCGCTGCCGGGGTCTTCCGATGAGTGTGCTGTGCCTTTGGATACCCAGCTGCACCCCGTCTTCAAGTCGTTCCGCGACGACGTGCTGGTCGTAAGCGCTGCCGAAAAGGCCGTCAGCAGCCGCGCCGGCCATGCCCTGATGGAGGGCAACCCATTTGCCGAAACGCGCTACGCACAGGCTCGCTCGCGCACGGTGCGATTGTTGGAGGCCCTGCGCAGCGGCGATGTAGAGGTCTTCGGGCAAATCGCCGAAGACGAGGCACTGGCCCTGCATGCGCTCATGATGTGCAGTCAGCCGCCGTATTTGCTGCTGCAGCCCAACACAGTGGCCATCCTCCATCAGGTGCGCGCCTTTCGGCAGGAAACACGCCTGCCGGTGTACTTCACCCTTGATGCCGGGCCGAATGTGCACCTGCTCTATCCGGCCCAGCATGCTGATGCTGTGCGTCCCTGGGTCGAAAATGCGCTGAAACCTTTGTGCGAAACCGGCTTCTACTTAGCCGATGGCGCCGGCGAAGGGCCAGAGGAGCTGTAGTAACCACAAAATGGAAAATGCTTCGGTGGCGTGAATGCCGTCAAAAGCGCACCGTTACAGCTGCACCCAGGCCCATCGGCTCTACGGACATGCTCCAGGCGGGCTTCGGCTGTGGCGGAGGCGCCACGCCGTAAAAGCCCAATTTGTCGTTGTATTGGCGAATGGCCGGCCCGAAATGGTTGGCCGCCTGATTGATGTTCACGGCGCCGATGATACCGCTCATAGCGCCCAATCCGAAGAGCATCCAACCGCCCGCGGGGCTTCTCTTCGGGCCGTTGTCGTACGTGTTGTACATAGAGACATAATGCACATCGCGATCAACCGTATTGACAATGGCCAGCGTAAGACCCGCAGTGCCGACCAGCGTGCCTATCCACACCAGAGGCACGCCTGTAACAATCAATTCACGGCCCTTTTCAAACTGCGGCAATGCCTCCGGGCAATACGCCTGAACGTAAGAGCGCGCCACGAGCATAGTTACCGGCTGGTTGTTCATGAGAAAATTCGAACCACCGGTGTACTGAATGTAGGCATTCAAACCTGTTTCTAAGGTCAGGACGCTGCGCTCTACCTGCCCTGGCTGGCCTCGATGGGTGCGGGTGCCCAGCGTTACTTTGCCCGAACAGGGCGAAAAGCGCTCTACCGTGCCGTTGGCTAGGCGGATATAATCAATGTCGCACACCTCATAAGCGTAGATAGGCCCTTCTAAGTTGTCGGAGCGGTGAAAGCGCACGGTTGTGGAGGTTATCTCTATGACTTTGGCTTCGATGATCCTCCCCTGGCGAAGGAAAATGCGATCCTGGGCATCCAGCGTTCCGGCGGCGAGCACACTCAAGCCGCACCACAGCGAGAGAAAAAGGATGTACTTCATCATGTGTTCAGGTAAATGTGGTGTGAGAATGGTTCTTTTTGGGCTGCGATGCTTTCGCTCGTAAAAGTATGGGAGGACAGGGCAAGTGCCAAGCATCTGGTTCGGATTTAACGTTTTGCTAACCCTTTCCTAAGGCAGTGCCAATGCTGCTCAAAATCACTTTCGGCATCTTTCTCTGAACCTTAAGGCGCGCCTACCTTTGCAGTTGCTATGAAACACGCCTTTTTCGTCTTCATTCTGTTGAGTATAGCAGCGCTGGGGCTGACGGCTTTTCAGCCGGAACGGCGCGAAGACCTCACGCGCGAGGAACTGGGGCGCCTGCTGTTTGAGGATAAACTACTTTCGGCCGACCAAAGCATCAGCTGCGCGTCGTGTCATATTCCGGCCTTTGCCTTTGGCGACACTTCGGCCGTCAGCCTGGGGGTAGGCGGTCAGAAAGGCACGCGCAATACGCCGCCCATTACCAACATGTCGTTCCGCTCCAGCTTCTTCTGGGATGGCCGGGCTGCTACTTTAGAAGAGCAAGTGCTGCGCCCGATTGAAAACCCGGTTGAAATGGCGCTTCCGCTGTCGGAGGCTGTCCGTCGCCTGCGCGCCGATGCTCGCTATGTAGGCTATTTCCAGGCGCTCTATGGCCGTTCGCCCGATACGACCGCGCTGGCCGACGCACTGGCGGCGTTCATCCGCACGTTGGAGACCGCCGACACGCCCTTTGACCGCTGGATGCGCGGCGATAAGCAGGCTATGAGCGCCGCTGCCGTACGCGGGCGCGCTATTTTCATGGACAAAGGCAAGTGCTTTGACTGCCATTTTGGTCCCGACTTCACGGGTGATGAGTTCCGAAACATCGGCCTCTTTAACGGTAAAGACCTCAACGACCCGGGGCGCTTCGCCATCACAAAAGACTCTGCCGACTTGGGCCGCTTCAAGGTACCCGGCCTGCGCAACGTGGCCGTTTCGGCACCTTACATGCACCACGGCGCCTTCCGCACCCTGCGCGAAGTGATTGATTACTACGATACACCTGACCGCTTCGTGCCCAACAGCATCGGCCGCGACACACTGCTGGCTCGCCCACTGGGCCTGACGGAGGCCGAAAAAGACGACTTAGAGGCTTTCCTCCACGCCCTGACCGACGACCGTTTCGTGCGCAAACCCTGACCCCTTCCGGCCGCTTACGGGTGCGTCTTGCGTGCCCATAGAGCGTTTGCCCGGAAAAACAAACCACAGGTCGTCGGGAGAGTGCTGGACGGCTGTGCCAAAAGTACTTTTGCGGCAGAGCACCTGCCGGGTGTTAACCTTTTCCCAAAACCAGTGTTTACTGAGGCGAGAAACAATTATTCACTAAAACCTGGTTTTTTCTCAGCATGAAAAACTTGCTTCCAACCCTTGCTTTCGCTCTGCTGCTGGGCGTTTCGTCGGTCTTCGCCCAGATTAAAACTCCGCAACCCAGCCCGCTGGGCAATCTGAGCCAGACCGTTGGCTTAGTCAAAATTGACGTCGAGTACTCGCGCCCCAGCGCCAGAGGGCGCAAAGTCTTCGGCGGCTTAGTGCCTTATGGCGAAATGTGGCGCACGGGCGCGAATGCTTCCACGAAGGTTACGTTTGCCGACGAGGTGAAGGTGAACTACGTCAACCTGCCCAAAGGCACCTATGCGCTTTACACCATCCCGGGCGAGAAGGAGTGGACGATTATTTTCTACAAAAACACCACCTTCTGGGGCGTTCCCGATGCCAAGTCGTTCAAAGAAGAGGATGTCGCCGCCCGCTTTAAGGTGCCGGTAAAGACCGTTGCCGAGAAGGTAGAAACCTTCACCATCAACATCGGCAACCTGACCAACAGCAGCGCCGACATGGAGCTGGTCTGGGAAAATACGAAGGTGGTCATCCCGATTCAGGTGGATACCGACGCGAAAGTGATGGCCGACATCAAGTCCACAATGGCTGGCCCGAAGGCCAACGATTACTACGCTGCTGCTCGCTATTACTACGAAGAAGACAAAGACATGCAGCAGGCGCTGGAATGGGTGAACAAAAACATCGAAATGGCGGGCGAAAAGTTCTGGGTACTGCGCCTGAAGGCGAACATCCTGGCCAAACTGGGCCGCTACCAGGAGGCAATTGCGGTGGCTAACCGCAGCACCGAGCTGGCAAAAGCCGACGGCAATACCGACTACCCGCGCATGAACGAAGAGTCCATCGCCGAGTGGAAGAAGAAACTGTAAATCGGACGGTCATTACCTTCAGCCCTAACCCAAGCCCGCGTCGGCACCCCGGCGCGGGCTTTTTGTTAAGGGTATGGGGCGCCTGAGGGCGGGCCTGAAGCGGCCTTGTGTTCAAAAAAACCTGCTCACCCGAGCAAAAACCGATTTCCGACTTCGCCAAATAGTAGTCGTTACCGCTTCTTTGCAGAGCATAAAAAACAAAGGGTTTACATGTCGAAAACAGCACTGAATGTAGAAGCCGAAAAGAATGCCGACGCCATGCGCTTAGCCGTGGGCAAAGTCAATCGCCTGCTGGAGCAAATAGCCCAGGGCGGCGGCAAGAAACGCATCGAAAAATTGCATCAGGAGGGCAAGATGACGGCGCGCGAGCGGATAGACTACTTGCTCGACCCCGGCTCGCCGCGCATTGAAATTGGTGCCTTTGCCGGCTATGAGATGTACGCCGAGCACGGCGGGTGCCCGGCCGGCGGTGTGGTGGTAGTCATCGGCTACGTGCGTGGGCGGCAGGTGATTGTGGTGGCCAACGACGCTACGGTGAAGGCCGGCGCGTGGTTTCCCATCACAGGCAAGAAGAACCTGCGTGCGCAAGAAATCGCCATGGAAAACCGCCTGCCCATCATTTACTTAGTGGATAGCGCCGGGGTTTACCTGCCGATGCAGGATGAAATTTTTCCGGATAAAGAGCATTTTGGCCGCATTTTCCGCAACAACGCTCGCCTGTCTGCCGCGGGCATTCCGCAAATAGCGGCCATTATGGGCGCTTGTGTGGCTGGCGGCGCCTACCTGCCCATCATGTCCGATGAAGCGCTCATCGTGGAGGGCACGGGGTCGGTGTTCCTGGCCGGGCCTTACTTAGTAAAAGCCGCCATCGGCGAACAGGTGGACAAGGAAACCCTCGGCGGCGCCAGCACGCATTCGGAAATCTCGGGTGTTACGGACTACAAGATGCCCGACGACAAGACCTGCTTAGACACCATCAAAGAATTGGTGGACAAACTGGGCCAGCCGCAGTCGGCCGGCTTCGACCGGGTGGCGCCTCGACCGCCCTACGGAGAGCCCAATGAACTGTTTGAAATTTACCCCGAAAACGGCGCCAAGCCTTACGACACCGTCGAGCTGTTGCGCCGCATCGTGGACGACGGCCACTTAGTGCAGTACAAAGAGCATTACGGCAAAACCATCATCACCGCATACGCGCGCATTGACGGCTGGGCCGTGGGCATCGTGGCCAATAATCGCCAGGTCGTCAAGAACGCCAAAGGCGAAATCCAGTTTGGCGGCGTCATTTACTCCGACTCTGCTGATAAGGCCACGCGCTTCATCCTGAACTGCAACCAGAAGAAAATCCCGTTGGTGTTCTTCCACGACGTCACGGGCTTCATGGTGGGCACGCGCTCCGAGCACGGCGGCATCATTAAGGACGGGGCAAAGATGGTCAACGCTGTGGCCAACTCCACGGTGCCCAAGTTCAGCGTAGTAGTGGGCAATTCCTACGGCGCGGGCAACTACGCCATGTGTGGCAAGGCATATGACCCGCGGCTCATTGTGGCCTGGCCTACGGCCAAAATCGCCGTCATGGGTGGCGACCAGGCGGCTAAAGTGCTGACGCAAATCCAGGTACAGGCCCTTAAAGACAAGGGCAAACTGGCTGACCCCGAAGCCGAAAAAGCGCTGTACGAAGAGATAAAAGCGCGCTACGACGCACAAACGACGCCCTACTACGCGGCAGCCCGCCTGTGGGTGGATGCCATCATTGACCCGCGCGACACGCGCCGCTGGATCAGCATGGGCATCGAGGCGGCCAACCACGCCCCGGTAGAGAAATTCAATGTCGGCGTCATCCAGGTATAAAAAGGCACTGCCCGCTGTTGCCGATGTATGGTCAGCAAGGCGCCGCTTTTTTAAGAAATCAGGGCAAAAGCACCTACCACGCTTGCATGCGGTGCGGATAGCGCGTGAGGTACAGCCCCCGGATGTGGCTGCTCATCAGCTCGCGCAGGGCGTCAATGCCTTCACGGGTGCGGGCAGATATGAACACACCTTCGCCGAAAGTATTCCGGAGGCGTTCGGCCAGTTCGCGCTCCAGGTCGCGCCGTGTTTGGGCATCTAAGAGGGCGTCGAAGTAGCGTTCGCGGTACAGGTCTATTTTGTTATAGACCATGATGGTCGTTTTTTCTGCTGCACCCAGTTCGGCCAGCGTCTGTTGCACGGTGCGGATGTGGTCTTCAAATTGCGGGTGTGCCACATCCACAACGTGCAGCAGCAGGTCGCTTTCGCGCACTTCGTCCAGCGTGCTTTTGAAACTTTCCACCAAGTGGTGCGGCAGTTTGCGGATAAATCCCACAGTATCCGACAGCAGGAAAGGCATCTGCCCAAAAACCACTTTGCGCACGGTGGTGTCTAAGGTGGCAAATAGTCGGTCTTCGGCCAGTACTTCGGATTTACTCAGCAGGTTCATCAGCGTGCTCTTGCCGGCGTTGGTGTAACCCACCAAGGCGACGCGCACCCATTCGCCGCGGGTTTTGCGTTGCGTTTGGGCTTGCCGGTCAATTTCGCGCAGCTTTTGCTCCAGCGCCTTGATGCGCTGCTGCACTAAGCGGCGGTCGGTCTCTATCTGCGTTTCACCTGGGCCGCGCATGCCGATGCCGCCGCGCTGGCGCTCTAAGTGCGTCCACAGGCCGCGCAGGCGCGGCAAGAGGTATTTCATCTGGGCCAGTTCGACTTGCGCTTTGGCTTGCGCCGTTTGCGCCCGGCGGGCAAAGATGTCTAAGATGAGCGTGGAGCGGTCTATGATTTTGACCTTGAGTGCCTCTTCTAAGTTGTTGGTCTGCTTGCCCGTGAGGTCGTCGTCGAAGATGACCATGTTCACCTCCGGGTGGCGTTCCAGATAAAGGCGAATTTCCTCTACTTTGCCCTTGCCGATGAACGTGCGGTGGTCGGGGTGCTCCAGCCGTTGCGTGAAGCGGCGCACCGTGTGTGCTCCGGCTGTCAGGGCCAGAAATTCCAGCTCATCTAAATACTCCTGTGCCTGCGTATCGCTGACTTGCGGCGTTATCAGGCCCACCAACACGGCGTACTCCTCTTCCACCTTCCAGTGGTCTATCTTTTCACCTAAGGTCCATTCTTTGGCCATGCTTTCTCGTGTTTTTGAAACAAAGATAAAGGGTATTTGGTCCGTTTTCCATGTTAGCCAAGAGGCCGGCCCCAACCGCCTGGCAGTCTTCAGGAGTGGCCTATGGCTGACTCCCTGCAACAAAAGTACTCGAAAAAAAACACCGAACAGCTATTAAAAGCGGCCTATTGGGTAGAAAAATTGGCGTGGAGCTGCTGTTCCGTCGGCTGTGTACAGGTGAGGTTTATAGAGCATGTACCCCTGGGCCTCATTAAGGAGTGGAGGATATCCGGACTTCCTCGCCAAGAGAGGTGCGGCCGGCTGTTAGAGGCGTCAGGAGGCGGGAGCATGAAAATTTTTTTAGGGCCGATAATTGGTTTCGGATGAAATTTATCTAATTGTAAATGAGGTTATTAGGATAAATGTGGTCGAAAAAATCTATTCGAGGGCATACGAGATTATGGGTCAGCCGTTAATTTTGGCCTTGGTTTTGATGGGCCGCGGCCTTTTCGTCCGACAACCGACGTTTGCGCTCCTCTGAACCGCTTCCGAAACCACATTTTTTAATCTCTTAAATGAACGCTTATGGCTGTTGCTACCCGGCAGACCCTTACCCAAACGCAGCATATGAAGCTGTCGCCTCAGCAGATTCAGCTGATGAAACTGCTGCAAATCCCGACCAGCGAACTCGACCAGCGCATCCAGGAAGAATTAGAGACTAATCCGGCCTTAGAGCGCGAGGATGATGATCTCGACTCACCTATAGACATCGAGGAGGGCGGTAATTTGGGCCGAGATGATGCGGAAGCGGAAACTGAAGATAGCGAAGGCGAGTTGGAAGCCATAGAGCGCGAGAGTAGTGAAGAGTATGCCGAAGAAGAAGCCGAGTCCCTGGGCACTGATGACTCCGGTATAGACGACGACTTCATGCGCGACTTTATTGAAGATGACCCGGGCACCTATGGTCTGCGCGGCGAAGATTATGGCCAATCGGAAGAGGAGAAGAGTGCTCCCATCAAGTTTGAGAAGACCCTCCACGAATACTTAGAGGAGCAACTCGGGCTTCAGAACCTGGACGGCGAGCGCGAACGCATCATCGCCTTACAGATTATTGGTTCCCTCGACGACGATGGCTATTTGCGCCGCGACCTGGATGCCATGGTCAATGACCTGCTGTTCAGCCAGAACATTCGCACCACACGCGAAGAGCTGGAGAAATTGCTCCACGTCATTCAGCAATTTGACCCTCCCGGCATTGGAGCACGCGACCTGCGCGAGTGCTTGCTTATTCAGCTCAGGCACAAACTGCAAGGAGAACAGAGCAGCCTCTCACCTTCCGAAAAACAGGCCATTCAATCGGCCATCAAGATACTCGAGTCGTACTTCGAGGAGTTTTCCAAAAAACACTACGCCAAACTGGCCCGTCATCTCGGCATTAGTGAGGAAGAACTTAAGCCCATTATTGGCGAGGTGCTGAAACTTAACCCCAAGCCCGCCAGCAGTTTTTCCTCTCGCAGCGAAATCGTGCACAATTACATCGTGCCCGACTTCATCATCACCAACCGCGACGGTGATCTGGAGCTTTCCCTGAATGCCCGCAATGCTCCGGAATTGCGCATCAGCGAATACTTTCGCGAAATGCTGCGTGCCCACAACCACAACCACAACGGCAAGCGCCCCTCCAAACAGGACCGGGAGGCCATTCTTTTTATCAAACAAAAAATAGAAAGCGCCCGCTGGTTTATTGACGCCATCAAGCAGCGCCAACAAACCATGATGCTGACCATGAATGCCATTCTCCAGCATCAGCGCGACTACTTCCTGACCGGCGATGAGAAGCGGATACGCCCGATGATTCTGAAGGATATCGCCGACGCTACGGGCCTGGATATTTCCACTGTGTCGCGCGTGGCGAATTCCAAATACGTGCAAACCGAATTTGGCACCAAGCGCCTCAAGGACTTCTTCTCCGAGAGCCTTCAAACCCAGGAAGGCGATGAGGTATCTACGCTGGAGGTCAAGAAAATCCTGACGGAACTCATTTCTCAGGAAAATAAGCAGCGCCCGCTCTCGGATGAGAAGCTGAAGGAAATCCTGTTGCACAAAGGCTACAACATCGCTCGGCGCACCGTCGCCAAGTATCGCGAGCAGTTGGGCATTCCGGTGGCACGCCTGCGCAAAGAACTCTAAACGACATGACAGACCAACTCCGAACGCTGGTCGAGGCTGCGTGGAACGACCGCACCCGACTGGCACAGCAGGAAACCAAGCAGGCCATACGGGAGGTTATTGACCTGCTCGACCAGGGCCTTCTGCGCGTGGCTGAACCGTTACCCGACGGTGAGTGGATGACCCATGAGTGGATCAAAAAGGCCGTCATCCTGTATTTTCCCATTCAGGATATGCGCACTATTGAGGTAGGCCCTTTTGAGTACCACGACAAGATTCCGCTGAAAAAGGGCTTTGCGCAGCAGGGGGTGCGCGTGGTGCCACAGGCGCTGGCGCGCTACGGGTCTTACATTGAGCGGGGAGCTATTCTGATGCCCTCCTATGTCAACATCGGGGCATGGGTAGGTGCGGGTACGATGGTGGACACATGGGCCACCGTCGGCTCTTGCGCTCAGATAGGGCGCAATGTTCACCTAGCGGGCGGTGTCGGCATTGGCGGTGTACTGGAGCCGCCGCAGGCCCGGCCTACGATTATCGAGGACGACTGCTTCATTGGCTCGCGTTGCATCGTCGTGGAGGGCGTTCACGTCGAGCGCGAGGCTGTACTAGGGGCTAATGTGGTGCTTACGCAAAGCACACACATCATTGACGTTACCGGCCCTGAGCCTGTTCGCTACACCGGGCGTGTGCCAGCGCGTTCAGTCGTCATTCCGGGCAGCTACACGCGCCAGTTTCCGGCAGGCACGTATCAGGTTTCGTGCGCCCTTATCATCGGGCAGCGCAAGGAGAGCACCGATAAAAAAGTTTCGCTCAACGACGCTCTGCGCGACTATCAGGTCGCCGGCTAATCTTTTGTTGTGGTGTGAAAACCATTGAAATTCCCACGCTTCAAAACGTAGTCATCCAGTACGAGCAGGCCAGTGCCTTCAGCCGCTTCGTGGCGGCGTTGTTAGACCTGCTGGTCGTCAGCGTGGGATGGTTTGTGATTTATCTCGCGCTGCTTTACACTGAGGTGTTGGATTTTCTGGCCTCTGGCGTTGTGGCTGTATTTTCGTGGTTGCTGTTTTATCTGCTGTACCACATGGTTTGCGATGTGTGGAATGCCGGTCAGACGCCGGGCAAGAGCATTCTGGGCATCCAAACGGTTCGTCTGGATGGCCGGCCACTGCGATGGGGCGATGCCTTTGTGCGCGCCATTCTGCTCTTTCTGGACGGCATGTTTTCGGGCGGTTTTATTGGGTTGCTATTCATCCAGACGCATCCACGCAGTCAGCGCTTAGGCGATATGGCGGCCCACACGACGGTTGTCAATGTGCGCAATGTGCGTTCCATCAACCTGAGCGATGTGCTCAACATCTCCACAACCGAAAACTACACCGTTACCTATCCACAGGTGCGCCAGCTAAGCGAGGCCGATATGCTGCTCGTCCGAACCGTCCTTCTGCGCTGGAACCAGTACCCCAACGCCGCACATCAGCAGGCTGCCCTACGGTTGGCCGAGCAGTTGGCTAACTTGCTGCAAATCCCACAGCCCAAGGTTGTGGATACCTATGATTTTTTGGAAACACTGCTGCGCGACTACATCGTGCTGACGCGCTAAAGTGGTGCTCAGCGGCTAACTTTCGCCGCTTTTGAATGTTTCTTTGATATGTTGTTCAAATGGCTCTTTACACTCCTGGCCATTGCCTGGCTTTGGTTCGTAGGGCGGCGCTATTTTGCTTCGCGCCGCGAAGAGGCACAGGAGCCGCCTGAATGGCCGCCACTCCCTCCGGAGCCGGAACCGGAGCCGGAACCAGAGCCTAACGTCCGCATACAACCGCGCGATGACGTCGGCGAATACATTGACTACGAAGAAATCAGGGAGTAACTTCCTCTTCCGCCGCAGGCGCGGAAGCAAAATATTGCATTACCCGCGCCGCTGCGGCTTTACCGGCCACCTGCGCTATCTCTTCCGCTGACGCCTGACGCAGGCGGGCCACTGAGCCAAAATGCTGCAACAGTTTCTCCGCCGATTTTGGCCCAATGCCGGGTATCTCGGTAAGCTCGGTGTGCAGGAACGCCTTACTGCGTTTGTCTCGGTGGAACGAAATGGCAAAGCGATGCGCTTCGTTGCGGGCTTGCTGGATGAGGCGCAGCGACTCCGATTTCTTGTTCAGGTGCAGCGGCACGGGGTCGTCGGGGAAGTAGATTTCTTCTAATCGTTTAGCGATGCCGATGACGGTCATTTTGCCCTCTAAGCCCAAAGCGCGCAGGCTTTTCATGGCGGCGCTCAGCTGGCCTTTGCCGCCGTCAATGATGATGAGTTGCGGTAGTGATTGCCCTTCGGCCAGCAGGCGTTTGTAGCGCCGATAGACGACCTCTTCCATCGAGGCAAAGTCGTTGGGGCCTTCTACAGTCTTCACGTGGTAATGCCGATAGTCGCGTCGGGCGGGCTTGCCGCTTCGGAACACCACGCAGCTCGACACGGGATTGCTGCCCTGGAGGTTGGAATTGTCGAAGCATTCGATGTGCATGGGCAGTTCTCTCATGTGCAGGTCGGCTTTGAGCACATTCAGCACGCGCTCGGCTTGCGTCTGGCGGTTGGTGCGGTTGATGGCCGCGCGGCGTTGCTGCAATTGGTACTGGCGCGCGTTCCATTCCGAGAGGTCGAGCAGTTTTTTCTTGTCGCCAATTTTGGGCACCGTTACCACGACGCCTTCGGGTGCAGCAACAGGGAAGGGCACGATGATTTCCGGGGCCTGGCTATCCATCTTCAGCCGCAGGGCTTCTACGGCATACGACAGCAGCGTACGGGGGTCTTCGTCCAAGTTCTTTGTCAGGGTGAGCGTATAGGTATTGATGATGGCGCCGTTCACCACGCGCAGGCAGTGTACGTAGGCCTCTTGTTCGTCGGTAACTAAGGCGAATACGTCCACGTCGCGGATGTTCGGGTTGACCACCGTGCTTTTGCCCTGGTAGTCCTCGAAAAGGGCGAGTTTTTCCTTCATTTCCTGCGCCTGCTCGAACTGCAGGTTCTCCGCATAGCGCTGCATCTCCTCTTTGAGGTGCGCCTTTACCGGGGCGAAATTGCCGCGCAAGATGTTTTTGATCTGCTCGATTTTGCGCTGGTAGGCTTCTTCACTTTCATAGCCGACACAGGGAGCTGCACAGTTCTTGATGTGATACTCCAAACAGGGCTTGAATTTGCCACGAGCAATGTTTTGCTCCGACAGGTTCAGCGAGCAGGTGCGCAACTGGAACAGCCGGCGTATCAGGTCGGTTATTTGATCCACGCGCCCCTTGTGCAGGTAAGGCCCGAAGTATGTGGAGCCGTCGCGCACGACTCGCCGCGTAACGAATACTCGTGGAAACCGCTCTGCCTTGATGCAGATATAGGCCAGCGGCGACTTTTCGTCCTTGAGCATGACGTTGTACCGCGGCTGGTGCTTCTTGATGAGGGTGTTCTCCAGCAGCAGCGCGTCGGTCTCCGTTTCTACCACGGTAAATTCAATGCGCTCGGCGTGGCGCACTAACGCTTTTGTCTTGGCGGATTGGTGTTTCTTATCGCCAAAATACGAGGCTAACCGATTGCGCAGGTTCTTGGCCTTGCCTACGTACAGAATGACGCCTTGCGCATCCAAAAACCGATACACACCTGCTTCTGGTGGCACCGTAGGAAAAAAGTCTTTGAACTGCTCGGTAGTCATAGTAACGGCAAAACTCGTTTGGCCCGGCGCTTGAATGGAAAATGAAAGATATGTGCCGGGCTTTGCTCCTGCTCATGCCGGGCCTTTCGTGTTGGCCTGGCTAAAAATTAAAACAGCAAATCGCCCAGCGAATGTTTTGGCATGCGAGGCTGGGGTATCCATTCGCCCGTTTTCCAGACCATGCGCTCTAAGTGGTAGAAATTCAGTTTGTAATCAAACTGCGACGGCACGTCGTAGCAATAGCCGTGGTAATAGTACTTTTTGCCCAGCCGCCGTGCGATGTCCATTTCCAGCAACATGGTGTAATAGCCAGGGCGGTAATGCTCAAAGTCGGGGTCGAAGAAGCAGTAGGTGGCAGAGACGGCTTCTTTGCCTAAGTGCAAATAGCTACAGGCAATGAGATGCCCGTGTTCATAGAGGCATAGTTCAAGGCCTGGCACGGGGATGGTTGGATCGGGGTTGATGAAGCTGAGGATAGACTCTGGAGGAGAAGACTTAAAGCGCCGGGTGTGTTTCAGGAACAGTTCTTGTTTTTCGTCAGTCAGATGAATGGGGCCGGTGCGAACCTCGAGGTGGGTGTTTTGGCGCAGCAATTTGCGTTGGCTGCGCGACAGCAGCGGTGGATAGTCCAGACGGATACGCAGCGGCAGGGTGCGGCACAGTTCTTCGCGGTTGATGCCGTAGCTGTGCCGTACCATGGAGAAGCCCAACAGGCGCCAGCCTCGATTCAGCAAGTCGTCGAAATGCGTCAGAGGCATGGGCTGGAGGTTCAGCCGCTCGTCAATAACTCCCTCCAGAAAAACCCGATGCGTACGCATAACTTTTTAGCGTAAAGGTATTCTTTACCAAAAATGCGCCGACATACAGGGCGTCGGGCGCCTACTCCCATCTTTGCCGACAATATCCGATTGTCCTTATCAGTGCGCGCTATTCAGCTCGCAGTTCGCGCTCCACTTCTTCCATCATGACGTAGTCTTCGGCTTCGCTCAGTGTTGGAATGAGCGTCAGCACCGCGTCCAGGCGCGAAATTTCAATCAACTTAGATACCGACGGGTGTAACTCGCCAGTAATCACAAAGGTACCTGTTTCTTTCCATAGCCGGTTTCCCGTCAGGATGGCGCTCAGCCCACTCGAGTCCACAAACGTTACGTGAGAGAGGTCTAAAATCAGGTTGCGCGTGCCCTCATTCAGCAGAAAGATCAGCTCGCTTTTCAACTGCGGTGCAATGAGTGAGTCTAATGTCGGCTCTTCGAGCGTCAGCACCGTGTAGTGCTCCTGCTTATCCACCTTGTATTTCATGACAGACTGATTTTCAGTTTTTTAATGAGAAAATGAAGCGGTGCCTTCTACCTCCCCATCCTGAAAGGCCAGGACAAAAGTAGGCACGTCTTTCGGTAACTCCACGCATCGGCACATGCTTTTTTCTTAAGAGGCTTTTTTGCGCTACCTCTGACGCATCGGAGCAAAAACGCCAGCTGTCGAGATGCTGGCGTAGAAGCAGTAGCTTTTGCCTTTGTTCAGGCGCCGGGAATGGTGCGGGCATGCCGGTAAGGGCTTCGGTTTACGCCGAAGGTCATTTCTCGTGGTGCTGCTCGAAGGTGTTTACTTCGCTTTTACTGCGGCAAGTGGGCGGTTTGGAGCCTGAATAGGGGGCGCTCCCATTTTAGCGCGATACATCCCAGAAAAAGACGCGCTCATCCCTTTCCATTATCAGCGGCCTGGTAGGATTACGTGCTTTGCAGAAAAAACGCCTATGGAAAAGCTGATTTATCGTACACGTATGTTGAAAAGATGCTTGCTGGTGCTGGTCGCCGTTGCATCGCTGCAGCTGCACCCAACAGGTGCACAGACGCCGGGCGACACCGTTCGCCTGCTGCTTGACTTTCCATTGCTGGATTTGCCGTATCAGTCGTACGCCTCACGCACCAACGGCAACTTTCTGGCCGGCTATGGCTCGCCGAGCATGAAACAAAGCCTGCAGCTGAGCGCCAACCTTTACAGCACTGCGCATTTTGGGCTAAAGGAGGCCTTTAAGGATAAGAACAGCGCTTTTTTGCGGGCAGTGCTGACCTACGGTACGGTCTCTGTGTTTGACTTGCTGGTCCTTCAGGCACCGCTGGGCAATGCCTGGCTCCATGAGGAATATCACCGAGCCGTGCTGACGCGCCGAGAGGTGAAAAGTGCTAACGAGGTTAACCGCTTTCCCTTTGGCCAGGAAGTCATCCGGGTATACCGCATTGCCGATGCTGGCCTGGAGCGCATGCACGACAATTACCTCAACGACTGGCGCAGGCTCCAGGTCGCGGGCAAAGAAGGTGAGCTGCACTTAGTGCAAACGCTCCAACGCAACGACTTTTTCTATAGCCAGGGCATGCCGCATATTCCCTTGTACTGGCTGCTCACCTTTTCTACTGGCGCCTATGTACGGGCCTGTGCGAGCGATGATTTCAACCGACTGGTCAAGGAGATGAACGAAAAAGAAGGCGCCGATATCCTCGCGCGCGACTTCACCGGACCAGACTATACGGCCTGGGCTTATTCCCTTTTTCGCCCTGAACTGCGCTACCAGGCGCGCGGCGTGCACCCCTCTGGTGTGGGCATCAATCGCTACATCAAACCCGCCGACCTGACGCAGGAAGAGCTGGACTACATCCGAAAACAGGGCCGACTGCAGTGGCTCAACTTCCTCTCGCCCACGCTCTTCGGATTTTCCAAAATACGCCTGAAACGCAGCCCAGAGGGAAATCACTACGGTAACTTTGCTGTACGGAGCGTCCTGACACCTTTTGGCAACGACATCTCGGTCGAAGTCTGGTACCAATCGCCGAGCTACAACCTCTTTTTTACCCTTCACAACTACCTGAACCGCGATGGATTGCTGACAGGCCTCGAAGCAGGTCTGGTGGACCAACCGTTCTTCAAAGGAAAATTAGCCCTCAGCCCGCGCTTGATGATGTGGCGGCAGCCAGAAAACCTGTCCTTCACCACGACACAGGGACAATTCGGAGGCCTCTTGGGGCTGAAAGCGCGCGCCAATCTGGGCCGCTTCAACCCTTATCTCGAGGTCGAGGGCAAAACGGCCGGCTGGGTCATGGGCAACGTGTTCCTGGAAGAGAACGTGAGCGTAAATGCTGGCGTGAATGTGTTCTTTCGGTAGTCTTTGACGCAGCAGGTGTTACTGCGAGGATACTCTAAAAGAACGAACAAGAAGCATGGCCAGGGTGGTGGATTGCCCTGGCCATGCGAGTTTTACCGCCGTTTAGCGATGTCGAGGGCGCTTTCAATGCGCCGCAGGCAGTCGTTGTAGTGGTGCCGGGTGGTGGCATCGTTGACGGCATTGCTGGCGGCGTTGAGGTCGCCCTGCAGTTGTCGGAGGGTGGCTAAGGCCAGCGAGGGCACATCCGAGTAGTTCAGGTTGGGCGTTTGGGTGAGGCCAACCGGAGAATAGGACGACTGAGCCAGTGCGCTCATTTTATCAATAAACATCTTTTGCAGGTTGCGGCGCTGAAGGCTGACGGCCGACCGGGCGGGCAGTTCGCTCCAGATGCCGGTACGCAGGTCGTCGAAGAGTTGAGCGATGGTATAGGTTTTAGGGTCGAGGGCTTCGTTTTCGATCATGCGCTGCAGGCGTGCCGGGCTGAAGAGGTTGTTGAGCGTGTTTTCCTGCAGGCGCAGGAGGGCGGAGACGCCGCTTTCGGGGCGGAGCAGGCGCAGCACTTTAGGCTCGAAGAGCCATTCGGGCGTCTGGAAGAGGTGTTTGTGCAGGAAAGCGACGGCCTCGCGTTGGCGCTCGGCGGGCGCCACTTCATAGACGACGCCGGGCTGGTCGTAGGTTTTGGGCGTTTCATAAACGCCGCCGACCCACTTGGTTACGTGTCCGATGTAGCGGTTGAACTGGCCTACCACGTTGTCGTAGAGTTCCTGAGCGCGCTCAAAGGTCTGCGCTTCTTCTTTCGTCCACACCGCAGCGTTGGGCAGAATACGCTGGAGGTTTTTGATGCCGTACTCGGAGGCGAGCATGGAGTTGTCGCCGAGGTCTTCGGCCTGGGCGCGTGGGTCGTAGGGGTTGCTTTCGGTCAGAAAGTGGAGGCGCGGGTTGTTGGCGGCTTTCTCCAAATACCAACGGTTGAGCACTTTGCGATCTTCTTCGGCGTCTTTGGTGCCGTAGATGGGTTTATAGCCCCATTCGATGGCCCAGCGGTCGTAGTCGCCTACGCGGGGCATGAGGTCAGTAACGCCGTCTTCGGGCTGGGCTACGTAGTTGAAGCGGGCGTAGTCCATGATAGAGGAGGTGTGCCCGTTGGCTTCGATGAACTTTTTGTCGCGGAGTTTCTCTACGGGCGTGGCATGGCTGGCGCCGAAGTTGTGGCGCAGGCCGAGGGTGTGCCCTACCTCGTGCGCAGAGACGAAGCGAATGAGCTCGCCCATGAGTTTATCGTCGAGTTCGTTGGCGCGAGCGCGCGGGTCTACGGCGGCGGTTTGGGTGGTGTACCAGTTTTTGAGCAGCCGCATGACGTTGTGGTACCAGCCGATGTGGCTTTCGATGATTTCGCCCGTGCGCGGGTCGTGCACATTGGGTCCGTAGGCGTTCTGGATGTCGGAGGCGAAGTACCGGATGACGGAGAAGCGGGCGTCTTCGAGGCTCATAGTGGTGTCGTTTTCAGGCCAGTCGCGGGCGATGATGGCGTTTTTCCAGCCGGCCTGTTCGAAGGCGGGTTGCCAGTCTTCGACGCCCTTTTTGAGGTAAGGCCGCCACTTGACCGGGGTGGCTGGGTCAATGTAGAAGACGATGGGTTTGGCGGGTTCTATTTTTTCGCCGCGTTGTTGGCGTCGGGCATCGGCGTCGCTTTTGGGTTCGAGGCGCCAGCGGACAATGATGGTCTCGTCTTCAACGCGCTGCTGGTCTTCCGTATAGACCTGGTAGCCAGTAGCGAAGTAGCCCACGCGCGGGTCGAAGTAGCGCTTGCGGGCCGGGTTGCGCGGCAACAGGATGAGCGAGTTGTTGATCTCGAAAGTAACCACGCCGGCGTTGAGGCCAGCCAGCAGGTTCGTCGTGCCGGGCGTCTCTTCGCGCAGCGAGGGCGGGCTGACTTTGTAAGTCTTCACCGTGCGTACTTCCAGGTTGATGGGGTAGGCGCGCATGCTCTGGATGTAGCTGCGGTCTTTTTGCAGATCGCCCATCTTATAGCGCTGCTTGGTAATGGGCGGAATGCTAAACACCTGATTATCATCCTTGAAAAAGTCCGTTACCTCAATGACAACGGAGGTGTCCGTCCGAACGGCCTTAATGTCGAACGCAGCAGCGATGGGGTCCACGTTGGAGCTGCGCACCGCTTTGTAAATGGGCGCTGTAGTGTCGGGACTGACGTTGCGGTATGCAATGGCACGCACGAAGACTTTGTCGGATGGCCCGCGCTCAAAGCGGATGACCTGGCGGTTGACCTGCTCGCCACCATAGCCAGCACCTGTGGGTGTCTGGGATACGCGCGTGATGGCCATAATCTCGGCGCCAAAGAGAGAGTCCGGAATTTCCCAAAAGTATTTGTCCTCGATGCGGTGCACCGTTACCAGACCGACCATGCTGACGGCCTTGTCGGTGATGACCTCGCGATAGGGCTTAGGGCCTTTTTTGTCTTCCGGTTTTTCCTTTTTCTCGGCCTTTTCCTCTCTGGCTGGCACGGTGTCCTTGACCGCTGTGGGCGCCGGAGGCAAGGTGTCGGGTTTTGGCGGCGTTTGGGCCGGCAGAAGCGTAGATGTCAGCAAAAGCACCGCCACTAAAGCGGTGCGGGGCAGAGCAGAGCAGTTCATGTTGTAGCGATGTGTTTTTGAAAAAAGCGAACCACCCAATTCAAAAGTGGCGCGCAAATACACAAAAACTCCCTATCACGGCATAAAAAATCCGACTGGTTTCCTTCAGAGAAGGTCTCGGCGCCCTCCTATCTCAATCTCCGAAAAGCCCTTACAGGTTTGCTAAAATGCTCAGCCCTGAGAGCCTGTCTCAGGTAAGGTTGCATGTTTTATCCTGCAAAGGGCGTAAAGAGGAAGCAGCCGTAGCGCAGTTTGTGCCTGCTTTGCTCGTCTTTTGCTGGTAGCCCTTGCGTGAACGGGTAGGGAATGCTCCGGGCATAAGCCTCGAGAACAGGGCGTTCGAGACGGGAGTGGAGTGTCGAATAAACTGGAATCAGCCTCGCCGCGCCTCAGAAATTGGAGATGTATAAAATAAAAAAAGGCCCACTGCTTATCCCCCGAAAAGCAATGGGCCATATAACCAATTTACCGATGGTTTTTTACTTCACGTCGGCGAAGAAATCCTTCACCTTGTCCTTGTGGACGATCATTTCCTTGTAAGTGTAACGACCAGTAGCAGGGTCTTTAATCGCCTTGACTACCTTGACGTGGTCTTTGCCGCTACCCGCATTGGCGGAGCGCTCGGCTACACGGGCGTTTTTCGATATCTTCTTGGCCATAGCGCTGAATATAGTTTAGCGTGTGAAAATGCGATACGAAGGAGGTGTTACTTAATCTCACGGTGCACCGTGTAGCGGCGCAGAATGGGGTTGTACTTTTTCAGTTCGAGACGCTCCGGCGTATTCTTTCGATTTTTCTGCGTTACATAACGCGATGTGCCGGGCATACCGCTGTTTTTATGCTCCGTGCATTCCAGAATGACCTGAATGCGATTGCCTTTGCTCTTCTTTGCCATTGCGATGCGGTGTTTAGATGATGGGTTTTGGTATTAGCAGCCCTCCACTGCGGGCTCATCGAAAAAGAGGATTTCGCCTTTTTTCTCCAGCTCTTTCAGATAGGCATAAAGGCCCTTTTTGTTGATGGTGCGCAGGGCTGCGCAGCTCACCTTCAGGGTAACCCACTCGCCGGTTTCGGGCATGAAGAACTTCTTGGTTTGCAGATTGGGATAGAAGCGTCGCTTAGTTTTGCGGTTGGAGTGCGACACGTTGTGCCCCGAAATCGTTTTTTTGCCCGTCAGATCGCAGACTCTTGCCATGACTATGTATAGGTGATGTTTCTTCAAAAAAACTGCCCGTCGCATAGGTCAACGGGCAGTTGAGTAGAATGCTTTCGTGACTCCGAGAGGACTCGAACCTCTAACCTTCTGATCCGTAGTCAGATGCTCTATCCATTAAGCTACGGAGCCAAACCGTTGTTTCGGGCGGCAAAGGTAAGATGCCGCTGAATTTCCGTGCAAGGATTTTTTTATTTTTTTACAAATTTTACCGAGCGCCAGGCGTCGTTGCGTCCGAAGGAGAGGCTATACACACCGCGGGGCAGGTCGGCCAGCTGGCGCTTCCAGATGCTGTTGCCGAAAGGCTCCGGCGTGAAGGCATCTTCGAGGAGTTGCTGGCCGAGCATGTTGAAGATGCGCACCTGATAAGTGGAGTAGGTGGGCGCTTGCAGGCGTACCTGGATTTCGTCTGTTACCGGGTTTGGGCGTACCCACAAAATTTCGAGTGGTCCTGTAGGTGAGCCGTTGCAGAGTTCCTGGACGCGGCGCACAGCATTGGCGACGTGGAGGCGTCCGCCGGTGGTGGTGATGTTGGCTAAGGTGGGCTCTGGGGCTACGCTTTCCAGCAGCACATCGCGCACGCGGCGGGCACAGGCGACGGGGTTGGTCAGGGCGTCGCCGGTGAAATTGCTGCACGGCAGGCTGTACAGGAAGGCAATGGCTCCCGTGACGTGCGGTGTAGCGGCTGAGGTGCCGTTGAAAACGCCGTAGGTGGGGTTGTTGCCGTCGCTGCGCGCCGTGTAGGTGCCGTCGCCAGGGGCGCCTAAGTCCACGTAGGTTTTGCCGTAGCCGGTCTCCGTGATTTTGCGGCCGGCGATTTGATCCACGTTGTTGACGATGATGAGGTATTCGCTGGCGCAGGTGCTGGGCATGTCGCCAGCGACGTCCACGTTAGTGTTGGTATTGGAGGTAGCGCCGACGCTGAGAATGCCGACTTTACCCAGCGAGTCATAGACGGCACACCATAGCGGAAAGTCCCTGGGCCAGGCCTTGTCAATGCCGAAAGAGGCATTGGTAACGACGACAAAAGCGCCCCTGGCTCCGTTGGTTTCGTTGTACAGGCGGCGCATGCGCGCGGCGTATTGGTAGCCGCCTACGATTTCGTCTTCGAAGGTGATGTCGGCCAGGTTCATCAGGCGGACGTTCCAGTTGATGCCGGAAACGCCGATGCCGTTGTTGCCTTTGGCGCCAATGATGGCATTGACGGCGGTGCCGTGGAAGCCGGGCGTGCCCGGGTCATCGCTGTTGCGGCGGGGGTTCCAGCCGCGGAAGTCGTCCACGTAGCCGTTACCGTCGTCGTCGCGGCCATTGTTGGGTATTTCCTGGTGGTTAAACCAGTAACTGGGTGCCACGTCGGGGTGCGTGCGCAGGGCGCCTTTTTCCAGGACGGCCACAACGATGGTGTCGCCGTTGAGGGTCAGGCCGCCGGTGGCGATGTCCCAGGCATCGGGCATGCCGATGAGCACGAAGCCTGACTGGCGGCTCCACTCCGGGTCGTTGGGGAAAGTGGCGCGCTCCTCGACGCGGTGGTTCCACTGGGCGGCGACAATGTCAGGGTGGCGACGGGCAGACTCCAGGAGTGCCTCAGCATTGGTGGCGCTTTCGTCGAAGCCCAGCAGGTAGATGTGCCAATCAGGAGCGACAACTTTCTTCCAGGTAAGTGCGGCCTCAAGGGGTTGTGCGGCGGCCAGGCGGTACAACACCGCGGCAGGCGAGGCTTCAGGCTGCAACTGGACGAGCATTTCGCCGCTGCGCCGTTCGTATGGCTGGGCGTATAAGGAGGCAAAGGCCAGTAGGGCGGCGAGGAGCGAAAGGCTTCTTCTGAGAAACATCATAGCGGCGTATTTTTTACAGCAAAGGTCGGCGCTGACTTTAGAACGTGCATACCAGCCCTGCAAAGACGCAGCAAGGGCGCTTAGCGTTGGCAGAAGCGTTATTTTTCCTGCAAGAGTGCTTAAGGGCATGCCTCCGAAAAAGCCGACACCGAAAATTATCTCCCTTTGCCGAAAGATAGCTTACCGCTGCCGATACCGCTCTTCGAAGCGCCGGTACAGTTGCTTGTGTTTGTTGTCTAAGTTGATTTCGCGTCCCTGAATGAATGCGGCCGTTACGGTATTAGTGCGCATGTCGAGGGCATCGCCTTCGCTGATGAACAGCGTGGCGTCTTTGCCTACTTCTAAGGAGCCGATGCGTCCGGCCACACCAAGTACGACAGCGGGCGTCAGGGTGATGGCCTGGATGGCGGCTTCGTAAGGCAGCCCGTATCCGACGGCCTGCCCGGCCTCAAAGGGCAGGTTGCGCTGCTGCCAGGCGGCCTCGGAGGTGATGGCAAAGGGAATGCCTGCAGCGTGCAGGAGGGCCGGTGTTTTGTAGGGCTGGTCCACGTCTTCGTCCTGCCGGCTGGGCAGGCGGTGCGTTTGGGTGAGCACCACCGTTACCTGGTGTTCGCGCAGGAAGTCGGTAATGAGCCAGGCATCAGCGGCGCCTACCAGCACAGGCCGCACCTGCATTTGCTCGGCGAAGAGGACGGCCTCCTGCATCGTGCGCGCGTGGTTAGTGTGGATGTACAGATTCTGTTTACCTTCGAATACGCCGCGCATGGCCTCGAAACGCGGGTTGCGTACCTCAGGGTTAGGGTTCTGGCAATAGGCTTTGGCCTCTTGAAAAAACTCGCGTATCTCTCGAACGCTCTTTGTGTAGTTATCTTCGGGTTGTTGTTCGGCGGGCATTGGCCCAAAGGCAAAAGCGCGTCGCGCACGCGGCGCGGGCCAGTTGAGATGCACGCCATCCTCTAAGCGGAGGGCAGCGTCTTCCCAATTCCAGGCGTCGAGCTGAACGACCGACGATGTGCCCGAAATCACGCCGCCCGTTGGCACGACCTGAGCTGCCAACACGCCATTAGAGCGCACCGTCGGAATGATGTCGGAGTCGGTGTTGTAGGCGATGATGCTGCGGGCGTTCGGATTGTATTCGCCGATTTCGCTGAAATCTTGCGTGGCGCGCACGGCCTCCACTTCCACTAAGCCTAAGCGGCTGTTCATGGCTACAAAACCCGGATATACGTGTTTGCCTTTGGCGTCAAAAATGCGCGTGTACTTCGACGGGTCGACGCGCACAGTAGTGGCATCGGCAACCAGCGTAATGCGGCCGTTTTCAAACGCAATGGCGCTGTTGGCAATGGATTGGCCATTACCCAAATGCGCCGTGGCGCCCAAAATGAGTATCGCGCCGCGTTGCGGTGGCGCAGGAGCAGGCGGCTGGCCAAAAGCTATCAGGCCAGAGAGGAGAAGCAGAGCAGTAAAGAGCAAATTGCGCATAAGCATTGAGCAGTGTTTTGCAATGAGATAAGCAGTCTGAGGTTTAAATACCGACGGCAGCGCCGGTATTTTTTCTCTTTTACTTGATGGTACAGGTCAGCATGTGGCGTCCTTCGATGAAGCCTTCCAGCACGTCGCCGATTTGCACAGGGCCAACGCCAGCGGGGGTGCCGGTGAAAATGAGGTCGCTTTTTTGGAGGGTGAAATAGCGCGAGATGTGCACGATGAGTGCCTCAAAGGAGAAAAGCATGTCGCGCGTGTGGCCATCTTGCGCGATCTGGCCATTTTTTTTGAGTTGAAAATGGATGTCCTTTGGGTTGGGCAGTTCTTCCAAAGGTATCCACGGGCTGATGGGGGCGGAGTGGTCGAAGGCCTTGGCAATCTCCCAGGGATGGCCTTTCTGCTTGAGGCGCTCTTGCACATCGCGAGCGGTGAAGTCAATGCCGAAGGCGACGGCGTCGTAGTAGCGGTGCGCAAATTCAGGCTGCACGGAGCGGCCGTTTTTGCATATGCGCAAGACAATTTCGCCCTCGTAGTGGAGGTCTTGGGTGAAATTGGGGTAATAAAACGGCTTGTTATTGACCACGAGCGCCGTGGGCGGCTTCATGAAAATGATGGGTTCGGCGGGTACCGGGTTGTTCAGTTCTTTTGCGTGGTCGGCGTAATTGCGCCCGATGCAGAAAATTTTCATGCGGCGAAAATAGGAAGACTTCTTCCGCCGATTTGGCCGCCGCTCGACGTAGCCTATCTGAAGCGCTGCGCGCTGCCGGTGAATGCCTACTTATAGACCTTTTTGAGGCGGTCGAGTTCGCGTTTTTCGTCGCGTTGCTTGATGGTTTCGCGTTTGTCGTAGGATTTTTTGCCTGTGGCTAAGGCGATATGGACTTTGGCTAAGCCGCGTTCGTTGAAGGCGATTTTGACGGGCACGATAGTGAAGCCTTTTTCGCGGACGCGGCGTTCCAGTTTGCGTAGTTCGCTTTTGCGGAGCAAGAGCTTGCGCAGGCGTCGAGGGGCGTGGTTTTGGTCGCTGCCGAAGTCGTATTCGGCGATGTGGAGGTTGCGTATCCAGAGTTCGCCATTTTCAAACAGGCAGTAGGCGTCGGTCAGGTTGGCGTTGCCGGCGCGCAGGCTTTTCACCTCGGTGCCCGTCAGGGCGATACCGGCTACGTATTCCTGTACGAAGTGGTACTCGTAGGGGGCCCTCCGGTTAACGATTTCGGGCGGGGGCGCTTTGGTGTTTTTTTTCGTCATGGCGCGCGTCAGGCTTTGAGGGTAGGCAGGCCGACAATTTCGCGCACTTCGCGGAGGGTTTGCCGCGCGCGCTCGCGGATGGCGGCGCTGCTGGCTTCGATTTGGGCTTTTACGTGCTTTTTATCGGCCTGCAGGTGGTGCAGTCGCTCGCGCAGGGCCGTAACGAGGGCCGACAGGGCATCGGCCACGGTTTCCTTGAGGTCGCTGTATCGGAGCGTGCCGCCCTGGTAGTCGGCCATGAGGGCGTTGTAGGCGTCCATCTGGCCGCAGGCGCGGAGGATTTCAAAGAGGTTGGTCACGCCCGGGCTCATCTCGCCAGCGGGGGTGTTGCCGGTGTCGGTTACGGCAGAGCGGATTTGCTTGCGGATTTGGGCCTCTTCGCCAAAGAGGTTGATGTAATGCTTCTCGCCCAGGCTCTTGCTCATCTTGCGCGTCGGGTCGGCGGGCGAAAGGATCTTGGGCGTATGGGTAAACAGCGGCTCTGGTAGCGGAAAGTACTCGCGCCCAAACTGCTGATTGAAGCGCTGGGCAATGTTGCGCGATAATTCCAGGTGCTGCTCCTGGTCTTTGCCCACGGGTACGTAATGCCCGTGATAAATGAGGATGTCGGCTGCTTGCAGAATAGGGTAGGTGAACAGGCCTGCGCTCACGAGAGCGTCTTTGTCGGTCTCCTTGAGTTGATCCACCTTGTCTTTGAACTGGGTCATGCGCGTCAATTCGCCATACGAGGTAACGCAGCCCAGAATCCAGGCCAGTTCAGTGTGTTCGGGCACAAAGCTTTGAATGAACAGGTTCTCCGGTTTGATGCCGCAGGCCAGTAGGCGGAAGGCCATGTTCCAGGTGTTTTCGCGCAGTTTGTCCGGCTTGTAGGGCATGGTCATGGAGTGGTAGTCCACCACGCAGAAATAGCAGCGGTATTGCTCCTGCAGGCGCACCCAGTTCTGGATGGCGCCGAAGTAGTTGCCGATGTGCAGGTCGCCAGTAGGCTGAATGCCGGACAGGACGTTCTTCATAGCGGGCGGGCGCGGGTTTACACCGTCGCGATAACGGAAATCTCTACGTTGACAAAGCGCGGCAATTCGGCCACCTGCACCAATTCGCGCGCGGGAGCGGACTCGGGCGGGAAGTACTCGCCATAAACCGCGTTAATGCGGCTGAACTGGTTGATGTCTTTCACGAATACGGTGGCTTTGAGCACGTTTTGCAGGCCAGTGCCGGCAGCCTCCAGAATGGCTTTCACGTTCCGAAGCACCTGATGCGTCTCGGCTTCGATGTTATCGAGGACGA
This sequence comes from uncultured Saprospiraceae bacterium, assembly GCA_964646615.1. Taxonomy (GTDB): domain Bacteria; phylum Bacteroidota; class Bacteroidia; order Chitinophagales; family Saprospiraceae; genus M3007. The sequence goes on from CAZYEV010000088.1 coordinate 116,978, forward strand.
GCTCGCCGCTCTGAGGGTCAAGGGCTATTTGCCCCGACACAAAAAGCAAATTACCCGCGCGCGTGGCCTGGTTATAAGGGCCGATGGGCGCTGGAGCATTAGGTGTGTTGATGATTTGCTTCATAGCAAGCGAGATGCTTTCAGGCGTTTTCCCAAAAAAATACTCGTGCCGCGGGCAGCACAAGCGGATGAAGCGCAAAGGAGCGCGCGCTCAGTGACGTTCCACGGGCTATGCCTGTGCGGTTTCTTCTTCTCCGCCGGTGTAATTCACCAACAGGCGGCCGCGGTAATACAGGTTGCCATCCACTAAATAGGCGTGATGGCGCAAGTGGGTTTCGCCGGTGGCAGGGCAGTTCGACAGCGTAGGCAGCGGCGCTTTGTAGTGGGTGCGGCGAGCGCGTTTGCGGCGCTTGGAATGCCGCCATTTAGGATTGGGCATATTCGAATGCGTTTATTTTTTGAAAAGAAATCAGCGATTTGCGTTACTGTAAGCCTTTGAGCGCCTCCCAGATGGGATTGGGCTGTTCGTCGGCAGAAATATCTTTCAAGATGCGGAGCGCCTCCTGGTTGCAGGGCAGCGGTGTTTCGCTTTGGCAGTCGTACGTGTTCGTCATGGGCAGGGCCAGCATCGCGAATTCGTACAGATAGGGCGCCAGTTGAAACTGCGGAGTTTCGCGCGGGATGAAAACCACTTCGTCGTTGTCCTCATCCTCTTCGGCGTCACCGTACTTGATGATGAGTTGGCGGGTCTCTTCGTTCAGAGGCAGCCGTATAGGAGCCGTGCAGCGGTCGCAGGTCGTTTCCGTGTAACCAGACAGGTGGAAGTCCAGGATCATGAGGCTGGGGCGTTTGTCCACCGAAACCACTACCTGCACGGAACCTTCCTGGATGAGCGAACCCTCAAAGTGGCGAAAGAAATCACCTTCCAGCGCATACCGGTATTCGTGCATGCCGGTTTTCAGGCCCTGAATGGGAAGGGTGTATGCGGAAAGAGGGTCCATCCCTGAGCGTATTAAAAATTGGGCTGCAAAGGTAGAGCGCCGCTGAGAAACAGCCAAAGATTTTTTTTGAAATAATAGGGCTTTTGGTGCTATACCGAAGGAATGTTGGCGCTCAGGGGGGTATTCAGGGTTTGCCGCTGTCTTTAGGCGGCAGGTCGTCAGGCGGCGGAATAGGCTCTATCTCGATATCTTCCACGATTTCGGAGCGGCGCGGGGGCTCGCTTTCAATTTCCTCAAAGTCAATGTATTCGCCTTCCGCCGAACTGGAGCCTTCGTTGTACACAGGGCCAAATGCCTGCTCCATGCGGAGATAGCCCAAAGCGCGCATGAACAAATAGAGCGCTGTAATGGGGTACAATACAACTGCCAGTACGGTCATGATCAGGCCGGAGAGTGGGCGTTCGAGCAGCATGGCCCAGAACTCTCGCACGGTGTCCCATACGGCGCGCCAGTTGATGATGATGGCCGCCAGCAGGAGGGCGGGCGATACGATGTACAAGACGAAGAGCATCGCACGCAAGAGGTAGAAGAGCAAGATCAAAACCACTGCCCCGATGAGCAGGCATCCCCAGCCGCCGCTGTATCGCGTGTAAGCCATGTTGTGGTCAATAAGGAAAATGAATGCACAAAAGTAGGCGGAATGTCGAAACGGGCATCTGGTGGGCCAGGGTGATTTTTGTTGGTGCCAGCGATAATTTGCTCTTCAACACCGCTTATTCGCGGTTCCACTGGCGCAGGCGGCGTTCGTAGCGTTTGCTGCTGACGGGCCAAAGGTTTTTATCTACGGTGGCTTTGATGCGTGCATCAGGGCCGCGCAGCAGGCGCGGGAAGAAGTCAATACCGGTGAGGGTCTCTACGTCGTTGACCGTGCAGGCGTACTCCATGAGTGGGCGGTCGCTTTGGGCGTTTGGAATGACGAAGGCAATGGCGCTGCGTTGCTGGGGGGCGTAGATGACTTTGTAGAATGCTGCCGGTACGGTTACCCGGTTGAAGCCGATCTGGCCCAGTCCTGGTCGTGTGAGCACGGGGCCAGTAACGACGTACAGGAGATCCATGCGTTTGGCCCAGTCGCGGACGTTTTCTTCCAGTTCGCGCCAGATGCCGCCGTTGAAGGTGCGCACCTGCGGGCTGATGTTGCTCATGAGGAAGGTTTCGTCCATGGCTGCGGCGTCGAAGGCCATGTCGGCAGCGGGCACTAAGTGGCCGCGGTCGTAACCGCTGCCGCTATAGTCGCGCGGGGTGGCACTTTCGGTCCGCACCTGTGGGTCGGGGCGGAAGGCACCGGAGCGCTCGACCCAGGGCTGCTGGAGGCGTTCGCGGCGCAGCTCATATGCGACCCATTCGGCTTGTTCGTGGTCTTCCGAATACGATAATACATAATAGGTGTGGCGTACGATGACGCCTGTGGTGCTGGTGGGCAAAATCTCGTCGGGCACTAAGCATTGCGCCGACGCTGTGCTCGGGTATTCTGCTTTTAGAGGAGGCGTCTCTTTTTTGCCGCTGTCGAATTGCTGAAATATCCAGAACGCAAGGCCAGCCAGTATGGCGAAAAGCCCGGTTTTAAACCAGAAGCCATCGTCGGAAGAAGCAGAAGGTTTATAAGCGCGCATGAGGAGAGCGAGGAAAAAGCTTTTCGGCGAAGGTAGGCTGTCAGGCGCACAAGTGAAGCGCTCAGGAGGCGTCTTTTTGAACAGCGAGCGGATTTGCACTGCCGCCTGCGCTTTTTGCCCGAAATTTGCTGCGTTTAAGTCATCCATCACCGATTCGAGCGGCAAGGCGCAATGCTTGAGGCCAACAGGCGCGAGGTGCGCATTGCTCGCCGCTTTTAAAAAAAGTAAAACACCATGTTCATGGCGCGTTTTTGGGTCAGTATAATTGGGCTTTGGCTGTCGGCGTCTGTTGCACAAGCGCAGGACTGCTTTGGAGTGAACGCGAGTAACTCGCGGGCGATTTATGCCTCCGGAGAGGCCATTGCCCTGCCAGCACTGAACGGCAAGATTCAGATGCCTTGCACGCAGACGATCCGCAATTTTGCCTTCGTCATTCAATTCGCTACGGGAGTAGAGCGCTATTTTGAAGACTCGACGCAGTTCACCGGCGTGCTCAGTTACAAGAGCTCCACGTTTGTACTGTTATACGATAAAAGCCAGAACACTTTCCGGCTGGCGAGTGATCAGCAGCTTGGCGAAGGCACTTATACCCTGACGCTGTCTTCCATCATGTGTGCGCCGACGGGGGCCTTGTGTAGCAATTGCTTTGTGCAATACTCCTTCCAGGTGGAATATATCAATGACCTGACGTGGGGGGTGAGCATAGAAACCGACCCCGATCCGGCGGTGCTGACCTGCCTGCCCGGAAGCCAGGTGATGCTGAAAGGAACGCCGCCGCCGCACAGCGGCTTTCAGGTGCAATGGGCCAGGTTGATTGGAGTGCAATTTGTCAACATCCCCGGCGCCACTCAGCCCAACTATGCCACGGGGCAAAGCGGCACCTATTTATATACGGTTACCGGACCAGCGGGCTGTCGGGCCAGCAATCTGGCGTCTGTTCGGCCGCCCGACCGGCCCGAAATCCAGGTCGCTGAACCGCAGCAAAAGCTGAACAGCTGCGCACAACCGATAGCCGGCATCGCAGTGGCCGACTCCAGCGCGCCGGGCAACCTCGTGTTTGGCTGGACCGCTTCATTGGGAGGTGTCATCCTGAGCGGCAGTAGCACCCTCAGCCCGATGATTGGGGCTCCAGGCGTGTACACCCTGACCGTGCGTAGGGCCGACAACGGCTGCGCCGACACAGCGGCTGTCAATGTCATACCCGGTGACATACCGCTTGTGCAGGTGAACATCAGCAGCATTTCGGGTACCGACGTGCTGGATTGCAAAAATACCTCCCTGACCCTTCGGGCTCAAGCGTCGCTCTCCGCCGGCAGTAGCTCATATGCCTACCAGTGGACCAATGGTGCTAGCACGGAAGAAATTACGGTTAGTCAGCCGGGCATCTATGCCGTTACTGTAACCGCTTTAGACAACGGCTGCGTAGGCTACGGTGATAAAGCCGTTTTCCAAAACACAAAACCACCTGTGGCCAGCATCAGCAGCAGCCGCGACACTGTCTGCGCAGGTGAGTCGGCAGTGCTGTCGGTCCTGACACCAGACCCGGCGACCTTTCGCTGGTCAGACGGTTCTACCGGAATGCTCCTGAACGTAACACCGCCAACGGATGGCTCCAATACCTATACGGTTACGGTTACGGCCAACGCCAACGGCTGCTCGACCGTCGTAGAAAAAAACGTTGCGCGCATACCGTACCCGCCGCTGACGTGCCTGCCCGCCGAAATTACCCTTTCGCACGGGCAGACGGCAACGCTCAACTGCACTACCAGCCCGCTGGCTCAGCTGCAATGGACGGCGGTGCCTATTAATGTGGGCAGCATTCCGTCCTCAGGCATTGGGCCGGTGCAGGGGCGTCGTTTCGAGTTGAACTCCCTCAAAGCACCCGGTCGGGTGGAGTTCACCGTCTTTGCGCGCCGAAGCGGTTGCTCCAGCCCACCCGCTCAGGTCGCGGTACATGTGCTGCCCCCTTCGGCAGAGGGCATTTACATCCCGGAAATCATTACTCCCGATGCCGATGGCCAGGACGGAAGGTGGAACATCGTGCTGCCCTCCGATGCTGCCGACCCATCGGCCTATGGTATAGTGATTTACAACCGCAGCGGCGCTGTAGTGTGGGAAAACACCTTAGCAACACCCTTCACGGCAGGGCGATACCCCGATGGCGTGTACTTCTACGTGCTGACCACGCCAGAGGGCGCATCCCTCAAGGGCGCTGTGTCCATTTTGCGCAAGCAATAGAGATTTTGGCAAACACTTACAGGCACTTTGCCGGGCCAGACAAGAAGCGGTAGGAAATTTTTTACCAAATTATTGCAATCCTACCCTGCCTGCCTACCTTTGCCGCGCTTCTATTTTAACGGTGCATTAACGTGCGTTGCGCAATAAAGTTTAGAGACTATCTAAATACGCTGCGACCGTTGCTGCGCCCTCAAAACAAAACGAACGGGAGAATTACCTTTGCGGCAAATACAGATAGACCAATAAGTAGCACTTTATCAATATGTTGTTGAAACGCATCTGTCAGATAGTGCCTGTCCTCCTGCTGGCTGCAAGCCTTTTGCAGGCCGCACCGAATGTGGAAGAGGGCAAAAGCTTATTCATGGCGAACTGCGCCTCTTGCCACAGCCGGGACATGAAGACCAACCTGACTGGTCCTGCCCTCGGTGGGGTTGAAGAGCGCTGGGCCGCTTATCCGCGTGAAGACCTCTACAAGTGGATTCGCGCCTCGCAGGCCATGGTACAATCAGGGCACCCGCGTGCCGTAGAGCTATGGAACCAATGGAAGCCCACGCTGATGAACAATTTCCCGGGCCTGACCGACGAGCAGATTGAAAGCATTTTGCTTTACGTCAACGACGTCGTCAATAAGGCCGCCACTGCGAGTGCACCGGGCCAACCGGGCCAGACCGTCGCCGGGAAAAAGGACGACTCCAGCTTCTGGATTTTTGTAGGTATTGCTGTGGTATTGGGGTTGCTCTCGTTCGCCCTGATGCGCATTGTGGACAATTTGCAAAACCTCACGCGCGTGCAGGCTGGAGAGGCACCGGTGCGTCGTACGCTGGGTCAGATTCTCACCACTAAGGGTACCATCGCCTTCGGCGTCTTCGCCGCAACACTCATCTTTGGCTACAAAACGGTGGATAATGCCACGCGCATGGGCCGCCAGCAAGGCTATCAGCCAGAGCAGCCCATCGCTTTCAGCCATGCCCTCCACGCCGGCGCAAACAAAATTGACTGTCAGTACTGCCACGACTCGGCTCGCCGCTCCAAACACGCCTCAATCCCCGGTGCCAATACGTGCATGAATTGCCACACCGTGGTGAAAAAAGGTACCGTCTCCGGCACGGCCGAAATCACAAAAATCTACGCCTCCATTGGCTACGACCCGATTACCAACAAATACATTCCCGACTACGAAAACTGGACGGAGAAGCAGATCGAAGAACTGTACAAAAAATGGATAGGCCAGGAATACGTAGCCGATAATGGCCTCACCACGCTCAACGATGCGGGCCGCATGGTGGTCGAAACCCAATGGGAAGGCATCGTCAAAGCGCTTAAAAACGACTCCAACGGCAAGATCCAAGGCCCGATCGAGTGGGTGCGCATTCACAACCTGGCCGACCACGCCTATTTCAACCACGCCCAACACGTGGCCGTAGGACAGGTGGCTTGCCAGCAGTGTCACGGCCCCATCGAGCAAATGGAGGAGGTATATCAGTACTCCACTTTAGGCATGGGCTGGTGCATCAATTGCCACCGCCAGACGGAGGTCAAGTTCAAAGACAACGATTATTACCAGCAATACGCGCGCTACCACGAAGAACTCAAGGGCGGCAAGCGCGAAAAGGTAACAGTGGCCGACATTGGCGGCTTAGAGTGCCAGAAGTGCCACTATTAAACTGCTCACCTTTCCCTAACCCACTTCTCTTATTACATTCCATCCTTCCAGCGATATGCAGCATCAAGATAACGGTATCTGGGTCAGCGCCGACGATTTGAACCGCGAGGACGCTTTCCTGAAATCGGCTGAACAGGAGTTTTTATTAGAAGAATTGGCCGATGCACCCGGCGGTTGGGCGCCCTCCCGCCGCGACTTTCTCAAGCTCATGGGCTTTGGCCTGGGTGCCGCTACGGTGGCAGCCTCTTGCGAAATCCCGGTGCGCAAGGCCATTCCATACGTAACCAAACCCGATGCCATCGTGCCGGGAGTGGCTAACTACTATGCTTCCTCCTTCGTTAACGGCAGCGACTACTGCGCCATTCTGGTGAAGACGCGCGAAGGCCGTCCCATCAAGATTGAAGGCAATACCCTCAGCAGCGTAACCTCCGGTGGCACCAGCGCGCGCGCTCAGGCTTTAGTACTGAGCCTGTACGATACGCGCCGCCTGAAGCATCCCGGCAAAATCGAAGAGGGCGGTGAGGTGAAAAAACTCTCCTGGAAGGACCTGGATGAAAAAATCAAGGGGCAGCTGCAATTGGGCGGCAACATCCGCATTATCACGAATACCATCATCAGCCCCACGGCCAAGAAAGCCCTGGGTGAGTTTTTGACTAAATACCCGAATACGCGCGTCATCACATATGACCCGGTGTCGCATGCGGCTTTGTTGGCAGCCAACCAGACCTGCTTTGGCGTGCGCGGCATTCCAACGTATAAGTTTGCGGATGCCGATGTCATCGTTTCGTTCGGCGCCGACTTCCTCGGCACCTGGGTAAGCCCGATTGAGCACGCGCGCGCTTACGCTTCGCGCCGCAAAATTCAGTCGCTCGACAAACCCTCCATGTCGCGCCATTATCAGGTGGAAAGCCACATGAGCCTCACCGGCTCTAACGCCGATATGCGCATCCAGATACGCCCCAGCGAAATGGGCGCGGCCATCTGTGCACTTTACAACGAGATAGCCCAACACGCCGGTGCGCCGACCATCAGCGGCCCGGCCCTTAACGACAAGGCCAAAGCCGGCATCAAAAAGGCAGCCACCGACCTGATAGCCCTGCGCGGCAAATCGCTGGTGGTGTGCGGCTCCAACAATGTGATGGAGCAGATCATCGTCAACAAGATTAACGACCTGCTCGGCAACATCAACAACACCATTGACTTCAGCGTGCTCAACCACCTGCATGAGGGCGACGAGCGCGATATGATGCGCCTCATTGGCGAAATGAATGCCGGCCAGGTAGCTGTGGCCATCGTGTGGGGCGCCAATCCGGCCTACGAACTGCCAAACGCCGACCAGTTCAAGGAGGCTTTTGCTAAAGTAAATACGCGCATTTCGTTCTCCGGCGTCATGGATGAAACCACGGCTCTGTGCACCTACGCGGCTCCGGCGCACCACTTGCTGGAGTCCTGGGGCGACGCCGAACCGAAAACGGGCCATTACAACCTGATACAGCCAACCATTGCGCCGCTGTTCGATACGCGCCAGGCCGAACTTTCGCTGCTGGAATGGGCCGACAGCCCCAACCTCAACCGCCAGGACGAACAACCGTATTACCAGTACCTGAAGTCGCATTGGGCCAACGACATGAAGGCCAAGCAGTCGAAATACGCTACCGGTGCGGCCTTCTGGGATATGAGCCTGCACGACGGGGTGTTTGAAGTGCCGCCTGCGCCTCGTACGGTGTCGTTCAGCCCGGGCGTCAGCCTCAATCCGGCTTTGGTAACGCAGCCCGGCTCTGGTCAGATAGAAATTGCTTTCTACGAGTCTGTGAATATTGGCAACGGTCAATACGCCCACAACCCGTGGCTGCAGGAGATGCCCGACCCGGTCAACCGCACCGTTTGGGGCAACTACCTGAGCATTCCGGTAGAATGGGACGGCAAAAACAAGATGACCGGCTGGATGGGCTTAGAAGATGGCGATAAAGTTGAGGTCGAAGTCAACGGCAAGAAGCACACCTGCACGGTAGTGCGCGCCTTTGGTCAGGCTCCGGGTACCGTGGCCATTGCCCTGGGCGGTGGCCGCGAGAGCGGCGGCTGCGGTGTGGGCTACGGTGTCAATGTGAACCCGTGGTTGCCGATGGATGGCGGCTTTATCCAGTACTTCGCCAAAGAGGCCAAAGTATCGGGCAAAGTAGGTGCTGAAAAGAACTTTGCGTGCGTGCAGCATCACCACACGATGGGCCTGGCAGCCAAAGACGAAAAGAGCGGCAAGACCATCAACGCAGACGAACAAGTGTTGGCCTATCAGGGATCGTTGACCGACCGCTCGATTATCTTCCAGGCACACGTCAACGATTTGCCCAAATTGCGCGAGAAGTTGGCCGACTTCCACAAGCATGCCAGCCATCTGAACGAGCAGACGCTGTACCCCGACCGTACAGACTACTTCGGTACCGGGCCTAAATGGGGGATGTTCATTGACATGAACGCCTGCATCGGCTGCGGCGCCTGCCAGGTAGCCTGCGTAAGTGAAAACAACGTGCCCGTTGTGGGCAAAAATGAAGTCGGACGCCACCACGAAATGACGTGGTTGCGCATTGACCGCTACTACTACGGTGATCTGGAGAACCCGAAGGTGGTCTATCAGCCCATGATGTGCCAGCACTGCGATAACGCGCCGTGCGAAAACGTTTGCCCGGTGAACGCCACTAACCACTCGGCTGAGGGCCTCAACCAGATGGCGTACAACCGCTGCATTGGCACGCGCTATTGCGCCAATAACTGCCCCTACAAGGTGCGCCGTTTCAACTGGCTGGATTACACCACTGCCGATACGTTCCCGGCTAACGAAGAGCGTCTGTTCCGCGTGGAAGAGGGCGACATCCCGTTCTACGCCGACAACTTAGTGCGCATGGTGCTCAACCCTGACGTTACCGTGCGCAGCCGCGGCGTCATCGAGAAGTGCTCCTTCTGCATTCAGCGCATCCAGGAAGGCAAACTCACGGCCAAGCGCGAAGGACGCCCCATCGAAGATAACGACGTGCGCTCCGCTTGCCAGACGGCTTGCCCCACGGGCGCCATCGTATTCGGCAATTTGAATAATCCGAACAGTGCCGTCAGTCAGGCCATCAAAAAACAGGAGGAATTGGCTTACCAGGTGCTGGAAGAAATTAACGTCCGCCCTGGCGTGCGCTATTCGGCTAAAATTTACAATTCTTAAGGTGTCCTCTGGCGCCCGGATTTCATTTTCAAATCAGGATAATACACCCAACACTACAACGATATGTCTCAACCCGTAGCACCCGTCAGACATGTCCTCATCGAAGGGAATAAGTCTTACCACCAGATTTCGGAAGACTTGTGCGTGCCTACCGAGCGCGCGCCCTCTCGCGAGTGGATTTTAGCGTTCTCTGTGGCTTCGGCTTTTACGGCGCTGTATGTATTCGCCGTTGTATGGACGATATGGAAAGGCATCGGCGAATGGGGCGCTAACCGCACCATCAACTGGGCCTGGGACATCACCAACTTTGTGTGGTGGATCGGTATTGGCCACGCCGGTACGCTGATTTCGGCCATTCTGTTGCTGTTCCGCCAGCGCTGGCGCACGGGTGTGAACCGTGCTGCCGAGGCTATGACCATCTTCGCCGTGGTTTGCGCGGGTCAGTTCCCGCTCATTCACATGGGCCGTTTGTGGCTGGCCTTCTTCATTTTCCCTTTCCCCAATACACGCGGGCCGCTGTGGGTCAATTTTAACTCGCCGCTGCTGTGGGACGTATTCGCCATCTCGACCTACTTCTCGGTATCGCTGTTGTTCTGGTACACGGGTCTGGTGCCTGACCTGGCTACGGTGCGCGACCGTGCAGCCGGCTTCCGCAAGAAGATGTATGAAATCTTCTCCTTTGGCTGGACGGGTAGCGCCAAACACTGGCAGCGCTGGGAGTCGCTCTCGCTCATTCTGGCAGGCCTTTCGACCCCACTGGTGCTTTCGGTGCACACTATCGTGTCGTTCGACTTCGCCACCTCGGTCATTCCGGGCTGGCACACGACCATCTTTCCGCCCTATTTCGTGGCCGGTGCCATTTTCTCCGGCTTCGCTATGGTGCAAACGCTGATGGTAATTACCCGCAAGGTGTTGAAATTAGAGGATTATATCACCATCAACCATATTGACTCCATGAACAAGGTGATCGTGCTCACGGGCACGATTGTGGGCGTGGCCTACCTGACGGAGTTGTTCATCGCCTGGTACTCGGGTTATATTTATGAGCAATTCGCCTTCTATAACCGCGTATTTGGCGTGTACTGGTGGTCGTATTTCGGTATGATGTTCTGCAACGTCATCAGTCCGCAGCTGTTCTGGTCGCGCCGCATTCGCCGCAGCATTTGGTGGACGTTCTTCCTGTCCATCGTGGTCAATATCGGCATGTGGTTCGAGCGCTTCGTCATCATCGCTACCACGCTGGCACGCGATTACCTGCCCTCTTCGTGGAGCTATTACACGCCTACGTGGGTAGAAATCTCGATTTTCACAGGCACCATTGGTCTGTTCTTCTTCCTCTTTATGATCTTCACACGCTTAGCGCCGGTGGTGGCCATTGCAGAGGTGAAGGCTATCTTGAAGGTGGCCGGCGACCAATACATTGGCCCGAAGGCACACAAGGACGCTCATCATCACGCCCAGCAAGTTGCCGAGAAGCAAGAGGAGAAAAACTAAAGCCCAACTCTATCAGCAAAACAGAATAACGCACTATGTCTGCTGAAAGCAAGAAAGTATTATACGGCCTCTATAACGACGAGGAGGAACTAAAAAGCGCCGTAAAGACGGCGCGCCAGGGCCATTTGGACATCATGGATGTTTACACGCCCTTCCCGGTACACGGCCTGGATCCTATTCTGGGGTTGAGCGAGAGCCGCCTGCATATCCTGGGCTTCGTTTACGGGGCCACAGGTGCCCTGTTTGGCTTCCTGTTCATGTCGTGGGCATTGGCTAAGGATTGGCCTATCCTCTTCGGCGGCAAGCCCTACTGGCCCGTGCCGTCATTCATCCCGATAACGTTTGAGATGACGGTGCTCTTCGCTGCCTGGGGCATGACCATTACGTTCTACACGATTTGTGGCATGTGGCCCGGTGTGAAGGCCAAAATTCTGGACAACCGCATCAGCGATGACAAATTCTGCATCGCCTTTGACGTGACGGAGGCAGAGCAGCGCGTGGTATCCAGTTTCAAGGAATTCTTCCAGCGCACGGGGGCCGCGGAGGTACACGAAAAGACCATTTAAATAACCGCTGTTTTCGTTTAGAAAACCTTTCATCAACAGAAAAGGAATAACATGAAATACGCAATTGGCGCCATTCTGGGAGTCGCTCTGTTTGCCTGGCTCTTCTCTTTGTGTTCGCCGGCAGGCAAGAATAAAACAGGCCACGAATACATGCCCGACATGTATCACCCGGTTACGTATGAGGCCAACGTGGTGGCAAATTACAGCTGGAACCACTGGGACGAAGAGAGCACGTTCCCTAAAGCGCGTCTGTCGCAGCCGCGCAAGCCGGTGGCGGGTACCATAGCGCGTGGCTACACTGCGGTGAACTACGCAGGTGCTGAAGCGCTTGATGTGGTACGCGGTAAGAATGCTCCCAACGCTATAGCGGCGCCCGTTAATGGGCAGGTGCCTTTTTATTATGAAGATACGGAAGAGGATCGCCTGCGCTGCGAGAAGGAAATGACGACTAATCCCATCCCTCTTACGAAGGAGGGCCTGGAGCGCGGCAAAAACCTGTACAACCTCTACTGCGCTATTTGCCACGGCGAGAAAGGCGACGGCCAGGGCTACATCGTTACCATGCCGAACTCAAAGTATCTGGCTCAGCCTAAAAACCTGACGGACGACGAAATGAAGCAAGCCAAGGAAGGCCGCTATTACTTCGCCATCATGTACGGCAAGAACGTGATGGGAGGCTACGCCGATAAGCTTTCATACGAGGAGCGCTGGCAGGTCATCCACTACATTCGCTCTTTACAACAAAGTAAGTAAAAAACGCCTGTTCACTGCTGACTTAAAACATCTAAAATTCCGGGCTCACACCGGTTTTGCGATATGAACCTGAATACACAGTTCGTTTTTGAGAGCAAACTGAAGCGCAATTTGATCATAGGCATGGTCATTGGGGCTGTGTGCCTCGCATGGTCGGCTGTGGGCGATGACGCCTTTTACACGCGCTTCTGGACCAACTACCTGCACAATGCCGTGTTTTTCACGGGCATAGCTTTCACGGCCATGTTCTTCCTGAGCGGCCAGATTACGGCCTTTGCGGGCTGGATGGTGGTCATCAAGCGCTTGTGGGAGGCAATGAGCCAGTTTATGCTGGTAGGTATTGTTCTGTTGCTGGTGGTGGTCATCGGTGTCTGGGGGCATTTGCACCATTTGTATCACTGGAATACGCCGGGTATTACTGACCCCTCCAGCAGTGTCTATGACGAGATTATCGCTGGCAAGGCAGGATTCCTCAATCCGGTCTTTTTCACCATAGGTACCGTAGGTTTCCTGGCCATCTGGTACTTCTGGGCGTACAAATTGCGCCAAAACTCGTTGGCTCAGGATGAGCACGAAACGCCCTCCTTCGATTACTACAAGCGCGAGCGCAAGTGGGCGGCCTCGTTCCTGCCGCTGGGCGGCTTTTTGAGCACGGTGTTCCTCTGGCAGCTGATCATGTCTATTGATACGCACTGGTATAGCACCATGTTTGCCTGGTATTCTACCATTTCGCTCTTCTTAGGTGGTTTGGCGCTGTTTATCGCGCTCATCCTCTACCTGCAGTCTAAGGGCTATCTGGAATACGTAACACGCGAGCATCTGCATGACTTAGGCAAATACCTCTTTGGTATCAGCATTTTCTGGACTTACCTGTGGTTCGACCAGTTTATGCTCATCTGGTACGGCAACATTGGCGAAGAGACTATTTATTTTAAAGAGCGCATGGACAACTACCCGGTGCTTTTCTGGGGCAATCTGGTGCTCAACTTCGTTGTGCCGTTTTTTGTGCTGATGCGCAACGACACCAAGCGCAAGGCAGGTACGCTGTTCTTTGCCGCGTTGCTGGTGTTTTTCGGCCACTGGCTCGACTTCTTCTACATGATCAAGCCGGGCGCGCGCATCGCTGCTATCGAGGCGATGGAACACTCGGACGGCGGCCACCACGGCAGCCTGAAAAGCGACACCAAAGACCTGAGCCAGGCGCCCCATGTGAGCAAAATGCCGCGTGCACTGGCGGGCGTAAGCGCCGCTGCTGCCGAGCAAAGCCATCAGGGCAATGAGCAGCAGCAGCCCATGGAAAAAATACCCGTAACCAGCCAGGGCGCTCAAGATGCTGACCACCAGGAGCCCACGCATGGCGGTGCTCAAGCCGATACACATGATGAGCATGCCCATCACGCCGGCGACCATGGCGATGACCACAACGGCCATCACGAAGAGGCCGGAAGAGGCTTCCAGTTAGGCTACACTCTGCCGGGCTTCCAGGAGATCGGTGTCTTGATTGGTTTTTTGAGCTTGTTCCTGTTCTTCTTCTTCCGCCAATTGGAGCGCGCTCCGCTGCTGCCATTGCGCGATCCATTCTTAGAGGAAAGCCTGCATCACACCACGGGCGTTTATATTGACGGCGAAGAGGGCGGACACGATCATCATTAATTTAGAACAATTCCAAGTAGGCGGCGTTTTAAAACCCGCGCAAACCCATCGGATACTTCCGCGTTTTTAAGCAAAAAAATTACCGCAATGACTGCGCTTCTTATTCTTCTTTGCATCATTCTCGTTGGCATCGTACTGGTTCAAATCGCCCGGGTAGTCGAATTGACAGCCCAGATTAAGGGCGAGCGCGAGGTTATGCGCGAAAGCAGCTGGTGGAATGCCGTGCTCTCCTTGGGCTTTTTGATTGTATTTCTGGCCGCGGTGTTTGTTTCGTCTTACTACTACAAGAACGAACTGCTGGGATACGGTCCACATGCGGCAGCCTCTGAGCACGGTGGCGCCATTGACAGCATGTTTAACGTTACGCTGTTCTTTACGGGCATCGTTTTCGTTATCACACACATTGCGCTGTTTTGGTTTGCTTTCAAGTATCGCTGGCGCGAAGACCGTCAGGCATCCTTCATTTCGCACGACGATCGTTTGGAGATCATCTGGACGGCAGTGCCGGCAGTAGTTATGACGTTGTTGGTGGTGCGCGGCCTGGATGCCTGGAACACCATCATGGCTGACGTGAGCGAGAATGAAGATTATATCGAGATTGAAGCTACGGGTCAGCAGTTCAACTGGATCATCCGCTATCCGGGGCCGGATGGTAAGCTGGGTGCGCGCGATTATCGCCTCACTACGGCGACTAACCAAATCGGCCAAGACTTCAGGGATCGCAAGAACTGGGACGACGTAATTGTCAGTCAGGAACTCTATCTGCCGGTCAATAAGAAGGTGCGCGTGCGCATTATTGCTAAAGATGTGCTGCATAACTTCTACCTGCCGCAGTTCCGGGTAAAGATGGACGCAGTGCCGGGCATGCCCACCTACTTTGTGTTTACGCCCATTAAGACGACGGCAGAATATCGCAACGAGCTGCGCAAGTATCCGGAATATCACCAGCCGTATGACCCGACCGACCCGCAGGGGCCGAAGCGCTGGGAGAAGTTCGAGTACGAATTGGCCTGCGCCGAACTATGCGGCAAAGGGCACTACTCGATGAAGCGCATCATCCGGGTGGTATCCCAGGAAGAGTTTGATGCCTGGTATAAGCAACAAGAGTCTTACTATATGTCGCAAATTCGGGGTAAGGACGAAGACCCGAACAAAGGCAAAGTGCTGGACATTGATCCGCCGGCGAGCGATGCGAATGCTCCCGCAAAGACGGAAACGACCAGCCTCTAAACACACGAGAGAAACAAGAACACCGGGGGCCCTTTTTCCCAACGTTCACCTACTAAAACATTACATCTGGCTATGGCTGAAATGACCAAAGTCGCTGTTGACTCCTTAGACACGCTGGAGGAGAAACTGACCCGGGAGATGGGTTATGACGACCACTTCCATGAGCACCATCACGGCGACAAGTATCAGTCCAACTTCCTGACGACGTACATCTTCAGTACGGACCACAAAATGATCGGGCGTCAGTTCCTGATCACCGGTATCTTTTGGGCCCTGATGGGCGCAATGATGTCGCTGGTTTTCCGCCTGCAACTGGGCTTCCCTGAGGCTGACCTGGCCTGGCTCAAGCCTGTGCTGGGTAAGTGGATTCAGGTGAATGATGCCGGTATTGGGAAATTAGACCCGGAGTTCTACTATGCTTTAGTAACCATTCACGGCACGGTGCTGGTCTTCTTTGTGCTGACGGCCGGTCTGAGCGGTACATTCTCGAACCTGCTCATTCCGCTTCAGATAGGCGCTCGAGACATGGCTTCACCACTGCTTAATGCCTTTTCGTATTGGTTCTTCTTTCTGGCCAGTGTGGTGATGTTCCTGTCGCTCTTCTTGAGCACTGGACCATTTTCGGGCGGTTGGACGGCCTATCCACCGTTAAGTGCTTTGCCACAGGCATCGGAAGGATCAGGCGCAGGTATGACGATGTGGATCGTCGCGATGGCCTTCTTTATTGTGTCAGCGCTGCTGGGCGGTATCAACTACGTAACGACGGTGCTGAACCTGCGCACGAAAGGGATGAACCTGTGGCGCATGCCGCTGACCATCTGGGCCTTCTTCATCACGGCTATTATCGGCGTGTTGTCGTTCCCGGTATTGCTGTCGGGCGTGCTGTTGCTGATGTTCGACCGCAGCATGGGTACGTCGTTCTACCTGAGCGAGATTGTCGTGGGCGGTCAAATTCTCGACCGTATTGGTGGTAGTCCGATTCTGTATCAGCACCTGTTCTGGTTCTTGGGACACCCGGAGGTGTACATCATCATCCTGCCGGCGATGGGCATCGTTTCGGAAGTGCTCTCCGTACATGCGCGCAAGCCGATTTTCGGCTATCGCGCCATGGTGCTCTCGATTCTGGCCATTGCTTTCCTGTCGTTCATCGTGTGGGCGCACCACATGTTTATGGCAGGTGTGAACCCGTTCATAAGTAACTTCTTCGTGGTGTTCACCCTCATCATTGCGGTGCCCTCTGCAGTGAAGGTGTTCAACTGGATTTCCACGGTGTATGGCTCGAACTTCCGCTTTAATTCGGCCAGCCTGTTTGCGCTTGGCTTTGTGTCGCTGTTCATCTCGGGTGGTCTGACGGGTATCTTCCTGGGCAACTCGGCCATTGACGTGCAACTGCACGATACCTATTTCGTAGTGGCACACTTTCACATCGTGATGGGCGTAGCGGCCTTCTTTGGGATGTTCGCCGGTATCTATCACTGGTTCCCCAAGATGTTTGGCCGTTTCATGAATGAGACGCTGGGTAAGATTCACTTCTGGGGTACGATGATTGGCGCCTACGCCGTGTTCTGGCCGATGCACTACACGGGTATGGCAGGTGTTCCGCGTCGTTATTATGACGGTGGTGCCTCGTTTGACTCGTTCCGCCATTTCACGGAGTTGAACCAGTTCATTACGGTTGCCGCCATCATCGTTTTCTTCCTGCAGGTGGTCTTTGTGGTCAACTTCTTCTACTCCATCTTCAACGGTCGTAAAATGACGACGAAGAACCCATGGGGTGCCAACACGTTGGAGTGGACGACGCCAATCAATCCGGGGCACGGTAACTGGCCGGGTAATATTCCCGCGGTTCAGCGCTGGGCGTATGACTACGGTAAAGGCGGCCAGGAGTATGTACCGCAATACGTGCCGTTGCGCGAAGGCGAGCATGATCACGGCCATTAATTGAGAAAGAGCGAGAAGAAAGCACATGCGTTCGACGGTTCATCCTCGCAAGTCCTCGGCCAGCGCTGAGGTGGTAGCAGTCCCTCGCTGGCGGCAGTGGGTGCGCGATTGGGCTTTGTTGGTGAAGTTTCGGCTGTCGCTGATGGTGCTTTTTTCGGCGCTGATATCCTTCGGCATCGTAGGAGGGAGCCAGGCTGCGTGGAGCAGCTGGCTCCTTCTTGCCCTGGGTGGTTTTTTGGTTACAGGTGCTGCCAATGCACTCAACCAGGTGCTGGAACGTGAATACGACATTTTGATGAAGCGCACGGCGAACCGTCCCGTGGCCGCTGGACGTATGAGCGTATCAAACGCGGTACTTTCAGCCGGCCTAATGGCTGTGATTGGGCTTAGTGCCTTAGCCTTTTTCAATCCGTTGACGGGCTTCTTGGGTACGCTTTCTTTGGTTACGTATGCTTTTCTGTACACGCCGCTGAAGCGTTATTCCCCTTTAGCGGTGTTGGTAGGTGCCATTCCAGGTGCCTTGCCTGTGGTCATTGGAGCGGTGGCCTGGGAGGGGCACTGGAGCTCGATGGCTTCCATGCTTTTTGTGTTGCAGTTCCTGTGGCAGTTTCCGCACTTCTGGGCAGTCGCCTGGGTAGCAGACGAAGACTACAAGCGGGCGGGCTTTTACTTGCTTCCTACGCGAGCCGGGCTGAAAACGCCGAATGTGGGAATGCTCTCGTTCGGTTTTTGCCTTTTATTGCTTCTGAATGCCGTTTTAGGGTATGCAGCCGGGTTGATTAGCCTTTGGGCAATGTTGGCCCTTTGCCTCATAAACCTCTATTTTGCCCGTAAATGCTGGGCATTGTATCGCACAGGCACGGATCAGGCTGCCCGGCGGCAAATGTTTGCCTCCTTTTTACATCTGCCCTTATCTCTGCTGATTGTTCTGATAGATGTAGCTGCAGCAGGAAGCAGTAGCCCGCTTTGAAGAAGCGAGTTTCTTGAATAATGCGGTAAAACATTGGTTTTAATTAGCCCAAAAAAGTTCTTTCAGCGCGAAGGTGTGAAAAACAAATCCGCGCTCTTACTCATAACAAGAAAACTATGTCGCAAATAGTGCAGAGAGAATATCGCAGTAACAATATCCATCCGCTCAAGTTTGCCCTGTGGGTGGGCATTGCTACTATTATTATGATGTTTGGCGCCTTTACAAGCGCTTACCTGGTGCGGCGAGCGGCAGGTAACTGGTATGAGTTCAGGTTGCCGGATATTTTCTGGCTGAGCACGGTGGTTATTGTACTCAGCAGTCTGACGCTGCATGCTTCATATCGGGCATTTACACGCGGAGTGGAGCGCCTTTACAAAGGTTTGCTGGTAACCACTTTGGTGCTGGGGCTTCTCTTCGTCGTGTTGCAGTATGCAGGCTGGCAGGCGATGACGGCGATGGGAGCTACTTTTACGGTAAACCCTTCGAGTTCTTTCATTTATGTCATCTCCGGCGTGCATGCTATGCACGTGCTGGGCGGTGTTACGGCGCTCGTCGTTGCACTGATACACGCCTATGCATTACCCTTCAAGCCGACTCCTCGCCGACGCCTACGCTTTGAGCTGGTGGTGCACTACTGGCATTTTGTGGATGTCCTCTGGGTTTATTTGTTCGTCTTCTTCTTGGTTCAATCGCCCTGATGTACCGAACTTTGGCCGCGAATTTTCAACTTGACTCACCTATACGCAATTGAACATGGCAGATACTTCTGTAGCACACGCACACGAGACCGACGCCGTTCATCAGGAGAACGGAAGTGCATGGGATGGCGCAAAGGAGCCGTTCAAAGCCAGCTACGGCAAGCTGATGATGTGGTATTTCCTGCTGTCGGATGCTTTTACGTTTGCTGGCTTCCTCATTGCCTATGGCGCACTGCGCTTTAGCACGCCGACCTGGCCAGAGGCCGATTTTGTTTTTTCCTCATTTCCGTTTGTTGAAGGCCATCTGCCGCTGATCTTCGTAACGCTCATGACGTTTGTCCTGATTTTCAGCTCCGTTACGATGGTGCGCGCGGTGCAGGAGGGACACAGAGAAAACAAAAATGGCGTGGTTTTCTGGATGTTTCTAACGATTCTGGGTGGGGCAACCTTCTTGGGCTGTCAGGCTTATGAATGGACGACGCTCATTGTGAAGGAGCACATGACGGTCTCGGAAAACCCGTTTAGCCGCCATATAGCTGATGGTGTTTACCTGAACCCGGATGGTACCGAAATGCGCAACCCGGATGGAACTCCGAAAACCTTTGCCAAAGGTGATAACTATCTGCTGCACAAGCACGACGGCAAGTTTGATATTCCCTTAGTGAAGTATACCAGCGGCGAGTATGCTGGCCAGGTGATGGAAGCCGGTTTAGGCCCGAAGGCTTTCGGCGCCTTGTTCTTCTTTATCACGGGCTTCCACGGCTTCCACGTGTTTTCGGGTGTGGTTATCCTGACAATTATCATGATCAATGCCGCCAGCGGCCTGTATGTGGCACGCCGAAACGGCTATGAGATGGTAGAGAAGGTTGGCCTTTATTGGCACTTTGTGGACTTGGTGTGGGTCTTTGTATTCCTGGTCTTTTACCTCCTTTAATTTCAGGTGTACACAACCATTACTCTCCTTTTTTAAAACAGCATTTCCTTTTATCCTTTATCTGACCTGATAATTATGGCTGGACATCAAACATATGAAGAGCAGAAAGCCTTAGTGTTTCGCGGGCTGATGATCCTCGGAGTGATTACGATTGTGGAAGTAGTCATTGCCCTGCTGGCTAAAGGCCATCTCATTCCTGGCGTTAAGTTTACGGAAGGCTTCGGCCATTACATGTATATGCTCCTGATGGTGGGCTTTTCCCTGTATAAGGCCTATTTCATTGTGTTTTATTTTATGCACATGGCCTACGAGGTGCGCGGTTTGGTGCTGAGCGTGTTGCTGCCTACGTTGCTTCTGGTCTGGGCGATTATTGCCTTCTTCCAGGAGGGTAACTCTTGGGGTAAGCGCCGCGAGCTGATTCGCCAAAAGAATGAAGAAGTGGTTAAGCCAGCGCCCAGTAAACCACAGGGCCTCTATCGGTTGCCGGGAACTTCTTACTATTCGACGACAAAAGGCTAACGATAAAAACGAAGGCGAGGCAACCAATCCTCGCCTTCGATGTTTAAAGAGCGCTATTTAACAGAGGATGTTATGGCAGAGAAGGTATCTATGAAGCGCAGGCTTGTAGTTTGGAGCGTACTGGCTCTCTTGCTTTTTGGCCTGCCCGCTGTGTCATGGTTGTATCTGCGCAACGGGCTGAATTGGCGAATAGAGGCACAGACAGAACTTAAGGGCGAATACGGCAAAATACAGCCGGTGAATGTGATTTATCCCGATGGTTCCAAAGACAATCTGCTGACCCAAAAGGTCTGCGTCATTCACTATTTCGGCGCTAACCCAGACCTGACGCCAGAAAACAAATTTATTTTGGATACGGGCGAGCGTCTGTTCAAGCAATTCGGCTTCAAATCCGCAGCCATTCCAGACCACTTCCGGTTGGTGATGATCAGCCAGGACGGCACGGCGGAATTTCGCACCTATGCGCGCACACTGCCCAGCGCTGATTACGCCACGTGGGTGTGGTCGGGTGGGTTGAACTCCTGGCGCGCAACGCTGGTGAATGCTTACACCCTTTATTGCGAACAAAATAAGGTCCAACCCGTTTCGCATTACTACGCTTTGGCCGATACGACCGGAACTATTCGGCGCTTTTACAACGCACTGGATGAAAAGGAGGTCGGCCGAATGGTAGAACACATTGCTTTACTATTGCCTCGGGAATAACGCCATGTCTAACGCAGTACTTTCAGATGCCGTTCGCCTGGAAAAGCGCCTCAACCTGCTGGCTTATGTGGTGTCGGCGGCAGTGCTTTTTCTGGTGGTGCTCATGCGGCGCGTCAAGCTGGATTTGGGCGCGGACTTCAGCTTTCTTCCGCCTTTTCACGCATCGCTAAATGCGCTCACCGCAATTATTCTGCTGATGGCTCTATGGTTCATTAAGCGCAAGAATGTGCAGGCGCACCGGCGCGCCATTTATGTGGCGATGATGACCTCGGCGCTGTTTCTGCTCTCGTACGTGCTTTATCACTTCACCACGCCGGAGACGCGCTACGGTGGGGAGGGAGTACTCCGGTACATTTATTTTTTCCTCCTGATTACGCACGTTGTACTGGCAGCGGCAGTGTTGCCGTTTATTTTACTGACCTTCAATCGCGCTTATACGGGCCAATTTGAACGCCACAAGAAAATGGCGCGTTGGGTATTTCCACTCTGGCTTTACGTGGCCATTACCGGCCCAATTTGTTATTTGATGCTGCGACCCTACTACGGCTGACCTATTTTTCACGCTAAAAACATTCGCAGGACGATGAAAAGCAAACGATTTTTTCAGGTTGTTGCTGTCAGCGCAGTCTTATTGCTATTATTATTTGTAGCTGCGCCAGAGGCCTTGGGGCAGTGCCCGATGTGTCGCATGTCGGCTGAGTCGAACCTGCAAAACGGGGGTACAGCGGGCCGCGGCTTAAATACAGGTATTCTGTACATGCTGGCCATGCCTTACCTGCTGGTGGGCGCCATTGGTTACTGGTGGTGGCGCAATCGGCGCAAATCTGCCGTAGAAGCTGATGAACTTCTGGCGGAGCGCCCAGGGCAACATAATTGATGCAGATTGTTGCATGGCGAAGCGCCCTTTCTGAATACAACTCAGAAAGGGCGCTTGCTTTTTAAGCGCTGTTGGAAGAGAAAGCCGTGCAGATGCTCCTACATTTGTGCAATGAGAATCTGGCAGACAACATTGCGTTCGACACAGTTCTGGTTAGCCCTGGCCCTAGTGGTTGTCTATATGGCGGGGTTGAGCATTGATGTCATGGAGGTAGATGCTGCTCAATACGCCTCTATTTCAATGGAGATGTTGCAGAGCGGCCACTGGTTGCAAGTGCAGCACCGAGGGGCCGATTATTTGGACAAACCTCCGCTGCTGTTCTGGCTTTCAGCCCTGTCGTTTGTGGTGTTTGGGCTGAGCAATTGGGCCTACAAGCTGCCCTCTGTATTGGCGGCGCTGCTGGGGGTGTGGAGCGTATATCGCTTTGCTCGTCTCTATTACACTGAGGATGCGGCGCGTCGGGCGGCTTTCATTCTGGCGGCTTCGCTGGGCCTGCTATTGATCAGCAACGATGTGCGCACCGATACGCTCTTGTTGGGCTTCAGCGCCTGTGCGGTATGGCAACTGGCTGAATATCTGGAGCGTGGGCACTGGTCTCATTGGCTGCTTGGCTTTGGTGCTGTTGGCCTGGCCATGCTGGCCAAAGGGCCTATTGGTCTGGTGGCGCCGGCCTTTGCCGTAGGCGGGCATTTGCTGTTGCGAGGGCAGTGGCGCCAGCTGTTGCGCTGGGAGTGGCTGGCCGGTCTTTTGGTAGTGGCTGTTGTGTTGGCCCCCATGTGTTGGGGGCTTTGGCAGCAGTTCGACCTGCATCCGGAGAAGTGGGTGAATGGCCGCCAGGGGGTGTCTGGGCTTCGCTTTTTCTTTTGGGAACAAAGTTTTGGGCGCATCACAGGCGAGAATGTCTGGAAGAACGATGCCTCTGTTTTTTTCTTCCTGCACGTCTATCTGTGGGCCTTTTTGCCCTGGAGCCTGCTGCTGCCCTGGGCGCTGGTGCGGGTGGGTAGAGCAATGTGGATGCATCGCCGCTCAGCAGAGGGAGCACCCTGGCCTGAATACTATTCGCTGGCTGGTTTTGTGCTGACGTTCATTGCATTATCGCTGTCGCGCTACAAGTTGCCGCACTACATCTTTATCACGCTGCCCTGGGCCTCTGTGCTCGTGGCTGCTGCGCTGGAGCGCGGTGTGAGCTCCTTGCCGCGCTGGTTGTTGGGCATTGGCGCCGTAGCCGGGCTTCTTTTGAGTTGGGTAATCGTGCTCTGGGTATTTCCGACGGCTTCACTGGTCGTTTGGCTTCCGTTTGGGTTAGGCACGCTGGTCTGGCTTTGGGCGTTTGGGCGTTCGGTGCGCACGATGGGTGCCGAGTCGTTGACGATGCTGGGTGTGGGGGCCGCTGTTTTATTCGGCTTTGTCCTCAACGTCCATTTTTATCCGCAGCTATTGACCCATCAGTACTCCCGTCGGGCAGTAGCAGTGGCTCGAGCGTCTGGGCTGCCTGCTGATGCACTGTACTTTTTCCGGATGAATCACCATTCGCTCGACTTTTACAACGGCTACATTTTGCCTCGGCACGACGACCCCACTGACCTGCTGGCGTTGGCGGCGAAGCGTCGAAGCCCCATAGGCATCTTTACCACACCTGATGGGAGGGCGGTGTTGGAACAGGCCGGCGCCCAAATAGCAGAAACAGTCGAGCTGAAGCATTTCCATGTTGCCATGCTTCATGCGCGTTTCCTCAATCCGGCCACGCGCCCGGAGGCGCTGCAAACGCTTTATTTCCTAAAAATCAGCCCCCCCGATACCCGGCAGTAAAGCAAAACGGCTGTGGCCTTGTCTCCCAGACATGACCACAGCCGTTTGGACACTACTTGCACCCGGCTTATTTCAGCGTGTAGCGAGCACTCAGAGCGCCATATCCGCCGCCGAAGCCGCTCACGTATCCGTCGCCGATGAAGAACGTGGGTACCCAGTCCACCGACAGGTTCAGCGGAATGTCGGTGAACTTGTAATCCAGACCTACAACACCCATGACGCCAAAGGTTGTGTTGGAATATCGATTGGAACCCAACCAGACATCGTCATACGACCAGAAATATACCGAGGCACCGCCGCCCACATACCACTTCAGACCTGCCACACTCTCAATGGGCATGTGGTGCTGGTACATGGCGCCTACGTTGAACCAACGGTAGTACGTCCAGCCGCGGAAGCCGGCAAAAAGCTCCACAGCACCGGGGTCAGAAATGAAGTGCTTGAACGATGCTGAGAACGGGAAACCCAGACGCGCGCCAATGGCGGTGCGGTATTCCTGGGCGTTTAGCGAGGTGGCCATCATGCTGAGCAGCAGGGCCAGAGCGAAAAAGAATCGTTTTGTAATCATGTTTTTGAAAAATTTGGTACGCAGCAAAGGTAGGCTGCTAATCATTTTTGCAAGCTCTTGTGCAAAAATTTAACGCGGATGTAACCCATAGTACCCAAATCAATTAAACGTGTACCGCACGCTGATGGCGCCGTAGCCGCCTCCAAAGTACGGGCCTATATAGCCTAGAAAAACGATGGGCACCCAGTCTGCCGACAGGTTAATCGGCGCTTTGGGAAACTTAAAATCCAGCCCCAGCGCGCCGAGTAGGGATACCGTTGCGTGCGCGTAGCCTGCTGGCGGCCGAGTATCCACGTAATCCCAGAACAGCACTGCAGCACCGCCGCCGACATACCACCTCAGGCCGGGAGCACCTGTAATCGGGAAATGATGCTCGTACAGCCCACCCAGATTAAACCAGGAGTCCTTTCGGCTGCGATAGCGATAACCGGCGAACACCTCGATGGCGCCAGCATTACTGGTAAAGTGCTTAAGGGAAACACAATGCGGAGCACCTAATCGAAGCCCCAAAGCAGTGCGATAGTTCTGCGAATGTAAGGTGGGCAATGCGCTCAGGAACAAAACTACGAAGATGACGGAAAAGCAATGGCGCATAAGTCGTGGCTTTTTAAAGCCGAAAAATAAAGCCAACTATAGAAACCATTGTGCTGATGCGCTTTTTAACAGATTTTTGCCCGACGATTCGCTATGGAAGAACAACCGCTGTTTTTTATTGCCATATTGCCCTCGCGTGCCGTTCAGGAAGAGGTAACGGCCATGAAGCAATACATCGCCGACAAATGGGGCCCGCGCCATGCACTCAAAAGCCCCGCGCACATCACGCTGCAGCCACCCTTCAGTTGGGAGCAAAGCCGAATGCCTGAACTGCGAGAGTGTTTGCTTCGTTTTGCCGGTGCTCAGAAGCCCTTCTGGGTCGTCCTCAACGACTACGGAGCCTTTGCGCCAAAAGTGTTTTTTATCAAACCCGAACTTTCGCCACAGATAAAAACACTGTTCACGAAGCTGAGAAAGGCCCTGGAGTCGGAACTGCGTTTCACTTACGACAAAAAAAACGAACAGCCTTTTCACCCGCACATGACGCTGGCCCACCGGGACATGCCACCCACGTTGTTCGACCAGATTTGGGCGGACTTTCAGGAGCGCCCCTACTATCGCACGTTTGCCGTGAACAGCATCGCCCTCCTCCAATGGATGGGCGAGCACTGGGAAGTGCGCGAAGAGTTCCCCTTCGCTAAGCGATAGCGCTGCGCTCAGGCGCCATTTTCCTCCACGGCAATTTGCCCGGACGCATCCAGTCGCCAGCGCCCCGCCAGGGTGGGCGCCGACAGGCTGTCTTGAAGTAAGCGCATAAACAGCGTGCGCGAGATAAGACGGGCGCCCAGGCTTCTTAAATGAGGGGTATCCTGCTGGCAGTCAATCAGCCGGAAGCCGCTGCGCTGTAAAGCGCGCACCAGCACGATGAAGCCCGCTTTGGAGGCATTCGACACCCGGGCAAACATGCTCTCGCCGAAAAAGACGCGCCCGAAGGACAGACCATACAGGCCGCCCACCAGTTCGCCATTCTGCCAGACCTCGACGGAATGCCCCAGACCGCGGCGGTGCAGCTCGGTGTAGGCCTCAACAAATTCCTCCGTAATCCAGGTGCCGTCCTGGCCTTCACGCGGCACTTCGGCACATGCGCGCATGACGCGCTCAAAATCCTGGTCGAGCGTGTAGGCAAATTTGTGCTGATTGAAAATGGAGCGCATGCTCTTGCGCACCACCAGCTCTTCGGGGAAGAGTACCATCCTGGGATGCGGCGAAAACCAGAAAAAATGTTCGTCGTGCTTGTACCACGGGAAAATGCCGCTGTGGTAGGCCGCTATCAGACGCTCCGGGCGCAGGTCGGTGCTGACGGCCAATAAGCCATTGGACTCTGCCAGCTCTACCGGCGGAAAGGTCAGGTCTTCCTTACCAAGCCAGAAAACAGCCATGACACTTACTCCTTTTCTTGCTGCAATGCCTCTAAGGTACTGGCCGGCAGGTTGCGCAGGTCTAAAATCATCAGGCCGTCCAAGCAGTCGGAAAACAGCGGGTCCACATTGAAGCCGATAAAGCGGGCATTTTGCCGCAGATATTGCCGGAAGAGCACCGGCACTTTGAAATGCTCGGGCTCCATGGCCTCGATGAGGTTTTCTAAGGCATCAAATTCGCCGTGCAGCATTTCGGCCAACAGCCGTGTGTCCACCGATTTGGTGCGTACGCGGAAGGGTTTGCGAGGCTTCACGAAGCGCGCCATTTCCTTATCGAAGCAATAGCGCTTCAGAAACTCCACAATGACCGACCGGGAAGCGTCCGAAAACTGCTTGCTGATGCTCACTGGCCCGTACAGGTAGCGGTAATGAGGATGGGCGAGCAGAAAATGGAGGATGCCCTTCCACAGCAAAAACAGCGGGAGCCGATGGCGCTGGTAGTCGGGCACTACATACGAACGGCCCAGCTCTACGGCTTTTTCTAAGATAGGATAAAAGGCCGGCTGAATTTTGAACAGGCTATTGACGTACAGGCCATTGACGCCAAAACGGCGCAAGATGCGGTCGCCCTGCCCCAGCCGATAGCCGCCAACGATGCGACCGGCTTTGCGGTCCCAGATGATGAGCTGCAGGTAATACAGGTCGTATTCGTCCATGTCGCGTGGTTTGCCCACGCCCTCGCCCACGGCGCGAAAGGTCAGCTCGCGCAGGCGTCCTATCTCGAACATGGCGTTGGGTATGGCCGAAAACGGAGCGACGTACACATCGAAGTCGCCGCGCGAAGTCATCAGGCACTCGGGTGGTAGCGAGGCGATGTCCCGGCGCACCAGCTCGGCATCTACCGGCTCGGCTAAAGGCTGTGGAGCAGCGCTCGCGTGAGCGGTGTAGTGGCTCGGATGAATGTCAAAGTCAGTGCCCAGTGAGAAGATTTTCGCCTGCAAGAACTTGCTCCACAGGAGTTTGCTGTCGAGTTCGGCCAGGTCTTCCGGCAAAATGGGCGGCCCAATGCGCACCTGCACCACGATGGGTTGCTCAGGCGTAGAGCGTGCCAGGCCGCTCAGCAGTGCTCGCCACAGGTTGGCCCGCTGGGCCGAGTCCGCTTTCAGATGAACGGGCACAATCGGTACGCCTGTTTTGCGCAGCTGGCGCACTATCTGTGGGCGCAGCAGGTTGCGCGGCAGGTCGCCTAACGGGTTTTCGGAGAAATCCACTACGACACCTACCGAAACGCCCTTTTCTACGTAGCGGGCCACCTTTTTAGCAAAATTGATGCGCAGCAGCCGGTCTTCCAGCTTGCGGCGCATGGGGCGTATCGCATACGGGCGGAGCACCTCGGTCAGCGGAGTAGGGTAGGGGTGCAGCACTTTGGCTCCCTCAGCGCTTTGAGCCATTAAATACAACAGTATCCATTCATCCACACCCGGCAGCAACTGATTGCAGACAAACACAGCAGCGGGCATTCGGCTCAGCTGCTTCCGGTCAAAGTCATCCAACTCCAGCTGCACCCGGGCTTCCGCCAGGCGGCTTTGGGCGATCTCTAAAATTTTTTCAGCGCGCATAAGTCGAATAGCGGAACGCTCTCCCGCCTGCAAAAATCGCCACGTGCGCCGTTTTTCCAGGGGAATGCCTGCATTTCCGCAAAAAAAGCCTTCCGGTGCTATTTCATCCTTCGCACCAGCACCTCCAAAAGCGCGCGCGAGAAAGGCCAGGATGGCGGAGCGCTGACGACGCGGGCGATGTCGAGCCACGAACTGTCTTCGTCCAAAAAGCGCAGCACCAGTGCAGGCGGCAGTTTTTGGAATAGGCTGGTAAACACGACGCCGCCCAGGTCGTTCTGGTTGTGCAAGACGCGCAGCAAAACGCTGTCTAACAGATGAAAAAGCGGGCGGGTGCGCAGGTGTCGGGTGTCGGGTGTGCCCGTTTGCGCCCAGGCGCTTGCAAATGCGCGGGCACGCCGTAGGGTGCGCTTGAAGGCATAACCACTGGAGGCCTTCACGAAGCCACCGGCAGTGCCGATGTGAATAACCCGGCCTTCGCCGCGTTTCGGAAAAGCGTAGTCGGTCATGGGAATAATGCCAAACTCCTCTTCCGCTACCTCATACTGGCGCAGGCCAAGGTATTGGTGCAGGTACTGGCGCAGCGCTTCGTCGTAGGCAGCGGCAGGCAGCAATGCCGGCGAAAAGATGGTAAACTCCACCAACGCCCGATGGGCCGAAAGCGGCAGCACATAGACGAAGCGCGTTTCGCCCTGTTGCTCGATGCGGAAGTCCATGAACGTCATGGCTTTGGGGTCAAAGACCGGCTCCAGCGTTTCCACCAGCCAGCCTTTGAAGTGTTGAAGCAAAAAAGTGGCGCGCCCCGGCGGAGGGCCTCCTGCGGGTGCCGACAGCGGTGGCTGCCACAGGCTGGTCGTTCCTTCGGGCAACAGCCGCACAGGCGTAAAGGCGGAGTTGAGGACAACCTCGCCCGCGAAATCACCCGCATCCGTGCGCACGACGCCACTTTCCGGGCAAATGTCCCGAATGTTGGCCACTAAGCACTGGACATTAGGCCACCGACCCAGCTCGCCCTCGGCCCACCGATAAAAATCAAGCCCGCGCACCATGCGATACCGGTAAGGCGCAATGTCGAGCGTAGCCTCGAAACCCGGCGCCAGGAAGCGACATCCGTCCCACGAGCGGTGCACCACCGGCGGAATGGGTTCGTCGTCGGTAGCCCAAAAGCACCAGGTGCGGTCGTTGTGCTGCTTGCGGTCGCGGTCTATGAGTAGAATGCGCTTTTGCTGAAAGAACGGGTGCCGCAGCATTTCAACAGCGGTGGTCAGACCCGCCAGACCCGCGCCGGCAAAGACAATATCGTACGATTGGGTTTTAATGTCGGTGTTGTTCACAAATAGCAACAAGGTATGGCCTTATCACTCCTGTGCCAGCTGGCGCATGAGCGCGGCAAATTTTTCCTGAAAGTCGGCGTACTTCGAGGTGGCCGGCCCATCGAAGCCCGTGTGGATGCTGCGCACGCGGTTTTGCTTGTCCAATATCATCATCGTCGGAAACGCCATGACGTGGGAAAGCGCCGGAAAGACCTCCTCTGCGGCTTTTTTGTCGGCTTTTCCGGCATAAACCACTTCGAAGGGCAGGCCCAGACGCTGTTTGTATGTGAGCAGGTGTGCGTTAACGGCTTCCGGTTTTACACGCTCGAAGGCGAAGCCAACGACGCGCATTTGGGCGGCTACGTCCGGATTTTTTTTCATAAAATCAGCCAAAAAGCGCGCCTCATCTAAGCAGTTGGGGCACCAGGTGCCCATAATGGTAAAGACTTTGATTTTGCCCTCAAATTCCGGTCCCGGGAAAACGAGGCGTTTGCCTTCGGGCGTGGTGAGGTCGAAGGCAATGCGAGTTACGCCGGCTTTCAGGGTTGTGAGCGAGTCCGGGTGGCTGAGCTGGAAGGTAGCGTCGCGCCAGGCTTTCCACAGCGTTCGGTAGTGCGTTCCGGAGCGGAATTCACCTTGCAGGCTTCCGTCGGGCTGGATGCTGCCCGAGAAGAGGAAGGCGTGTGCGCCGTCGAAGGCCGAGAGCCAGAACTTGCGCCCCTGAACGGTGCCTTCCAGAAAGCGGTAATCGCCCGTTTCGGTGCGGAAGGTACCTTCTAAGTGGTTGCCCGTCTGGCGAAATTCGCCGATGGCTTTCTGCGGTTTATCCTCCTCGATGCCAAAGAGGGCGGCCCATTGGCCCGACAGGTCGGCCGCGGGCTTCTGGTTGAGCGTGGTGAAGCGGTAGTTGCGGCCGGCGTGGGCGTAGAAGGGGATGCGGTAGTTGTCTTTGGTCGTTACGACCCATTCGCCCTGCATGGCGCCGCCGCGCACTTCAATGTGCAGATAAGTGGCGTATTCGGGAAAAAACACGTTGAATGTATCGCGCGCTTGCGAGCGGTCGCGCCCGTACTGAATACTATCGCAGCGTATGCGTTCGGGGCCGTTGTGGATTTCTATGTAAAACTGCTCGTCGTTTATGTACTTGACCTCGAACAGAAAAGGAATTTCACCCTCGCGAAACTGCTCGGTAAGGGTGAAAATGGTGTCCTTGTCTCGCACAGGCACACTAAACTTCTCCAATTCCAGTACGCCGCGCCAGATACCCGGCGCTACGCGGGTGTAAGCCGTATTGGTGGTAATGCAGCTCCACAGCGTCAGGGCAGCCACTGCCAGGACGCCGGCCATGAGTAAGGTGTTGCGCATAGGTGTAAGTCTGTTGGATGGATTGGCTGACAGGCAATGCATAGCACAACCCGTATAACCGCGCGGAAGGGTCTTGGTTGGCAAACTTCTGTTTTTTGTGCTTCAGACGGGCAAATTTGCGACGACGGCGTCACTCGGGCCAGGCGTTGCCTTTGAGCAACAAAATAGCAGGGCCCCCTCTGGGTGCTATTGTCAGCCGGTTACTCTCCTCGAAATACGGGCTTTCGTTTTTCCAGAAACGCGGCTACGCCTTCCTGATAGTCGTGGGTTTGGCCGGCCTGAGTTTGCAGGTCGTCCTCTAAGGCGAGTTGCGCATTGAAGTCGTTGCTGAAGGCGCGATTGAGTGCGCGTTTGGTCATGCCTAAGGCGCGTGTGGGCATTTGGGCCAGTGTTTCGGCGATGCGCAGGCTTTCGGCGGCGAAGGCATCATCGGGGAAAACCTTCCAGATGAGGCCCATTGCGGCGGCTTCTTCGGCGCTGATTTTATCGGAGAGCATCATGAGGGCGGTAGCGCGTTGCAGGCCGACGAGTCGGGGCAGCGTCCAGGTGCCGCCACTGTCGGGGATGAGGCCGATTTTGGAGAAGGCCTGGGTGAATGAAGCAGAGGCTGTTGCCACGGTGATGTCGCAGGCGAAAGCAATGTTGGCCCCGGCGCCGGCAGCTACGCCGTTGACGGCACAAACGACGGGTTTTTCTAAGTTGCGAATGGCGCGCACCATGGGGTTGTAGCCCGAAGCCAGAATGTCGTGCAGCGCTGGCCCGTTGGGGTCAACGACTTCCTGCAAATCCTGCCCGGCGCAGAAAGCCCGACCGGCCCCCGTCAGATAGACGGCGCGGATGCCGTCTTCATTGCGGCACAGGTCGAGCGCTGTGAGCACTTCCTGTCGCATAGCATGGTGCATAGAATTGAAAACCGACGGCCGGTTGAGGGTGATACGGGCAACGCCGTTTTCGACCGACCAGAGAATGTGTTCAAACATGAGGATGGGTTATAGCTGCGAAGTCAAAACATGTACCCCGCCTTGCAGGGCGGCTTCGTAAAACGTCGAAGTGGTGTCAGTGTTCTAAGCGTGCTGTTCGGATGCTTCCAGCATGGCCCGGCGCGCACCTTTGGACTTGCGAATACGCACGGCCACTACCTTGTACTCGGGGCAGAGCGCGTCCGTGTCGCGTTCGTCGGAGGTTACCAGATTGAGCATCAGGTCGGGGAAGTGAAACGTGGTGCTCAGCACGCCTGGGCGCACCTCGTCGGTCAGGCGGGCCTTGATGTCCACCTTGCCGCGGGGCGATTCAACGCATACCCAATCGCCGTCGGCAATTTGATGGCGTGCGGCATCGTCGGGGTGTATGAGCAGCACGTCTTCGCGCAGGATTTCAGCGTTGCGTGTGCGGCGCGTCATGGTGCCGCAGTTGTAGTGCTCCAGTTCGCGGTTGGTGGTCAGGATGTAGGGATATTCTTTGGCATACCGCTCCAGTTCGCGTGTTTCCTGGAAGTCGGAGAATTGGAAGGCGCCCAGCCCACGCTTGAAGGTATCCACGTGCAGCACTTCGGTGTCGGCGCCGTCGGGCCGAACGGGCCACTGCTTGCCGTTAGCGCCGAGTTCGTCCCAGCGGACGCCGGCGAAGAAGGGCACGATTTGCGAGATTTCTTCGAGCAGCGTCTTCGGGTCGTAGTCGGGCTGCGGATAGCCCATGCGGTTCATGATGTCCACCACTATCTGACCGTCGCTCTTGGTGCCGGGCAAGGGCGGCACCACCTGATTGACGCGCTGGATGCGGCGCTCGCCGTTGGTGAACGTACCGCTCTTTTCTAAGAACGACGCGCCGGGCAACACCACGGTGGCGTACTTGCACGTCTCGCTGAAAAAGATTTCCTGCACTACCAGCAAGTCGAGTTTCTCCAAAGCGGCGATAACCTTGTGCGTGTTCGGGTCGGTCTGCACCAGGTCTTCGCCCATGACCCACAGGGCTTTGAGCTTGCCTTCGAGGGCGGCTTCGTACATCTGCGGGATCTTGTAACCGATGTGCATCGGCAATTTGGCGCCGTAGAACTGCTCGTAGCGGGCGTGCACTTCAGGGTTGGTAACATCTAAGTAGCCCGCGCCCTGGTGAGGCTGGCAACCCATATCGGCAGCGCCCTGCACATTGTTCTGGCCGCGCAAGGGGTTGACGCCAACGCCGCGGCGGCCAATATTGCCCGTTACCATAGCCAGATCGGCGATGAGCATCACCGTCAGGGTGCCTTGCGAATGTTCGGTAACGCCCAGCCCGTGGAACGACATGGCGGCTTCGGCTTTGGCATACGTGAGTGCGGCGGCGCGCACCTGCTCGCGCGGGACACCGCAGGCGGCCTCCAGCCGGTCGAGGTCCAGGCCCAGAATTTGCTGACGGAAGCCCTCGTAACCCTCCGTGCGCTGAGCGATAAACTCGCGGTCTTCCAGCCCTTCGGAAATGATGTAATAAAGCATCATTTGCAATAGCGGCACGTTGGAGCCCGGGCGCAGCTGCAGGTGATGCGTGGCGTAGCGGGCAATCTCGGTGCGGCGTGGGTCCACGACGATGGTTGGAATGCCTCGCATGGCCGCCTGTTTGATTTTGGCGCCCGTTACCGGATGCGCGTCTGTAGGGTTAGCGCCGATGATGAGGATGCACTTCGTGTATTTCAAATCCTCAATAGAGTTCGTGGCGGCGCCGGTGCCGAAGGTGCGTTGCATGCCCAACGCGGTGGGCGAATGGCACACGCGCGCGCAGCTGTCAATATTGTTGGTGCCAATGACGGCGCGAATGAACTTCTGCATCAGATAGTTCTCCTCGTTGGTGCAGCGGGCCGAGGAGATGCCGGCAATGGCATCGGGGCCGTATTGGGCGCGGATGGCCTGCAACTTTTCAGCAATGAAATCGTAGGCCTCGTCCCACGT
The DNA here is from genome assembly GCA_964646615.1 of uncultured Saprospiraceae bacterium. Lineage (GTDB taxonomy): Bacteria > Bacteroidota > Bacteroidia > Chitinophagales > Saprospiraceae > M3007. The sequence continues at coordinate 150,576 of CAZYEV010000088.1, forward strand.
AGCGGGCACGAGTTCGCCATTGCGGCGGATGAGCGGCGTGCGCAGGCGGTCGGGATGGTTGTAGAACGAAAAAGCAAAGCGGCCCTTCAGGCATGTGTGCCCCTGGTTCACTTCAGCATCGTAGGGCGCCTGAATGGATTTGACCTGGCCATTGACCACGGCCACGTCTAAGTTGCAGCCCACGCCGCAGTAGGTGCACACGGTGCGCACTTTCTTGTCGGCAATGACCGACTTAGACTCGAAGACATCGGAAATGGCCGACGTGGGGCAAGCCTGAGCGCAGGCGCCACAGCTGACGCAGTCGGACTCGAAAAAGCTGACGTTCAGCCCTTTGATGATGTGGCTATCGAAGCCACGCCCGGCCATCGTGAGCACGAACTGGCCCTGCACCTCGTCGCAGGCGCGCACACAACGCGAACAGTTGATGCACTTCGACAGGTCGGACGTCATGTACGGGTGGCTGAGGTCCTTGGGGCGGTCCAGGTGCGTTTTTCCTTCAGGATAGCGCACTTTTCGGATGCCCACGTGGGCGGCCACGTCCTGCAGTTCGCAGTTGCCGTTGACCTCGCAGGTCAGGCAGTCCAAGGGGTGGTCGGTCAGTACCAGCTCGATGATGTTGCGCCGCAGCTTCTGGATGCGCGGGCTGTCGGTGAAGACGTGGAAGTTCTCCTGCATGGGCGTATGGCACGAGGCCATCACGCGGCGCGGCCCGTCGGCAGTGAGGGCCACCTCGACGGAACAGACGCGACAGGCGCCGTAAGGCTCCAGATTGGGCGCGTCGCACAGGGTGGGCACGCTGTTTTTCCCCAGATGGCGGCGCAGGAACGACAGCACGGTTTCGCCGTCGCGCATTTCGCAGGGCTTATGGTTGATGTAGGCAAATTTTCCAGCACCCATAGTTTGAGCAGTACGTTTGTAGCAGTGTGAAGGTGAGGGCAATGTTCGGGTTTTCTCCTGATTTTTCTCAGGCAAAATACGGTCGGAGTTCGTCTTCAAAGTACATCAGGGCGTTCTTGACCGGCAAGGGCAGCCCGCCGCCCAGGGCGCACAAGGAGCCGAGTTCGAGCGTTTCCACCAAATCGTCGAAGAGGGCGCGGTCAATGCGGTACTGCTGCGTGCGCGCCTTGTGGAGCAATTCCTTGCCGCGCGTAGAACCCAGCCGGCAGGGGAAGCACTTGCCGCAGCTTTCGTGGGCGGTGAATTCAAAGAGGTGTTCCAGGTATTCAATCATGGGGAAATCCTCCGGGATGCACACCACCGAGGCGTGGCCCAGCAGGAAGCCGTTTTGGGCAAAGGACTCAAAGTCCACCGTCAGGTCGGGCACTTTGTGCACAGGCACCAAACCGCCCAACGGGCCGCCGATGTGCATGGCCTTCACAGGCCGGCGGAAACCGCCGCCCATTTCATAGACCACTGTAGAAAGCGGCGTGCCCATGTCCACCTCGCATAGGCCGGGCTGTTGGAAGTGGCCGTCTAAGCACACCAGCTTCGTGCCCGTCGAGCGCCCACGCCCGATGGCTGCGTAGGCAGCACCGCCGTGCTGGACGATGAACGGCACGGCGGCCAGGGTCTCCACGTTGTTAACCACCGTGGGCCGATTGAACAGCCCTTGCTGGGTAGGGTAGGGCGGTCGCACGCGCACTTCAGGCCGCTGGCCTTCGATGGAAGAGAGCAGCGCCGTCTCTTCGCCACAGATGTAGGCACCCTGGGCTTCAATGATTTTAAACTCAAACGAAAAGCCGGAGTCGCAGATGTTCTGGCCCAAATAGCCGGCCCGGCGAATGTCCTCAACAGCCGCTCGCATGGCCCGAATGGACTCCGGATACTCGCCCCGGATGTAAAGCACACCGCGCTGAGCGCCAATGATGTAGCCGGCAATGAGCATGCCCAGCAGCAGGCTGTGCGGCCGCTCTTCCATGATGTAGCGGTCAGAATAGGCGCCCGGGTCGCCCTCGTCAGCGTTGCAGACGATAAATTTCTGGTCGCCGGGCGTGTTCTTGCAGGACTCCCATTTGAAGGCCGTCGGGAAACCCGCCCCACCGCGACCGCGCAGGCCAGAGGCCTTGATTTCCGCCAGCAACTCATCGGGTGAGTGCCGCAGACTTTCCTCCAAAATTCGATAATACTCCTGTACGCCCGGAAACTCCGCCGTCAGCACGGGCGTACCTTTCGCACGCACGGCGTAATGGTCAGGACGCGGCTGCCGGTCGTTGCGGATGGCGGCAATGTCATCCGCTGCAGCACCCGAGTAGTTGTTGCCGGCGTAATGGAAGGCATTGTTCTCGTAGCAGCGGCCTAAGCAGCACATAGTGCCGATTTCCTCTGCGGCAAAATGCTGCCCAAGGCGTTCGGTCAGGGCCGGCTGCGTGCCCGCCGTCAGACAGGCACTGCCGTTGCAGACATAGACTTTCTTGCCCCGGTTTTGGGGCCGCATGAAGTCGTAGAACGTTACACTGCCATACACGTTGGCGTCGCCGATGAGGTACTCTTCGGCCAGCTGCTTCATGGCCTCCGGCGGCACGGTGCCATCGTGCGCGTCCGCCAACTGACCCAGCCGCTCGAACAGGTTCTCTTCCAGACCTTTGCGCCCGGAGAGATATCCGATGTTTTTTGACATACTGTTTGCTTCCCGGTTGAAATGTCGCCCTCAAATGGGCGAACAAATTTAGGACGATTTTCAGATTGTCATTGGCCAATACTGGCTAACGGCACTATTTTCACAACCGGCAAAGCCCGGCCTTTCAGGTAACGATGGCGGTTTTGCATGGGGGCACTCAAAAGAGGCTCTCTTTCAGAGATAACAGAGGTGACATCTCCGTCAGGAGGTGTCGCCTCTTACCACTCAAAAAATCATCGGATCTGTTCAGAGGTGTCGCCTTCTCGTGCCTCGAAGACGACACCTCACGTGAGGCGACCTCTCCGCCAGGAGGTGTCGCCTCTGGACGAAGCCTTCGGGCCTTCGTGTTAAACCTCATTTGCGCCCTCCTGGCAAAGCGCGATATCTTGCCGGATGGCTTCTGCCAGATGGTGCGCCTGTTCGGGGCTGCTGGCTTCGGCATACAGGCGCACGATGGGTTCCGTATTAGAGGGGCGCAGGTGCACCCAGCCTTCGGGGAAGTCTATCTTCAGGCCGTCTTCGACATTGAGCGGCAGGCCTTTATATTTTTTGTGCAAGAAATCAAAAATGCGCTCCAGCGGCAGGTGGGTGTTGCGCTCAATGCGGGCTTTTACCATGAAATAATCGGGGTAATTGCGGCGCAGTTCGGAGACGCTTTTATGGCTTTTGGCCAAATGCGTCAGAAACAGCGCGATGCCCACGAGTGCGTCGCGGCCGTAATGGAGGGCCGGGTAGATGACGCCGCCGTTACCCTCGCCGCCGACGATGGCGCCCACGGCTTTCATTTTTTCCACCACATTCACCTCGCCCACAGCGGCGGCGAAGTACTGCGCTCCGTGGCGGGCGGCCACGTCGCGCAGGGCGCGCGAAGAGGACAGGTTGGATACCGTGGCGCCGCCCGGGCCGTGAAGACCCAGAATGTAGTCGGCCACCGCCACGAGCGTGTATTCTTCGCCGAAGGGCTGTCCGTCTTCGCCGATGAGCACCAGGCGGTCGGCGTCGGGGTCTACGGCGATGCCCAGATGTGCTCGCTCGCGCACGACGGCCTCTCGCAGTTGGGTCAGGTGTTCGGGCAGCGGCTCGGGATTGTGGGCGAACTGGCCGGTGATGTCGCCATTAATCAGCTGGCAGCTGCAGCCCAACGCCTCCAGCAGGGGCGGTACGGCTAAGGCGCCAGTGGAGTTGACCGGATCCACTACGATGCGGTATTGCCGCGCACGCACGGCTGCAGCATCCACGGCGGGCAGTGCCAGGATGCTCTCGATGTGCCGCTCGATGAAGTCCGTGCGGTCTTCGCAGCGTCCGAGGCGGTGCACGGGCGCGTACTCAAAGGCTCCTTGTTCCAACAGGCGCAGCACCTCCTGGCCGTCGGCGGCGCTGATGAATTCGCCGCGGGCATTGAGCAGTTTGAGGGCGTTCCATTCGGCCGGGTTATGGCTGGCCGTGAGAATGATGCCACCGCCGGCGTTCTCCCACACTACAGCCATTTCGACAGTGGGCGTGGTGCTCAGACCGGCATTGACAACGTGAATGCCCAGCGCGCGTAAAGTGTTGATAACTAAGCCGCTCACAATTTCACGGGAAAGACGGCCATCCGTCCCGACGACGATTCTGGGGGTGCCTGTGGTATTCAGTACCCATTGGCCGAAGGCAGCCGTGCAGGCCACGATGTCTTCGGGTGTCAGGTTGTCGCCAGCGCGACCGCCAATGGTGCCTCGAAAACCGGAGATGCTTTTGATAAGCGGCATACGTGCAGAGAGTTGTTCACAGGGTTATTGGGCCAAAATATGTGCCATGCGGAGCAGATCTTTTCCCGGCTTTTTGGGCTTTGATATGGCTTCTTCCAAAGGCGTGTAGTGTACCTGATTGTTCCGAATGCCGACCATGACGTTCGTTTGCCCGGCCAGCAGGGCCTCGACGGCGTGAAAACCCAACACACTGGCCAGCACGCGGTCGAAGGCTGTGGGCGAACCGCCGCGCTGCAAATGGCCAATGACCGTTACGCGCACGTCGTCATACTCTTCTACGCGCTGCGACACCTGCTCGGCCAGAGCAAACACATTGCCCATTCGGCTTTCTTCGGCCACAATGACGATGCTGAACAGCTTCTTACGCGCTGTGCCGCGTTTGAGCAGCTTGACCAGCTCTTCCAAATCCATGTCTTCCTCCGGAATGATGACTCCGCCCGCCCCGCCAGCGATGCCCGTGTGCAGGGCGATGTAGCCCGAATGGCGGCCCATGACCTCGACGAAGAACAGGCGGTTGTGCGAGTCTGCCGTGTCGCGGATGCGGTCCACCGCCTGCATGGCCGTATTGACGGCTGTGTCGAAGCCGATGGAGAAATCGGTGCCGTACAGGTCGTTGTCAATGGTGCCGGGCAGGCCGACGATGGCCATATCCGGGTACTCGCGGGCGAATTGGAGCGCGCCGCTGAGGGTACCGTTGCCGCCGATGGCCACCAAGGCGTCAATGTCGTTGTACAGCAGGTTTTCGTAGGCCTTTTTTCGGCCTTCAGGCGTCAGGAATTCCGGGCAGCGGGCCGTCTTGAGCACTGTGCCACCGCGGTGGATGATGTTGCTGACGTCGGAGGTCTCTAAGCGCCGTATCTGGCCGTCAATCATGCCCTGATAGCCGCGCTGAATGCCAAAGATGTGCAGGTCGTTGTGCAAGGCATTGCGCACGACGGCTCGGATGGCGGCATTCATGCCCGGGGCATCGCCGCCAGAAGTAAATACCGCAACTCGCTTGATGTCTTTCATGGGAAAAAAGGTCGGCTCTGGTGTGGCGGCTTTATTCGGTAAAGGGCAGGTGGTATTCGCCTAAAGCGTGAATGGGGTTGCGCATGATAACGCCCGGCTGCATTTTGCGCTCGCGCAGGCATTCCAAAAGAATGTCGCTGAAATGATGCGCCACGGCGCCCACGAAATGGACCGGCACGTGCTGGTGGCCGCTGTATTTGCGCGCATGGCGGTCGAGAAACTCACCGAGGCAATCAGCTACCAGGCGGCGCACGAAGGGGTGTTGCAGGTGCGCCCCCAGGAATTTGGTGAAGGTGGCGATGTAGGCATTTCCGCCTTTCTCATAGACGCGGTTCTTGATGGCCGTGGGGCCTTCCGGGTGATCCGCTTCAAAGGCACTTTGGAGGTCGGCCGGCAGCTCCCGATAAAACCAGGCGCGCAGCAGCGCTTTACCCAAGTGCGTGCCGCTACCTTCGTCGCCCAACAGCCAGCCCAACGACGGTACGTTGTCCACTATCTGGCGCCCATCGTAGTAGCAACTGTTGGAGCCTGTGCCCAAAATACACGCAATGCCAGCGCTCCGCTGACATACCGCCCGGGCAGCGCCCAGCAAATCGTGCTCCACCTCGATAGCGGCCTTCGGAAAAACCGCCTGAAGCGCCGCGTGCACAATGGCGGCGCGGTCGGCATCGTGTATGCCCGTGCCGTAAAACCACAGGTGGTTGATGACCACTTCGCCGGGCAATTTGGGCAGCAACTGTGTGCGCAAAATTTCCTCAATCTCCGCTGTTGTATGAAAGAATGGGCTGAACCCTTGCGTGTTCACAATATCTCGGTCGCGGCCTCCCTTCACGATAAGCCAGTCGCATTTCGTAGAGCCGCAGTCGGCAACAATATCCATGATAACCAGGCGTGGAAAAAGTGTGTGAGAAGATGGGTTCCTACTGAAAATGAGCCAGCTGCCGCCCTCGCCCACACAAGGCATTGGCCTGTTCAGGGGGGCAGCGCTTGCGGCAAAAATAGAGCGGCGTTGCTAAATGTGCAGGCCGATAAAAAAAGTGGACGGGAGGGCTTGGTCAGATTTAAAACAATTTGTTTCTTTGTGGCTCTTTCTAAAACAAAAAAAGATTGAGCAATGAAACACACGTCCTCCACGAACGCCGGCGCCGGGCGAATGGCGCACTCCTCCAATGCGAATACCGACCAAAACGGCGCACTTTTCTGGAAATGCCTGGTTCTGCTCGCCTTGCTCTACTTAATCTGGACTGACCGTATTTCCATCAACCTCAACTATGGTTCCGTAGAACCTACCGCCCGACCAGCACCCACAGCAGCGATGGCCGCTGCCGCAGTGCTCTCGGAGACGGGGCCTGCCGCAACGCCTGTGCTTACGGCAGCACCTCGCCCCGAAACGCGACGCACTTCCGTAACGCTGCCTGATCATGCCAAAGGACATATGCGCTTTGTCGTTGACCCAGACTTCGCACGCCGCAACGGCTGCTCGCCCGACGAGGTGAAACGCTCGCTCGAAATGTGCCGCGCCTACGTCGAGCGCTTCGCCCCCGTGGCCGAAGCCGAAATGCAGCGCTTCGGCATCCCGGCCAGCATCACGCTGGCGCAAGGCCTGTTGGAAAGCAACGCCGGCGACAGCCCACTGGCCCGCAAAACCAACAACCATTTCGGCATCAAATGCTTTTCCAAAACCTGTAAACGCGGCCATTGCGCCAACTTCACCGATGACTCGCACAAGGACTTCTTCATCCGCTACGACAATGTCTGGAGCAGCTACCGCGCACACAGTCAGTTCCTCAAAGACAGCAAGCGCTATGCCGCCCTGTTTAAACTTGACCCGACCGACTACCGCGCCTGGGCACACGGGCTGCAAAAAGCGGGCTATGCCACCGACCCGATGTATGCGCAAAAACTGATTGCGCTTATTGAAAACCTGGGCTTGCACCGTTACGATGATGCTTACATGCCGTGAGGGCACATGTCTTTGACTTCTTGATTTTTTTCTGCTCATTGCCTTTTTTGACGTTCTCGACACCACCTCTTCTCAATACTCTTCACGGAAAAAAGAGCGGGGCGATCAGGATAACCTCCTGACCGCCCCGCAATTTTTAACAAGCCACCCTTTACGGACGTATGGTAACGTTCGTGGGCGTCATCGTGCGCCGGACGGACACTAAGTCGTTGGTGGTAACAGCCTCTACCTGAAGGCTAAAGGCCTTGTTCGGCTCGTTCGGCACATTGTACGGGTACTTCACCACATGCACGCGCTCGGCGGGTACGAAGTTGGGCGTGAACGGCTCCGTCTTGAGGAAAGAGTAGGCGCCTGAGGTGCCGATGCGCTGGTAGAATCTCAGCTCTTTTACGGTGGTATTGACGTAGCTGAGTTTCACGGTCAGCTCAATGGTCGAGCCAGCGGTAGGCGTGGTGGTAGAGGGCGTCAGTTCCGACACCTGCGGCACGCTGCCGATGATTTCAAAGTTGTCCTCGTTCGGGTTTTTCTCCTTGTAGCAGGCGCTCAGGGAGAGGAATACGAGGGCGATGAGCATCAGAAAGTTATGGTGTTTCATGCTGTGCAATCTTTTTGAGTGGGTGAATGGGTTATTGGAAAATCCACATTTTGGCGGTGAGGTCTTTGGTATTGCGGGCGACATTGTCGGCATTGCGGGCGGCCTCCGAGTCGGGGTAATGGCCGCGCTGAATCCACTGCCCGTTGAGGTCGGGGTTGTGGTTGGCGGGCAGGGCCAGCCCCGGCAGGATGTCGCTGCGGTAGTCGTAGCGGCGCAGGTCGTTCCAGGCCTCCGGGTTGAGGAAGAGCGCTTTGTATTTTTCAGTGATGACGTGGCTCAGCGTGAGGTTAGCGGCACCTACCCCGATGTTAGGGTGATTGAGAAAGGTGTTGATGTTGGCTGCTGTAACGCCGATTTTAGTCATGTTGGCGCGGATGCCCTCCTGATAGGCGGCGTAAGCCTCTGGCGTAGGTGTTCCGCCGTTTTGCAGCATGCGCGCTTCGGCTTCAATGAACTTGCATTCCGAGTAGGTGATCATTTGCAAAGGAGCCGTCAGGGAGAACTGCCAGCCGAAGAAGACCGTACCGTTGTTGTAGCGCACGTTGGCGCCTGTAGCGGCGCCTGGGTTCATGCCGAAATAAACGGTGTCGGCGGCCACCGTTTTGAAAGCGTGCAGCGGCAGGCGCGGGTCCACTATGCCCTGGCGCGTTCCATTCATGAGGTTGATGAACGTTGCGCTGAAGTTGGTGGTGAAGTTGCCTGTGTTGTTGGCCAGCGCCACCTGATACCAGCGGCTCAGGTTGCGGTCGTTGTACACCAATTGGAAGTCTTCGCTATTGGCGCTGATGCCCTGGCTAAGGGCAGAAAGGATGTCGGCATACACACCCGAGCCGCGTTTTTTGGCTAAGTGGAGCAGATAGCGGGCCTTTAGGCTGTGGGCGGCCTTGCGCCATTTGGCGATATCACCTTTGTAAATCAGGTCGTCGGCACCGGGCTTAAAGACGGTGGTCGGGCTGTTGAGGTCGGCGATAGCCTCATCCAGCAGGCGCAGAATGTCATTGTAGATGCTTTCCTGCGCATCGTAGGCGGGTTGCAGGTTCGTCAGCTGGTTGTCGGCTTCGCGGAAAGGGATGTTCTCCCACAGCGACGTACCCAGACCGAGGTTGTAAGCCAACACCACTTTGGCGATGCCGGCGTAGTGCGGTGAGCCTGTGGCACTGGCTTTTTTAATGATTTCGTTAGCATTAGGCACGATACTCAGATAGATGTCGTCCCAGGTAGCGCCGAAGGTGTTTCGGTTTTGCGCATCGAAGCCGCCGGCGGTAACGCTGCCAATGTGCTGTACGTAGGAATTGACCACCACCGATGCCTTTTGGGTGGCTTCTGCCGAATAGAACATGATGGTGGGCGTCAGTGTATTCAGCGGTGCATCGCTGGTGCGGTTGGGGTCTATGTTGGTGTCGTCGCCCAGGAAGCTTTTGCAGCTGCTTAGCGTCAGCAAGGCGAGCAGGAGGCTATATGCAGAGATTTTTTTCATGATGCAAAAGAGTTTTTTTGATGAAAGGCAAGCGGTTCAGAAGCCTACCGACAGGTTGAAGGTAAAGCTGCGCGTGATGGGGGTGTTGCGTCCGGTGAAGCCGATGAGATTACTACCCGAGCCGAAGGCCAGCGCCTCAGGGTCGTAGCCTCGGAAGGGCGTGGAGAGGAACAGGTTGCGGCCGGTAACGCCGATTTGCACCGAGCTGAGGCGGTTGCCGAGGAGCGATTTGGGCAGCCGGTACGAAAGGGTGGCGTTGCGCACGCGGAACCAGGATGCATCCTGAATGACGTAGGAGTAGTGGGCATTGATGCCGAAAGCCCGATAAGTGTCCTGGTTAAGGATGGCCGTTCGCTCATTGGGCGTTCCATCGGCATTGACGCCTTTCCAGCGCACGACCATATCGCGCTCTTCGGTAAACCAAATAGTGCCGTTGCGGATGGCGTTGTTTTCGCCCAAGTCCACCACATCGCCGCCATGGCGCATTTCTAACAAGAAATTGAGCGTGAAGCCTTTGAACGAAAACGTGTTGTTCATGCCGCCGAACCAGTCGGGCAGGGCATTGCCCACCTTGACGTATTGCGCCTGCTCCAGCGTAGGCAGGCCATTTGTGCCGATAATCGGCTGGCCCTGTTCGTTGCGCCGCCAGTCGAAGCCATACAGGTCGCCCACGCTGCCGCCTTCTTCTACGCGCAGCACAGCCCGGCCCGCCAGGGCCGATACGTAAGTGATGGTCTTAAGGTCTTCGGGCATCTCCGTAACCTTGCCGCGGATGCGTGTCCAGTTGAAGTCAATGCTCCAGCGGAAAGGCCCGCGGATGGGATTGAGGCCTACCAAAAGTTCCACACCGCGGTTGGTGATGACACCGGCGTTGGTGGTGTAGCTGGAGTAGCCCGTAGCCGTGCTGATGGGTACGCTCAAAATCTGGTTGCGGCTCTGGCGCACGAAGTAGTTGGCCTCAATGGACATGAAGTTGTTGAACAGGTTGGCTTCGATGCCGCCTTCCGTTTCGGTCGTGAATTCAGGTTGCAGATTGAAGTTGCCCACGTTCGGGTCGCGCGTGAAGCCGCCCACCGTGCCGAAGGGGAAGCCTGGCACAGGCGAGAAGTAGTTGCCGATGCGATAGGGCGGTGCGTCCTTACCCACAGTGGCCCACGAGCCGCGCAGCTTCAGATAGCTGAGCACGTCGTTGTCGCGCAGCAGGTGATTGGTCAGGATGTACGACAGGCTGACCGATGGATAGAAGAAAGAGCGGTTCTGTTCGGGCAGTGTCGAAGACCAGTCGTTGCGGCCCGTCAGCGTCAGGTACAGGTAGTCGTGGTACTCTAAGCGCGTCTCTGCGAATACACCCACTAAGCGGCGCAGCGAGCCACCGCGCAGGGGGAAGTAGTTGGTGGCGTTTCGGATGTTGTAAAAGCCGGCAGCGATGAAGCGCTCGCCGCGTACGCCCAGAAAGTCGTTTCTAATATCCGTGATGGCGTTGCCCAACGTAAAGTGCAGGTTCAGGTTGCGGGCCAGCGGCCGGTCGCCCATGAGGAAGAAGTTCGAGTTCAGTTCGCGGAAGTTGATGGACTGCTCCACGATGAAGCCGCCCACCTGAGTGCCGAGGTCGAGGTCAGGGCCTACGACGCGATTGCGCTCATCGTTGTAATAGTCCGCCGTTATCTGGTAGCGCGCCTTCAGCCAGGGCAGAATTTCATAGTTGAGGTTGATGTCGCCAAAAACGCGGTTGACCTTAGAAATCTGCGGGCTTTCTTCGGCCATGTAGCGCGGGTTGTCAATGATGCCGGCAAACGGGTTCTTCTGTGTGCCGTCGGGGTTGCGGTGGTCGTTGATGTCGAACGAAGGCGACCAGAACCACAGCGAACTGAAGACCGATTTGTCGCCGGAGGGCGGGGCGGTCTGGCTGTTGTTGTTGTAGTTAATCTGCGCACCCACCGACAGGCGGCGGCTCATGCGGTGCGTGGCCGCTAAGCGCGCTGTGGCGCGTTTGAAGTTGGAGTTGACGACAATACCGTCGCTGTTGAGGTAAGAGAACGAAGACTGGAACGTCGAGTTAGCGTTGCCGCCCGAAAACGACAGCGAGTGGTTCATGTTCTTGCCCGTTACGTAGAACTCCCGAAAGTGGTCGTAGAACCGGTCTTCGGGCAGCGCTGGCGGGCCATATTGCCAGAACACCGTGGCCGGTGGCTGGCGCTCTAAACCATTGAAGCCCTGATAGTAAGTGCGCTGAATGCGCGGCGCCTTGTCAATGTCTTCGATGCCATAAGAGAAGTTGTAGTTGATGCTGGTGCGCCCATCCTTACCTTTTTTGGTCGTGATGATGAGCGCGCCATTGGCCGCTCGCTGGCCGTACAGAGCAGTAGCGGCAGCGCCTTTCAAAATGTTCACACTCTCAATATCGTCTAAGTTCAGGTCAGCCAGGCGGTTCGAGTTCATGAACTGCTCATTGCTGTTGATGGCATTGCTGCCAGCCGAAGGCAGCACACTCACCACATCAGTGTTGTTGCTAATGATGATACCATCCACGACAATGATAGGCTGGTTGTCGTTGTCGCCGCTGAGCGAGTTGATGCCCCGAATGTTGATGCTGGCCCCTGCACCGGGCGCGCCTGCCGAGTTGTTGATGACCACGCCGGCTACCTTGCCCTGCAGGGCGTTGACTAAGTTCGTCTGATTCGATTGCAGGAGGTTTTCGCCCGAAAGGGCCTGCGAACCATAGCCCAGCACCTTCTTGTCGCGTGCAATGCCAAACGATGTAACTACGACCTCGTTGAGCACATTCGTCTGCGACAGAACCACGTCAATTACCGACTGCCCGTCAATCGGAATTTCCCTGCGGTCGTAGCCGGTGTAGCTGACCACGATCACGCCGTTTGCCGGGGCATTCACCAGACGGAAGTTGCCTTCCACGTCCGTGATAGCGGCAATGTTGGCGTTCTTCACCATGACGGTAGCGCCAATGAGAGGCTCGCCGTCGTCCTTGGAAGTTACCTTGCCGGTAACGGTGAGGGTCTGCGCTACAGCCGTCCATCCCAGCAGGAGTAGCGCCAGTAGGGTAAGTGTCTGTTTCATACGAATAACGGTTTTGATTACGAATGCGAGGCAAAAGTAATGCGCAGTCGTTTCGCATTAAACTTGTGTTAATTTTTTGCCCGGTATTTCGCAGTGTGCTCTGAAAAAGCACAAGCCCTTCCCGCCGCATGTGCAACAGGAAGGGCTTGCGCTTTTTTTACCCTGCCAACGGCCTTAGCCGCCGCTCTGCAGCGGAATGGTTTCTACGCCCGAGCCGCCCGAACCTACGACGAGCACGGCCACGATGCACAGTACCGCCAGCGCACCGGCGAGCACCCACGTGGCCTTTTCGATAAATTCCGTCGAGCGAGCGGCGCCAAACAGCTGCTGCGCCTGACCACCTAAGGTGGGGTCAATGCCGCCGCCTTTAGGGTTTTGGATGAGGATGGCCGCCATCAGCAGCACGCTCACCAGAGCAATCAATACCGTCAGTGTTGCTAACATTTTTTTACGTGTGTTTAGTCAAAGCCTCAATTTGGGCCGCAAAGAACGCGCTTTTTTCGGGATGCAACACCATCAGGCGCCGATACATTTCAACGGCTTTTTCGCGGTAACCCTGTTGGGCATACAGGCGAGCCAGTGTTTCAGAGGCGATGTCCGGGTTCTCGCTGACGCTTTTCTGGGCCAACTGCTGGGCAATGCCGGGCGTTTTCTCCGGCGCTTCTACCGCAGCTGCCGGCGCTGCAGCCGCAGGTGGGGGCGTCGGCAGCACGATAGGTGCTGTGCGGGTCAGCAGCACGGGGTTGAAGTGGTTGGCCCATTCAGCAAAGGAGGCAAAGCGCTGCGGCTCAGCGCTGAGTGCAGGCGCGGCGATTGCGTCGCCAACCACCGACTGCGTGAGCGATACTTCCACCTCAGGTGCTTCTTCTACCGGGATATTCATGGACGGCGATAGCTCTTCTTCGGAGACTTCCTCGCTAAGGTCTGTCCGTTGTGGCCCGGTGGCGAGCGGCATCTCTCTTTCCGCCGCTGGTGCTTCGGTGCGCTCTTCGCGGCTGGGTAAGGCGTTGAGGGGCTTCAGTTCCAGCACTTCCATTTCCAGAGCCGGCAGCGGAACGACAGCTCGTTGGGTCAGCAGGCAAAAGAGCAGTTTGCGATCGAGGCTGTAGGCGGCTGCTGTTGCCCGGTTGCGTTCTTCGTCGGGGTGCTGCTCCTGGGCCGACTTGAGCAGCAACAGCACCTGCAGGTTGGCCGCATACGGATACGTCAGCGCCAGTGTCTTCAGCTCCTCGTAGGGAATGGCCGACAGCAGCTCCGGGCTTTGTAAGAATTGTTGAAAACGTTCGTGCGTCATGACAATGCGGCGGTTTGGCCTCACCAGTTGTTGAAGGCGGCGTTGAACACGTCTTCCAGCAACTGGTCAAAAATCTGGCGGATGAGGGCATCCTGGATGCTCAGCAGGTCCTGGTCGGCGCCAAATTCGGCAAAATGGCTGAAGGTGCGCTCCGCAGGCCAGGCGCCTTCAGCGCCCTCGACGTTGACGGTGTACAGCAATTGCAGGCGGATTTCCAGCCGGTTGAGCGAAACGGTCTCGCCAGGTTTGGGCGCCACAGGCACCACCCGAAAGTCCGTAATGCGACCGCTAAACTCGGCGTCCGGCGCGTCGTTCACTAAGCGCAGCGGCGTCTCCGTGCGGATTTTGTCCTTCAGCCGCTCCGTGAAGTCCACGGCCAGCGTCGGCGGAGCACTCGCCGCCGCGTTTTCGATGTTCTGCACAAAAAAGGTCTTCACCTTTGGGTCAATCGAAATGCCCTTGAGCGAATAGCAGCCCGTGTGGGTCAGCCAAAAGAGCGTCAGCAGCAGCGGAAAAAACAATCGCATGGATGAGCAATTAAAAGTCAGAAACGAAAAATGCGCGGCCTCACCCCCAAACGCTGGAAAACAGACCGTTCGTTTTCCGTTTTCGCTTTTCATTCCCACTCAATCGTGGCCGGCGGTTTGGTACTGATGTCATAGACGACGCGGTTGATGCCCTTGACGCGGTTGACGATGGTGCTCGACACGTCGGCTAAGAAGTCGTAGGGCAGTCGGCTCCATTCGGCGGTCATGCCGTCGGTGCTATTGACGGCTCTAAGGGCAATGGTGCGTTCGTACGTGCGCTCGTCGCCCATAACACCTACCGATTGGATAGGCAGCAGGATGGCGCCGGCCTGCCATACCTGGTTGTAGAGGCCGTACTCCTTGAGTTTTTCGATGTAAATGGCATCGGCTTCTTGCAGCAGTTGCACCTTTTCGGGCGTGATGTCGCCCAGGATGCGGATACCCAGCCCCGGCCCAGGGAAAGGGTGGCGATTTAAAATGTCTGGTGGAATGCCCAGCTCGCGTCCGACGCGCCGCACCTCGTCTTTGAACAGCATGCGCAGCGGCTCCACGATTTTCAGGTTGAATTTCTCCGGCAGACCGCCTACGTTGTGGTGGCTTTTGATGGTAACCGAGGGCCCATGCACACTGACCGACTCGATGACATCCGGATAGATGGTGCCTTGCCCCAGCCAGTGGCAGTCGGCATGGGCGCGGGCTTCCTCCTCGAAAATTTCGATGAACAGGCGACCAATGATCTTGCGCTTGGCTTCCGGGTCGCTTACGCCGCGCAGGGCCTCGTAAAAGCGCGCTTTGGCGTCCACGCCCTCCACGTTGAGGCCCATTTGCTGGTAGGTGTGCAGGACGCTCTCAAACTCGCCTTTGCGCAGCAGGCCGTTGTCCACAAAGAAGCAAAACAGCCGGTCGCCGATGGCGCGGTGCAACAGTGTGGCGGCTACCGTAGAGTCCACGCCGCCCGAAAGCGCCATGATGACTTTGTCCTGTCCGATTTGCTGGCGCAAACCACTTACCGTCTCCTCAATGTAATGCGCCGGCGTCCAATCGGCGCGGCAGCCGCAGATGTCGAGGACGAAGTTTTTGAGAAAAACCGTGCCTTCTACGGTGTGGTACACTTCAGGGTGGAACTGAATGCCGTACACCGGTGTGGGGCTGAAGCCTTCCTCGGCGCGATAGGCAGCCACGACAATGCTCTCCGTGCCGGCCAAGGCCCGGAAGCCGGACGGCAGGCGAAAGATGGTGTCGGCATGGCTCATCCACACCTGAGAGTGAGGCGAAATGCCGGCCAAAAGCGGGTCGGAGGGGTCGTGGAGTACCAGCGTCGCCTTGCCGTACTCGCGGGTTTCGGAGCGCGCTACCGTGCCACCGTAATGGTCGGCGATGAGCTGGGCCCCGTAGCAAATGCCCAGAATGGGGCGCTGGCCCACGAGCCGTTCCAGCGGAATGCGCGGTGCGTCGGGCTGCTTGACCGAAAAAGGGCTACCCGAGAGCACAATGCCGCGAACGTCGGGCGTCAGCTCCGGCATCTGGTGGTAAGGCACAATCTCGCAGTACACCGACAATTCGCGGATACGCCGTGCAATGAGCTGGGTGTATTGAGAGCCAAAATCGAGGATGACAATTTTCTCCATAATCGGCAGCAAAGGTAGGGAAAGCCCCAGCCCTGCGTCGAGGGGCCTTTACCTTTGGCCCCAAAAAATACCTGTGCTCGCCGTTTCCATCATTACCGTCGCCTATAATAGCGCCGAAACCATCCGCGATACGTTGGAAAGCGTCCGACAGCAGACCTACCCACACGTGGAGCACATCGTGGTGGACGGCGCCTCTACCGACGGCACCGCCGACATCGCCCGCACCTTCCGACATGTGGCGCGAGTCGTGAGTGAGCCCGACCAGGGCGCCTACGATGCTATGAACAAAGGCATTGCACTGGCCCAGGGCGATATCATAGGCTTGCTCAATGCTGACGATACCTACGCCTCGCCGGATGCCGTACAGTGGATGGTAGATACCCTGCTGCAAACCGGCGCTGATGCCTGCTACGCCGACCTCCAGTACGTGCGCCGCGACCGCCCCGATCGCATTGTGCGCCACTGGCATTCCGGCCCATTTCGGCCCGAGCGCTTCCGCTCCGGCTGGATGCCGCCACATCCGACCTTTTTTACGTACAAAAAACACTACGAAGCACTGGGCGGCTACGACACTCGATTGCGCCTTTCGGCCGACTACGAGCTAATGCTCCGTTTTTTATACAAACACCGTCTCTCGGCGGGCTATCTGCCTCGCGTGCTCGTCCGCATGCGCACGGGCGGCATGAGCAACGCCTCGCTCCGTCAGCGCTGGCGCGCCAACCGCGAAGACCGCCTCGCCTGGCAGATGAACCACCTTGCTCCCGGCCATCTCACCTTGTGGCTCAAGCCACTGCGTAAAATCCCGCAGTTCTGGCCCATGCTGATGCCGGTAAAGGGAAAAACATGAGGGTTTAGCGCCAGCCTCGTTGCCGATGGCCGGAAAGGAGGGCGAATGGCGTAAATATCCCCCAGTACAGTGCCATGCCGGTATCCAGCAAGGGAAACCAGCGCCGCAAATCGCCCGCTTTCAAATGCCGCGCCATACGAGCAAACACTGCGGCGGCCACTGCCATCCGAACGGCCCAGCAGGTGAGCGCGAGCAGAAAAGCGCCCTGCAGAGCGGCAACCCCAAGCAGGGCGTAATGCAGCACGTGCGAGCCGGCAGCGGCAGACAGGAGCATCTGGTGCAGCGTGCGGTACCGGACGCCCGTGCTCAAGTGTCGGCGCTTCTGGCGCATCCAGGCGGCCCAGTCAGGCGGAGCGGGCGAGTACGCGAATGCTTCGGAGGCAAAACAAAGCACCGTGTTGCGGCGCGTGGCAACAGCGTTGACCAGCAGGTCGTCGTCGCCCGAAGCCAGGTCGGCATGCGCCGAAAAACCGCCCGCCTGGGCAAAAAGCGGCTTCTGCCAGGCCAGATTGCGCCCCACGCCCATGTACGGCAGCCCTGCCAGCGCAAAACCTCCGTACTGAAGAGCGGTATAGACCGTCTCGAAGCGCGCCCAGCGGTTGAGCAGCCCTGGCGCAGGTGTGAGAGGGCCATAGCCCAACACGATCTCCGGCGCAGGGCCATGGCCGGGCAGCATGCACCGGGCCATGTGGCGCAACCATTGCAGCGAGGCGGGCCGGCAATCGGCGTCGGTGAAAACCAGCCATTCGTACTGGGTCTCGGCAATGGCGGCGCTCAGGGCGGCCTTTTTGCCCGGTGAAGTCTTGGGCCCCAGGCGTATAGTGCGCAAATGCGAGTATCGGGCTTGTAGCGCCTTCAGCACCTGCGGCGTGGCGTCGGAAGAGTCGTCGTCGGCCACCACCACCTCAAAATGCGGGTAATCTTGTTTCAGGACGGTGGGCAGGTGGCGCTGCAGGTTTTCGGCCTCGTTGCGCGCGCAGATCAGCACCGACAGGGCCGGTAGGGCGCCGTCGTCGAGCGAGGCCGCGGGCGGTGGCCGATGAAAGGCTAAGCGGGCATAAACTCCTCCCCACAGGAGCAACTGTACGGCCGTAGCCAACAACAGCAATGCAACAGGCAGATGTTCGGGCGGCATGGCAGGCGAAAGGGCGTTCGCAGCGCGTGCTTTGTTCCGTTTTTTCGCACTGCAAAAGTGGGTATTTGCAAACCCGCAACTTCGGCGGTGCGTTTTGCAAATCTGAAAGCGACGTCTCGTTTTTTTGTCGGCTATGAGCAACAGCGCAGTGGACGCCCATCTGGCATTGGTCGTTAGAAGATAGCGAGGGAATTTTGCCGGTAAAGGCAACGCCTTCTGGGCCCAGATGCGCCAACGAGGGCGGAGTTGCGCGAGAGCGCTTTTTCGGTTTTTTTACAAAAAATAGCTGTTTATGAAGATGAAGTTTCGGCTGGCTGTTCTACTCTGGTTTTGTTCGCTGGCATTGTGGAGCCAGAATGTCGTGCGTATCGAACGCGCGCTAATGTGGGAGCCAGAGCCGCGTCGCATCGAGCGCCCAGACGGCAGTATCTGGGAACAATGGTCGTTTGAGGGAGCATACCATACCGACGCCGCTCCGACGCTGCCTTTTTTCGCCGAACGCATTCCGCTCGATGGCCGTTCGCGCCTGACGGTGGAGATCAGCGCGGTGCGCTACGAACCCATTTCGCTGAAGGCGCATCCCGACCTGGCGCGCCTGACCGACGAGCTTCAGCCTGTGGCCGAAACCGTACAGGAACGCGAGCAGCACTACGGCTGGGTGCAGTTTGTGCCCCTTCGCCGCGCAGGCAGCGGCTTCGAGCGCGCGGTTTCCTTTGTGCTGACAGTGCGCATTTCAGCGCCGGAGCCGACGCCAGCCCTCCCGCGCAGCGGGCCGAACACGTTCAACTCGGTGCTCAGCAACGGAACCGTTTACAAATTTGGCGTCAGCCGAAGCGGCATCTATCGCTTAGATTTCAACTTCCTGCGCAACACGCTGGGCATCTCCAACTTAGAAAGCATAGACCCGCGCCGCATTCGCCTCTACGGCAACGGCGGTGCCATGATGCCCGAACTGGCCGGTGCCGAACGCCCCGACGACCTCATCGAAAATGCCATCTTCGTGGCCGGTGAAGCCGACGGCAAGTTTGACAACAGCGACTACATCCTCTTCTATGCCGTAGGGCCGCAGCCGTGGTCGCACCGGCCTGCCGGTAACCTGCCTCACCTGACCATCACGCCCCACCTGTACGACAACTTCGCCTACTACTTTATCGTCGTCGGCGATGCGCCCGGCCTGCGCATTTCGGAGCAGGCCAGCGCGGCGGCCACGTTTGTAACAGAAGAATTCGACGACGTGCAGCGCATAGAAGACGATCGCGTCAACCTGCTGCACCAGGCCGCCTGGGCGCAAGGCTCGGGCAAGCGCTGGTTCGGCGACTACTTCTTCCAAACGCGCGAACGCTCGTACACCTTTACCTTTCCAAATGCTGTTGCCGGCTCGCTGGCGCGTCTGGCCTGTGTCTTTGCCGGGCGCAGCCAGAGCAACACAACAGTACAGGTCTCGGCAGGTACCTCCACGTTCACGGGCACTATCAGTGGCGTGCTCGTGAGCGACAATGAGGCGAACTACGCCAGCGATGCCCTGATAGCCGGCTCCTTCCAGGTGCCGGGCGACAATCTCACGGTGCGGGTGAATTACCTGCCCGCGCCAGTACCCAGCGAAGGCTGGTTAGATTATATCGAAATTCAGGCGCGCCGCCGCTTAGTCATGACCGGCCAGGTGATGGAATTTCGCGACCTGCAGACGCGCAACCAGCCGACAGCCCGCTTCCGCCTGAGCGGCGTCAATGCCGGCCTGCAGGTCTGGGACATCACCGACCGCCAGGTGCCACGCCGCCAGCAATACACCCTGGCAGGCGGCGTCGCCGAATTCGGCGCAGAAACTCAAGGCATCCTGCGCAACTACATCGCCTTCTACGACAACACCTCGCTGCCCCGACCCGAACGGGCCATCGGACGCATCGAAAACCAGAACATCCACGGCCTGACCAATCTGGACATGGCCATCGTCTATCACCCCGACTTCGAGGCAGCCGTCAACCAATTGGCCCAACACCGCCGTGCATACAGCGGGCTGGATGTGGCCACCGTGCGCATTGACCAGCTGTACAACGAATTCTCCTCCGGCGCCAAAGACCCCACCGCCATCCGCGACTTCGCGCGCATGCTCTACCAGCGCTCGCCCAATAGGTTCCGCTACCTGCTCCTGGTCGGAGACGCCTCCTTTGACCCGCGCAACATCACCAACAGCAACGACAACCTGGATTTTGTGCCAGTCTTTGAAACCTTTCAATCCTTCAGCCCCATCTTCTCTTACCCCTCCGACGACTACTTCGGCCTGCTGAGTGACAACGAAGGCGGCGACCTGAAAGGCGCCCTCGACATCGCTGTGGGGCGCATCACCCCGCGCACCCCTGCCGAAGCGCAGGCCATCGTTACGAAAATCATCGAATACGACAACGACCCCAAAACCCTGGGCGACTGGCGCTTGCGCCTGCTCTACATGGCCGACGACGAAGACTCCAATGCCCACATCCGACAGGCAGACCTGCTGGCCACCCGCGCAGCACAGACAGAAACCTGGTTCAACCTGGAAAAGGTGTATTTCGACGCCTACCAGCAAATCGCTACCAGTTCCGAAAAGCGCATCCCAGGAGCCAAAGCCGCCATCAATGCCAACATCTTCCGCGGCTGTCTCATCGCCCAGTACATCGGTCACGGCGGCCCGCGCGGCTGGGCGCAAGAGCGCGTCATTGACAACAACGACATCGCCGGCTGGGACAACACCCACCGCTACCCGCTTATCATCACCGCAACCTGCTCCTTCGGCGGCTTCGACGACTACACCATCCTCACCGGCGGCGAACAGGCCCTGCTCAAACCCAACTCCGGCGCCGTAGCCCTCTTCACCACCGTGCGCTCCGTGTTCATCAACGGAAACAATGCCCTCACCGATGCCGTGCAGAACGTCATCTTCCAGCGCGATGCTCAGGGGCGCTACTATGCCATCGGCGAGGTTTTGCGAAGGGCCAAAAACGCGCTGTCCTTCCCCGTCGAAGAAAACGGGCGCCGCTTTACCCTCTTAGGCGACCCGGCCATGTATCTGGCCCTGCCAGACTACCGCGTCCGCACCACCCGCATCAACGGCAAACCCTTCGACCCCAACCAGCCCGACACCCTGCGCGCCCTCATGCCCGTAACCATCGAAGGCGAAATCACCGACCTCAATGAAAACCTCATCGCCAACTTCAACGGCCGCGTCTTCGTAACGCTCTTCGACAAAAAACGCATCCTCCGAACCCCCGCGCAAGACCCCGGCAGCTTCGTCTTCCCCTTCGAGGTGCAAAACAGCATCCTCTTCCGCGGCAGCGCCACCGTGCGGGATGGGCGCTTCAACATCAACTTCGTCATCCCTAAAGACATCAACTACGCCTTCGGCAACGGCAAAATCAGCTACTACGCCGAAAACGGCACACCCTTCGACGCCGCCGGAGCCGACACCGCCGTTATCGTCGGCGGCACCTTCGAGGGCCTCAAAGACGACACGCCGCCCATCATTCAGGTGTTTCTCAACAACGAAGACTTCGTGCAGGGCGGCATCACAAACCGCAATCCCATCCTGCTGGTCAAGTGCACCGACGACTACGGCATGAACGTAACCGGCGCCGGCTTAGGCCACGACCTGACGGCCGTGCTCGACGACAATGTGCTGGAAACGCTCGTGCTCAACGACTTCTACGAAAGCGCCCAGGATGACGCCCGCCGAGGCCAGGCCCTGTACCCCCTGCGCGGCCTGACTCCCGGACGCCATACCCTCCGCGCCAAAGGCTGGGACATCGCCAACAACCCCGGCGAGGGCTACACCGAATTCGTCGTGGCCGAAGACGGCAAAGCCGCCCTGGCACACGTGCTCAACTACCCCAACCCTTTCAGCACCAACACCTTCTTCCAGTTCGAGCACAACCTGGCCGGCCAACTGCTCGATGTGCAAATCAGCATCTTCACCGTATCGGGCAAATTGGTCAAAACCCTGCACCACTCCGCCGTAGCCAACGGCTTCCGCGTAACCGACATCGCCTGGAACGGCCGCGACGACTACGACGACCCCCTGGCCCGAGGCGTGTACCTCTACCGCATCAAAGTGCGCGGCACCGACCTCAACGGCCAGACCGCCACCGCAGAGAGCAACTTCGAGAAACTGGTCATCATCAAATGAAAAATGAGAAGGAAAAAGTGGAGAGCGAACGAAACAGCCGCGCGTAAGACAGGCGCCAAAAGACTTCTTGCCGCCCTGTTGGCTATGGCCTCTCCGGCCGCATTGTGGGCCCAGACTGATGGGGCGGCTCTTTCTCCCACGGGCTTTTTGCTTAGAAAAGAAACGACTCTTCTGGCGCCAAATCCGGCGCCTGAATGGAGGGCTCCTTCCGGTCAAACACTTCCCGGCCCGATAGTCATCCAGCCGCAGGCGCCGATGCCGTTTTTTTGCCGAATAGAACACCGCATGGGCCAGCAAATGGCGCTGCCGCTCAAATTCCGCCTCGGCGACGTGCCCTACGTGGACAGGCTCGAAGGCAAGCGCCGCTGGTACGAATGAGTATGGAAAACCTCGACCTCGGCCGCAAAGGCGAAGACATTGCCGCCCATTACCTGGAAGAAAAGGGCTACCGCATCGCCCGGCGCAACTTCCGCGCGGGCATGGGCGAATTAGACATCATCGCCTGGTCGCCGGAGGGCTGTTTAGTCTTCATCGAGGTCAAAACCCGCTCGCTCGACGGCTTCGGTGGCCCCGAAGAAGCCGTCAACCGCAAAAAACAGGAACAAATAGCCCGCACCGCCGGCGCCTTCATGGAAGCCATCGAATACGAAGGCGAAATCCGCTTCGACATCATTTCCGTCCTGCTCGCCCACGGCCAGCTGAAGGCCATCCGACACGCCGAAGATGCGTTTTTTTGAGGCGACATCTCCCTTTGGGAGGTGTCGTCTCTGTCGTCTCAGGTGTTTTTTTTTGAGATACTACCTTCTCGTGCCTCGAAGATGACACCTCTGGTGAGGCGACATCTCCCTTTAGGAGGTGTCGTCTCTGTCGTCTCAGGTGTTTTTTGTGAGATGTCACCTTCTCGTGCCTCGAAGATGACACCTCTGGTGCGCGTACAAGACCTCGGGCGAGGTCGCCCATTTGTAGAACGCCATCCCCCATACCCCCTATAGCACCGACCTCGGACGAGGTCGCACATTTGTGGCGTGTTGGTTCGATCTCTTCGAGGTCGTTTGGTTGGATTTTCTGCGTTGATCTACAGACATTTCACCTCTACGAGGTGTGTGCGGGAGAACGTAGCGGTGTTGTCGGTTTTATGGGAATTGCCAGCCGCCTCTGCACCGACCTCGATGGAGGTCGCCCGTTTGTGGCATTTTGGTTCGACCTCTTTCGAGGTCGTTTGTCCGGGTATTTTGCGTTTGAGCCTATCGCGGCGGCTCGTGGAACAACGACGCGTAGAACTGCTGCGTAGCGAACCGCAACAGCTGGACGCCGACGAACCGCAACAACTATCTCGGCTTCCGCCTCGTCCTTCAGCTCCGGAGTTGGCCCGAGTGGACATCGAGGAACAGGCGATTGTCTCGCCCCTCATTAGCCTTTGAGGTGTCACCTTCTCGTGCCTCGAAGATGACACCTCTGGTGAGGCGACATCTCCCTTTGGGAGGTGTCGCCTCTGTCGTCTCAAGGCATTCCTGATGTTACATCTTTTCCTCCAGGTCGCGCAGCAGGAGCCGCAGGGCGCCGGCAGAGAGGAAGAGTTCCATCAGGCTGAGTATCAGAGAAATAATCATGAGTACTAAGCTGACGGCGAAGAGGATTTTGGCCCAGACCTGGAAGCCCTCGTAAATGAGGAACATGGTAACGACGCACAGCAGGATGCTGGCCACGGCGAAGACCTGCATCCATCGGATGAGCTGGAGTCGGCGCCGCAGGTTGGAGATTTGGGCAATCAGGCTGATGTGCTGGTTGCGCTCATAGTCGGAGTACAGTTTTCGGATGAGGTTGGCGATGGCCAGAAATTTGTTCGTGTAGGCCAGCATCAGCAGCGATACGGCCGGGAAGAGCAGGGCCGGGGTTTGGATGGTCAGTTCCATAATAAAAAAATGCAACCAACCTTTTGCGGGCAGTTGCATCCGAGGGTAAGGCAGTCGGGATGACTGGATTCGAACCAGCGACCTCTTCGTCCCGAACGAAGCGCGCTACCGGGCTGCGCTACATCCCGCCTTTTTGTTTGTTGAGCCGGACAAGGGATTTGAACCCTCGACCTGCTGATTACGAATCAGCTGCTCTACCGCTGAGCTAATCCGGCTTATGTTCAGCACCGCTGGCGTGGGCTGGTCGCTCTGTCCAACGGAAACGGCGGCAAAGGTATGGGTGCGTTTTTCAATCGGCCAAATGTGTGCCGAAAATTTTTTTGCCTGAAAAAAGCCCTTGCCGGCTTTGCAGTGCCGGGCAAGGGCTATGTGTTTTTCTTCAGGCCACGAGGCGGTTCCACCACTGTTTAATCTGCCAGCCCTTGAGGTACATGACGGGCAAGATGACGAGCGTGATGAAGGTGGCGAAGGTGAGGCCGAAAATAATCGTCCACGACAGCGGCCCCCAGAAGGCTACGGAGTCGCCGCCGAAGAAGATTTTCGGGTCGCCGGTAGCGAGCAGGCTCTCGAAGTCAATGTTAAAGCCTACGGCCAAGGGGATAAGCCCCAGCACGGTGGAGATGGCCGTCAGCAGCACCGGCGCCATACGCGCGCGTCCGGCTTCGATGACGGCCTCGCGGACGGCCAGGCCTCGCGAGCGCATCAGGTCGGTGAACTCGACCAGCAGGATGCCGTTTTTGACCACAATGCCAGCCAGGGCCACAATGCCTACGCCCATCATGATGACCGAGAAGTCCATGTTGAAGATGGCGATGCCCAGCAGCACGCCTATGACGGAGAACACCACTTCGGTCAGGATGATAAGCGTTTTGCCGAAAGAGTTGAACTGCGTAACGAGGATGAGCAGGATGGTCAGCACCGAGATGAGCAGCGATCGCCCCAGGAAGCTGGCGGCGTCGCGCACTTCGGCGTCTTCGCCCTGGAAGCCGACGGTAACGCCCTCGAAGGTAGGAAGGTTGCGCAGAGCATCTTTGACAGCATTCACTACCTGAGTTTGCTTGGGCCGGTATTCGGCCTCGATGTTGGACGACAGCGTTACGGTGCGCTGAAGGTCCAGGCGGCGCACACCGGCAAACGTGTTCTGGTACTTGACGTCGGCCAAAGCGGCCATGGGGATGGAGCGCAGCACGCCGCCCATATTCATATCGCGGAAGGTGATGTTGAGGTTTTCCACCGCGTTGATGTTGGAGCGCTGGTCTTCGCGCAGGCGGATGTTGATGGGGATTTCCTCTTCGCCGTCGCGGAATTTGCTGGCCTCTTTGCCGAGGATGGCCGTGCGGAATTCGCCGCCTATCTGGGTGGTGCTGATGCCCTCGCGGTTGGCGCGTTCGCGGTCAATCTGGATGCTGATTTCGGGTTTGGAGACCACCAAATCGCTGCGCAGTTCCTCGACGCCGGGGATGTCCAGCGAGTCTAAGTAGCGCTTGACGTAGGTGGAAACCTGGGCGAGTTTCGTCAGGTCGTCGCCGCGAATTTCGATGGAGATGGGCTTGGGCGTAGGTGGGCCGGCCTGTTCCTGGTCCACGACGATGTTGGCGCCTGGGATGAGGCCGCGCGTGGCCTGGCGAATTTTATCCAGATACTGGCGGGTGCTGACGCCGTTGCGTTTGGCGTACTCCACGAACGCAATGCCCACTTTGCCTTTGTTGGAGGTGGCCGTGCGGTCGAAGCGGTCTTCGGAGGCGTTGAGGGCCACGTTGGCGATGACGGACTCCACGATGGGGTTGTCTGCGCCCACGACCTCTACGACTTTGCGCTCCAGGATGCGCGTCAGCGAGTCGGTTACTTCTACGTCGGTGCCTTCAGGCAGCGTCAGATAGACGTAGATGAAATTCGGGTCGGACTTCGGAAAGAGCACAATGTTGGCCTGCCGCGAAGCGGTAATGCCGCACGACACGACGAACAGAAGCAGGACGGCGCCAAGCATCGTCCAGGGGCGTCCCAGGGCGAAGTTGAGGAAGCGGGTGTAGGCGCGCTGGGCGGCGGGCCAGACGTTGTTCTGGAAGCGCTCCACCAGCCCGTGCAGGACGTAGCGATACAGCACCACCAATAGCGCCATCACCACGAGCAGGTTGCCCATGAACCAGTTCTGATTGGCGTAGAAGTACACGAGGGCCAGTCCGTACAGCACATAGCCTGCTATGGCGCGTCGGCGCGCTTTTTTGGGGTCAACGCTGACGGTTTCATCGTCTTTGCGGCGCATAAACCACACGGCAAACACGGGGTTAATGATGTAAGCCACCAGCAGCGAGGCCGTCAGGGTGATGATGAGCGTAACGGGCAGGTAGTGCATGAACTTGCCAAAGATGCCGCCCCAAAACACCAGCGGAAAGAACGGCGCCAACGTGGTGGCCGTACCTGACAGCACCGGCAAGAACACCTCCGCCGCCGCCTTTTTGGCCGCCGCTACAATGCCCAGTTTTTCTTCGTGGTAAATGCGGTGCGTGTTTTCGATAACCACGATGGCGTCGTCCACCACAATGCCCAGCCCCAGTAGGAAGGCGAAGAGCACGATCATGTTCATGGTGAAGCCCACGGCAGGCAACACCATGAAGGCGATGAACATCGAAAGCGGCACCGAAAGCGCTACGAAAATGGCATTGGTGCCGCCCATGAAGAACATCAGGATGACGGTAACGAGGATGAAGCCAATAATGATGGAGTTGATCAGGTCGTGCAGGGTTACGCGCGTCGAGCGGCTCTGGTCGCCGGTGATGCTGACGTTAAGTGCCTCCGGAAACTCGTTGGCTTTCATCTCCTTTACAATGGCCTGTATCTGGTCGGAGGCGTTAATCAGGTTTTGGCCTACCCGCTTGATGACGTTGAGCGTGATGACGTTTTTGCCGTTGAGGCGGCTGTAGCTTTCCTGTTTGGCATAGCCCATGCGTACGTCGGCCACATCTTTGAGATAGAGGCGCGCCCCGGATTGCGCGCTGACGATGATGTTTCGGATTTGCTCCACATCCTGGAAGTCGCCGCGGATAGACACAGAGCGCGTCATGCCTCCGACGTCCACATTGCCGGCGGAGATGGTCATATTCTCAAAGGCAATGGCGTTTTCGATGTCGCGGAAGGTCAGCTGAGCAGCGGCCATTTTGTACTTGTCCACCTCGATTTGCACCTCTTTTTCTAAGGCGCCCACCATGTCCACGCGCGTGATTTCGGGCAGGGCCTCGATGCGGTCCTGCAGTTTTTCGGCGTAGGTCTTGATTTTATCCAAGCTCAGGTCGCCGTACAGGTTGACGCTCATGATGGGGATTTCGGAGATGTCCAGTTCGGCCACGGAAGGGTCGCGCGGTAGGTCGTTGGGCAGGTCGCGTTTGGCCTTGTCCACGGCATCCTTCACCTTGTCCTTGCATTCGGCCACCTGGAGTTTGGTGTCGAATTCGACAATGACGATGGAATAATCCTGCACCGACGAGGAGGAGATTTTCTTGACGCCCGCGATGCCCTTTAATTGCTTTTCGATGGGGCGCGTAACGAGTTGCTCCATGTCGGTAGGTGAAGCGCCCGGGTAAAACGTCGAGACGAAGATGGTAGGGATCACCACATCGGGGAACTGCTCTTTGGGCAGCGACCGATAGGAAAGGATACCCGCCAGCGTAATGATGACGGTTACGATGAAAATGCTCGTGCGGTTGTCAATGGCCCACGAGGTGGGTTTGAAGTCTTTCATGGAAAGGATGCTTTGAAATGCCCGACAATGAAGGGTTTAGAGAAGGCGCCCTGCCGTTTTCGGCGCTTGGGTCGGTGTGGAGTGGCCGCGTTTAATAGGCGACCAGCTCGCCGCCGGTGAGGTTTTGAATGCCGGAGGTGATGACCCAGTCGCCTGCCTTGAGGCCGCTGAGGATTTCGACCATACCATTATAGGTGCGGCCCACCTTCACCGGGACGCGGCGCGCGGTGGCTTGCTTTTCTTCGCCATTCTTTTCGGCGGCAAAGACGTAGTGCTGGCCATCGCTTTCCTGGTAAATCAGGTTGACGGGCACCACGACGGCTTTTGGGTTTTCATAGTCCATGATTTTCATGACGGCAATCATGTTGGCGCGGTAAGCACCACTGCCTGCCGGCAGCGCGGCTTCGACGGCAAACGTTCGGTTCATCGTGCTGATGCTGGGGCTGACGTAGGTGATGCGTGAGGCGATTTCTTTGTCCAAGTCCGGGAAGTACAGCTGCACGGGCGCGCCGCGCTGCACTTTGGCGGCGTAGCTCTCGGGCACATCACCGCGGACTTTGAGGTCGCCCAGATTGACAATCTGGCATAGGGGTACTCCGGGCGAGATGGCCTGCCCGACTTTGAGCATGACCATGTCCACCGTGCCGCTGATGGGGGCGTAGATGCGCGTTTGCTGCCACTGCTCTTTGGTGGTGGCGATGCGCTGCTCTAAGGCCTCCTTGTTGGTTTTGGCCTGGATGTACTGCACTTCTGTGCCGATTTTTTGCTCCCATAGGCCTTTCTGGCGCTCGTAGAGGTCTTGGGCTACCTTGAGTTGGAGCTCCAGTTCGGCCATGCTCTTGAGCATGACTTCATCGTCTATTTGGGCCAGCAGCTGGCCTTTGCGGACGTAGTCGCCGTTCTTCACGAGCACGCGCGTCAGCACACCGGGCATGCGGGCGGTAACGGGCACGCTTTCTTCGGCCTCGATGCGCCCCTGCAGGTCAATGTAGTGGCGGAAGGGCTGCAGCTTGACCTCTTCGATACCCACTGTCTGAACAGGGCGGGCTTTTTCGGGTTGGGTGTTGAGTTTTTTCTCCAATTCGGCAATGCGCGCCTCGATCTGCGCGCGCTGTTCTTTGAGAGCAGCCAGTTCGGCAGCCTCGTTTTTAGGTTGGTTGCAGGCACTCAGGGCCGCAAGAAGGAGAGAGACGAAGAGCAGGATGCTTGAGTGTTTCATATTTTTCTTATTCAGGTGTGTTTTTGTAACTGCCGAACTTGTTCGGCCCAGTAGCCGCCAAACTTGTTTGGCGGCTACTGGGCGGCTACTGGGCGAGGGCGCTTTTGAGAGCGACTTTTGCCTTGAGCAGGTCAAATTGGGCCTGCATCAGGGCTTGCTGTGCGGAATAGAGTTGCTGTTCGGCGCTGATGAGTTCGAAGCTGGAGCCGACGCCGGCTTTGTACTTAGTCTGGGTGGTGTCGTACACGCGGCGGGCCAGGTCGAGGTTTTTTTGCTGGTTTTGGATGCGCTCGGCGGCGTTGAGCAGTTGCCGGCGGGCGCTTTCGACCTCGAGGGTCATGGCCTGTTCGAGCATTTCGCGCTGTGCCTCGACGGTCTGGTACGAGATCATGGCGCGTTCGTAGCGGGCGCGCGAGGCGCCGCCATCCCACAGGTTGATGGACAGCGATACGCCCACGATGGCTGAGGGGATGAAGAACCAGCGCGTGTCGTTGCCGAAGGCGCCCTGCCAGCCGGGTTGGTATTGGAAGAAGCCGGCCAGGGTGGGCATCCAGTATTTTTTGAAGAGGTCGGCCTGCAAGGCGCTTAGTTCGCGGCCCTTGAGCAGGGTGGCATATTCGGGGCGGTTATTGAAGTTGAGCGTGCCAGTGGCGTCCACCGAAGCATATTGTTGTAGGAGGGCTTCCAGGTTGTCTGCCAATGAGATGGGCTGTGTGATGGGCATTCCCATGGCCATTTTGAGCGCGTCGAGCACGATGTCGCGCTGGCGGCCCAGGTTGTCGCGTTCGGTGCGCAGGGTGGACAGCGACAGCTGCAGGCGGTCGGCATCGAGTTGTTCGGCGAAGCCGGCCTTTACGGTGGCTTGCGTTTCGCGGAGCAGTTGCTCTACGTTGGCGATGTTGCGGTCTAAGATGCGGAGGTTTTCCTCCAGCAGCAGCGCCGGCAGGTAGGCTTCGGTAACCTGGTCGCGCAGTTTTTTTTGGGTGTCTTCCATCTGGAATTGCACGTATTGGCGGTAGGTGCGCGCGGCCTTCAGGCTGGTCAGGTAGGAGTGGCTGAACAGCAGCTGGCTCACCGACACGTTTGGCGCCAGGCTATGAAAGGCGTTGAAATAAATTTTTTCATCGCCTGGAGCCGGTATGCCGATGGCGCTGGCCGGTATGCCAGGGCGTTGCAGGAAGTACTGGTAGCCCACTCCAAGCCCGATTTGCGGCAGCCCCATGCCGGTATTTTCCTTGATCTGCCACTCGGCGTCGGCGATTTGCAGGCGGGCGGTCTTCATCTGGGGGTGGTTGTCTAAGGCGTACTGAATGCAGTCGTTTAGTCGCAGGGGGGCCTGTCCTTGCGCCAGGAGCAGGGTGGGCAAGGCCATGAGGCTGAACCCTATCCCGAAAAGAAGGCTGAAGCGTGTGCGGAACATGAGTTGAGGGTTTTGTTGCTAAACTGGGAAAGGAGCGTGTTACGAGTGTTGGGTTTGCAGGCTGTGGAGCAATCTCAGGCCTTTGTCTGAGGTAATGCCGTGCAGGTAATGCGTCAGGTAATGTCGAAACAGTTCCTGTCGCGAGTAGAGCCCGCGCGGGAACAGGTCTTCGTCGAAGAGTTGGAACACCGTGGCGATGTGCAGGCGCGCCATAATATCCACGTTCAAATCGCTGCGGTACAGGCCTTCGCGAATACCGCGCTCCAGATTAGCGCGGACGACGCTGTACAGGAAGCCCTGCTGGTATTCGCGTAACTTTTCCCACACTTCCCGGTGGTATTTCTGGAGGTCGTACACGACGTTGGCCTTCATCAGCTGCATCCGACGCGCCGTGGCTTCGATGACCAGAAAAATCTCTTCCACGGCATTGGAGGCTGTCCGCTGACGTGCCTCGCATTGCGCCCGTTCCTGCTGCATGAAGTAGGCCAGTACCCGCTGCACCAGTTCTTCCTTATTGGGTACCCATTGATACAGGGTTTTTTTGGAAATGCCCAGCTCGCGCGCTACGTCGTCCATCGTTACGCTTTTCACACCGTATCGCAGGAAGGTCTCCTCCAGCCGCTTCAGCCATTTTTCTTGTTGTTCCATGCGCGTTGCAAATGACCATGGGGAAACAATCAGCGCAAAAAAAGTTTCCTGCGTTTACGGCCTTTCTCGACGAAGTGGAATAAAATTCCAACGAAGCGGCACTAATCGTCGCCGGAAAATCTTTTTTTTGACAAAAAAAGCCTTTGTCGGAATAGGCCGGCCAAATGGCTTCATCGTCGAATGGGTGGCCCGTTTTAGCCAAATATCTATTGGTGTGCCAGGCATCCTCCGACTGGAGATGAATGAGGCAGGTGTCAGCCGGTTCAAAGGCATGGCACATCTTTTCGACGAGTCGGCTGTTTGGATGCGCACACAAAAACAGGCAGCCTCTTTCGGCTATGGTGGTGCGAGCTACCTTTGCGCCCGCAAGCATCGCCGACCGCCTCTGACGAGAGGCGAGGGCATCTTCAGAAAAATTCGTTTCATGTCATCTTACCCACTTTCTCCTGAACTGATGCGCCATCTGCCGGCCATCGTCAGTGCTTACCAGCTGCCGGATACGCGCCAGGCCATTTCCCAAATCCTCACCTCCTTTTTGCCTTTTGTGGCCCTCTGGACGGCCATGTACCTGCTGGTGGACGTCTCTTTGGGCCTCACGCTCCTCCTGGCGGCGGTGAATGGCTTCTTCCTGGTGCGCATCTTCATCATCCAGCACGATTGCGGACACCAATCCTTCACGGCCAGCCGCATAGCCAACGATGCTATCGGTATGGTGTGCAGTGTGTTCAGCCTTATTCCTTATCGTTATTGGGCCAAGAGCCATCACTTTCACCACGGCCACAACGGCATGCTGTGGGAGCACCGCGGCATCGGCGATATTGACCTGCTCACCGTAGAGGAGTATCGTCAGCGGAATTTTTGGGGTCGTCTGCGCTACCGGCTCTACCGCAGCGCACCGGTGCTTTTCGTGCTTGGGCCGCTATGGTACGTGTTTATCCAGAACCGCCTGCCGCTCATTCGTCTGAAAGGGTGGGAGAGTGCCCGCCGCGCGCTCATGCGGCACAACCTACTGCTTGTGGCCGTCTATGTGGCTGTAGGGTTGCTGTTGGGCTACAAAGCGCTCCTGTGGGTGCAATTGCCTACGCTCGTTGCCTTCGGCATTATTGCCGTGTGGTTCTTCTACGTCCAGCACCAGCACGAAACTACCTACAAAGCCTGGAAAGACCGCTGGGATTACATCCGCGCTGCCATCGAAGGCAGCACCTACTACGACCTACCGCGTCTTTTCCATTGGCTCACCGGTAATATCGGCTACCACCACATTCACCACCTTAATTCGCTGGTGCCCAACTACCAGCTGGCCCGATGCCATCGCGAAAACCCAGTGTTCGACCGCATCGCCAACCGCATCACCTTCGGGCAAAGCCTCAAAACCGTCTTCAACCACCTCTGGGACGAACAACAGCAGCGCATGATCTCCTTCCGGGAGTACTATCGGCGCTACCGGAGTGCCAAGGCATAAATACAAAGGCACAGGAAGAGGAGTCCTGTGCCTTCGCGTTTTACCAATGCTGGCAACTCATGCCCGGCGCAACTGCTCGTAGGTCGGATAGCCTGGCTCAGCCGGCGAGGCGATGACGAAGACCTCGGCATCACCGATGGCCTCCACCTCCAGCGCATTTTCATCTGCCACGAGTGCGAAGCCGGAGGTGTGCACTTCCTGGCCGTTAAGGCGCGCTTCGCCTTTGACGACGTAAGCCGAAAAGACCTGGCCCGGTGCCGCCGCTATCTGGTAGTACGCGCCATCCGCCAGGCGCAGGTGTTGCACCTGTATGCCTGGCGTATCCATGCGGAACGGGCTGCCTTCGCCTACGATGGTACGCACCTGCACGCCTTCGTGCGGTGTGTGGGTGGGGAAGTCCTCCAGCCGATAGTCGTCGTAACTGGCCGGCTGGGCAAGCGTCTTGTTCAGGTTGGGATCAAACCAGATCTGGAACATTTCGGCTCCCTGGCCCATCCATTCCGAATGGCTGATACCGTTGCCCGCGCGAATGATTTGCGCATCGCCGGCGCGCAGCGGACGCCACTCGCGCAGCTTGGTGTCGTAGTGCCGGATTTCGCCCGCCAGCACGAAGGAGCAGATTTCAAAGCCCTTGTGCGGGTGCAGGCCAATGGTGCTGTCCTGCATGGCGCGCGCATGTGCCCAGTAAAATAGGTTAGAATACGGCCGCAGAGGCGAGGCGTCTTGCGGAAAGCCAATGGGTTTGTTTTCTACGATTTCGCCGCCATTGAAGGCGCCGCGGCCTTGTTTTTCTTTAGGAAAAATGCGTACTGACATAGTGTTGGAAGGCTGAAATTCCTCGCCGTCTGCGGCAAAAATTAGTACCCGTCGGGTTACGGAGCATCGCTGCTGCAGCGGCAAGGGTTTATGATGAAATGCCCACCAGAACACCTCAGGGCAGGCAAAGTTTACGCAAGTCGGCGCTGTCGCCCCGGAACACGTTGAAGTCCACGGGCCCATTGATGCCGCTGACGCGCCCCTGGTCGTTGTGTTGCCAGAAGTGCCAGGTAGAGCCGTCGGGCAGGGAAAGTTCGCCCACGTAATAGTGGGCTATCCAGAAGGCGTAGGGTTTGAAGTCGGGCTGGTGGGCAAAGTGGTTCTTGTAGAAGTCGCGGTTGGTGTAGATGATGGGCCGCACGCCGTAGTGTTGGCGCAGCAGGTCTAAAAAGGTTTTGAGGTGTTTGCGCACCTGGGCGGGTGTCATACCGCGCGGCTCTTCCACGTCCACCACCGGTGGCAGGTCGCCCGACTGCAGGCGTACCGTGCGAATGAAGAGGCGCGCCTGGTCGCGCGGGCTGATGTCGGGCAAAAAATAGTGGTAAGCCCCGCGGATGAGGCCATGCCGTCGGCTGTGTTTCCAGTTGTGGTCGAAGTAAGGGTCTTGCATCCAGCTGCCCTCCGTAGCCTTGATAAAGGTGAAATGAATGCGTTTTGGCCCGACGCGCATGTTGGCTACGCGCTCCCAGTCAATGCGTTGCTGGTAGCGGCTGACGTCAATGCCGTGGATGTGGAACGGCTCGGGCAGGCGGATGCCGAAGTGCTTGTAGTCTTCGTAGTGAAAGGGATAGTCCAGCAGCCGATACACCCGATAGCGCAGATGCGGGTTGATGAGCATGGCCAGCGCAAAGGCCAGGGCCAGCAAGAGTATGAGGGGAGGTCGGTTGCCCTTTTTGGGCCGTTGGGCAGAGGGGAAGAGGAAAAACATGGCGGAATACCTGCGCGGTGTTCGATGTGCTGCGGCGTTTTTCGCCACGCCGGCGCAAAGTTTGTGCAAAAGCAGCCGCCTTGGATGGAAAAGTCGCCCAAGGTGTCGTCTTCGAGGTACGACAAGGCGACATCTCAGGGTAGTTCAGGTGATTTTTAGGTTTGTTTAGAGGCGACACCTTCTGGTGGAGATGTCGCCTCGTGAGGTATCGTTTGCGTCTTCGTGGCGACCCACCCAAATGCGGATTGCCTTGCTGTTTTACTACGGCTGGCCGTTCGTTCCGGAGCAATCGCCTACCTTTGCGCCGTCTCAGTCATTCACCTACCAATAACGGATATCCTCATGACAAAAAAACGAGTAGCCATCAACGGTTTTGGTCGCATTGGCCGCCTCACCTTTCGCTATCTGCTGGGCAAGGAGAACGTAGAGGTCGTAGCCATCAACGACCTGACGGACAACCAGACGCTGGCCCATTTGCTCAAGTACGACACCATGCACGGGCGCTTTGAAGGCACAGTGAGCGCCGACGACGAGTACCTGTACATCAATGGACAGAAAATTCTCGGCTCGGCTATTAAGAACCCGGCAGAATGCCCATGGAAAGATTTAGGTGTGGATGTGGTGCTCGAATGCACTGGTGTCTTCCTGAGCCGCGAGAAAGCAGAACTGCATCTTCAGGCGGGTGCCAAGCGCGTAGTGCTGTCGGCACCGCCCAAGTCCGACGATATTCCCACGTTCGTGCTTGGGGCCAACCACCAGGACATCAAGCCGAGCGATACCATTATCTCCAACGCCTCCTGCACGACGAACTGCTTGGTGCCGATGATCATGACGCTCGACCGCGCTTTTGGCGTGGAGCAGCTGTTCATGAACACCATACATGCTTATACGGCCGACCAGAACTTGCAGGACGGCCCGCATCGCGACCTGCGCCGGGCGCGCGCGGCAGCGCAAAACATCGTGCCCACCAGCACGGGCGCAGCCAAAGCCGTAGTGTTGGTTGCGCCGCACCTCAAGGGCAAAATCGCCGCGCATTCCATGCGTGTACCCGTGGCCACTGGCTCCGTTACGGACTGCGTGTGCATCATCAAAAAGGCCGCTACAGTCGAAGAAATCAACGCCGCCTTCAAGGCTGCTGCTGAGTCCAACCTGAAAGGTATTCTGGAATATACGGAAGACCCCATTGTCAGCAGCGACATCGTCCGCAATACCCATTCCTGCATCTTCGACGCCGGCCTGACGCAAGTGAATGGCAATACGTGCCGCATCGTAGGGTGGTACGACAACGAAGCCGGCTATTCGGCGCGTCTGGCCGACCTGTGCGCTATGGTGTAAGACTTCTCCTTTTCCGGTTTTTCGTTGGCGCGGCGCCCTTTTGGGGGCCGCGCCAATTTTTTTTAGGGGGCGATAAAAAAGGTGATTGGCACAGCTGGTGGGCTGTCTTTAAGATATTGATTTTGAAGCGGTTGTGAATATGGTTCGATTTGTTAACCTGGGCTTAATATAGGGTTAACATAGCCGAGGTTGGTTTGCAGCAAATTTTATTCTAACACACACCAACCTTATGCTATCGCGCGCTACAACCTTTTTACTACTGTTCCTTCCTGCCCTTTTATTTGCGCAAGGCGGCATCATCACCGGCTCGGTGGTGGATAATGACTCCAAAGAAAAACTTATTGGCGCCACGGTGCGCATTCAAGAGGCCAGCCTGGGCTCTATTACCGACCTGAACGGCTTCTATGCGGTTCGCAACGTCCCACCGGGTAAGTACACGGCTGTATTTTCTTATCTGGGTTACGAAGATGTTACGATTAAAGATGTTGAAGTAAAAGAAAATGAGCGTGTAACGCTGGATGTGGTGATGTCCACCAACTCGCTGGTGATGAGCGAGGTTACTATCGTGGAATATCGCAAGACGAACACGGTGGCGGCTGTACTGCTCGAGGTGCGCCAGTCCAAGCAGGTGGTGAGCGGCGTATCGAGCCAGCAAATTCAAAAGTCGCAGGATAACAATGCGGCACAAGTGGTACAGCGCGTACCGGGCGTAACGATTGTAGAGAACCGCTTTGTGATGATTCGCGGCCTCAATGAGCGTTACAACAACGTGATGGTCAACAACATCATCGCACCCAGTACGGAAATTGACCGCCGCACGTTTTCGTTCGACCTCATTTCGAGCAGTGCCCTCGACCGCATGCTGATCTACAAGTCGGGTTCTGCCGAGCTGCCGGGTGACTTTGCCGGTGGCGTGATTAAAATGTTCACGGTGGACCCGGACCAGAATTTCTTCAAAGTAAATCTCGGCGTCGGCTACCGCGTAAATACAACGGGCACTTCTTACTTCCAAAGCGAAGGCTCACCTACCGACTTTTTAGGCTTTGATAATGGTTTCCGGCAATTGCCCTCGGCGTTTCCCAGCACCTTTGATATGCAGAGTGCTCCGCGCAATTCGAAGCTGCGAAAGTTTGCCGTGGACTTGCTGCCAAATAACTACAATGCTACCGAACGCACTGCCCTACCCGATCATTCGTTCGGTTTCAGCTTCGGGCGCCGGATGAACGTGGGCGGCAAGCAGCTGTCCACGGTCAATATGGTCAACTACTCGACGAGCTACCAGAACTACTTGCGCGATTTCTATCGCTACTTTGAGTGGGAAGACCGCACCCAGCCGATTGACTTGCGCTTCCGCTTTGACGACTCGGGCTACGAAAAGGTAAATCGCATCAGCATCCTTTCCAATTGGCGTCTGCGCCTCAACGACCACAACACCATTAGCTTTAAAAACCTCTTCAACCAGATAGGTGAAAACGAAACCATCCTGCGCCGCGGCGAGGACTTCATCCAGCGCCCGGGCGACCGCCTGGCCAACTACCTGCTGGGTTACCGCGCGCGTTCCATCTATCTGGGTCAGCTGGAAGGCACGCACGACCTGAGCGAACGTAGAAACCTCCACTGGGTCGCCGGTGGTAGCTTCATTATTGAAAATGAACCCGACCTGCGCCGCTTCCGTACCTTTCAGCCGGTGGGACAGACGGAAGCACCCTTCCAGGTCATTTTGCCGCCTTCTTCCAACCTGTTTGAAACGGGCCGCTACTACGGAAAACTCTTTGAGGTCTCTGGTTCGCATGGGCTGGATTACACCTGGACGATGCGCTCCAATGTGGACGGCACGCGCAAAACCCTGCTGAAAACAGGCTACATGGCCGAGTATCGCTACCGCGATTTTGAGTCTCGTTATGTGTCCACACTTTACCCGGGCTTCTTCAACCCGGCTATTGGCGACAGTCTGTCCAAACTGCCGCTGGATAGAATTTTCGCAAAGGACAATTACCAGACCGTTGACGGCTTCGTCCTGGAAGAAGGTACGCGCCCAATTGACTCCTACACGGCCAACAGCCTGACTGCCGCCGCCTATGTCGGATTAGATATGCCTCTGGGCCGCTTTGACCTATCTACGGGTCTGCGAGGAGAATTCAATGACCAGCGCGTAGATGGCTACGACGACAGAGGCCCCGTAGAAGCGCGCAACACGGTTTTCGCGCCCTTGCCCTTCTTTAACTTGGGTTATAATGTACGCGAGGGCTCTATCCTTCGTCTGGCATACAGCCGCACCATCAATCGCCCCGAGTTCCGCGAACTGGCTCCGTTCCTGTTTTATGACTACAAGCTGGAAGCCGCGCGCTTTGGGAATCCTAACCTGATCCCTGCGCTCATTCATAACGTGGACTTGCGTTACGAGATCTACCCACGCCCCGGCGAAACGTTCAATATCGGCGCATTCTACAAGTACTTTGACAATCCTATTGAAAACAAAACAGTAGTTACGACCGAGCAGCCCAATTTTTCCTACATCAATGCAGATTATGCCCGCAACTACGGCTTCGAGATGGAGCTGCGTAAATCCTTCAGAGGGCTGACGAACAGCGGACTCATAGATCACTTCTCTGTCAACGCTAATGCTGCACTGATATGGTCAAAGGTAGATTTAGGGCCTAATGTTCCGGCACAAGATCAGATCCGTCCGCTGCAGGGGCAGTCACCTTATATTGTCAATATCGCGCTGTATTACGATGACGACCAGAGGAGCGGCTTTTCGGGGGCACTGGCTTACAACATTTTTGGCGACCGCATCTTCTCAGTAGGGGACGTATTGTATCCGACGATTTACGAGTTGTCGCGCCATAGCCTCGACCTCACATTCACCAAGCGCGTTGGCCGTGCGTCCTACAAACTGGGAATTCAAAACCTGTTGGATGCACCTTTCCGCTTCTATCAGGACTCGGATCGCGACAACAAAATCAATGTGAATGTAGACCACCCCATTTTCACCTTCCGCAGAGGGCAGCTAATCAGTCTGACATTGTCTTACGACATTTCTAAACAGTAAAAACTCATTCATTTTTTAAATGACTTCACACATGAAAAACGTATTTGGATCCATTGTGCTGTTTGCAGTACTGGCCGTGTTCATGGTCTCCTGCGACAAGAAGGAAAATCCTACGCCTCCTCCTCCAGTAGAGCAGCTGGTTGAGCTGACGGGCGAACTGACCACGCGCACCTTGACGGCCGACAAGAAGTATCTGCTCAAGGGCCAGGTTTTCGTACGCAACGGTCAGACGCTGACCATCGAGCCGGGTACGATCATCTTCGGCGACCGCCGCACCAAAGGCACCCTGATTATTGACAAAGGCGGCCGTATCATCGCCAACGGTACGGTGGACAAGCCCATCATCATGACCTCCAGCCAGGAAGCCGGTATCCGCGACCGCGGCGACTGGGGTGGTCTGGTCATCTTGGGCCGCGCCAATGTGAACCAGCCCGACCCGACCATCGAAGGCATCACGCCG
This sequence comes from uncultured Saprospiraceae bacterium, assembly GCA_964646615.1. Lineage (GTDB taxonomy): Bacteria > Bacteroidota > Bacteroidia > Chitinophagales > Saprospiraceae > M3007. The sequence continues at coordinate 189,638 of CAZYEV010000088.1, forward strand.
CCGGTAACGTTCGGTACGACGAACAGTACGGCTAACGACGGCGAAAACTCCGGTTCGCTCAAGTATGTACGCATCGAGTTTGCCGGCATCGAGCTGACGCCGAACAACGAGACCAACTCGCTCACGACGGGTGGTGTAGGTCGCGGCACGGTTATCGAGTACGTGCAAGTTTCCTACGGCGGCGACGACGGCTTTGAGTTCTTCGGTGGCACGCACAATGCTAAATACCTCATCTCCTTAGGTATGTGGGACGACGACTTCGATATTGACTACGGCTACACGGGCAGCATTCAGTTTGGCGTGGCTATCCGCTACCCGAGCTTTGCTGACCAGTCGCAGTCCAACGGCATTGAAACCGACAACGGCCCGAACGACAACGACGTACAGCCTTACACTACAGGTGTGCTGTCCAACATCACGGTACTGGGCCCGCTGGCTCCGGTGTCGCCGGCCAACTCCATCAGTGCTAACTACGCCCATGCTGCTGACTTCCGCCGCCGCGTAGCCCTGTCGGTGTTCAACTCGGTATTTGTGGGCTTCCCGCGCGGTATCCGCTTCAACCAGGCTTCCGTGCTGTCGCAGTATCAGAGCGGCCGCGGTGTGCTGGCCAACAACATCCTGTGGGCTTCCAGCGAAGCAAACGCCTACCAGGTTGGCTCGGGTGTGGCTGTGGCTGACGTGAAGGCTTACTGGGAGGCAGCCGCTAACGGCAACACGCTGGTAACCACCGCCGCTACCGATGCCTACAACGCCATCGGCCTGAAGGCCGACTGGTTCTTCGGCAACCGCCTCAACAACGACTATCCGGCTAACCCGGACTTCACCCTGACGACGGGCACCGCTGCTACGGGCGCCAAGTTTGACCACCCGAAGTTCAACGAACCCAACCGCACTGGCTTCTTCACCAACGTCGCCTACCGCGGCGCCTTCGGCAACACCGACTGGACCGACCGCTGGGCCGAATTCGACCCGGTGGACAAGGCTTATTAATTTCTCTTAACTAGGCCAAAAGACTTGCCATCGCACCTGTGATGGCAAGTCTTTTTTTTAAAAAACAATACTACCTATGAAAGTCAGCGCTTTTCTAACCTTTTTCGCTGCTATCCTTTTGCTGGCCTGCCAGCCTACGCCAAAGGGCCAGAAACCCGATGCCGAAACGGCACAACAGCTCTTAGAAAAAATTATCCGCTATACGGGTCATTTACCCAAAAAAGCCACTCACGAAACAAAGTTTGATACTACCTTCAATGAGTTCTATGCTCAGGAACTCGCCAAACACCGCATTGACCTGTACTATCGCGACGAACGCACGGGCGACATCTATTTGCTCGTCAGCCGCATCGCACCCAGTCTGACGGTCAAGCGCGTAGCTACCGGCATCCACATGCGCTTAGAGGGCGACTCCATCGCCTACTACAACGAAGTGTTCCGCACCTGGAAAATGCCCGAACCCGAACTGGCTGAAAAGGCCAGAATGCTCTTCGAAAAAATGGTGCGCGGGCAAGACCTCAGCCCATACTACCCGCAAAACTCCGGCAATGAGGATTACATCGAATTCCCCGACCCCAACACCCGCTTCGACGTGGAGAAGCGGCGCTGGGTATCTTCCTTAGAAGTAACGCCGGAGAAGATGAAGGAAGCCTTCCAGCAAGAGTAAACTTCGCCGTTCAAGAGAGCCGGTTCTTGTAGTCGCGATAGCCAAAGCGACGCACAACGTCCAGCCGCCCATCCTCGCGCCAGATGGCGATGGAGGGGTGCGTTACGCCGTTGAACGTGGTCGTCTTGACCATGGTGTAGTGGATCATGTCCTCGAAGACGAGTTTTTGCCCTACGCGCAGCGGTGCTTCAAAGCCGTATTCCTCCATGAAATCGCCACTCAAGCAGCTGACGCCGCCCAGCCGGTAGCGGTGAGGGTCGGCGGGCGTCGGCTCGGCATTAGCGCCGCGAACACGCGGGCGATACGGCATTTCCAGCGTATCGGGCATGTGTGCCGTAAAGGAAACGTCGAGGATGGCTGTTCTGACACCTTTATTTTTTACAATATCCAGCACGGTCGCTATCAGTACGCCCGTATCCCAGGCGATGGCGCTGCCTGGCTCCAGAATGACGTGCAGATGCGGATAGCGGGCCTTAAAGCCCCGGAGCACTCGGATGAGATGCGCTACATCGTAACCCGCGCGTGTCATCAGGTGGCCGCCACCGAAGTTGACCCATTTGAGTTGAGGTAAAAAATGTCCGAAGCGAGCCTCAAAGTGCTCGAGCGTCTTTTCCAGGTCGTAGCTGCTGCTTTCGCACAGCGTGTGGAAATGCAGGCCCTCGATACCTTCGGGCAAGCCCTTTTTTAGATTTTCGGCCACCTCGCCCAACCGAGAGCCGGGTGAAGCCGGATTGTACAACGATGTACCCACAGGCGACCACTCCGGATTGACGCGCAGCCCCGCGCTAATTGGCTCAGGGTGCCGCTCCAGACGCCGGCGAAAGCGCCGATACTGCGACAGGGAATTGAAGGTGATGTGGCTGGAGTATTTCAGGATGCGCCCAAACTCGCGCGGCAGATAGGCCACCGCATAGGTGTGCGCCTTTGTGTGCATTTCCTCGTAGCACAGGCGCGCCTCATTGAGCGAAGAGGCCGTAGCGCCGCTCAGATATTGCCCCACTAATGGGAAGGTGCTCCACATAGCAAAACCCTTGAAGGCCAGAATGATTTGCACGCCGGCAGCCTGCTGCACGCTGTGAATGAGTTCCAAATTGCGGCGCAGCAGCGCTTCGTCGAGCACAAAACAGGGGGAAGGAATGCGAGAGATATCCATGAAGTTGTCTTAAAAACCGCCTGCAAAGGTAGATTGTCCCTTCTGGGCTGGCGGTGTTGCGGCTGCCCTTTGTTGGCCGATTTGTCGCGTATGCCTCCTGCCGGCGGTTTTTGTTTTCTTAAATGTTTTAAAAAATGCTCGACAGCCTCGTACCTTTGTGCCGCAAAACAGAAACGTTTCTGCCGGTCGGTGGGGACGTTTCTATTTTTTTCTACCATAGTGTCCTAACCTAATTGGAGTTTCTATGTCAAACTACACCTATCTGACGAAGAGCGGATACGACAAGCTGAAAATGGAACTGGAAGAGCTGAAAACGACTGGGCGTGCCGAAGCGGCTCGCGCCATCGCAGAAGCTCGTGCACAGGGCGATCTTTCCGAGAACGCCGAATACGATGCCGCTAAGGAAGCTCAGGGAATGCTGGAAATGCGTATCAGCGAATTGGAGACCTTACTGGCCAACGCCCGCATCTTGGACGAGACGAACGTGGACACCTCGCAGGTGGCCATTTTCTCCAACGTTACCATTAAAAACCTAAAGACGGGCAAGGAACTGACCTACAAGCTGGTATCAGAGACGGAAGCGGACATCAAACAGATGAAAATTTCGATTTCGTCGCCTATCGGTGCGGGTCTGCTGGGTAAGAAGCGCGGCGAAATAGCGCGAGTCTCCACTCCCGGCGGGATATTGGAATTTGAAATACTGGATATTTCCATCGGATAACGTTCATGCGCCATGGCCTCTATCTTTTCCCGTATCGTTGCCGGCGAGCTACCCTGCCACAAAGTAGCAGAAACCGCTGATTATCTGGCTTTTCTGGACATCCGTCCGCAGGTCAAAGGGCATACCTTGTGCATCCCGAAGCGGGAAGAAGACTATATTTTTGACCTGACTGACGACGAGCTGGCGGGTTTGATGGTCTTTGCCAAACGAGTGGCCGCCGCACTGCGGGAGGTAGTGCCGTGCAAACGCATCGGTGTTGCCGTGGTAGGGCTGGAAGTGCCGCACGCGCATGTGCACTTGATGCCCATCAATGCCATTTCAGACCTGGGCTTCCGTCAGCCCTTAGAGATGACCCCGGAGGAATTAGCCGCTTTAGCTGCACAGATTGCTGCGCGCGTTGCGCTTTAATCATGCGTGCGCGTTGGCTTTCGTGCTGCGTTAGCGCATGGGTTGTGCTGGCGTTTGGGGGCAAAGGCGGATGCTTTTCGGCAGAGCGTTCGGCAGCAGGCATCGGCCTGAGCACCCAGGAGCGCATTCACGGCCTGACCTTAGTGGCCCCTCCGGAGCCGTTTCCTTCCGACCCCATGCCGGCAGTGCTTGAAGTGGGCGCCAATTGGATAGCCGTTGTCCCGTACGCTTTTACCCGCCGCGGCACGCCTACCGTCCGCTATGCCGTAGCGGGCTGGCAGTGGTGGGGCGAGCGGCCCGAAGGCGTCTGCGAAACAATACGCTTAGCGCATGCTGCCGGTCTGCGCGTCCTGCTGAAACCTCAGCTGTACGTCCCGGGCAGCTGGACGGGCGACCTCGCCTTCGACAACGACGAGGATTGGCGACAATGGGAGGAGCAATACGCCCGGTACATCCTCGACATGGCGCGTATCGCCGACTCCTTAAACGTCGAGTTGTTTTGCATCGGCACCGAATTTCGCAGTGCCATCGCCCAGCGGTCGGCTTTCTGGTCGGCACTCATCGCCCAGGTACGCCAGACATATCGCGGGCCGCTAACCTATTCAGCCAATTGGGACGATTGGGAAGCAGTGCCTTTTTGGCAACACCTTGATTACATCGGCCTGAGCGCCTACTTCCCTTTGATAGAAGTTGATACGCCTCAGGTAGAACAGCTCAAAGCGGCCTGGAAACCGCACGTACAACGCCTGCGCGACTTCAGCCAGCGCTGGCAAAAGCCCGTGCTCTTTACCGAATTTGGCTACCTGAGCGTCAATGGCGCTGGCGGCCGTACCTGGGAACTGGAAAAAAACATCCAGCGCCTGCCCGTCAACGAGCTGGCTCAGGCCAACTGTTTGGAAGCATTACTCGCCACCTTTCAGCCTGAGCCCTGGTGGGCCGGCGGCTTTTTGTGGAAGTGGTTCCCCCACATGCGCGGGCACGAAGGCTACCCCGAGCGCGATTATACGCCTCAGGGCAAATTGGCCGAACAGACGCTCCGCCAGTGGTATCGAAGGCACTAAATGTCGTAAGAACGGCGTCGCCCATTTGCAAACCCGGTGCATTCTGCCATGAACTGCTACCTTTGCCCAAATCGGACAAGAACATGAGTTCCACCATGCCCTCGTTACTGGAAGCCGCAGAGGCCTACGTGGCTGCCTATTTTGCCGAGCATATGCCGGCTAAATACGTGTTCCACGACCTGGAACACACGGTGCAGACTGTGGCGGCCGTCAAGATGTTGGCGGAAGCCTGCCAGTTGGAGGCGCATCAGACCGATCTGCTCGTATTGGCTACATGGTTCCACGACACCGGGTATGCGCAAGGCCCCGAAGGCCACGAAGAGCGCAGCTGTGCCATTGCGGAGGCCTTTCTGAAAGAAAAAATACCAAATGAAGACCTGCAAGTCGTCCTGCGCTGTATTCTGGCCACCAAAATACCCCAGCAACCCAAAGACCTGCTGGAGCAAATCATCTGCGACGCCGACCTGAGCCATCTGGGCATGAAATCTTACTGGGAACGCAACAGCAAGCTGCGCCAGGAATTCGCCCTGACGCGCCAGGAGTTTACCGACGACAAAGCGTGGGTGGAATTTGAATTGGACTTCATGCTCGCGCACGAGTACCATACCGAAGCCGCTCGCGCGCTGTTCAACAAGCGCAAGGCCAAACACATCCAGCAACTCATCAAGCAAAAACGCCGTCTCAACCCTGAGCGCCCGCTCACCGTGGACGAAATCGCACTTTTAGAAGATACCGACGGCCCCAACGACCTCAAAAAAGTGCTGCAAGAAAGCGAAGCCGAACTCAAAATGGCTCGCTTCGGGCGCGGCGTGGAGACCATGTACCGCACCACCTACCGCACACACACCAACCTGAGCGCCATGGCCGACAGTAAAGCCAACCTGATGCTTTCTGTCAACGCCATCGTTATCTCCATCCTGGTATCCAACTTAGTGCCCAAACTCATGGACGGCAGCGGCCAGGTCAACCTTAAACTCGCCATACCCAGCGGGTTGTTGTTGGCTACGTGCCTGGGTTCTATGATCTTCGCCACCCTGAGCACACGGCCCAAAGTAACCGAAGGCAAGTTTACCCGCGAGGACATCCGCCAGCGCAAGGCCAACCTGCTCTTCTTCGGTAACTTTCACAACATGCCCTTGGAAGACTTCCAGTGGGGCATCAACGAAATGCTCCGAGACCCGGACTTCCTGTACAGCTCCATGAGTCGCGACCTCTACTTCTTAGGCATTGTGTTGGCTAAAAAGTACCACTACCTGAGCATCTGCTACAACATTTTCATGTACGGTCTCATTATTTCCCTGTTGGCTTTTGCTATTGCTTTTGCCCTGTGAGCTGGGCATGACGTGTATCCAAAAAAGCGCCTCCCTGAACACATGCCCAGTCTGGTCATTATCCCTACGTACAACGAACGCGAAAACATCGAGGCTATCGTCCGGGCAGTACTCCAGCAACCGGGCGAATTCCACGTACTCGTCGTGGACGACGGCTCGCCTGATGGAACAGCGCAAGTCGTGCAAGACTTGCAAAAGGAGTTCCCGCAGCAGGTGCACTTGCTCAGCCGCTCCGGCAAGCTGGGCTTAGGCACCGCGTACATCGCCGGCTTCCGGTGGGGCCTCGAACGTGGTTACGATTACTTCTTTGAAATGGATGCTGATTTTTCGCACAACCCTAACGACCTGCCGCGTTTGCTTGAAGTTTGCCGGAGCGAAGCCGATGTAGCCATTGGCTCCCGTTATGTGCGCCAGGGAGGGCTGAAAGATTGGCCCCTCGATCGCATTTTGTTGTCCAGAGGTGCCTCTCTGTACACACGCCTCATTCTATGGATGCCTGTGGCCGACCCGACGGCGGGCTTTATTTGTTACCGACGGCAGGTGTTGGAAGCCATTGACTTAGATAAAATTCGCTTTGTCGGTTACGCCTTCCAGATAGCCATGAAATACGCGGCTTATTCGCTGGGCTTCCGGCTGCGCGAGGTACCCATTATTTTTAAAGACCGCGAAAAAGGACAGTCCAAAATGTCGTTACGCATCGTGCGCGAAGCCATGCTGGGCGTGTGGCAAATGCGTTTCGAGCGCTACGGGCGTGCAAAACAGGATTAGCGGTGGCCACCAGACTGTACCTGATTGCCGGCGAAGCCTCGGGCGATTTGCACGGTTCCAACCTCGTCAAGGCGCTGCGTGCTCTGCGCCCTCATATCGTCTGTCGGGCCTGGGGAGGCGATCGCATGGCTCAGGCCGGTGCAACGGTAGTCAAGCATTACCGCGACCTGGCGTTTATGGGCTTCTGGGAAGTGGCCAAAAACCTGCGCACTATCTGGCGTAATCTGCACTTCTGCCAGCGCGACATTGAAGCCTTCCAGCCTGATGCTGTGGTGCTGATTGATTACCCAGGTTTCAATTTGCGCATTGCCCGTTGGGCAAAAAAGCGCGGGTTGCGGGTCGTGTATTACATCTCGCCACAATTGTGGGCCTGGCATGCTTCGCGCGTGCGTGCCATCCGGCGCGATGTAGATCAGATGCTGGTCATCCTGCCTTTTGAGACCGACTTCTATCGGCAGCACGGGGTAGAGGCGACTTGGGTAGGGCATCCCCTGCTGGATGTCATCCCGCAGGCGGTGCCACTGCGACAAAGCGGTATCGTTGCCTTGCTGCCTGGCAGCCGTCAGCAGGAGGTGCGGCGCATCCTGCCCGTCATGCTTTCGGTAACGCCATTTTTTGCGGATTATCGGTTTGTGGTAGCGGCGGCCCCTTCACTGCCAGAGGCCCTGTTTCGAGCACATCTCACTGGCTATCCGCAGGTAGAACTGGTGGTTGGCGACACTTATGGCGTGCTTCAGCGCGCTCAGGCCGCCCTGGTCAAATCGGGCACTTCTACACTGGAGACGGCGCTACTGGGTGTGCCTCAGGTGGTATGCTATGCCGGTAGCCCGATTTCCTACGCCATTGCCCGGCGTGTTGTGCGCGTGCCGTATATCTCTTTGGTCAATCTGGTGCTGGAGCGTCCATTGGTACGCGAGCTGATCCAGCACGATCTGAATACAACCTCGTTGCGTCAGGCGCTCGGCGATATTTTGCAGCCTGCACAGGCCGAAGCGATACGGGCGGGCTACCGCGAGTTGCATAAGCGCTTGGGCGGTCCGGGTGCGTCGGAGCGTGCAGCGCGGTGCATTCTGGAATTTATCTGACTACAAAGGGCGCTGCAGGCTTCGAAGAAGGCTGCTCAGTAAGGGAGGCTTTATTCAAGTCAGACCCTGTTTAACGCTTGGCATAAAAAAAACCTCGCGGCCAGACGTTGACCACGAGGTTTTTTTATCTGATAAAAATCCTGATTGTCCCCGCTTAACGGCGCTTCCAGGGCAGTTCTAAGATGCGCTGAGCGGCCAATTCGCCCAGCCGGATACCAGCGTCGCAGTCCATGCGGAAGTGCACGCCCAGCGGTACGCGCGAGTAGGCGTTTTCGTAGGCGAAGTCGTAGAACGATCTCAACGTACGCGGGGTACCGTTGAACTCCGTGCGGTAGATGTGGCAGCGGTCAGTAAAGCTGTACGTGCCCGGGTAGCGGTCATTAAATTCGTACAGCGAGGAGAGAATTTTAGCACCAGCGCCGCCAAAGCCCGAGTGCCCGGACGGATAGGCTGGGAAGGCTGGCGTAACGCCTTTGAAGCCGTCCACCGGGTTATTCAGAATGGTGAGCCAGTTGGCAGCATCTGGGTAGTATTGCGAGATCACGCGGCGGATGTAGGATACCGGGCGCTCCAGCGCATAGACGTACTTCGAGTTCCACAGGGCCACACCAGCGTCGTTGAGGGCCATGCCCATTTTGGCATAGAGTTCAGCCGCTTCTGCCAAGTTCAACTTTTCGGCGGCCGCTATCTGATTAGCCACAGCGATAGGACGGGCTGGAGGCGAGAAGGTTAGGCCAAGGATATCGTCGCTCCAGAATTCGCCCAACCAGCGCTGCTCGTAAGCGCCTGGGCCGTTTTCTTCGATGTTTTTGACCGTCAGGTACACTTCCATGCCCTGATTGAAGAACAGCGACAGTGGGTGTTCGCTGTAAGGAATGGGCGGTGGGCACAGCTGCTCTTCTTCACGCAGAGCGTAAGTACGCACCTGGCCCCAGAAGGGAAAGAGCGCCCGCGTAAAGTCGGGCACAGTCGGTTCCCAGAAGCCCGGGCCCTTAGGGGCGTTGTAGTCAGGTTGCGGTGTCAGGAAGGCGTTGTGTGCAGCCGGGTCGGTGCGTTCCCACTCGTAAAAAGCGCGGGCCACTTCAATGCCGCGCTGTACCGAGCGCTCCAGAATCTCAGGCGTCGTTTCCTGCTCGAACTTGGAGTACAAAACACGGCGAGTACGCTCAATCTTGGCAAACTCAGCCGGATGGCTGTTCTCCATGTGGAAGAAGAAACGCTTCATCAGATAGCCATACACCTCGTTCACCACTGCCGGCCAGTGATATTCGAGGCTTTCGTCGAATTTGGGCATCTGAAGTTCCGGATACAGACGGGCAAGGCTGTTCAGTTCCGGAATGGCTGGTACAATAGCCTCATAAGAAGCAAAACCCAAATAGCCCAAAGCGTGCGGAATAGGCCCCGGGCGGTACCCAACGGCGTAGCGGTCAATCTCCAGGAACACATCGTTCCAGCGCAGGTAGACTTCGCTGTCGAACTCGCGGGCCAATTTTCGAGGCTGTTCCACCTCATTGCGGCGGCAGGATACGACTGCCAAGGCGCTCCCAAGCAGCAGCAGGAGCCACAACTTTAACGTGTTCATGTTTTTCATGTAAGACATACGGATTTGTTGTTAAGTGGTTGATGGAATGGATTAAATCCAAAAATCAGAGTAAAAACTTAGGCATCCAACCCAATTCAATGTAAAACTGTTTTAGCGAACAAATCTGGTTGATGGAGTTATCGAATGACATATTGGTATTGAAGGATTTGGTCATGGCCTTGCTTGCGAAGGTGGAGGCATTGGAATCC
>CAZYEV010000089.1:0-30461 GCA_964646615.1 uncultured Saprospiraceae bacterium
CTATTTCGACAACGACGAACCCGACCGGCGTACGCGCCGAACAACCACCCAAAAGAACTACGCCGAAACCATCATACCCTACCTGGAGCGCCAGAGCGAATACCGCGAACGCTTCGCCGCTGGCCTCCAAGGCCCCCAACGCGACAGCGCCGAACAGCGCATTGACGACTTCTTCGACAACGAAGCCCGCCGCGGATACGAACGCTTAGAGCAATTGTGCGAACTCCTGCTCGAACGCCTCCAAGCCGGCGAAACGGTCGAAATCGTGCTCAAAGGCTACACCAGCCCGCGCGCCGAGTCGGACTACAACCTCGCCCTGGGCAAACGCCGCGTCAGCAGCGTGCGCAATTACTTCACTGCCTACGCCAACGGCGCCTTCCTGCCCTACCTCAACACCGGCCAGCTGAAGGTGTCGGAAACCAGCTTCGGCGAAACGACCGCCCGACGCGGCATCAGCGACGACCTGCGCGACGAGCGAAACTCCATCTACCACCCCGACGCTGCGCGCGAACGACGGGTGGAAATCGTAGAAATACGGCAGTAAGACTCAAGACGCCGGCACAAACGCCAAACGGCAAATACAGAGGAATGTCTCCCTCATATAAACGCCCTGACTTTTGTTGCCGCGAACGCATGAATGGGTTTCATCGCTATGACAAACAAAAAATCTGCCCCGGAGGTGTTGCCTTCTTGTGCCTCGAAGACGACACCCCTGAGCAGATCATCGTTAAGCCGCCACCAACATACAAATCATTCGTCCCTCATTCGCGTATTCGTGGCGCCTATTCAGGCTAATGGAATAACAAAAAGTATAACTTTGTGTCCGAAAAAATGACATAAAGTACAACTTCATGTTTAAGCGAGCCCTATACGAGGAGTTGGAGGCGCATTTGGCTGAGCACGCGGTTACCGTAATAGTCGGCATGAGGCGTACGGGCAAGACCACGACTCTAAAGTACTTATTAGAAAAAGTACCGCACTCCAACAAGATATATTTGGATTTAGAGCGCATTGAGTACCGCCGTATCTTCATGCACGGCAGTTTTACCGAAATGCAAGCCGATTTGGAGTTTCTGGGTTTGCGCTTTTCGGAGGCGGCAGTGATTGCGCTTGACGAGGCACAGCTGATGCCTGATGTGGTGTCATTCATCAAATACTACCACGATCATTTTCCGGTTAAGTTCCTTTTGTCAGGTTCGAGCTCTTACTATCTCAAAAACCGGATCACCGAAAGCCTTTCGGGGCGCAAGAGGATTTTTGAGTTGTATCCGCTCGATTTCCTGGAGTTTCTCACTTTTAAGGGGGCGGACGCCAGTAATTTGCAGTCGCAGCGGTTACAACCTTTCCGGCCGCTGGTGTTTTCCCAATATCAGCACCTGTATGAGGAGTACATCCGCTACGGAGGGCTGCCGCAGGTGGTGCTGGCAGAAACACCTCGGCAAAAAGAACAAATGCTGCAAGACATCCTGAACTCCTATTTGGAGCTGGATGTAAAAATCCTGTCGGATTTCTCCGTCATTGATGACCTGTTTCGGCTGGTTACGCTGCTGGCTTCTCGCATCGGCAATAAGCTCGATTATCAAAAACTCAGCATACTTTTAGGATTAAACCGGCATAAAGTCCGGGACTATATTCAGCTGCTTGAAGCCACGTATTTCCTGCATTTGGTTCCACCCTTCTCCGATAATCCGGACAGAAGTATTGCCCTTCAACCCAAAGTGTACCTGGCCGACAACGGCCTGGCGCATCAATTGGCCCAAATAGGTAGTGGAGCAGCCTTTGAGAATGCCGTAGCCAATCAGCTCATCCGCCTGGGACGCCTGCAATACTATCAGAAGAAGACCGGCCAGGAGATTGATTTTATCCTCGACCAGAAAACCGCCATTGGGGTGAAGGAGACGCCTGGGCCTTTTGATGTCAAAAGCCTGAGGCGACGCGCGGCCTTGTTGGGCCTGTCGGAAAGCATCGTCGTTGGCCGCTTTCCGCCCGGCATCGAGTTCAGTAACTTTGTGTGGGGCGGATGCGTGTTTTGACCCTGCATTCGCCAAAGTCGAAGGCCACTTGCGCCGGCTGCTTGTGTCGGTGGCAGGTGGTGTATCAGGAGCCTAAGCGCACCAGTTCGCGCAGTTCGTCGTTCGACAGTTCGCCCAGCCATTTTTCGCCGACAGAGACGGTCAGGTTGGCCAGTTCCTTTTTGCGCTGGATCATGTCGTCAATCTTTTCCTCTAAGGTACCCTGTGTGATGAGGCGGTGCACCAGCACGTTTCGGTCTTGTCCGATGCGGTAGGCGCGGTCGGTGGCCTGGGCCTCTACGGCGGGGTTCCACCACAGGTCGTAGTGGACGACGTTGGTGGCGGCGGTGAGGTTGAGGCCTGTGCCGCCGGCCTTCAGGCTGAGCAGCAGGACGCGCGTGGCGTGGTGTTTCTGGAACTGCTCGACCATCTGGTCGCGCTGTTCGCGCGAGCAGCCGCCGTGCAAGAAGGGCACGTCCAGCCCCAGCTTATCGCGCAGCATGGGCACGAGCAGATCGCCCATTTCGCGGTACTGGGTAAAGATGAGCGTCTTTTCGCCAGCAGCCAGGATTTCCTCGAGCAATTCGAGCAGGCGCTGCGTCTTGCCCGAAAGCGCGGGGTCAGGTTCGCCTTTTTTCAGGTACTGGGCCGGATGGTTGCAGATTTGCTTGAGCGTGGTTAGCATTTTAAGCACTAAGCCCTTGCGTCGGATGTCTTTTTCATCCTGCTTCGCAATCTCCTGGAGCATTTCCTCCACAGCACTTTGATAGAGAGCTGCCTGTTCGGTGGTAAGCGTGCAGTACTGGTTGGTTTCGATTTTTTCCGGCAGGTCGCTGATGATGCTCTTATCGGTCTTGACGCGGCGGAGCAGGAAGGGCATGGTGATTTTTCGGAAGCGGTCGAGTGCTTCGTGGTTGCGTTCGGTTTCGATGGGGCGCGCCAGTTCGGTCATGAACTCGCTGGGCGAACCCAGCAGGCCTGCGTTGATAAACTCGAAGATGGAATAGTACTCGCTGAGGCGGTTTTCCACAGGGGTGCCCGTCATGGCAATGCGGAGCGGAGCATTCAGCTTTTTGGCGGCCTTTGTCTGGGCGGTGTCGGCGTTTTTGATGTTTTGCGCTTCGTCCACGACGGCGATGGCCAGCGGGTGCTCGTTGATTTTCTCGATATCCGTTCGGAGGATGCCGTAGGTGGTCAATACGATCTCTGCGCCATTGAGGCGCTCCCAGGAGCGGTCGGGCCCGTGGTAGAGAGCATAGCGCAGGCTGGGCGCAAATTTTCGGATTTCATTGGTCCAGTTGGTCAGCAGCGTGGTGGGCACGACGACTAAGGCTTTTTTCTCCGCAGTCAGGGCGCCGTCTTGTTTCATGCGCAGCAGCGCGGCGATGACTTGAAGGGTTTTACCCAGGCCCATATCGTCTGCGATAAGGCTACCCACGCCGAGGCGAATATTCTTGTAGAGCCACTCGTAGCCGCGTTGCTGGTAGGGGCGCAGTTGCGCCTTCAAGCCTTCGGGCAACGGCACGGCTTCGGGCTTGAGCAGCATTTCGATTTGCTGGCGCAGTTCGTCTTCCAAGAAGACACGCGCGCCCTGATAGCGCTCTGCTAAGGCAATCTGGAGCAGTTGCATCGGCGAGGGTTCGGGGGCGTTCTCCAGCTGGTTGAGCAGGGCTGCCACCTCGTACTCGTCTAAGAAAACATAGGCGTGGTTCATGCGGACGATACCGCGCATGCGCCGCGCCAGTTGGACGAACTCTTCGGGCGTCAGCACCTTGCCGCCCAGCGCAATTTGCCACTGAAATTGAATGATGTCGGCAAACGACAGCAGACCCTTGCCCGCCACCTTTCCCTTAGAGGTCAGCTTCATGGACAGGTGCGGGCGCGACAGCCGCCGCAACGAACGCGGCAGCAGCACCCGAATGCCCAGCAACCGAATGATGGGCAGCATATCGAAGAGCACCTCCGGAAAGTCATGCGAGTAAAAGCGCATGGGCGTGGCGCCTTTCGAGTTGATGTGTTGCGCCAGTGGCGGGAAGAATTCGGCGACGTTGGTCAGGTCGCCAAGCACTTCCAGACGCATTTCATCGTATTGCCTTTTGTTGAAGATGTTTTTGAGGGGCACAAGTGGCTTGAGTGCATTTTCCCGGTCTTCGATGCTGACGCGGACGTCAAACTCTAAGGTTTGCGGGTTGTCGCGCACTTCAAAGACGGGGACGTATCGCTTTTCGGCGATAAAGAAGCGATTGAGCCACAGTTGGATAGCCTTCGGGTATTCGCGCAGGTCGAAGTTCTCAAAGGCCATGGTCTGGCCGGTGAGGAACCACTCCGGGATGGTACCTGGGCTTTCTTCGCGCAATCTGCGGGTATTTTCGGCCATGAAGTAGCGCAAGAAGAGTGCCGTCAGGGCCGTCAGGGCATCGGAGGCAGTGGGTTCTGAGGTCTGGCCCGTTTCATCCACGTAAGTGAGCAGTCCGGGAGCTACCCATTTGCGCACTTCCTCGAAGACGGTGCGCACCGAGTCGTTGAGCAGGGCAGGCACATAGCGGATGCGATATTCCGTATCCGAAACCTCGACGAGCTGCGGCACAAAGGCGCCGCGCAGGGCCAGCTGCCGGGCGAACTGGTAAACTAAATGCACCGAGCGCAGTTTGGGCGAACACAGCGCCAGGTCGGCGGGCGTCAGGCGCTCCCAAAAACCGACCCATTGGGCTTCCGTCTCGCTATCGAGCAGGGTTTCGCCCTGTTGGTCGAGCAGCAAGCCGCCCCAAAAGGCGCCGGTACGGCCATCTTGCACAATCATGGCATTTTCGGCAGCCATCAGCCAGTGGTGCTCTTCGGGAGTGAGCGGAGCTGGCTCACTGTCGGGCTGGCGTCGCAACGCTCGATAGGCCGAGGCCAGGATTTTTTTGAAATCGCCCTCCGGATAAAATACGGGCTTTTCCGAAAGCAGGCGCAGCAGGTCGTCGGAGCAGTTGGGCGGTATTCGGGAGAAGTCCAGCGCCTCAATGGCGGCATCGTCCCAGGAGAAATCCTCGTCTATGGTGTGCTCGATGTCTTGCTGAAGCTCGGTTGCGCTGGCGGCATTCACTTCACTGACGGCCGATTGCGAAACGCCGCGCTTTTCGAGCGCTTCCAGCAGGTCGAAGTTGTGCAGGTCGAAGATGAGGAACGGATTTTTGTCAATCTCGTTGGCCACCATGTAGAGCACGGCAGCCATGTGCTTGCACGGAATGACCCAATCGGGGCATGAGCACATGCCCGTTATCTCCTGCCAGCGCCGCGGGAAGAGATGCACGCCGCTTTTGCGGAGTTCTTCGTCCAGCTCGGGTGGCAACTCGCGGTTGAGCAATTTAGACAGGAAGATGGGGTTTTTGGTTACCAACTTGACTATTCGGCGCCGATGGCCCTCGTTGAACCAGGGAATGCGCAGGCTGACCTCGTAAGGCGTGGGTGCCGTACCCTGCACGAAGGCCGAGATGGAGCCATCTTTGATTTCGAGCTGTCGGACCAGGCCCTTGTTCGCATAGGATTTGCCTCGCGCCAGGCGGTTGGATTGGTCAATACCGTTGAGCGCCTCTAACCAGCGCTGGCCCCACCAGGTGTTGCCATACGTTTTATTGGTGGCGCCGTCGGCAGCTTCGGGGGCTGGGGGTTTCTTAAAGTGATAGTAATAACTCATCGAAGGAGGAGCTGTGAGCAGGGTTTGAAGGTTTGATTATTGGTGCTTTCGTCGGAAAGGTTTGGGCTTGGCCCTTCGCTTTTTTCTGTGTGTGCCAGTTCGGCTGTGGCAAAGGGAGGTACTCACCCTGGCAATTGCCAGGCGTTTGTTGATCCAGCCTTTGGCCGTTTGCAGGCCGTTGTTCTTTCTTTGTCGCCTGTACCAACCGGCGTATTGTTTTGGTAAAAAAAAGGCGTTTTAGCGCGTTTCTGTTGGCTCTCGGCCTGTGGGTTTCGAGCCAGGCAGCTGCACAGGAGCCTCAAACAGTTTCTTTGGCCATCGAGGCGTCTTCATCTTGGGGGTTTCTGTGGGGCCACACTCCGCGGTTAACGATTCGCACCGGGCATCTGGTATCGGGCTACGAACTTGGCCTTTCGTGGCCCACCTCTGGCCGACGCGTCTGGGAGGTCTGGCGCCGCTACCCGCTGTGGGGCGTGAGTGCATGCTACTTCAATTTGGGCGAAGGCGCTCATGCAGCCGCGTGGGGCATCCTGCCTCATTTAACGGTACCCATATGGCGCTATCGCCGGTGGCTCACTGCTTTCCGCATCGGAACGGGTGTGGGCTACGTGGTGCGCCCATACGATAGCTTCAGCAACCCTGCGGAAAATGCCATTGGTTCGCACTGGAACAACCTGACGCAATTTCGGTTGGGATGCACCTATCGCTTCAACCCTCATTGGCGCTTACAAGCCGGAGCGATGCTCTCCCACCTCTCTAATGGCGCTGCAAAGTTACCAAACTTTGGCATAAACCTGCCGGCTTATTTTTTTTCCTTAAACGGTTCCCCTGCCGGTATTGATGAAAGCCGGTTTCGCTCTACCGCTTCGCCCAATCGGGCCGAACGCCGCTGGGGCATGCTATTGGGCGGTAGCTTTGCGCAGGTGGAGTATGCTATTGTGGATGGCCCCCAATACGCCGTTTGGAGCGTTTCTGCCGGCGTACTCTTCTACCTCAACCAGCTCAATCGCCTGACGCTGAGCCTTGAAGGCGAGCACCACCCTGCTGTGGCCGAGTTCGGCCTGCAAACGGGCGGCTTCCTCAGTGCCCGCGCTGCGCGCAGCGGAGCATACCGGCTGGCCGTGGCCCCAGGCGCCGAATTTCTCTTTGGGCCAGTAGGCATTCACATCCAGGCGGGTATTTACACCGGCAGCGCCAACATCAACCGCTACGTGCCTGCACTGTGGTATAGCCGCCTGAACCTGCGCGGCTATTTGCCGCCCATACCGGGCACCGACGTGCGCCTGTGGGCGGGTATCGCTCTGAAAGCGCACCGCGTCAATGCGGAAACAATTGCCCTGCAAGCGGGTA
Source organism: uncultured Saprospiraceae bacterium (assembly GCA_964646615.1). Taxonomy (GTDB): domain Bacteria; phylum Bacteroidota; class Bacteroidia; order Chitinophagales; family Saprospiraceae; genus M3007. The sequence goes on from CAZYEV010000089.1 coordinate 7,042, forward strand.
TTGCTTATTGAAAAAAGAGGAAACCCGCGCGGCTTCGGCTGACGAGGCCGCGCAGGTTTCGCATAGGAAGGCATCAAAGCCACCTAACGTTGGATAGAGATGGCCACCGGCACGACGCTCTCGCCGCGACGCACCAGCAGGGTGTAGCGGCCACCGGGCAAGTCGGGCAGGTCGAAGCGCTGCTTCAACTCACCGGCACTAAAGTCTGCCCGGCTCTGATGGAGCAGGCGACCGGTAGCGTCCACGAGCACGAAGGCGACTTCTGCCGTCGGTTCGCCGCGCATTTCTAAGGTGAAGCGCCCTGTGCTGGGGTTCGGATACAGCGTCAGTGCCTGCAGCCAGGCGGCGTCGCGCACACCGGAGGTGAGTACGATGGTCTTTTGCAACGTGGCTGCGCCGCAGTTGTTGAGCACCGTCAGGCTGACCGTGTACGTGCCCGGGCTGGCGTACGTGTGCGTCGGGTTGGCCTCGTTACTCGTGGTGCCATCGCCAAAGTTCCAGGTGTACGATGTGCCGTTTTGCGATTGGTTGTTAAACTTTACCGTCAGGTTAGTGGCCGTGTAATCGAAGGCTGCTGCCGGCAGGGCCAGCACCTCTATCAGGCTCTGCTGCGTGAGGGTATCCGCCCCGTATGCGTTGGTAACAATCAAGGTTACGGGATAGACGCCGGGCGTCATGTACGTAACGGTTGGGTTCTGTGCTGTGGATACCGCCGGATTGCCGCCCGGGAACGACCAGTTCCAGGCGATGGGGTTGCCCACCGATTGGTCGGTAAACTGCACCGTGAAGGGCATGCACCCTTGCGTGGCGCTGGGCTTGAAGCCGGCAATGGGCGCGGCACCCTGGATTTCCACCTGGGTGCTGAACTCAACGCTGCCACAGGCATTTTCGGCGCGCAGCGTAACGGTATAAGCGCCCGGCTGCGCATAGGTATGCGTCGGGTTTGTTTCGTTGCTCGTGTTGCCGTCGCCAAAGTTCCAATGGAAGCTGGTCGCATTTTGCGAAGTGTTGGTCAGCACAATGCCCAGGCCTGCCTGCTGTACGGTGAAGCCCGCTGTGGGCGGCCCTTGCACGGCGATGGTCATTGTGCTGGTGCTGCTGCCGGCGGCGTTGCTGGCCACCAGCGTAACGGTGTAGGTGCCCGGGTCTTTGAACACCACCGTCGGGTTGCTCTCGGTGCTGCTCGTCGGCGTGCCGCCTTCAAACGTCCAGTTAAACTCAGTGGCGTCAGCGCTGGACTGGTTCGTAAACGTTACCGTCAGCGGCGCGCAACCGCTCGTAGTGCTGGCGCTAAACGAAGCCGTAGGCGGCAGCAGGATGGTTACCGTTTGCGTGCTTGTCGTCGTGCCGCAGGCGTTGCTGGCCGTCAGCACCACGGTGTAAGTGCCGCTGGCGGCGTAGGTGTGCGACGGGTTTTCTGCCGTGCTGCCGTTGCCATCGCCGAAGTCCCAGCTGTACGAAGTTGCACCGCCCGATTGGTTGGTAAAGCTGGCTGTTGGACCCGAAACGCTGGCCTCGAAGGCGGCCGCTGGCAGGCCGAGTACGATGATGAAATCTTCCTGTTCCGTAGTGCTGCTGCCGGCGCTATTGCTCACCGTCAGCGTAACGGAATAAACGCCCGGGTTGTCGTAGGTAACCGTCGGGTTTTGCTCGGTGGACGACGAGGGCGTGCCGCCCGGGAACTCCCACAGGAACTCTACGGCATTAGCCGACGAGGCGTTGGTAAATTGCACCGTCAGCGGCCCGCAGCCGCTCATCGGGCTGGCCGTAAAGCCGGCTACAGGCGGCGTAACGATGGTAATCGTTTGTGTGAACGTGTCGGCGTTGCAGGAGTTAGCGGCAATCAGCGTAACGGTGTAAGTGCCGTCCTGCGCATACGTGTGCGTGGGGTTGGCCTGGTTGCTGGTGTTGCCGTCGCCGAAGTGCCACAGGAACGTGTTGGCGTTGGACGACGTGTTCTGGAAGGATGCGGTGGCACCGTTTACCGTGCTGGTGAACGATGCCGTGGCGTCCACAAACACCTGGATGTAGTTCGTCTGCGTGAGCGTGTCGCTTCCCTGAGCGTTGGAAACGATAAGCGTAACCGAATACTGGCCTGAAGCGGAGTACGTAACAACCGGGTTTTGCTCGGTGGACGACGAAGGCGTACCGCCGGGGAAGAACCACTGGAAGCCAGTCGTATTGTTCGACGACGTGCTGGTGAATTGCACCGTCAGCGGCCCACAGTCGGCCGTAGGCGAGGCCGTAAATCCGGCCACAGGCGGCGTGGCAATGGTTACCGTTTGGGTAGAGGTGCTGGTGCCGCAGGGGCCGGTAGCCGTCAGCGTTACCGTGTAGGTGCCGTCGTTGGCATACGTGTGCGTCGGGTTCTGTTCGGTACTGCTGTTGCCGTCGCCAAAGTCCCAGTTGTAAGTGGTGGCATTGGCCGAGCTGTTCGTGAACGTAGCGCTGGCGCCACTTACGGCGACCGAGAAGCCCGCCACCGGCGGCGGCGCTACCGTGATGAGGTTGGTTTGCGTGAGCGTATCGCTGCCAGCAGCGTTGGAGACGATGAGCGTTACCGAATAGGTTCCCACAGCATTGTAGGTTACCGTCGGGTTCTGCGCCGTCGAGGTGTCAGGCGTTCCGCCTGGGAATTCCCAATAGAAAGAAGCACTGTTGGACGACGAGGTGCTGGTAAACTGTACCGTCAACGGGCCGCAGCCGCTCGTTGGGCTGGCCGTAAAGCCGGCGGTGGGCGGTGTAACAATGGTTACCGTCTGCTCAAAAGTATCCACACCGCAAGGGCCAGTGGCGATGAGTCTCACTGTGTAAACGCCGTTCTGCGCATAGGTGTGTACCGGATTTTGCTCTGTGCTGCCGTTGCCATCGCCGAAGTTCCAGGCATAATTGTTCGCGTTTTGCGACGTATTGTTGAACGTCGCCACGAAGCCGTTCGTCGTTGCGGAGAAGGCGGCTGCAGGCGGTGGACCTACGGTGATGAGGTTCGTCTGCGTCAGCGTATCGCTGCCAGCAGCGTTCGAGACGATAAGCGTTGCCGAATAAGTACCTGGCGCTGTGTACATTACCGTCGGATTTTGCGCCGTCGAGGTATCGGGCGCACCGCCCGGGAACGACCACTGGAATGAGGTGCTATTGGCCGAAGAGGTGCTGGTGAACTGCACCGTCAGCGGACCGCAGCCGCTCGTCGGGCTGGCCGTAAAGCCGGCGGTGGGCGGTGTAACAATGGTTACCGTTTGCTCGATGGTGTCCACACCGCACGGGCCGGTAGCGATGAGCCTTACCGTGTAGACGCCGTCCTGCGCATACGTATGCACCGGGTTTTGCGCTGTGCTGTTGTTGCCATCGCCGAAGTTCCAGGCGTAGCTGTTTGCGTTTTGCGACGTATTGTTGAACGTTGCCTCAAAACCGTTCGTCGTTGCCGAAAAGCCTGCGTTAGGTGGCGGCGTAACCTGGATGAAATTGTTTTGCGTCAGCGTATGCGAGCCTAACGGGTTGGTCACGGTGAGTGTTACATTGTAGTTGCCCGGCGCGTTGTAGATAACGGTTGGGTTTTGAGCCGACGACGTGTCGGGCGTCCCTCCTGGGAATTGCCAGGCATACGACGTTGGGTTACCCAGTGACGTGCTGGTGAATTGCACTGTCAGCGGCCCGCAGCCCGAAGTGGGCGAAGCCGTAAAGCTGGCTAACGGCGGACCAACTACCGTAACCGTCTTGGTGGAGGTATTGCTCCCGCAGGCGTTAGTGGCCGTGAGCGTTACCGTGTAAGTGCCGCTTTGGGCATAGGTATGCACCGGATTTTGTGCTGTGCTGGTGTTGCCATCGCCAAAGTTCCACAGGAACGTATTCGCCCCTTGCGAGGTATTGTTGAACGTTACCTTTAGTGTGTCCACCGTGAAGTTGAAGTTCGACGATGGGATATTCTGCACCGTGATGTAGTTCGTTTTAGTGATCTGGCTCGTACCCGATGAGTTGATGGCCGTAAGCGTTACCGAATATGTGCCCGAGACCTGGTAGGATACAATGGGGTTCTTCAGGTTAGAACTGGCCGGCGCACCTCCCGGGAATTGCCAGATGAACGACGTAGCATTCGACGAGGACTCGTTGGTAAATTGCACTACCAACGGCGCGCACCCAGCCGTGGGGTCAGCCGAAAAGTCGGCCGTGGGCACCGTGTTGATAACTACCGTGCGAACTGCCGTGCCACAGTCGTTGCTGACCGTCAGCGTTACGGTGTAGATGCCTGCTTGCGGATAGGTGTAGGTCGGATTTTCCTCATTACTGGTGCCGCCGTCGCCGAAGTCCCAGCTGAACGAAGTGGCATTTTGCGATGTGCTGGTGAAGTTGTACGTCAGGCCGTTGAACGTAAATGTGAAGTTAGCCGTCGGCGTTGGCCGGATCAGCACCGGCTTGGTTATCGAGTTGGTGCCCCCCGGGCCGCTCACCGTGAGCACGACGTTATACGTACCGGCAGTGCTCCAGGTAACCACCGGGTTCTGCTGGGTGGACGACGCCGGCGAGCCTCCCGGAAACACCCAGTTGCGCGCGGTAACGTTGCCACTGGACTGGTCGGTGAATTGCACTTGCTGTAGGCGGCAAGCCGGGTTGGGCGACCAGTCGAAGTTAGCCGTCAGCGGCTGGTTGGCGCCACAAGGCTGGAAGCAACCCGCGTTGATGCGGTTAGTGATATAGTTGCTAATGACGTTTGTGGAGTTGTTGCTCCAGATGTTCGACGTCGTTACAAAGGGGCACATGATGTAATTCGTTGGGCAGCTGCCCCCGCCTACCGGGTCGTGGTTGGCCGACATGTTGTGCCCGATCTCGTGCGACGTCAAACAGCGCAGCAGTTCGGAGTTGTTGGAGAAGTCCTGCAGGCAGTGGTACTTGTTTGAGTTGCACATGCCGTTGAGGTAGGCGATGCCGATGGTACTGCCGTTGAAGTCTCGGTTCGTCCAAAGCTCACCGTTGTCAAACGGGACACCGAAGCCATTGGCATTGCCCCAGTTGCGGAAAGATGCCAGCAGCTCAGCCGCGTCATTGGAGTTGGTCCAGGGGTCGTTGCCCGTTACTACGAATTGCGTAACGATAACGAACTGGATATCGTGGTTGAAAACACCCGTGTAGTCGCCCTGCACGTTGTTGATGATGCCGATATTGCGCGACTCCACCGCTCCCACAGAGCCGTACTTGTTGAACATGGACTTGTCGGAAGCGATTGCCAGTTCAATTTCATAACAACCCGAAGCTTCCGGGGCATCGTCTTTCTTCTTTTCGAGGTACTGCTCGTGCTCTTCAGCCGCCAGCAGCATGCAATCGCCGTGGTCGTGATCGTGGTCTCGGATGACCGCACTCATTGGGTACACCAGAAAGAGATCGCGCTGAGCATCCGATTGGTGGTACCACAGCGGCTCGATGTAATAGCGCTCGCCGGCCGACTCCACGAAGCCGTAGAGGAAATCCCGGTCCACTGTCAGGCGCACTTTTCCGGCGTTCTTCATTTCATAGCCCCAAAAAGCGATGTCGCGCCGACGCCGGTGCATTTCCGTACCGTTCTCCGTGGCTACCTGCAAAAAGTAACCCGGCGCCAGCAACCGGCTGGGCTGCAGCTGAAGCGGCCATTCGTAGCGGTCGCCCAAACGCAACGTAAACGAAGCATTCTCCGGCGACTCCGTCAGCAACTGCTGAACAGCCATCGGGTTGATGCGATACACCTGCCACTCTCGCAGCGCCAGATGAACACCTATCGGCACCGATACCTGTTGTTCCAGGCCCGTAATGGTTTGGGCCTTCAGCATAGGCGAAAACAGCACCGGCAGCATCCACAAAAGCCACCGATGATTACGCAGTAGATAGTTGAGCATAATAAAAGAAGCGATGTTTAAAAGCCAGGGTAAATGATCATTTCGCAGAGCAGTCCACTCGGTTGTGAGGCGAAAGGCAACAGTATTGGAAGTGAAATTGGTAACAAAATAGCTTGAAATCGGGCTGCTCTCGGCTTTTGAAACAGGCAAAGGAGGGTAAGTGCGGCAAATGCGGCGTTTCTTTGCGCGCAACGTCGTCTTTCGAGCGGCGAAAGTAGTGGATGCTCTTTTTTTCGCGCCCAAATACTCGCTAAAATGCTCGTTTCGTCAAAAGCGCGACGCTTGGGCGGCGTTCTTCCATCTGGATTATAAGATTGTCTCGTATGAAAACCTACCACCTGATTTTGTTCACTTTGGCCTTGCTGGCCACCGCACATTCCGCCTTTGCCCAAAAAAATCGGCGCCCCACCGAAAGTCGAACGGGAAAGGAATACTCCCTCAAGGACAACCTCTGGTACGGCGGCTTTTTTGGGCTAGGCTTCGGGGGCGGCGTGGGTTCTTCGGCTTTCGGCATCAACCTGTCGCCCATGGTGGGCTACAAAATCCTGCCTCCGCTTTCCGTGGGTCCGCGCGTTGGCGTCGGCTACACCTACCAGAAAATTCAGGGCGTACGGGCATTCAACCTATTCGATACGGAAGTAGCTGTCTTTGCACGCCTGCACGTGTTTCAGGGCTTTTTCCTCCACGGCGAAATCGGCACCCGTTCCGACCAATACATCGAAACCAACGGAATAGACTTCACCAAGACCTCGCGTACCCGACCTCTGCAGGTGGCCGGCATCGGCTACAACTTCAGCGGTGGCCGCGGCGGCTTCGGCCAGGAAATCGCCATCCTCTACGATTTCTTTATCGGCAACGACATCAACTCCTTCGAAAACCCGTGGCAATACCGCTTTGCCATTACCTACGGCTTCTGAACGGGTGAGTGCACTCTTTTTGAAAACGCTGCAGCTGACGCACTTCAAAAATTACACCCGGCACCGCGTCGAGTTGTCGCCTCGTCTCAACGGCTTTGTCGGCCCCAACGGCACGGGCAAAACCAACCTGCTCGAAGCCGTACATGTCCTTTGCCTGACGCGCAGCCACCGGGGCCTGTCCGACAGATATATGGTGCAGCACGGCGCTCAAGGCTACCGCATCGAAGGCCACTTTGAGCGAGAGGGAGAAACCGAGCGCATCGTCGTCCGGTATGACGGCCAGCGCAAGGAAGTAGAGCGAAACGGCGCGCCCTTCCCACGACTCATGGACTACATCGGGCGCTTCCCGGTCGTCATGGTCTCGCCCGACGATGTTGCCCTCATCCAGGAAGGCAGCGAAGAACGTCGGCGCTTCCTCGATGCCACACTGTCGCAATTGTCGCCCGCTTACCTGAGCCAGCTCACGGTGTACACCTCGCTGCTCAAACAGCGCAATGCCCTGCTCAAGACCTTCGCCGAACAGCGCCGCTTCGATGTCCTCTTGCTCGAAACCTTCGACCAACAGATGGCCGGCCCGGCCGCCGCTCTGTGGAAAATGCGCCGCACCTTCGTCGCCGAATTGGCGCCGCTCTTTCAGGAAATCTACGCCGAAATCGCCGGCCTCAGCGAACCCGTCGCCCTTCAGCTGGAACAGGGCAGCGACTCCGACGACCTCATCGCCGAACTCATCGCCTACCGCGACCGCGACCGCACGCTGGAGCGCACCTCTGTCGGCCCACACCGCGACGACCTGAACCTTACTCTGCGCGGTTATCCGGTCAAGAAATACGCCTCGCAAGGCCAACTTAAATCCTTCCTGCTGGCCTTGCGCTTAGCCCAGTACGAAACACTCCGACAGGCCAAAGGCACGGCTCCGCTGCTGTTGCTCGACGATATCTTCGACAAATTAGACGAGCAGCGCGTCCAGCAACTCATTGCCTTGCTCTGGAAGCGCCAATTCGGGCAAATCTTCCTCACCGACACCCATCGCCAACGCTTAGAGAGCGTAGTGAAGGCCTTCGGAACGGAATACCACATCCACACCGTTGGCACACAGGTCGAAGACAATCCGCCAGATGCACCCTAAAGGCGACCTTAGGGCGAAACCACCACGCGCCGCGTCAGCATGCCAGTAAGCGTTTGAAACCGAAGCAAATACACACCTGCGGGCAAGGCGCGCTCAAAAGTAACCGTGTTCGCCCCCACAGCAAACGCCTCCTTGCGCGCCTCTACCACACGCCCCTGGGCGTCGAGCAGCTCTACACGCGCCTCAACGGGTTGCCACAGCGACACCTGAAGCCCAAACACACCGGCATTCGGATTGGGCACAACCCACGCATAGGCTACCTCCTCCGGCTCGCGCGTACTCACAAAATCCAGGGGGATCGTCTGTATGCGCACCGCTGGCGTCGTCGAGCAGCGGTTGCGCGCCCTGAGCACCACCTCGTACTGCCCCGGCAGCGCATATGTGTGGGTGGGGTTAGTGGCCGTGCTGCTGTTGCCGTCGCCAAAATCCCATTCGTAGGTCTCGGCCATGGTGCTGGTGTTGGTGAACGTTACCGTAGCCTGGCTGGCCGCCCAGGAAAAGTTGGCCGACGCCGTTCCGAGCACAAACACCGAATAATTGGCCGTATCAGACTGATTGCCGTTTGAGACAATAAGCTGCACCTGACGCAGCCCAGGCACCATGAAGCGCACCTCATGAGGGCCAGGGCCGGTCGCTGAGGCAGCCGGTTGCGCCCCCGTACCAAACGTCCACCGATAGGTGTGATTGGCATTGACCGGCGCCGTCCAGAAGCCCACGGTGTCCACCACCCGGCAAAGCGTATCTGCCGAAGCCAGAATGCGGGCAAGCGGGCGCGTAGTATCTGACTCAACGACACCTATGTTGTCTAAGAAGAGGTTATTGCCGTAGTCGTTCACTCCAGTAAATCGAAGAATGACAACGCGGCCCTTGAAATCGCCTAAAGGTATGCTCGCCTGCCTCCAATGGCTGGCGCTGGTGGGCGAAAAGGCATTCGCGACCGGCCCGCGGGTAGCCAGGCTGGTCCCTCCGCGCGCCCACAAGACAATGGGCGAAGCGCTCAGGTCGCAGTCTGGGAACACTTCTACGCGCAGGCTGTCCGAAAATTCTGAAGAGTAGGGAGCATAGGCCCAGTGAAAGACCAATCGCGCATCTGGCAACTGTCCCAAATCCACCGGCGGCAGGTACAAATAGTCCTCCTGATTATCGGCCGGATAACTGAAGAAGTTCATGAATACTGCCGAAGTTAATTGACCGTCCGGGCCAGTAACGGTAGAGGAGAAGCGTCGCCACGTAACCTCATTATCGGGGTTTATGACCGCCCACCCCAGAGGAGGGAAGGCCGCGCCGTTGAAGCCCTCAGTAAAGAAAACATCTTTTGGCTCTACCACGGCCTGAAAGCGTAGCGCCAGCGTATCGTTGAGGAAAACGGTTTCCGGGGCGAATGTCGTCCACACCCGCAGCTGTTGCGGCCCATTAGCAACCAGGGTAAGGGGCGTCGAGAAGGCAAAATCCAGGCTTTGTCCCGGGGCCAATTCGGGCAATGGTTCCGTTACTGGCGGCTGGTCATTCAGCTGGTAATGAATAAGCGCTCCTGCTGCCGGGAGTGTGCCTTCGTTGGCTACGCGCACTTGCACGGGCCAGGTCGTTGGCCCGCAGGCAATTTTCGACTCAATTTCAGCCTTTGTAGGCGATAGCCATCCGCGTAGCGCCAGATCATGCGGCTGCGCGCACGCTAACAGACCTCCCGACCAGGATACTGCCACCGCCCGACGCCCCGCCAACCCAAAGGGTGTAGAGGCGCGCACCGAAAACCACAACTCCTGACCCGTGTTCGTAATTGGCAGCGTGGCCCGCGGCGTCGCTGATGTGGTTGCGATTTCCATATACTTTTCGCCCAGCATGTAGACATCATACTGCAAGGTGTCGTTCACGGGCGTCCAGGAGAGTGTCGCCGAGTCCAGGCACACGCGCTCGACTTTCAGATTGGCCGGCACGCCTACGATGCTCACCGGAAGCTCCGACATGTCGCTGTGGCCCCCCCGCGACACGCGCACGCGCACTTGATGGCTGACTACGTTGGGTACGCGCCAGTCGTGCATACGCCTGTCGCCATTCAGGGCTTCAATGGGCAGCCACGTTTGCCCGTTGTCTAAGGAATAATGCAACAAAAAAGGCTCTGCTGTGCCAAAGGCATCCCATTGAATACGGCAGGTATCGCCTGGGGCCAGGCCTTCGCCGCCGGCGGGATACACCAACTTGAGGCTGTCGTAAAGAAATTCCCAGGTGATGTAGTACGGCTGAGGCCCAAGCGGAACTGCGAAGCCTCGGACACGTACGACGTAATCGCCCGGAGCCGGGTCGGTCAGGGCGACTTGTTCGACATTATTGAGCGAGTCGCGCCCGGGTCGGGCCGGTGCACTCAGCGCAGAGGCATTGGGCGTCGGGTCGAGGATCCAGGGCAGGTGGGTCGTTCCGTCTGGCCCGTGCACTTGCAGGTCGAGGTCGTTGATGAGCGCGCGGGTGGTGCCGGCTTCGGCGGGCGGGTCGGCCCAATAAAGCAGGATACGCGCCTGGCGCACGTCAGGCGGGATGGTTAGCGTATGGGTTGAGGCCGCCTGATGGTCGGTTTGCGCGTGCAGCCAGCGCCTTTCTGTCAGGAGGCGGTAAGCGCGCCAGGCGTTGACCAGGCCGAAGCCAAACTGAAAGTCCGGGCCTGGATTGCCCAGATCATTCGCTGTATTTAGTAGGGCGGCCTTCAGCAAGGCAGCCGGCGGCTCTTCACCGTTGAAATGCTCCCGATAAACCTGCGTCAGTTGGGCCATAACGCCGGCGACGCCGGGCGCAGCACCAGAGGTTCCGCCGAAGGTCTGGTAGGTGTTGTTGTGTGAGGTAGAGCCTTGCCCTTGCCCATGCGCCGCCAGGTCGGGTTTCAGGCGTCCGTCGTGTACAGGGCCTCGGCTGGAGGTAGTGAATAGCGTACCATCGGCGCGCAGGTTGGCCACAGCGATGGCATTCTTGGCCACCTTGTGCCCACCTGTGATGTTGCCCCAGCCCGCGCCAGCGCCGTAGTTACAGTTCGACGAGCCATCGTTGCCCGCCGAGAAGACGTGCATCAAGGTGGGAAACTGGAAAAGCTGGTCTTCCACCGTCTGCGCTGATAAGGTGTAGCCAGTGTTGCAGCCATCGCTGTAAGAGGTATTCGTAATCGTAGCGTTGCGGTCGGTGTGCAAAGCCAGGGTAGCATCCTGAAAACTGGCCCGATAGCGCACCGTGTAAATATGGGTGCCGGCGGCCATGCCGCGCATGCGCGGGTTGAGGTTGCCCGCACCACCCAGAATGCCGGCCACGCCGTCGCCGTGCGTGCCGTTGAAGCCGTCGTCGCCCGAAAACCAGTCGGTGTAGCGCCCCTGAAAATCAATGTGCGGCCCCAGCGGCCCGTCGTCGCGCACTACTACAGATACGCCTGTGCCGTCGTATTTGCGCCCCAAGGGCGAGTCCATGTCCAACAGCCCTGCGCGATGTAGCGACCGGCCATTCACGTCTTCGGGCTCCGAAGGCGGCGGCAACAGTTCCAGATAGCGCACGAACGGCAACGACGCTACCGCCGTTAAATCGGCCTGATGCACGCGCAAATGCAAAAAGCCGTTCTGATGGCCTTCCTCCACTACGTCATACCCCAACGCTCGCAAATGCGCTGCTGCTTCCGAAATGCGCGTCTGCGGATAGACTTGCGCATACAAGTGTACATGCTTGCCATCTATTGCCCAGGCGCCGTAAGGTTTTTCTTTCAGGTTGGCATTCATCTTCTCCTCCGGCAGTGGGGCCCACACACGACGGGCATTGACGAGCGCCAGCCGCTTTTCATCAAAACCCTCCGGCAGAGCAATTAAATAGGTGTTCTGCGCGACGTAGCTGATAAACCGAACGCCCTCTGCCTCCAGCATAGCCCGCGCTCGCGACGACGGCAGCGGATCGCACCAGATGCGGCGATAGCGGTAGCCATTAGTGAGCACCACCTCTTCCGCCCAGGGCACCACAGCCTCATTTTGGGAACGATTTTTGCCAAAAGTAGCCGCCGCAACGCCGCCGGCCTGAGGACCTAACGGCATTTGCTGAGCCTGAAGCACGATGCAGGCATTCCACCACAGCAAAAAAAGAAAAAAAATGCGCATAGCTAATCCTTTTGCAACTTCGATAAGGATACCATTGTTTTCATGGCCCATTTAGGGCGCTAAAATGCGTGTATTCGTTGCTCCGCTGCATGCGTCTGAATGCCATAAATGGCAAAAACGTTAATTCCTCCGTACGTACATCCCCCGCGCCATACTTTTGGCGCCTCTAATTTTAGAAAGAAATGATACCAGCATATGTGTGGGTCGGGTTTGTGGCCTTGATTTTAGTGCTGATGGCCCTTGACCTGGGAATTCTCAACCGCAAAGCGCATACCCCTACTGCTCGCGAGGCGCTTTTCTCTACGGCCATTTGGGTCAGTCTGGCGCTGTTATTCAACGTCTTCGTCTATTTTGCCTACGAATACAAGTGGTTCGGCTTGGGGCTTTTTGCCCATGAACCCATGGGTGGGCGCGAAGCGGCAGTCAAATACCTGACGGCTTATTTGCTCGAAGAGTCTTTGAGCATGGACAACCTGTTCGTCATGGCGCTGGTGTTCGCCCAGTTCCGCGTACCGAAAGCCTATCAGCACCGCGTGCTCTTTTGGGGTATTCTGGGTGTGCTGGTATTTCGAGGGTTGCTCATCGGCGCTGGTCTGGCTCTGGTGCACTATTTCACCTGGCTGTTCTACATTTTTGGCGCGCTCCTGCTCTGGTCGGCCTATAAAATGTGGCGCAGCGGCGAGGCTGTAGAGGACACACCTTCTGACCATGGCGTTACGCGCTTTATCCGGCGCTTCTATCCCGTCAGCAGCCATTACGACGGCGGGCGGTTTTTCACCGTAGAAAATGGCCGACGAGCCGTTACACCGCTGTTCGTAGCACTGCTGGTCGTCGAAACGAGTGACATTATGTTCGCCTTCGACTCGGTACCTGCCGTTTTTTCCATCACCACTGACCCTTTCTTAGTCTTCTCCTCCAATATCTTCGCTATTCTGGGGCTGCGCTCGCTATTTTTTGTGCTGTCGAACATGCTCGACCGCTTCGCTTACCTCAATTACAGCATGATCGCCATCCTGACGTTCATCGGCGTGAAGATGATGCTGCTGCCCCTGCACGTTCACATCCACGAGCTGGTTTCCCTGGGTATCATCGTCGTACTGCTGGCTATCGGCGTAGGCGCCTCCCTTCTCAAACCCGCTCCCAGCGAACCTGACCCGGACAGCAGCACTCCTCCCCCTACCGAAAATGGCCTGTCCGAAAAACCGCCGTTTTCTGCCCAAAACGTACCGCTAAAACGGGAAATCTCGCAGACTTCGAAATTTTAACATCCCGCCCTATTGCCCACTAACCCAAAGCGCCTATTTTTGTCCTTGCCTATCGCGGCAAAGCGCCGTCGCTATGGCTGTGCCAGCGTTTTTCCAAACTCACATCTATACCTTGTTCAATTCCTTTTGCCATGCGACACGAGGAAAAAAGCAAAAAAGATGCGCGTTACTTCGACGAACGCACCTACACCAACCACAAGTCCTCGCACAAAAAGAAAAAACTCAAGCCCGTAGAAAAAGTGAAGTATCGCTTAAAAGCGTACTCCGACGACGAAGAAGCGTAACTAACCACTGCACGACTACCCTACCCTGTCCCACTCGCCGCAAGTTACCTGCTGACTTGCGGCGTTTTTTTATTTTTTCCGCAGGTTACCTCCACACGCCGGACTGCATTAAGAGCCAAAACACATCCGACATGAAGCACATCCGCATCTTCACCCTGACGATTTTTGTAGCGGCAAACGCCCTTATCGCGCAAGCGCAGTCATATAAAACCGCCGGCGGCATTCGCATAGACAACGGCCTGAACCTCACGCTCAAACAACACATCGCCGACGGGTGGGCTGCCGAGGGCATCCTGCATACCTCCATCGGCTCGCGCGACCTCGGCGCTACCCTGCTGGCCGAAAAACACCACCGCATCCTTTTCCGAGGCCTCAACATCTACTACGGCGCTGGCGCACACTATTACTGGCAAAACGAACCGCTGCGCCAGGACGCTCCCTATGCCGAAAACGTTTACGGAGCCTCTTTCATCGGCGGCGCTGAAGTGTCACTGGGCCGCATCAACGTCTCCATAGACTGGAAGCCCGAACTGCACCTCAACGGCGGCGGCTTCGACTGGAATGGTTCGGCCATCTCAGTGCGCTACATCCTGGCCAAGCGCGAACGCCGCGCCGTGCGCGACTGGAAAGTGTGGGACGACCTGGGCATGCGAAAACAAGACAGCAAGAAATCGCGCCGCAACTCCAGAGACCAGCGCTCCTCGAAATGGTTCTGATAACCAGCGATACTTTGCTAACAGGTAGCGTCCGGAGGGCTGGGCAAACCCTTCGGACGCTACCGCATTTTAGCGCACCACGGCAATGCGCCGGCTGAAGGGCAGGCCCGTGGACGTCATGAGTTCGAGGGTGTAAAGGCCCGCAGGCAGGTGCGTCGTATTCAGGCGCAGATCTCCTTCAGCGTCGGGCCAGGGCTGGTCGAGGGCCAACTGGCCCGCAGCACTCCACAGCCGCACGCGCTGCGGACGCGGGCCACCCAACCAACGCACCTGCACGTGGTCGGTAGCCGGATTCGGGCTGATGCGCACCACCGGATGCTGAGGCTCCGGCAGCGTGCTCACCGGGCCAGTCAGGCGCAGCAGCTGCAGGCCATTTTGCATATCACCGGCGATAATGGTGCCCGACGGCAACCAGGGATAATTGCCCCAACAGCCGTAGTAGGTGTTGTAACTCGTATTTTGCGGGTGTGTATCGTAATAGGCCACCAGCCTGGGCTCCACCGGATTGCTGATGTCGTAGACCAGCAGACCATCCTCATACTGCGAATTGAACAGCAGGTTATCCTTGATATAGACATTGTGCGGAATGGCGTTGTATGTACCTGCCGGCAGGAAGGGATCGAGAAACGTTGTTCGGATGACCAGATCGTTATCTGCCATGCCTGCCAGATCCACCACCATGACCGGGCGGCCCGAGGGAATTTCCTCCGTCAGATAAGCATAGCGCCCATCGGTTGAGAGCCAGCTGTTGTGGTGATAGCCGCCCGTGGGCGAAAGGCTGGCAATGGTTTTGGGCGTATCCACGCCAGCATTTCGGCAGTCGTAGATGAAATAGCCGTCGAAACCGCAAGAGGCGTACACCGTATCGCCGCGCACATAAGAGTCGTGGATGTAGCCGCCAGGCAAAGCGTAAGTCCCTATCAGGGTGGGCTTGTCGGGGTTCTGACTTACATCCAGGATGGCCAATCCTCCAAACGCGATGTTGGAGCCGTTCAAATAGATACGCCCCGATGCCGTATCCAGAGTAATGGTGTGCGCGCTGCGGAAAATTTGGCTGCTGAAATACGTCCGCGCAATCGTATCGGGCGCCCTTGAGAAGTCCAGGATCATCAGCCCTTCCGAGGTGGCATCTGAGACGGCATAGACGCGATTTTTATACGATTTAAACTCGCGCCACACCGTGTTGGTCTGGCCCTCAAACTTGCCCACCAGTTCTGGTTGCGTAGGCGTGGTAACGTCGAAGACCAGCACATGGCGCGCGCCACCCAAAATGGCGTACTCGCGACCATTGACAGCCAGGCCCCAGCAGCCGCTGTAACGGACTTTGAGGTTACCCGGCGAGGCAATGGGCAGCGTAGTATCGTGCCACTGCGCCAGCCGGATCATGTTGAGCGAGTCCTGAGCAAAGGCCGAAAAAGCGCTGAGGGCGCAAAACAGCAAAATGGTCTGGATGTGGAATAACATACTGAGGCGAAATGTTTTTGGTCGGGAACGCCGCTACTTTTGCTGCACAAAGGCAACCCGAAAGCGCGGCCCGAGCATCACGAAAAGCGCAACGAAGCCGGAGCGCTCCGATGCGCCGCCAAAGTAAGAGACGATATGCGATACCTTCCCAGACTTTTTGCCTTAATGCTCATATTGAGCGCAATTTCCCTCTATACGCTCCAGGCCCAGAAATACAGCAACGAGTTTCTGGCCATCGGCGTCGGCGCCCGTGCCCACGGTATGGCTGGCGCACAAACGGCCTTAGTAGGCGACATCACGGCCGCTTACTGGAACCCCGCCGGCCTGGCCGAAATCCGCGCCCCCTTCCAGGTGGCCGCTATGCACGCCGAATGGTTCGTGGGCGTAGCGCAATACGACTACATTGGCTTCGGCAAAACCCTCAACCGCGACCAACGCTCCTTCCTGGCGCTGTCGGTCATCCGGCTGGGCATTGACAACATCCCCTACACCATCAACTTAGTCAATCCCGACGGCTCTGTCAACTACGACAACGTCTCTTCCTTCTCCGCCGCCGACTACGCCCTCATGGGCAGCTATGCGCGCCAACTCGGCAACCCAGCCCTCACCTTAGGCGGAACGGTCAAAGTCATCCGCCGCATCATCGGCTCGTTCGGCGGCTGCTGGGGTTTCGGCGCCGACCTCGGCCTGCAATACCGCAAAAACGGCTGGATGCTCGGCGTCATGGGCCGCGACCTGACCACCACCTTCAACGCCTGGTCGTTCACCCTCACCGAACGCGAAAAACAGGTCTTCCAACAAACCGGCAACGAACTGCCCACCGGCGGCACCGAAATCACCCGTCCCCGATTCATCCTCGGCGCAGCACGCCAACTCCGCTTAGGCGAAAAAACCGCCCTGCTCCCGGCATTCGACTTAGACATCACCACCGACGGCCGCCGAAACACCCTGCTGCGCACCTCCGCCATCAGCGCCGACCCGCGCCTCGGCATCGAAGCCAACTACGACCAAACCGTCCAACTCCGCCTCGGCATAGGCAACTTCCAATACGTCCGCAAAGACTTCAACCCCAACGAAGAACGCCTCACCTTCCAGCCCAACTTCGGCATCGGACTGCGACTGGGACGCCTGCAATTAGACTACGCCCTGACCGATATCGGCAACTTCTCTCAGGTGCTCTACTCCCACATCTTCTCCGTGCGCATTGACTTCAAGGAACGCACCTCAGCGCCCACCGGGGAGTCGAACCTGTAACTGGCCTTACGCAAGGCTGCTTGTAAGGCCGGAAGGGTAAAAAAACAGCGCATTCGAATCACCTGCTTCGAACGCCTCTATTACCATGGCTATGCCCAGAGCGTCGCCCTGCCTAAATCTGAGCAATCTTTTAGAAGCTGGGCTTTGCCTGCTTCCCTACAAACGCTCCGCGAGCCTGACGACCACCACCCCTGTTTGTCCCTTTTGCGAGCGCACATAGGCACCCAGTGGCTGGGCCGATAAGACGACGCGCCCCTGGAGCGAGGAGGCGTGCAAGAGGTGAATGCGGCCGTTGTGGGCCACGGCAAAGCCTAAGTGGGCGAAGTCCAGCCCCGGGCGCGCGGAGGTGATGGCAATGATGTCGCCGGGTTGCAGGCGGTGTTCGATGCGTTCGATATCGTATTGGGGGATGTAGTAGTGTGTTCGGCGGCTCAGGCGGGTCTCTATCTGGCGGATTTGGCGCAGTGTTTCAGGGTTCTGGAGCGGCGGATAGAGTTCGGGGTGGTCGCTCATGTAGCGAATTTCCTTGCGGTAGGGTTGGCTGCCGAGGTCGCGCGTGATATCGTGCAGGTAGCCCAGGTCCTGGGCCTGGCGCAGCCAACCGGAAAGGTAGTGGATGCGGGAAGCGTAGCCATCCACGGTGCCGCCCCAGTAGCGCAGTTGTCGCGCGTAGTCGGCTACGGTGGCCATCGAAGCATCTTCGTGTTGGGCCGCTAGAGCGATGGCGAGGCTGAGTTCGACGAACGTCCAGCAGTCTAACACACGGGTTGAGAGCACCAGGTATTCGTCTGGGCTGGCGCCGAGGGTACCGTAGGAGGTGCCCTCGAGCGATTGGGCTACGGCCAACGTGCGGGCCGCCAGGTTATCATGCTTGCGGGCCAGGGTCAGTTTTTCCGTCAGGACAGCCGCATCTGACGGGTCTATGGGTGCGGTCGAGCAGTTCACCGCCCTGTCGCCTTGCGCCAGGCTGGGTGTGGCCATCGGCAGCAGGAGCAGCAGCCGGATGGCGGTGCATAATGTAGGCAGATGAAAGCAGTAGTTTCTCATAGCATGGGCGGCGACGTTGCGAAATTACGAACATTTGCGCCATCCGGCTGCTATGCTTTATAGCGAATGGCGCTTGGGGGGCGCGCAGGCAAATTTACCCGCGCATTGCCCGGACGATTGCCGCGAACTCTTCGGCCTTGAGCGAGGCGCCGCCGATGAGGCCACCGTCCACGTCAGGCTGTCGGAAGAGGTCGGGCGCATTTTGCGCATTGCACGAGCCTCCGTAGAGGATGGGTATGGCCTGGGCCGTATCAGGCGAATAGCGTCGGGCCAGCAAGGCGCGCAGGGCGGCGTGCATTTCCTGGGCCTGTTCGGCGGTGGCGGTTTTGCCGGTGCCAATGGCCCACACAGGTTCGTAGGCAATGACCACACGGCGCAGCTCAGCTTCAGACAGGCGGAACAGGCTGGCGCGGAGTTGGCGGGCCACGTAAGGGACGTGGTTGCCGCGTTCGCGCACGGAGAGCGGCTCGCCGCAGCAGAAGATGGGCGTCAGGCCGCGGCTCAGGACCAGGTCCACTTTGCGAGCCAGCTGCTCATGGCTTTCGTGGAAATACTGCCGGCGCTCGGAGTGGCCGATGATGACGTATTGCGCACCGACGGATACGAGCATATCAGCAGATACTTCGCCTGTGTAAGCGCCTTTTTCTTCGTGGTGGCAGTTTTGAGCCGCCAGGTAGAAGCCCGGACGCTCGCGCACGAGCGCACCAATGGCTTGCAGAAACGGAAAGGGCACTGCAAAGACGACCGGCCCGGGCGGCGGCTGGTCGAAACGCGCGAGCACATCGCTCACTAAGGCCACGCCTTCGTCTAAGGTTTTGTTCATCTTCCAATTGCCGGCAACGATAAAGGGTCGCATAGTCTGTTGAAAAAGTGGTGTTGAGCGAACGGCCAAAGGTAGGGCACTATGGGCATTTGCGCGGGTTTCTACCTTTGCCCCGTCATGGGAAAAGACAGGCAGTTGCAGCGTATTCTCTTAGGCCTCAAGGTGCGGCAGTTGCGCCAGGCGCGCGGGTGGAACTTCGACGAGATGAGCCGCCAGACGGCCATGTCGCCCTCGTACCTGAACGAGATAGAAAAAGGCAAGAAGTATCCGCAGCCGGAAAGCTTAGAAAAGTTGGCTGCGGCCCTGGGCGTTTCGGCAGAATTTCTGACCTCGGCGGAACTGCCGGCCCAATACGCGCCCATTGCCCGACTGCTGGAGAGCAACTTCCTGAGCGAGCTGCCGTTGGATTTCTTTGGCCTCAATCTGCAGCAGCTGGTCGAGATCATGGCCCGTGCACCCGACCGGGTCAACGCCTTCATTTCGGCCATGCTCGATATTGCACGGCACTATTCGGTGCACAACGAGCACTTTTATTTTGCCGCTCTGCGCGCCTATCAGGAACTGCACCTGAACTACTTCCCCGACATCGAAGCCATTGCGGCGGCCTTTGCCCGCGAACATCAACTGCCGGCGCGCGGCCCAGTATCAGCAGAGTACCTGGAGCGCATTCTCACCCAGACATTTGGGTACATCATAGATGACCAGACGCTGGGTCAGGAGCCGCTGTTGCAAAGTGTACGAGCGGCCTTTCATCCCGGGCACAAGCGGTTGTACCTGCATCCCTCCCTCCACCCGCGCCAGCGCGCCTTTCAGCTGGCCAAAGAGTTGGGGTTTGCAGCCCTCCGACTGGAAAAGCGCCCCTGTGCCACGCCCTGGCTGCGCGTACGCTCCTTCGAAGAGGTGCTCAACAACTACCGGGCCGCTTACTTTGCCGTGTCCATTCTGGTGCCGCAAGCGGCTTTTATTGAAGACCTGCACGCTTTCTTTCAATCTTCCAATTGGGAAGAAAACAGTCTCCTGGGCCTTTTGAAAAAATACCAGGTCAGCCCGGAGGTACTTTTTCAGCGGTTCAATGTGCTGTCGCACGCCTTCGACCTGCACCAGATTTTCTTCTTGCGTCTCATCTACGACGCCGAAAGCGGGCAGTTGGACATTGACAAAGAACTGCACCTCAATCGTCGGCATCGTCCACAGGCCTCCGGGCTGGGCCAGACGTATTGCCGGCGCTGGCTATCGGCAGACCTGTTCCAGCGGCTAAACGCAGCCGCACCGACAGCGGCAGCGCCCAACGACCCGCCTATGGCCGCCGGAGCACAGCGCATGGTCTTTGCCGACTCGGGCGAAGAGTACCTCTGTCTGGCGGTAGCCAAAACGGCCTACCCTACCCCAAATCGCTTCGTCTGCGTCGTGCTGGGGGTCGAATGGGACGAACGCGCCCGTAGCGTCATCCGCTTTGCCGAAGACCCGACCATCGAACGCCGCACGGTAGGCGTTACCTGCGAGACCTGCAGCTGGCTCGATTGCCCCCAACGCAGCGCCCCACCCGGCGAATACCTCCGCCGCGAACGACGCCGACAAATGGAAAACGCCCTTCGTCTGCTCACGGAACAACCCTGATACGTCCATGCACGCGCCCCCTCTCCGAAGCGTCCAGCTCCTCACCGCCAGCGCCCTGATAGCGGCACTCATCAGTTGCCGCGCCACACGCCCGACCGAGGCCTTTGCGGCCAGTACGGCGCCATCACCGCCCAATTATGCGCTGCTGGAACACTGGGCCGCCCATCCGCAAAAGGCCGATGCCGCCGACCGAACACCTTGCGGCGGAAAACCCGACCAGCAACAGGCTGCGCAAGCCGATGTCTTTTTCCTGCACCCTACCTCCTACTTCGGTCGCCGCAAAAAACCCGTGCGCTGGAACGCCGACCTCAACGACCGGGCCACCAACGCCCGCACCGACAGCGGCGCCATCCTCCACCAGGCCACCATCTTCAACACCGCGGGGCGCGTCTATGCCCCTCGTTATCGGCAGGCGCATTTGAGTAGTTTCTACACACGCGACACCGCTAATGCTGCACAGGCCTTAGCATTAGCCTACCAAGACGTCGAGGCGGCGTTCGATTATTACCTGCAACACTGGAACCAGGGCCGCCCCTTCGTGCTGGTCGGCCACAGCCAGGGCGCCTATCTGGCCATGCGCCTGTTGCGCAAACGCATTGAAGGCACACCCCTGCAAGGGCAGTTCATCGTCGCCTATCTGGTCGGCTGGCCCGTCAAAGCGGTCTTTTTTGAAAAAACACCACCCTGCACCTCTGCCGACCAGACCGGCTGCTTCTGCTCATGGCGTACCTGGCGGCGCGATGCCCGCCGGAGGCTGCCGCCCCAACCCGAAGTAACGTGTACCAACCCCCTCACCTGGAGCACGCGCGAAGGCGAGTACGCCGAGCGTTCGCTCAACGCAGGCGCCGTCCTGAGCAAATTTTGCCCGATTTATCCTGCCATTACCGACGCCGAAGTGTGGCAGGGCTATTTGCTGGCCTCAAAGCCGCGTTTCCCAGGCAGTTTTTTGTTCACGCGAAAAAACTACCACATCGGAGACCTGAATTTGTATTACTTTAACGTGCAGCAAAACGTCGAAAGGCGCGTCGAAACGTTCATGCGCCGATAAAGGCGTCTTTTGTCAACCTTTCACCCAAGTTTTTTCAAACATGACGAAGAAAGTTCTTTTCAGCCTGCTGGTGCTGGGCGTTCTGGTCGCCTGCAGCCGCACAGCGTTTACCGGTCGCAAACAGATGACGCTGATCCCGATTGGCGAAATCAACCAGATGAGCTTTGCGGAATACCGGTCTTTTTTGAGCAAAAACCCGCCCATGACCTCCGGTCCGGAGGTGGAACTGGTGCGCCGCGTAGGCAACGACATCAAAGAAGCCGTAGAGGTGTACTACCGCGCTCAGGGCAAGAGCAGCGAGCTGCGCAACTTTGCCTGGGAGTTCAACGTGGTGAATGACCCTACGGTGAATGCCTTCTGCATGCCGGGTGGCAAGGTGGTGGTCTATACCGGCATCTTGCGGGTAACGCAAAACGAGGATGCGCTGGCGGTGGTGATGGGCCACGAAATAGCGCACGCGCTGGCGCACCACGGCAACGAACGCATGAGCCAGATGCTGATGGCGCAGTTAGGCCTGACCTCGCTGCAAGTGGCCTTAGCCAACAAGCCCGCCCAAACGCGTGAACTGCTCATGGCCGCCGCCGGCGTAGGCACACAAGTGGGCGTCTTGTTGCCCTTCAGCCGCAAACACGAAAGTGAGGCTGATGAGATCGGACTGTACCTGATGGCCATGGCCGGCTACAATCCTAACGAGGCAGCGCCCTTCTGGCGGCGCATGAACAGCGCAGGCGGCGGTGCTCCGCCAGAGTTCCTCAGCACGCACCCCGACCCATCGAAACGCAGCGAGCGTTTGCAGCAACTGGCACCCAAAGCGCGCGCCTACGCACAAAAGTATCCTGTACCGAACAGCTCGAAGAACCGCAGGTAAGCACCTGTCGTTCAGCGTTTCCAGGCCGGTATCGTGTCGGCGGGCGGGAAGACCAGTTCCTCCTCGCCCGGCAGGAGGGTGTCGCGTGTAGGGGTGTTGAATCCTTCCACGCGATGCACCAACCACCGCCCGCCGATGCGCTTGAGCACAAGTGTGTCGGCAATGTATTCGCCCAGCTCATCCTCAATCTGGTAGCTGCAAACCGCTGAGTCGCCCGCCACGACGCAGCGCAACTGGCGCAGGTCTGTGTAGGTTACCTCAGCCGAGTCGTCCTGCACCAGCGCATCTAAGAAATCCACATACGAGCGAGCCAGCTCGGTGCTGTATAGCCGGGCCGAGTCGAAGCGGTTGCGGTCAATGTACGATTGCCACAAACGCACCACCTCCTCCGGCTCGGAAGGCTCCGACGATTGACATTGCCAGCCCAACGCCAGGAGAACCAACGCCCCCCAGCGCCAAAAAGAACACGTATCAGCAGGCGAATTTCGCATAGAAAAAAAAGCGGGTTCCGGTTAAGCTATACGTCTGGAGTTTCAGCAGGCTGCATGCCGACAGGCCTAAAACAAAAAAGCCACCCCTACTGGAGGTGGCTTTGTGGGCGCAGAAGGATTCGAACCTCCGACCCCCTGCTTGTAAGGCAGGTGCTCTGAACCAACTGAGCTATGCGCCCAAAGCGGCGGCAAAGGTAGAAGCGCCAACTTCAAACTACCAAACCTTTTTGAAAAAAAATACTTCCGCTCGCAGCGCACCCATCTCCGGACAGCCCGACAGACCTCATCTCCTGGATGGATAAATCACTACCACTCGAGGCGACATCTCCAACAGGAGGTGTCGTCTCTAAACAGTACAACCCTCGTGCCTTCGTGGTCAAAAAAATCGAGGTGACACCTCCTGCGGAGATATCACCTCGGGGTATGGGCCACCAAACAAGTTTGGTGGCCACGGGGGCCAAACAAGTTTGGCCGCTACGGGTTACTCGATAAGCACTAAGCGCTTGGCCACTACCCTGCCGCTGGAA
>CAZYEV010000090.1:0-20855 GCA_964646615.1 uncultured Saprospiraceae bacterium
ACGTACTTGAACAGTTTGAATTTCAAAAGGTGCTATTAAGGTCTGGATAGGCACCGAAACACGCCATGCCATCTAACGGGTTCAATTCCCACAGATTCGATTAAAGTCAGTCCGTAGAATATGGACGGCGTCGGGCGAAAGACGTTTCAATTCCAACAGGTGCGATTACAGTACTAAGAGAGGACATCGGGCACCGAGCTCTGAAGCAGTTTCAATTCCAACAGGTGCGATTACAGTGTTTGTAAATTTGCACGGGCTTACCCTTCTTAAAAAGTTTCAATTCCAACAGGTGCGATTACAGTCCGAGCGATTCATAATTTGTATTATATTGATTTTCAATTCATTGCGAACATTGCGAGAGGGCAAGATTACCGTTTTTAGTCGTCTATCTAACATGCTGCAAAAATATGTAGGGTTCGACGACGTATCAAAGGAAGGAGTCCAATTTATTTTTGTCCAAGCCGATGATCTCTTTCTCCAGCCATCGTTGGTCGCGGCTTCGGAAGATGATCAGGCTATCTTCTTGTGGTTGCATCAGCTGGCGTGCCTCGTGGAGCAATTCTTTGAGCTGGACCTCTGTGATTTCGCCCTCAAAGACTGAATTTTGTATCCAGTGCAGGTAACGACGGCACAGCTTTAGCATTTTGGCTACGCGTTTTTCACCGACGTCGTAAACCAGGATTACGTACATGGATTAATGCGGCATTACCACCATATTTTAAAGGGCTTATAATCAGGCGTTGTCTTCAGGATATACTTGACGATCTTGTAGCATTCCAGTTGGAGGAGGTATTTGTAAGATACCTTCTTCCCTAGCGTTCGATGTTGAATGGTTTCCTTCAGTCGCTCATCGAAGGCTCTGAGGAAAATTTCGCGCCCGGCTTTATTGATCAGACATCCTGCCAGGGTATGGTCAAAGTGCTTGGGCTGAATTTCCTTCTTATTGGTTAATGCAAATATGATTCTATCCACGAGGATAGGTTTAAATACTTCAGCGATGTCCAGTGCCAGCGAGTATCTTCGGGCGCCAGGTTCATGCAGGAAGCTGATGGTAGGGTTGAGTTGGGTATGGTAGATAGCATCCAGGGCGCGGGTATAGCAGAGCATATTCCCAAAAGAGATCATGGCATTTAGTTCATTGGCCGGCGGTTGTTTGGTTCGCCCGTTCATGGAAAAGTCGGAAACAATATGCTCGAAGGCTTCGTAGTATGTCTGCCGGCAATTACCTTCTAGCCCCATGAGTTCGGATATGCTGGATGTTGAACCAAACCCTTGGCGGTATGCTTCGATACTTTCGATGTATGGGTCTAAGTTGCGTCCTCTCGTGGAGTAGTACTTCAGATTACGCAACATGTTAGCGCTGGCGCCTTCTACGAAGCCTCGCGCCAAATGCAGGCGGCGATCAGGTTCTAAATAAGCGCGCGTCTGCTCTATTTGTACCTTTCCAGCCAGGAGGTATTCTTTAGGCTGGAAAGAACCAGTGTAATGTTCGTAATAATCAAAGAAATGGACGCTGATGCCATGCTTGCCTAAGAAATTGAAAAGTGCACTGTTGGCATCTATGGATCCGAAGATATAAAGATTTTCAATGCCTTCAATAGGAAGATATTTAGGCGGCATCTCTTCGCCTTTTTCATTATGCGGGGTAAAGCGCAACGTGTTGTCTTTGCGCTCCATGCGCCCGGGATTGAAGAGGTAATATGTTTTCTTCATATATGGGTGTATGTTTAGAAGTAAATGGATTTCTCTATTCTTCGTCTATGTAGCAAAAATCATAGTAGGCACAGTGTTTGCAGAATGGTTGCCGAATGACCTCCGGGCATTCGGGTAATGCTGTCATTCGCTCAATGTCGGCTATCCAATTGGGTATGTTTTTCCGGTCTTCATCGTTTAGTTCTACCCGACTCGTCGTTCGCAGTTTGGGGTATTCCAGAATTCCATACTGCACTGGAATGCTGTTTTTCTCCAAGATGTACATGTAGTATTTGAGTTGGGCTATATGGGCAGGTTCCATCCTGTCGGAGCGCTTGGTTTCATGAACGACGTGTTCTTTAGCGTCGTAGAAATCTATTTTGATGCCTTCAATTTCGACTTGTGTATAGCGTTCTGGACGTCGTTCATAAGTGGACTCGCCGATAAAGCGGCCGTCGGCTACAAGTTCTGAGGCCTGTTCTAAGGCAATGTGGTTGGTAAACAGCCATAGTTTTCGGTGGCAAATATGATAATAGGCCACCTGCGTTCCGGATACAGCCATGGCACTAAAAAGTTTAGATGGAAGTATAAAAAATAGAGGGAGGCGTATAGGCCATATAGACGCCTCCCCCATAGTGAAAACGACTGGTCTATGCCTGATTTTCGTAATCAAACTGAAGCAGTTTCTGGATAAGGCTTTTTTCAGCCTCGTCTATCGCATTTACTGAGCCAACAGCTCCGGGAATGTAGCCGGCACAGGCGGGAGTTACGTACAGTTCAGCTCGGGCGTTTTCGTCCAACTTGGGCACGGCCTGAGGCTGGTCACTGCTGATATCTTCGCGCAATTCGCCGCGAATAGCAAAGGCGACCTGGTTGGCATTGTCGCTGATGGCAATCGCCAGCGTTTCCATCAGGCTAAAAGTGCGTGACTGATTGGAGGTGATGCGCCAGTTCAGCAAGGCGTGCGCCAGGGCTGGGATAATCTGCTCCCGACGCTCTCGTGGGCAGATCAGACACGGGCCAAAAGCGTTGCGACCTTCTATCCAACCGGCTGCACGGAGCTTTTGTTCCGTGTTTTTATGTAACTCAATCTCAATTGGGTTTAGGGAAACACAGAATAGCGTACGTAGATCAATTGCCACATCATAAACGAATAATCCTGAAGTCCTAATTTTATCTTGAATATATTTACGGGCAGGTAAACTACGTGCATTAGATTTTAACCAGGCCATTAATTCATCTTTACTAACCTCATCAGACTTTTTTTATCCTTTTTCCAGTACACCTTAACTTCTGCACCAGGAATGTTACTTCTATCAAAGGTAAGGTCTTCCGATATTACACTGTTTAATAATGGATGTATGGGACGCATGGCAGAGATGGAGAGAGGACTACGACGTTTTATAGTGGATTTTTCAGATTTTGACTCTTTATCTAACTCCACATCTGAATTATCATCCGATTCTTCTTGTTTTTTAGATTTTTTCTTATCGCTTTCAGTAGTTAACATATATCCTCCTATTAGCTGATCAACATATGAAGGATCGCAGGCTATTTCTGCTTTACCTTCACCTTCATATTTAATTTTATCTCCAGATTTTTCTAAATAATGCGTGAAATATATTGGAGCAAAAGGAGTATTTAAATAATTACATAGGCTCTCCAATATACTCCGTTTTACTTGTTGCCCGCTGCTAAAGGCAATGCTTTTTCTAAAAACAGGATCAAAGTACTGCTTTTGTTCTTTGGCTACGGCGAAAACACTGTAGTCAACATGTCTCAAAACCCTGAGATAAATGAATGAATTTTTAATGTTCATAATTCAAAATTTTTATTAGTTAAACTATTTTTGGTGGTGAAAGAAATTCGCTGATAGCAAATCTAAATTAGTTCCTAACTCAACAAAGGAAAAACCTATTCGGACAATATCAGTTAAGATCCGGTGTTGCCTCATTTTTATTATACTTGGACTCGTACCTTAAAAATAAGTACTCCAAACGTAGGAGCGAAACAAAAAAAGAAAAGTGAATAGGGGGCTCTTTAACTAAACTTCTAATAGCTACTTTAACTGTATCAATTTCGGATGGAGAATGCTCAGACTCAATAATTTCGTCTAAAATTTTCTCCCAAGCATCAATAAAATCCTTAAGATTTTTAGCCTCTCTCGCTTTTTTGGACAGATTTTTCTCCTCAGTAGTACGTCCACTACTAGACTCTTCAAATCGATAGAGAATTTGAGATAAACCCTCTGCCATTTCTAAAAATTCTTTTCTACCT
Organism: uncultured Saprospiraceae bacterium; assembly: GCA_964646615.1. Lineage (GTDB taxonomy): Bacteria > Bacteroidota > Bacteroidia > Chitinophagales > Saprospiraceae > M3007. The sequence continues at coordinate 3,970 of CAZYEV010000090.1, forward strand.
AGCATAGCTGTAACCCATAGTTTAGATATTAGATAATTTTTTAAATCGCTTTCCTTTTTAAAATTTACTTCTTTTGACTCCAAGATTTTTGGCTTTATTGCACTTAAGCCGATTTTAGGATGTTCACGAGCCACTGCACTAAATTCATAATACGGCTCCAGATGTTCTATATCGTCTTCTGTTAACCCAATTTTTAAATGTTCAGAAAATAATTTTTCTCTTAGTTCATATATGTTTCTCACCTCAGAGAGATGTAAATTTAGGAAACCAATTGTTTTGTTGGATTTTCCATTAAAGCTGTAAGTATATGTTGTTAAGATTGGCTCTTTAATATTATGACGACATAATGATAAAAGTACTTCTACCCAATTGCTTTCAGCTATATGGATATTACCTTTAGATTGTATTGGTTTTATATAGTACTCCGGATTTTTACTATTGATAAGGTACGCCCTAATCCATTGGCTATTCCAATTTAAAATTTCATCTGGTGCAATTTCGGGAGTTTTTCTAACATAATTTCTATATTTATGCCAACCACTATATATTATCCATAAAATCTCTTCATGGTATATCAACCAGCATAGTCCATTTTCTATGCCAATGCTCAGTCCTGCTCCTATCCATGAAGCGTATGCGTCTTCATCATTAAACAAATCTTTTTCTATACTATCACCTAATGAATTATGTGTTATTATATTTGTTGATTGCCCGGAGGTTCCGGCATTTACATCTCCGGCTGCATACCCTACAAAAGTTGCTCCAGTAAATTTTTTTTCCTCAATATCTCGATGAAGTTTCTCCTCCCTTAATGCTACTTCTGTTTTAGCACTCGAGGCTTTTTCTTTAGGTGGCTTAATCTGAGAAAAGGGCGAATTGGGAACTTTCATTAAAAAAGGTCTTTCCCCAAAGAATATTGGAAACATTATGTCAGTGCAAAATTGTTTCGCGGTTAGGTTTTTGCCTTCTCGTTCGTTCCAAAGATTAAGAAATTTTTTACCAATATAACTAGTATACATAGCATTAATTTTTTTATTTTAAAAAAGCGTCTTGTTCATGAAATACTAAACCGATTTCTTCATGAATTGCTATAGGTTGAGGAATGACAAATGGACTCGCTCCAACTTCCTTTAATTGCTCAATAAATCCTTTAATCGATTTAAGACTGCTCCACTTTACCGGGATTTCCAATTGTAGTCTTTCTTCCCATAATTTTTTCTTACAAAAATCCAAATATAAATCACGATCTTGCTCGAGAATACAAGTTATAGAGTCTATATCTAAAGCTTCCACAATAACACTTCTATGTTTGTGTCTTAACTCTCTTAAAACGTATTCTTCGCCATTTAATATCAGATGAGCGTCTATTTCTCGAATATATGCAGTAAAAGGTCCATATACGGCATCAATTTTCTGTTGTATTTCGCTTTCGCGGAGCACATCGCCGTGGGGCAGTTGCTCGAAGCTGCGTTCGACGATTTCCTTTTTATATGGTCTGGCTGAGCCTTCGGGCGCCAGCACGTGGATGGGCTTGAGTTTACCGATGGTGTCGGCGTTGCGCACGCGGTTAACTCGCCCGAAGCGCTGGATGAGCGCGTCTAAAGGAGCGCATTCGGTGATCATGCGGTCGAAGCTGATGTCGAGGCTGACCTCGACGACCTGTGTGGAGATGACTAAGCAAGGCGAATACTCGGGTTTTGTCCGATCGTTGAAATGCTCGGTGAGGACTTTTTCTAAGCGATAGCGGTCTTTACGGCGGAAGCGGCTGTGGATGAGCATGATTTTTACCTCCGGGAACTCTTGTTTCCATTTCAGGTACGCCTCCTGGGCTGTTTTCACGGTGTTGTGAATGAGTAGTACCCGCTCGCCGTTGGCAAAAGCCGTTTCTAAAATTTCGCGCACCCGCGACTCCCGGTTGTGTTCCTTATAAATAAGGTGTCGGTTGAAGGTCTCCAGCACGTCGTCGGGCAGCCGCACTTCGTACACCTGCGTACTTCCACCGACGAGGTTCAGCAGTTTTTGGTAGAGCGCCGTCGGTATAGTGGCGGTGCCAATGTGTACGCGGCAATGGAGCCGCAGCAGGGCGCGCACGAGCTCGTGCACCATGGCGCCCGACCATTCGGTGTACGTGTGAATTTCGTCTAAGATAACGTCCGTGCCCCGCAGGTCGAGCATAATGGCTTCGAAGCCCGAAGTGCCAAACACGATGCTCGCCAGCTGGTGCGGGGTGAGTACTTTGACGCTGGCCCCGACCAAGGGCTGCAAGGTTTGCTCTACCTGGTTGCCCTGTACTTTCAGGCGCGAGGTGGCGTGCTGCAGGCGCACGTCTACGTCTTCTTCGCCCGAAGAGGCCCTTTCGGCGGCTTTGATACGGTCAAACATCGCGTTGATAGAGGCCTGGAAGGGCAGCGTGTAAAAGACGCGCCCATGGCAGCGGCGCAAAAGAAAGTCCGTCTTGCCTGCCCCGGTGGGTGCCACCACTAACGTATGTGGTCGCGGGTCGTCGGCATTTACCATCGAAAGCGGATACAGAGGATGTCGGCGCTTTTCATCGCGGAAAAAACCGAGGTTGGGCTTGCGGAAAGTTTTTGGGAGCACGCCGCTTATGTCGTGGTTGAAAGCGGAAGCTAAGTGGTCTGCAGCACGGAGTAAGCCTTTCCAGGGAGACCAGCCGAAAGGGCAATTTTTACAGACTTTAGCAGAATAATCGATGGCGTCTTGAGCCTCTTGAAGGGAAATAGAGAATGTACTTATACCGAAATGCTCTACTATTTGAAGCGCTATTGGCGACCAGTCATACCATCTATATAGGTGAAACTCTAGTGTGCTATTGCTAAGATCAAGAATGCCAAATCCTCCTTTAAGTTCATCCACATTCTCAACCGATTTATGATGGGCGACAACCATGTGTATTAGCATATCCCACTCTTCCTTTGGAAACAGCGGCAAGAAGCCCAGCGACGAAATTTCGTGCCGATGTGTTTTGTAGCGCTCGAACTCGCGCCGTTCGCGAGGAGAGGCTGGGTAGGCTTTTATTTTATGCTGAAAATGCGGATGCGCTTTGCCCAAGTCGTGCAGGATGGCGCCTTTGCGAGCGATTTCTACCGGGAAGCCCAGTTCCGCAGCGATTTTTTCGATGGCCCACACCACGTGCTGCGTGTGCTCCAGCAGGGTGAGGCCTCCGTTTTCGGCGCTTTTGGCCAAAGGTTCGCCGGCGTACATGACTCAGAAAAAGTTTTCGGGTTGACGGATAGGATTGCCGAAAATTCTCAGCTCGCCGTACATGGCCTCTCCAAAGGCAAAGCGATTGTGCCCTACTTTGAACCCTCCTTCCTCCTCAGGGCAAAAAAGCAGCTCGAAGCCCTCGATTGCATCAAAAGCGGCCTCATCGGCAAACGTCAACATTTCTTCGGGCAGCAGAATGTCTTCGTTGCGGCATAGGCAGATGTGTTGCTCGAAGGCGCGTTCGGCATCTTCCCGTTCGGCAAAGGCCAGATACAGGTTTGGCTCGAGCATGACGTTGCGTATCAAAATAGAGAGCTCTCGCGAGGGAAATTTCTTCTTATCCACAGTCCTGACGCTAATTCCTTTCGACTGGGTGCGCTCTTGTTGCCCACTCAGTCCCGTGTAATTGAGCCGATGCCGCCGGATTTTGTATATTTTACCAGGCGGGTAAAGGGCGGCATCCAGGAGTTCGGGGAAGAGTTTTTTCTCCATCCCTTCTACGATGGAAGGCGTCAGGAATTGCTGCGAATAGGTTTCGCTATCGCGTACGGCTGTCCAGGGTTTAATGTAGCCGAAAGGGCCAACGTATTTGACGACGTAAAGCATAGCCATGGAGTGTTTTTATTGGAGTGAACCAAAGCCAATACCGGTAGAGTTACCAATGCCCACATCCCAGGCAAAGCCGATTTGCTCTGGGGTACCTTCGATGATGACCGGGCAGTAATTGACTTTATTCTGAATGCCGCGATAGACGCTTACCTTCGTGCGGGCGCCGGGCGCCTTTCGGTCGAAGCGGACCGATACTCCCTCAGAAGGCAAGCCTGCCCGGGCCAGTTTGCGTCGCAACGTCTCCGTGAGCAAGGCATCTGCTTCCGGTTCGGTGAACAGGTAATGGCGCTGTCTCTCCTCGACGGTACGCTTAACGAGGGCCGGGCTACCTAAGAGGAAGCGCGTACCGGACATAAAGACAGGTGTTTCGCGCAGCGTAATTTCCAACACCCGCATGCCAAAGGCTACGTCCGGATCATCCAGGATGCCGCCGACGATTTTCTTGACCAGTTCCGGGTCGTGGGCGCTGATGAACCACAGAGCGCCGTTCGGAAAGTTCAAGCCTGTTTGATTGCCGCGTTCGTTGCGCTGCAGCCAGGAAAACGAGTATAGGGAAAGGAAATCGTGCAGAGCATTGCGTCCTATCCACTTGTGCAAGGCACCCACTAAGTTGACCGGATAGTCAAACGGAACGGGAGCAGTGTTTTTGGAAAGCCTTAAATAGATGCGCATACCAAAAAAGGGTTTTTAAAATGGACAAACAAAGGTATCGGGGAAGGCTACCGAACCTATTTCCTTACCCCTCCCTAAAATTTTCAAAATCGCATTTTTTCTACTTCAGTGCGGAGGTGTTCGCGGAGCTCTTCGGGCGCAATCACCTGGATGTCAAGGTGATAAAAACCCAGGATGAAATTGGTCAGGCCATAAAAATTTCGATTGACATTGCACTGGAAGTCAAAATACGCCGGGTCTTCGGTCGGCTCAATGTAAGAGCGCGTTAGGGGGTAACGCTCGATAAGCTCGTTGAAGGCACCTACACTCAGGCGTAGGTGGACGTTCACCTGATCATTGTTGACGATGCGAAAAGGATCGGTTAGTTGTACTACGTGATGGCCCTCAAATTGCCAGGGGGCATCGAGCAGGCGTACGCGCGAAATGCGCGAAATGCGGAAGTGTCGAGGCGCGCGCTTTTCCACGTCGAAGCTTTGCAAGGTATCTTCCGAAGGGTTGATGTGGTACGGCTCTACCAGGCGATCGGCTACCGTATTACTGTTGGACGAGCGGTAGCCTTCCAGAACCACCTGGCGCTTTTCTTTTCGAGCCTGTTCGAGCAAATCCACCTTCGTCAGGTGCGGCTTCCGGAGCCAGGAATACCCCAAACGACTATAATCGTAAAGTGAGTGGAGTTTCTGCTTCAATTGCGCACGCTTCTCCGGCGTCGTCATCAGGTTGTCAATGGCCTGATGAAGGAGCTGCCGCTCCTCTTCAGAAAAGAAGAGCAATTTTTCCAGGCCCCTGTACGGGCGGTTGATCACAAAGGCATACCGGTGTCGGTCGTCGCGATCGAGTTCCAGGCCGATTTCTCGAAATACTTCAAAGTCGTTGGATATGGTGTCGGGATGTACCCCATAGCGCGCAGCAAGGGATTTCTTCGTATAGCGATAAGGGCTTTCCATCACAGTGCGCAGAATGCGCAGAAGGCGAGCCTTCGAGCCGTATTCGTTGTCTTTGGGCATAGGAATTTGATTATTAATGAGTTGTAAAGTCGTTGCTTTTCTCAACCTGTCCGGTTTTTGGCCGATAGGGCAGAATATCGCCATATCCGAAGCCCTGACTATTGGAGCGCCCCCAGCCAGCGAGCATACCGATAGCCACCAGCTCGCGAGGCGCCGTGATTTCAAAGTCCATCATCCAGCCCCGCACGCGGGTTTCGTGCGGCGTACCGCGCTTAAGCGTTATCAACTTGGAGCGCGGTGGCCGTTCAGGGCATAAGTGGAAAGCCATATCCGCCACAGACCACCGCTCGGAGGCATCGGTCTGCATGAAGGCCTTGTACTTATCCAGTAAATTCTGAAGCAGGAGCGGGCCAAAGTCCGGGTCATCGGGCGATAGGTACTCGTCGGGCCTCATCGGACGCTTGCGCGCCACCAAGAGTGGAGAACGAGTGCGTATGCGCACATGAAGGGGATCTTGACCGCCGGGTAATTTTAAAGGTGTGGCCTGAATGCTTTTGACTCGAAAATGCGTGCGACTTCTGCGATCACCCACCCAGAATTCCTGGCGATAAAAAAGCCCTTCCACAAAACCCTCTACGGCGCTGAAAACACAGAATCGGATGAATAGACTTACCTCATTCGATAAAATACGGAGCCGATCGCCCTCAATACTAAATTTGGGGATATCCAGGCTGGAAAAACAAAACAATTTGAATAACTTCGTTCCCGTCGAGTAGCCCTCATCGTGCAAAAAACGAGCATAGCCCGCGTCCGCTTCCCGGAGCACGCGGTAAATCCATGCAGATAGCTCGTACTGATAATTAAGCGGTATCACTGGAGTCGGTTCATCGCATTCTAACCTTAACTGCAGTTGCATAAAACCATCGCGTTGGGTGAAATAAGAAGGCCTATCCGAATGCCCGAGGGCGTATTAAAACATTGATTATTAATTACTTGAAAATGGCGCCAAACTTATTGACTCGGATGCCCTTTCAGGGCAATCGCTCAACTGTTCGTTAAGCAAAAGTATCCCATTTTTGAAAAAAAACTAATTTCAAGATAAATCCTTGCGGTGGGCTTTTGCCCGACAAAAAGCAAGGTGTTTGGAAAGCCAGTTGGGAAAGGCGTAACCCATACGACGCCCCCACTGACCCCCATCATCCTCCCCCCTGACGCAGCTACTTTTTCACAGCTCGTTGAGCTTCCCTATGTTTGCCCTTCGAAATTAAACCTGACAACGCATGGCACTTCGAGAACAGTTAGAAAAGCTGGCTAAAGTACGCAGCCATCCCTGTGTAACCATTTCGCTGAACACGCACCGGACGCACCCAGACAATGTGCAGGACGGCATTTTGCTCAAGAACCTCGGCACGGAAGCCGAAAACCGCCTGCTGGCCGAGTTTGACAAGCGGCAGGTGCTGCCGCTCATCGAGCGCATCAAGGCGCTGCCGCAAAAGGTAGATGTGAACCACAATCTGGAGAGTCTGCACGTCTTTGTAGGCGACGGCATCGAGGAAATCATCCGCCTGCCCATCCACGTGCCGGAGAACGGCGTGCACATTGCCGACTCCTTTGCTATCCGTCCGCTCATCAAGGCGCTCAATCGGGTAACGGAATACCTCATTGTGGTGGTCAGCCAGTCGGGCGTGCACCTGTACCGGGCCATCAACGACGCTATTGTGGAAGAAGTCCGCAACGGTGAGTTCCCCTACGCTCCCATGAGCAATCAGGAGACCGACAAGGAAAAGCTGTCGGATCCGAAGCGCCTGGACAATCTGGTGCGCGAATACCTCAACCATATGGACAAGGCGCTCAACCGCGTGCACAACCAGACCGGGTTGCGCTGTGTGGTGGTGGCTACAGAAGACAATTACAGCCGTCTGATGCAGGTGGCCGACCGCAAGGCGATCTACTACGACGGTTTTGTGCACATCAACTACAACCAGCTGGCACCGCACAAGATTGCCGCCGATACCTGGAAGGTCATCAGCCAGGTGCAGCGTCAGGAGCGCACCCAGGCCATTGAAGAAATGGTGGAGGCCGTCAAGGAGGGCAAGGTGGTTACCGACATCCATGAGATTTACAGCGCCGCCAAAGAAGGCCGGGGCGATTTGCTCATTGTGCACGAAAGCTTCAAACTACCGGCGCGCATCACCGGCGAATTCACCTTCGAAGCGGTGGACGATCCCACGCTGCCCGATGTCGTGGATGACCTGACCAGCGATATTGCCTGGGAGGTCTATTCCAAAAAAGGCCGTGTGGTCTTCACCGAGCAGGATGCCATCAAGCAATTGGGCGATATCGCCCTAAAGGTGCGCTATTAATGCCAGCTACTGAAGAGGTGTCGTCGTGAAGGAATAAAAGGGCGACACCTCTACTTTTCCATCGGAGACTACGGCAAGCGTGTGCTTTGCCAGCGCAACAGCTGCCAGCGCCCGCCTTTTTTCCGATAGATAGCCAGGTACGATAGCCGCACCTCGAAGGGCGTCTGCTGCAAGCGTCCGCGGACGCGCGCAATGCCGTTGACGATGGCCGTGCGCCCATAGCGGTGCACCTGCGCACTGTCGCGCGCTATGTGTTCATATACCAGCACTCCGGAGGCTATGGCTTCCAGATGACTACGCCTGTCTTCGAGCAAGCCGTTGGAGTGGCGATAAATAAGGTCGTCCGACAGCCATTTACGCAGCGCTGCCGTGTCGCGGCGCGTCATGGCGTCGAAACGCTGCAACTCGTCCCGTAGAACTGCGGCATTTTTAGAACTTTGCGCTGACCCGATAAAAGGCGTCAGCAGCAGCAACAAAAGCATCCAGCAGCGCATGGCGTTTCTTTTAAAGGGCAAAGAACGAACAATTGCTCCAGTTCACACGACAATCTGCGACCTACGCTTGCTGTCCGACATGAAACCCGCACCTATCCTCTTTTTAGCACTTGCCCTGTTGGGCCTGACTCAGTGCCAGTCCGACAAGGCGCCTGCCGACCCTAACCAGCCCGAATGCTTTCTCTACGCCGTGCGCGTAGACGACCTACCTCTGCGCAAAAAGCCCGAACAGGATGCCACCATCGTGGCGCATCTGGCCGAAGGCGAGCTCGTCGAAGGCAAGGGCGAAACTTCAGCCCAACGCGAAGAAATGACCCTGCGCGGCCAAACGTATCGGGCTCCGTATGTGTCGGTAAACCGCCTGAAGGACGAAAAACAGGCCGGCTGGGCATTCAGCGCAGGACTTACAGAACTGTATGCCGGCCCGCAGGCCAATCGGCCCGACCCGGGTGCAATAGAGGCCTTTAACCGACACCTGCAGGGGCTGGACGTCCGCGATATCACCAGTGGTGCTAAAGCCTGGCGCTATGTGGAAAAACACTTCGAGACTGTGCCAGCTCCGTTAGCCGACGCCGCCTTCCTATTGCTGGAACAGTTCCTGCGCCGCATGGAAGTGGAGGGTGAACTGTGGAAAATTACCGAAGGCCGCCTGCCCTTCACAGAGGCCGATGCGCAGGCCGTTTACAAAGGACGTTTCGATTACAGCAAATATCCCATCACGGACTCGCTGTACACCAACGGCTTCCGTTTAGCCTGGGGGGAGGGCATGTTTTTTCCAGTGGTCAACTGGGATCGCCTGCGCGAATTCTTCGGGCCGCGCGTCAGCCCAGCCATGCAACGCTACATCATTCAGCGCACAGAGGAGTACAAGCATCCCATCTACGACGATGGCGGCATCGTGGTGCCGTTGGAAGCCGTGGCCGAAATGGCCGTCTGGTGGGAAAATTTCAACCGCCGTTACCCCTACTTCGTGCGACGCGAAGAAACGCGCGAGTCGGAAGCCTGGTTGCGCTTAGTGCTGCTCAACGGTGTGGACAACACTCCCGTCTTTTCAGCAGAGACGGATGAGGTATCGCAGGCCTATCGCTCGGCCTGGGAATACACCCTGCAACGCCACCCGAAGACAGAACTGGCACGGCGGGTCAAGGAAATGGCTGACCTCTGCGCTGCCGAGGGTTGGAAACGCACGGAGAAGGTGAACGCCCTGCGAGCGCGCATCCTGCAGGAGTACAACGACCGATAAGGGAGCGGTGAGTATAAGGCTACCTCCTCTCTTTTGAAGGGGGCTCCTTACAACTCGACCACGAAAACCGTTCCGCGGGGCGTATTGTCGCGCACGTAAATGGCGCCGCGGTGGAGGCGCACGATCTGGCTGACGATGTATAGCCCCAGGCCGGTGCCGGTGGTCTGTCGGGTTTCTTCGTTGCCCAAGCGGTAGAATTTTTCAAAAATGGCCGGCTTCTCTTCGTCCGGGATGCCAACGCCCTGGTCGGCCACACTCAGGCGCATCTGGCGTCCGGGCAAAGGCTCCACGGTGATGCGCACCGGTGCACCAGGGGGGGAGTACTTCAGCGCATTGTCCAGCAGATTTTGCACCACCGACGTAAGTCCCAGGCGGTCGGCCTGTATGGCGGGGAAATCGGCGGGTATATCCACCTGAATGTTGGCATCCGGGAAGCGCACCTGCGCATTGGCAATACAATCCTGAAGGATGGGACGCACCTCTACGGCCTCGGTGTAGGGGCGCCAGTCGTCTTCTAAGCGGGCGGCCAGCAGCAGGTCGTCCACGAGCGTTTGCAGGCGGGCGGCGTCGCGCATGCCGTTGGTGCAGATCTTTTCTATCTGTTCGCGGTTGAGCGTTCGCCGGGCCATGGTTTCCAGCGCTAAGCGCATGGCCGCTATGGGCGATTTCAGCTCGTGCGTGATGCTAAGCATAAAGTTGCGCCGCTGCCGTGCCAAAGACACCTCGCGCCGCGCCGCTCGATTGATGACCCACAGACCAAAGGCCAGGCACAGTGTAAAGAAAATGCCCTCCGACAGGATCATGCGCTGATGCTTGCGGTGGCGCTCCAGCAATGCCTGATACTCTGCCGTTTCACGCAGGGCTGTGAGGTTGATGCCCTGGCCGCTTCGGCTGTGCTTCAGTTCAAGCATCTGCTCGGAGAGCGCCAGCAGGCGGTCGTTCTGCCGCCATAACTCGAAGGCCCACCACGCAAAGGCCAGTACCATGTACACGATCACGGACGTGGTCAGCCATTGCAGGGAAGAGCGGGTGGGGCGCATGGTTTTTTAATTTTAAAACAAAAACAGAGGTGACACCTCCTGGGGGAGATGTCACCTCAGGGGCGGTCAATCTTTAGGATTGATTTCAAACAGTTCTACCTCAAAAATCAGCACCGAGTTGGGCTTGATTTTCGGGCTGGGGCTGCGCTCGCCGTAGGCCAGTTCGGAGGGGATGTAGAACTTGAACTTGTCGCCTACGTGCATCAGTTGCAAACCTTCCGTCCAGCCCGCAATGACCTGGTTGAGTCCAAAGGTGATGGGTTGGCCGCGCTCCACGCTGCTGTCAAAGACCGAACCGTCAATGTTGGTGCCGTGGTAGTGCACCTTGACGCGGTCGGTAGCTTTGGGCGACTCTTTGCCGTTGCCGCGTTTGAGCACTTCATACTGCAGGCCACTGGCGGTAGTCATCACGCCTGGGCGCTTTTTGTTTTCTTCCAGAAACTTCAGGCCGGCGGCCTTGCCCTCTTCAGCGGCGCGGCGCTGGGCCTCCTGGGTGTAGCGGTTGAAAATGTCGGTGGCCGTCTGTTGGTCCATGGGCAATGCAGCGTCTTTGATGGCGTCCGAAAGGCCTCTCATGACCATGTCCAGGTTCAGACCTGGGGGCAGCTGGCGTTTCAGGCTATTGCCGATGAGCATGCCGTAGGCGAAGCTAGCGCTGTCCTGGGTGGTTTCTAATACGGTGCGTTGAGCATTCAGAGAAAAGGCCGTAGTCAGGGCCAGGGCGAACAGGATGATTTTGTTCATGTGTTGTGTTTTTAGATAAAAAACGATAGAGTTTTATCCTTATCAGTGACAAAAGCGATGTGCGTACATCAGGAGGGCTTTGCTTTTTTCATTTCGGCATAGAGCCGATAAAAATGCGGGATGGTTTCGATGCCTTTGTAGAAGTTGAACAGTCCGTAGTGTTCGTTGGGTGAGTGAATGTTGTCGGCATCCAGCCCGAAGCCCATGAGGATAGAATGGGCATTGAGCACTTGCTGAAACATGGCCACAATCGGAATGCTGCCGCCTCCGCGCTGGGGGAGCGGTTTTTTGCCAAAGGCTAATTCCATGGCCTTTTCAGCGGCCCGGTACTCCACGCTGTCGGTCGGCACCACGACGGGTAGCCCCCCGTGCAGGGCCTTGACGTTGACCTGCACATAGGGCGGAGCGTTTTTTTCAAAATGTTGCTGGAAGAGGCGCTCGATTTTTTCCGGCTTTTGGTGGGGCACTAAGCGCATTGAAATTTTGGCGCTGGCTTTGGAGGGCAGCACGGTCTTGGCGCCTTCGCCCGTGTATCCACCCCAGATGCCGTTGACATCTAAGCTGGGCCGGATGCCGGTGCGCTCGATGGGAGTGTAGCCCTTCTCGCCCCAAAGCGCCCGGACGCCGAGGTCGTTCATGTAGGCGGCCTCGTCGAAGGGAGCGGCGTTAAGGCCCTGGCGTTCTTCGGCGCTGACGGTCTCGACGTCGTCGTAGAAGCCTTCGATGGTGATGCGTCCGTCGGCGTCGTGCAGGGCAGCAATCATCTGGCACAGCACGTTGGCCGGGTTGGCCACGGTGCCACCATAGACGCCGGAGTGCAGGTCGCGGTTAGGGCCGATGACCTCTACTTCCATGTAGGCTAAGCCGCGCAGGCCCACGGTGAGGCTGGGCGTTTCGTTGTCTATGATGCTGGTGTCGGAGATGAGCACGACGTCGCAGGCCAGCAGGTCGCGGTTTTGCTGGCAGAAGGCCTCTAAATGTTTGGAGCCGACTTCTTCTTCGCCTTCGATCATGAATTTGACGTTGCAGGGCAGGCTGTTGGTGCGCAGCATGGCCTCGAAGGCCTTGACGTGCATGAAGAATTGCCCTTTATCGTCGCAGGCGCCGCGGGCAAAGATGGCGCCCTGAGGGTGCAGGTCGGTGGGCTTCACCACCGGCTCGAAGGGCGGGCTGTCCCACAGGTCGAGCGGGTCGGGCGGCTGCACGTCGTAGTGCCCGTACACGAGCACGGTGGGCGCTGCAGGATCTACCCGCTTTTCGCCATAGACGATAGGATGGCCGTCGGTTGGGATGACGGAAACGTTGTCGGCTCCCGCCCGGCGCAGGTGTTCGGCGGTGGCTTCGGCCATGCGTCGCACGTCAGCAGCATACTGCGGGTCGGCGCTGATGGACGGGATGCGCAACAGGTCGAGCAGCTCATTCAGGAAGCGCTCGCGGTGTGAGTCTAAATAGGTTTGCAGTTCGTGCATGCGTAGCGTTGCATTTAAAGAAAGCGCGCAAGGCTTTCCGTGAAGATAAAGCGCGGCAAAGTTCTTGGTTTGCCCTCGCATCGCCAAGTCGTGTCCAAATTAAGGACAGGTGTAGTGGTATTCATCTGCGTTTCGTCCCTGAATTCAGGCCTTTCGTCCCTATTTTCAGAACTTTCATCAAGATTTCATATTAATTTAAATGCCTACAAAGATGTCCTTTGGCGTCGTATTTTACTTTTGCCGTTGAAAGCCCCGAGGGGGTAGAGTTATACCTTTTAATCTCCCGTATCTCGTAAAATAAACAGGTTTTTATGGTATCTCGTGTACTTCTCAGTAGTCTTCTTCTCCTGAGCGTGGCTCGCCTTTGCGGCCAGATTTCGATTACAACGCTTGGGACTCCTTACAACCAGAATTTTAACACGCTTGCCCCCACGGGTACCAACATCTCGTGGACGAACAATTCGACGATTCCGGGATGGTATCTCTTTCGCCAGCCTATACCAGGTACGGCACTGACAAGCTACAACGCCTCGAACGGCTCCTCGACGACGGGCTCGATGTTCAGCTTTGGTGCAACCTCTAATCCAGAACGTGCTCTGGGGGCACTTGCCTCAGGAGCGGCGTATTGGGGCAGCCCGGCTTCAGGCGCTTTAGCCGGCTGGATAGCTGTGGCGTTTCAGAACAACACCGGCACGACCATCACGCAAATGCAGATGACTTACGATGGTGAGCAGTGGCGCGATGCCAATACCTCGGCACAGTCGCTGGTAGTCGAGTACGGTATTGGCGCCTCTTTCACTACGGTACCGGCATGGACGGCCGCCGGAGGTTCCTTTAACTTTAACAGCCCGGTCAATAGCAACTCTGGGGCCATTGATGGCAACACGATAGGTAAAGTAGCTGGCCTCGGCGGCACCATCGGCAGCCTGACGTGGAACCCGGGCGATATCCTTTGGATAAGATGGCAGGTAACGAATGCCGTAGGAAATGACCACGGCCTCGGCATAGACGATTTTCAGTTTATTGCTTATTCGCCCGATTATGCCATCACGGTCTCGGGTGGTAGTATGACAATCACCGACCTGAAAGGCAATAGCGATGTGCTCACAGTGTCGGAACCTGCTGTGGGCAGCATCGAGTTCAATGCCCCAGGACGCACCTACTCCCTTAATGGTGGCCCCGCCGCATCGTTTCCGGTAACACTGACGCTGAGCGGCATCACTGACCTGACGATAAATGCGGAGGATGGGGACGATTTGGTGGATGTTCAAGGGTTTGCCTCAAGTTTCCCTTCGCTTACCATCAACGGTGGAAATGGCGACGATGACGTACTGCTTTCAGGTAGCATTACTTTTAGCACTGGAGCCTTCCTGGATCTAAACCTCTCAAATGACACTCCAACACCCGGCATAGATAATGTCTTTTTTACATCGGGGAGTATCCTTACCCTGGATGGGAATGATGCACTTATAGATGTTTCCAGGTCTGTTGCCTTTGCTCCTGGAAGTGCCCTGATCATCAATAGCAATGGGGATATTTATGTTAATGCTAACAGCGGCTTTTCTCCCACCTCAGGTTCCTTTATTGGAATTATTCTTCAAAACGCTATCATTCAGAACAGCAGTGCTTTCAGGTCTATCTATCTTAACGGAAGGGGAGGGGATAGCTCAGGAGGCCAGCATGGAGTCGCCTTGTATAATGGTTCGCAAGTGCTTGCAAGTGATGGCTATATATACATAAATGGGTACGGTGGTGATGGCTCAGATAGCTTTAATGTGGGAGTAACTGTAGAGGGTAATAGCATTATTAATGGATATAGCGTATATATTAACGGGTATGGTGGCGGTCAGTATCCTACATCCTTCAACTGGGGTTTTCACACTTACGATAGTCCTACCATAATCGGGGTGAATGTACATATTTATGGACTGGGGGGTACAGGAGCTAGCGGTGATCAGAACCATGGCATTATATTACGCGATACGGCATGGGTTCAAGGTTACGACTATCTAAGCATTTATGGTGTAGGTGGTGGCGTGGATACGTCCGAATTTAGCACAGGTGTCCTCATCGAGGAGGATGCCCAAATAAATGGCAACACTGTCAACATAAATGGTTTTGGTGGCCCATCTGATGGGGACTTTAACCGGGGGGTGTTGGTTCGACTTAGTGCCGATGTACTGGCGAATTATGTTTACATTTATGGAGTTGGTGGCAATGGTCAGGGCAGTGCCCATGTTGGTTTTAACACTGCAACTGGCGCAACTGTTCACTCCAATCAATATATGAACATATACGGATATGGCGGTAATAGTCTAAATCTTGGCCAGGGGGTTAGAGTTGCGTTTAATTCAGATATCTCATCAAGTGGTAGTATTTACATTTATGGTCAAGGCGGTTACAATTCTCTTGGTACTGAGGGGTACGGTGTTTTCTTAAGGGATAACGGTTCGAGTATTACTGCCACGGGCTATATTTCTATTGATGGTGTAGAAGGCGCAGGTGTTGACCATTTCGGTATCGTGATGCGGGACTCAACTACTATCTCCTCCACAAGTGCATATGTCGAGTTGAGAGCCAATAGCATGGTATTAAATGCGCCGGCAGCTATCAACGGAAGCGTGCATGTAGAGTTAACAAATTATAATTATCTGGTCCCTATTGATATCGGTGCGACTACGGATATATTGTCAGGGCCGTTGTCCCTTTCCGATAATGAGCTGGATTTGGTTACCACACCACTTCTATATATTGGTACTCCCTGGAGTACAAGTGATATTTCTATCAGTGCTCCTATAACCACTATGGGCAAAGACGTTGAGTTACGTTCGGCGGAGGATATTATTTTTCTTACGACAGGGGGAACCTTTGATGTTAGCGCCGCCCATGATTTAACCCTCATGTCTGGTTTTTTTCCCAATGGCATCTATCCTGATTTGAATGGCGTAGATGTCAATACCGCTCCTACCACACTCACTTTGAGCCCTTTCAGCACACTATATATTACTGTAAACGGAGTTACTCCTGGTGATGGTACGGGTAGTACTTATACCCAGTTAACGGTCAATGGTGGAATTAACATTGGGACGAATGTCAATCTTGAAATCGTTGGCTCGTATGTTCCTACAGGTGGTGAAACTTTTATTATTGGAGTAAACGATGATGTAGATGCTGTTTCAGGTACTTTTAACGGTCTCCCAGAGGGCGGCACTATCGTCAACATCCTGGGTAGTGGCCTGAATGCTACTATTACCTACATGGGGGGGACAGGCAACGATATTGTGATTACAGTGGATAACAGTTCTTGCTCACCGCCCACTTTTACGACATGTCCGGCTCCCATTGTGGTTCCGAATGATCCAGGGCAATGCGGTGCCGTAGTAAACTACACCGCTGTAGCAACCGGCACACCTCCGCCTACGCTGAGCTACACCTTTAGCGGTGCCACTACGGGTAGCGGCAGCGGTACAGGCTCGGGCTCTTTCTTCAACGTAGGTACCACCAATGTAGTTATCACGGCATCGAACGGGTGCCCACCGAATGCCACCTGTACCTTCCAGGTAACGGTCAACGACACCCAGACGCCGGGCCTTACCTGCCCTCCGACGCAAAATCTCACGTTGGATGCAGCGTGCAGTGCCTCGCTTCCCAATTACATACCCTTGGCTACAATCACTGACAATTGCCCGGTGTCCGCTTTCCAATCGCCACCCGCCGGCACCGGGGTGAGTGGCCCTGGTCCTCAGCCCGTTACTATTACTGTAACTGACGGAACGAATACAGTGTCGTGTACGTTTACGGTGAACAAGGTGGACAATACGCCGCCTTCGATTACGTTTCCGCCGACGCAGACGCTGCTGCTGGATTCTTTGTGTCAGGCGCCCTTCCCTGCCGACTCGCCCGCTTCGGTGAGCGACAACTGCGGCAGCCCGACGGTTACGCCGACGCCCGCCGCGGGTACGACGACCAGTGGTGTAGGGCCGTTGACGGTAACGCTGACGACGACGACGGGTGGCGGCAGTACGACGACCTGGACGTTTACGACGAAGACGGCGGTCCGCCTCTCCACCTCTTCTGTGGCTT
>CAZYEV010000091.1:0-15331 GCA_964646615.1 uncultured Saprospiraceae bacterium
TTGTGCTTGATGCAGTACAAAATAAAACACAAGCGCTCCGCGTGATTAGGCAAAGGACTGTTCCTATATATCACAAAACGGCGACCGCCCTTCTTTACCTTGCCGCTCATCTCATGACGGCTCAGGTATTCGTCATGGGCACAGGAAAAAAAAGGCAGCAATCGGTCAAAATCTGCCTGCGATAAGCCCGTCATGGCTAAAAAGCGCCCTTCAATGGAGGCCCATTTCTCGTACTTTCCCATGTTTCTTCGCGCGTATTTTAAAAAAACAAAGGTACATAATGTCTAGTTATGGTGAAAATGGAAGAAAAGCCGGCTGGATTGTAGCGGAGTACTACGATTTTCAAAAGTCAAACAGACTGAATTACGGCATGCTGATGCCCTTTCAATTCATGGAATTATATCGCGAGGGTAAATTAAGCGCTGCCAGTATTCACTTAGACTCCACCTTGGTTGTAACTGAGCCAGAGGCGGATAGTGAACACGCACCAGATACCAGCTGGTATTATCTGATGCTACCTACAGACCAGGCCATAGAGCGACTTCTTCGAGACACCAATTGTGATAGGCAGGAATTCAGAGTTTTGAAAGATATTTTTACAGACAAGGACTGATAGTTCTTTGCCTATTCCAATATATCAGGAAAACGGGAGAGCACCGGTACATGAACAGGTTATGCTCGGAGAGATGTGGGCAGCCATCCATCGTTGAAGTGGGTGACTGCCTGCTTTATGTCTTTGTTTCGGAGCAATACAAACACCCAAACAGCCACAGCGTATTACCGGCTGGTTATTCCAGCCCGTCGCGCGCCATAAAGCTATCTGGCGCACGGGCGATTTGTCGATGCGTTTTACCTACCCACACCTCGCGCTCCTTTGATGCCGATAAGCCGATTGTCCCTTCGAATCTGGTCAAACAGGTAGCGGTGAAACTGCTGCGTCGTGCGCCGCACCAGTGCCGCCGATTTCTCCAACAAATATTCCCTATGCACAATTGAATGTGCAAAAAGAGCCTCTCAACACCGAGTTGACGTTATGCGCGGCTCTCTGTTCGATCCCCCTCCATAAACCCCAGGCTTTCCTTCTTTAACCGCCAAGGGCACGGAGAGATGCCGAAAAGAAACACCGCTGTGGCCCGCTGCGACCTCCGAAGAGGGCCACTTTTGGGTCATGGCAAAAGTGGCTTGCGCGGGGTCAATGGGCTATGCGCTCGCCTTGTAGCCCCGCCATCCGTAGTACAGAATGTAGGCATACGCCGGCAACAGCACGGCCTGCAACGCCACGCGCGGTCCCGCGGCGGGATGCTCAGCCAGCCAGCCGTACAGCTGCGGCAGGAGGGCGCCGCCAACGATGCCCATGATGAGCAGGGCTGAGCCGACCTGCGTCAGTCGCCCCAGGCCATGGATGGCTAAGGGGAAGATGGCTGGCCACATCACCGCGTTGGCCAAGCCCAGCAGCGCCACACACGTCAGCGCGGTGGCGCCCGAAGTGAAATAGGCGCCCATGGAAAGCGCAATGCCCAACAGGGCCGAATAGCGCAGGAAGTTCTCCTGAGAGATGTAGCGCGGGATGAGCGCAATACTCAGCAGGTAGCCAATGAGCATGCCCGAGAGCGTCAGGGCGGTAAAGTACTTCGTCTGGTCCAGGTCAAAGCCCAGAAAGCGCCCGTAAAGCACAATGCCATCGCCGGCCATCACTTCGGCACCTACGTAGAAGAAAATGGCCAGCGCCCCCAGCCACAGGTGCGGAAACTGCCAGATGCTGCGAGCGTCAGAGGGCGCAGAAGCGTCAGTTCGCTCGTCGGCCGGATGGATATCGGGCAGCGGCGACCGCCGAATAAACAGCGCCAGCAGCGCCAACACGACCGCCATAGCCACGTAGGGCGGAATGGCGCGCGCGGCCAGGGCGTCGAGCAGTTCGGCCTTTTGCGTAGCATCGGCGGCAGCGCTCACCTGCGTCTCTATCTCCTGAGCACCGCGCAACACAATGCTGCTCAGGATAATAGGGCTGAGAATGCCCGCCACTTTGTTGCAAATGCCCATGATGCTGATGCGCTGCGCTGCGCTTTCTAAGGGCCCAATGATGCTCACGTACGGGTTGACGGCCGTTTGCAGCATGGACAGGCCCATACCCTGCACAAACAGCCCCGTCAGGAAAAGACCGTAAATGCGCGTCTGGGCCGCCGGGATGAAAATCAGGCAACCCACGGCCATGACGAGCAGCCCCAGGGCCATTCCGTTTTTAAACCCCGTACGGCTCAAAATAGCCGAAGAGGGCAGGGCCAGAAAGAAGTAGCTGAGGTAAAATGCCGACGTTACCAACAGCGCCTGCCATTCGTATTGCAGGTCGCAGGCCAGCTTCAGAAACGGAATGAGCGAACCGTTGAGCCAGGTAACAAAGCCAAAGATGAAAAAGAGCAACCCCAGCAGTGCCATCTGGCGCCAGTAGTCGCCCATCGGACGAGTAGCGGTGTTTTGCATAAGCACGAGCAGTTGTCGAAGCGCGCAAGCCAAACCGTTTTCGGACTTTTGCGCCCGGGCAAAGGTAGGCGGCGCGTAGGATGGAAAAGGGAAAATAAGGTGCGAAAAATCCGTGCTCGCGCGCCTGCCGTTCGGCTCCCGTGGCCTGTGTCGTTTTTTGTAGAAGAAGTCGTCCGCTGGCCACCCATCACCTCACATTTAATTGCTCACTTTTCAGTTTTCATTCTTCATGCACCCCACGCTCGTCATTCTGGCTGCTGGCATTGGTTCGCGCTACGGCGGTCTCAAACAGGTGGACGGCATCGGCCCCAAGGGCGAGGCCATTCTCGAATTTTCGCTCCACGACGCTCGCCAGGCCGGCTTTGGCAAGGCCGTCATCGTGTTGCGCAAAGCCATCGAGGACGAATTTCGCCAGCGCATTGGTGCGCGTATTGAGCGACTGATGCCCGTGGAGTACGCCTTTCAGGAAATGGATACGGCGCTGGACTGGCTGCCCGAAATTCCGCCGCGCGAAAAACCCTGGGGCACCGGACACGCCATTCTGGCTGCCCGCCCGTGTGTGCACGAGCCGTTTGCCACCATCAACGCCGACGACTTCTACGGTGCCGACGCCTTTCGCGTCATGGCCGGCTTTCTTCAACGCGAATGCGCACCCGACCTCTACGGCATGGTCGCCTATCGCTTAGGCAACACTCTTTCGGAAAACGGCGCCGTCTCGCGCGGCGTGTGCACCGTAGGTCCGGAGGGCTACCTGACCGATGTGGTCGAACGCACTCGCATCGAGCGCCACGACGACGGCATCGGATTTACGGACGACGACGGACAGCGCTACCTGCTGCCCGCCGATACGCCGGTGTCCATGAATTTCTGGGGCTTTCACCCCAGCCTTTTTGAGCACTTAGCTGCTCAGTTTCGCACCTTCGTGCAGCAAAACCAAAATAACCCGCGGGCCGAGTTTTACATCCCCAGCGTCGTCAGTCAGCTGGTGCACGAGAGGCGCGTTCGCGTGCGCGTAGAGACGTGCGAAAGTCCGTGGTACGGCGTTACCTACCCGGCCGACAAGGCAACGGTGCAGGCGGCGCTGGCGGTATTGTATCCGCAGGGGCTGATTTGAGCGAAAGGTAACGCCCTCCGGTGAGGCGATGGCGCCTTTATACCAGCCTTTCTTCTTCCCAGTCGCCGATGTTGCGCGCTTGCGGGTCGAAGCCCACGGCCAGCAGGGTAACTGTTTTGCCGCGATGGAGATACTTTTGGGCGTAGCCCTTTTCCCGGATTTGCCGCATGGCCTCGGCGGCTTTGCCCATTTTGAATTCCATCACGTAGATGTGTCGGCTGGTTTCGGCCACGGCATCTACATATCCTTGGTTTGTCTGCACCTCGCAGGCCACATGGCTGCCCGCCAGGTTGAGGGTCAGGTAAACGATGGTCTGGTAATAGGCCTCCCACAGTTTGAGGTTTTCGCTCTCGATGTACTGCTTGAGCAAGCGGTGGGAGATGTGGGCAAAGATGCTGCGCAGCAGCTCGATAAAGTTGCTCAAGTGGTGCTCCGTCAGGGCGGCCCGCATGCGCTGCACGATGGCGCCCATTTCACTGACCGGAGTGTCGGCGTAGGCCTGGAAAAGGCTGTCTATGAGCGAGCTGCGCACTTCATAGTTGGGAAAGCCCAATCGGTAGCTCTGCTCGACATCTTCGCGGATGATTTCCTTGATGGTCAGGTAGCCCGCCTGGTACAGCAGTACGGTGGGGTCTAAGTAGCGTATCTCGAAGCGGTCGAAGAAACTCTCCTGTACGACCATGCCCTCCAGGGCAGCGACATTGACAGCCGCGTCGCGCATTTTGCGCGCCAGCCAGCCGGTGGTGCCTGAGGTGAACCAAAAGTTTTTGAAACTGCCGCTGCTGAAGAGGTGAAGCAGCGAGAAGGGATTGTACACAAAGTTGCGCCCGTCCCAGGTGTAACCGTTGTACCAGTACCGGATTTTATCCAGAAGGATCTGGCGCGTGCAGCCGCTGTCCTGAGCCATTTGGGCGATGTATCCGTCGAAGCAGGTTTCCAGTTCGGTCTGAGTGATGCCTACTAAGGTTCCGAATTTCGGGTGCTGGGTCAGGTCGGTCAGGTTGTTGAGCTCGGAAAAGAGGGTTACTTTGGAAAACTTGGATACTCCGGTGATGAACACGAAGCGCAGGCAGTCGGCTACATCGTTGGCCTTGAGCACGCCGAAGAAGTTACCCAGCGCGTCGCGGTTAGCGTCGGCTTGTTCGTAGTCGTCCAGGAAGTCGTTGATGGGCTTGTCGTACTCATCTACGAGGACGACGACCGGAGCGTCCTTGCCCAGCGCCAGGATGATCTCGCGAAATTTGTCTTTGGCCGAAAGGCCGTTGGGCTGCATGCCGTGGAGCTGGGCCAGCCTGGCCAGTTCCAGAGAGAGGGCCTTTTCCAGGCCGTTAGTTTTATAGTCTATTGCATTGAACGACAGGGAGATGACGGGATATTTCCGGCTCCAGTCCCAGTCGCTGTGTTCGTGTATCCATAGTCCTTTGAACAGCTCGCGCCGGCCCTCGAAGAGTGCCTTAAGGGTAGAGACGGTCAGGGATTTACCGAAGCGGCGCGGGCGCGAGAGGAAGAAGTACTTGCCTGTGCTCGCCAGGTGATAGATAGGCTCTGTTTTGTCCACGTAAAGCCATTCGCCCTCTCGGATAGCCGGGAAACTGGACTCGCCAGCGGGCAGTTTCTTGAGCATGGTCGCGATTTTGGGCAAAGATACAGACCGAGGGCTGTTCTTGCTTTCACACGGGCAACGCCTCCGGAATGGCTTCGAATACCAATAGTGCCCCCTGACGCAGCACGTGCAGTGGCAAGGGCTGGCCGATGGTGTCGGCGGTTAGCCTTTTGTGGAGGGTGTCAATGGAGTCTATGGGCTGGTCTTTCAGGCGTACGAGCACATCTCCGGGTTTTAGGCCGGCGCGGGCGGCTGGGCTGTTGGGTTCGGTGCTCTGCACCAGCACGCCCGTGGCGATAGGCAGCTGCCATTCAGCGACAAGGCGGGCCGGCAAGGGCACATTTTGGGCTCCAATGCCCAGGTAGCCGCGCCGGATGCGCCCTTCGAGCACGAGCTGGCCTACGATGTATTGGGCCAGGTCAGATGCTACGGCAAAGCACAGTCCCTGGGCAGGCAGGATGACGGCTGTGTTTACCCCGATGACCTGTCCACGTGAGTCCACTAATGGGCCGCCGCTGTTGCCCGGGTTGAGGGCTGCGTCGGTCTGGATGACGTCGTCAATCAGACGGCCTGTTTGGGTGCGCAGTGTTCGGCCTAATGCGCTCACCACACCCGCCGTTACGGAGTGCTGGAAGCCGTAGGGATTGCCCACGGCGATGGCGATTTGGCCCACGCGCAGGCGGCGGCTTTCGCCGAAGGCGATGGTGCTGAGCCGGTCGGCATTTTCCAGACGCACTACGGCGATGTCGGTGGCCGGGTCGTCGCCTACCAGCCGGGCCTCATAGGTGCGGCCATCGGGCAGGGCACCCTCGATGCGCTCGGCACCACTGACAACATGGCTGTTGGTAACGACCAGCCCGTCTGTGCCGATGATGAAACCGCTGCCGCTGCCGGGGGCGTTGCGCGCGCCCTTTTTCTGTACCTTCAAATGCACGACAGCCGGGCTGACACGCTCCACGACCTCCACGACCGTGCGCGAATAGGCATCGAGCAGGGTATCGTCGCGGGTGTTGGCGGTGTCCGGTTGGGTGGGTTGGCTGTAGGTTTTGGTGTTTTCGATGAAATGGAAGGCGGTGTGTATCATGCTTATTTTCGAGCGGAGGTTGTGGCGTTCCGCCGCAATGCGGCCTTTGCCGCAAAAGCGTGCCAGGACAATTGGCCTGCCATTTTGGCGGTGGTGCAGGGAGGTTGTTTTTTAGAAAAAAAGCACCCAAACGGTCTTTTTCAAATCCGCTCGTACATTTGAGCGCTATCCGAATGCGCGCGTTTTTTCAAAAAAGTCTTTTGCATGAAAGCATCTTCCAACTCTTGGGTCAATCGCTTTTTGACCGTTGTCGAGCGTGTGGGCAATGCCCTGCCGCATCCGGCCACGCTTTTTGCGGGTTTTGCCGTTTTCGTCATTGTGCTCAGCGGGCTGCTCAGCTGGTTCGACCTGAGCGTCGTTCACCCCGGCACACACAAGGAGGTGCGGGTGGTCAATCTGCTGTCGGTAGAAGGGTTGCACCGCATTCTGACCGACATGGTGAAGAACTTCACGGGTTTTGCCCCGCTGGGTACGGTGTTGGTGTCGCTGTTGGGCATTGGCATTGCGGAGGGCAGCGGTTTGATAGGTACGGCCCTGCGGTTGGTGGTGCTCAAGTCGCCGGCGCGGCTGCTGACGTTTGTCGTGGTATTTGCGGGAGTGATGTCAAACACGGCCAGCGAGGTGGGCTACGTGCTGTTGGTGCCGCTGTCGGCTATCATCTTCCTGGCGGCGGGCCGGCATCCGCTGGCGGGTATTGCGGCGGCGTTTGCCGGCGTTTCGGGTGGTTACAGCGCCAATCTGCTGCTGGGCACCATTGACCCGCTATTGGCGGGTCTTTCGGAGGAGGCGGCGCGCATCGTGCAGCCCGATTACAAGGTCAACCCAGCCTGCAATTACTATTTTATGGCCACCTCTACGCCGCTGATAGCTCTGCTGGGTACGTGGGTAACAGAGCGCATCGTAGAGCCGCGCCTCGGGCTGTATTCCGGCGACGAAAAGCCCGAAGAGGTAAAGCCCTTGAGTGCTTCCGAGCGCCGTGGTCTGCGCTTTGCGCTGGTGGCGGCGGTGCTGTTTACGGCCTTCATTCTCGGAGGGCTACTGCCCGCCAACGGCTACCTGCGCGACCCGAAGACGGGCGACATTCTGCACTCGCCCTTCATGTCAGGCATTGTGGCCCTGCTGTTTTTGGGGGCGGCCATCACGGGCATTGCCTACGGCTGGGGAGCGCGCACCATTCGCAACGACGCCGACGTGATGAAGGGCATGGCCAAAAGCATGGAAACTTTGGGGGCCTACATCGTGCTGGTGTTCTTCGCCGCCCAGTTTGTGGCTTACTTCAACTGGACGAACATCGGCCTGATTATGGCCGTCAAGGGCGCCGAAGCGTTGAAGGCGTCCGGCTTAGGCGCCATACCGCTGACCGTCGCCTTTGTGCTGGTAACGGCTTCGGTCAATTTGGTCATGGGCAGCGCTTCGGCCAAGTGGGCCATTATGGCGCCGGTATTTATCCCCATGTTCATGCTGCTGGGCTATTCGCCGGAGTTTACCCAGGTAGCCTATCGCGTGGGCGACAGCATTACCAACATCATTTCGCCTATGATGTCGTATTTCGCGCTGATTGTGGCACTCATCCAGCGCTACGACGCGCGCGCCGGCATCGGAACGCTGGTGGCCACCATGTTGCCCTACACTGTCGTGTTCGGCATCGGCTGGACGCTCATGCTCATCCTGTGGATTGTCTTCAACCTGCCGCTGGGCTTTGGGGCGGGCATTCATCTGTAACTATACGCTCCTCCTCCTTGGCAGGGAAAAGGTGCGTTTGAAGCGCCCTTTACCGGCCTGAATGGCCATCTTTGCATGCGCTTAGCCCTGCTGACGATGGCAGAGGCTGCCCCTGCGCCTCTTTTTTATTTTTATGAAAAAACTCTTCCTCCTCGACGGCCACGCGCTCATCTATCGCGCTCATTATGCGTTCATTGCCAGGCCCTTATTCAACTCCAAAGGCTGGAATGTGTCGGCCATTCACGGCTTCGTACGCATGCTGTGGGATTTGATTTTGCGGGAAAAACCCACGCATCTGGCTGTCGTATTCGACCCGCCGGGCGGCACCTTTCGGCACGAGCAATACGAGTCGTACAAAGCCAATCGCGAGGAACAGCCCGAAGACATCACACTGGCCATCCCGTGGGTGGAAAAAATCGTGCGCGCCATGAACCTGCCCGTTGTCGTTGTGCCCAACTACGAAGCCGACGACGTCATGGGCGCCCTGGCGCGCCAGGCCGCTGAGCAGGGCTATCAGGTCTATCTGGTTACCTCCGACAAGGACATGGGCCAGCTGGTCAGCGACCGCATTTTCCTGTACAAACCCGGCCGCCAGGGCAACGACATCGAAATCTGGGGGCCTACCGAGGTGTGCGAGCGCTGGGGCATTCAGCGCGTCGAGCAGGTTATTGACATGCTGGGTCTCATGGGCGACGCCGTGGATAACATCCCTGGCTTGCCCGGCGTCGGCGAAAAAACCGCCGCCCGCTTGCTGGCCGAATACGGTACGGTGGAAAATGTGCTGCAAAACGCCGCCAAAATCAAGGGAAAGGTAGGCGAAATCGTGGCCAAACACGGCGAACAGGCCCTGCTCTCCAAATGGTTGGCCACCATTGACACCAGCGCTCCAGTAACGTTTGAGGAAAAGGCCTTCGAACTTGAGCCTTTTGACCGCGAAGCCCTGCTGGAAATTTTCAAAGAGCTGGAATTCCGCAGCTTAGCCAACGACATTCTGAAACACCCGCTGGCCGGAGGGCCGCCACCGGCTTCGCCCAAACCCACTGCTGAAGCGGCGGGAAAGCAAGGGTCGCTCTTCGAGGAAGAACCGCCGGCAGAGGGTGCACCACCGCCTCAGGAAATGCGCCACGCTTCCAAAAACATCCACAACACGCCGCACCAGTATCATCTGGCTGATACACCCGAACGCCGGGCCGAATTGCTCCAACTCCTGCTGAAGCGCCCGGCCGTCGCTTATGACTCCGAAACGACTGCCATTGAGCCAACACAGGCCGACCTGGTGGGCTTCTCATTCGCCTTCAAACCGCACGAAGCCTGGTACGTGCCCGTGCCGGCCGAGCGCGCAGCCGCCCAGGCCATCGTGGACGAGTTCAGGCCTTTTTTTGAAAATGAGCAAATCGAAAAAATCGGCCAAAACCTCAAGTACGACGCCATCGTGCTCAAAAATTACGGCGTCGAACTGCGCGGCCTGTTCTGGGACACCATGATTGCGCACTACTTGCTGGAACCCGAACTGCGGCATAACCTCAACTATCTGGCCGAGGCCTACTTAGATTATAGCCCGGTCAAAATCGAGGAACTCATCGGCAAAAAAGGCGCCGCCCAGGGCAACATGCGCGACGTGCCGCTGGAGCAAATCAAAGAGTACGCCGCCGAAGATGCGGACCTGGCCTTGCAGCTGAAGAACCACTTAGGGCCGCAATTGGAAGCCGGCGGCCCTAACTTGCTGCGGCTGTTCGAACTGGTCGAATGCCCGCTCATCAAGGTGCTGGCCGACATGGAATTCGCCGGCGTGCGCATAGATGCGGGCTTTTTAAAGGAGTATTCCAAAGAGCTGGCCGTATCCATTCAGGCCTTAGAGCAAAAAATCCTGCAGGAAACGGGCCACACGTTCAACGTCTCCAGCCCCAAGCAGGTGGGCGAGGTGCTCTTTGAGCGCCTGAAAATTCCCTATCCGGGCAAGAAGATGAAAAGCGGCCAGTATTCTACGGATGAGGAAGTGCTCTCCTCGTTAGCCGCCGAGTATCCGGTGTGTGCCGACATCTTGCAACACCGCGCCTTGCAGAAGCTGCGCAGCACGTACGTAGAGGCCCTGCCCGCCCTGATTAACCCGCGAACAGGGCGCGTGCACTCGTCGTTCAACCAGGCGTTGGCCGCTACGGGCCGGCTCAGCAGCCAGAACCCCAACCTGCAAAATATCCCCATCCGGACGCCCGAAGGGCGGCGTGTGCGCGAGGCATTTATTCCGCGCGACGACGAGCACGTCATCCTCTCGGCCGACTACTCGCAAATCGAACTGCGCCTCATCGCCCATATCAGCAACGAGGAGGCCATGATAGAGGCCTTCCGGAAAAACCAGGACATCCACCAGGCCACCGCTGCGCGCGTCTTCGGCGTGCCGCTCGACCAGGTAACACCCGAACAGCGCCGTGCCGCTAAAACGGTCAACTTCAGCATCATTTATGGCGCCGGCGCCGTCAACCTGAGCAATCAGCTGGGCATCAAGCGAACAGAGGCCAAAGAACTCATTGACAATTACTTCGCCCAATACCCAGGCCTGAAGCGCTACATGGAAACCATCGTGGACTTCGCGCGCACGAACGGCTATGTCGAAACCCTCCTGGGCCGCCGCCGCTACCTGCGCGACATCCACAGCCGAAACGGCATGAACCGCAGCATGGCCGAGCGCATGGCTATCAATACGCCCATTCAAGGTACAGCCGCCGACCTTATCAAAGTGGCCATGGTGAACATCTGGAAAGCCCTGCAATCTGTGCACATGCGCTCACACCTCATCCTGCAAGTGCACGACGAACTCGTCTTCGACGCCCGAAAAGACGAACTCGAAGCCCTTCAGGCGCTTGTTCGTGACAAAATGACCTCAGCCCTGCCCGACCTGCGCGTGCCCATCGTTGTGGAAATGGGTGTCGGCAACAACTGGCTGGAAGCGCATTAAAAGAAAAAACCGCGCCCGTCCTTACGGCGGATACGCGGTCTCGCGGTCAGGCCCGCAGAACATAGTTACTTACTTGTAGTTAGCGAAAATTATCCGTCTTTATTGTTTGATAAGCGGGGTCATTTGCCATTGGGCTGCATTTTCAGCGCGCACGCGCACCCAATAGGCGCCTCGCGGCAGGTCATAGACCGGCAAGGCTTCCTCCTCGTAGGCTTGAACATCGCGCAGCAAAGCGCCATTTGCGCTGATGATTTGCACGTGCAGCCATTCGCCTTCGCCATTCAGGCGCACGCGCATCCAATCCGCCGCCGGGTTGGGATAAATGCTGATAGAAGCCTTTCTCTCCCACGAAGGGCTTTCCGTAGAGGTCGTCGTCAGACTGCCAAACAGCCATTCATAAGCAGCCGGATAGCGCTTCTGCCAGAACGTTATGGTGGCACGGCCGTCAGCAGGTATTTCTAAAGTCATTTCATTGTCGCCGAAACCTACTTCACGCAGCCGGTTCATTACATCTTGGGTGCCCTGCAAGACATATATAGGCTCTTGCGCGCCAACCAGGAAATACATTCGCATCGGATTGCGCCTGCCTTTGCCTAGAATATGGCTTCGTATGGCTGCTTCACTAAACCAGAATGACGGCGAGAAAAGCAGGACTTTGGAGAATACATGCTGGTATTCCGTAGCACCGTACAGCGAGATAAGCGCCCCAAAACCGCTACCGCCAATGCCTGTAAATTCCCGGTCAGGATTGGTGCGGAAGTGCTGATCCACAAAGGGTTTCAGCGTGTTGACGATGAAGCTCATGTAAGAGGCTCCCTGCCCACCCGTGCCATAGGTCGTATTCAACCACGGAGAGTACTCGTTCATATGATTAACACCGCCATTCTCGATGCCGATGACGATGCAGCCGTAGTTGCCGTCTCCGACCAATCGATCTAATGACTCATCTACTTCCCACTCCTCGTTCTGGGAGGTGGTTCTCTGGAAAAGTGTCTGGCCGTCCTGCA
The DNA here is from genome assembly GCA_964646615.1 of uncultured Saprospiraceae bacterium. Taxonomy (GTDB): domain Bacteria; phylum Bacteroidota; class Bacteroidia; order Chitinophagales; family Saprospiraceae; genus M3007. Next base: position 11,962 of record CAZYEV010000091.1, read on the forward strand.
TGTACAGTACCGGGTAACGCTTGCCATTCGCGTAATAATTCGGCGGCAGATAGGCGTAAATGCGGCGCGTACGGTTGAGTTGCGGCATGAAAAAAGCGTCGTCCACCACCACTACCGTACCTCTTTTATCGCTGTTGAAAGCTATCTGGTTGCTGCTACGCCAGCTGAGAATGTCCACCGTAAGCGTTTGCGATTGGCCGTTATAGTGTACCACATGGATGGCCTGGTACTCGCCCGTGCTATTCCCCTCAGCCATTCCCCAGCTCCCGCGTGTAAAAGTGAAATGCAGCGGCCCTGCAGGCGGCTGGATTTTTATCTGGAACTTGCCCGAGGTGTTGCGCTCCAACCTTGTGGCTGACTCGGCAGCCAACCAGCCATTGAACGACCCGGAGATGTAGATAGGCTCATTCGCAGGCGTATTCGGCGGAAGCGAGTTCACCACGATGGTGAGCTCTGCTTTCAGCCACAAAGGCGCCAGGGCGAAAAACCCGAAAAGAGTGTAAGCGATGAGGTAGAGCTGGTTCATAACGCCAAATTCTCGTTTTCCCAAGTGTGAAAATTGGCGGGAGGCAAACGCCGATTAAAAAATTTTCATCGGGAAGGGTCGGTCGAAAAAATTGGCTCGGTTGTTGGAAAAGGTAGTATGTAATGAATTTTACTCATCCTGGTAGCTCGCCGCTCACGCCTCACCAATCAATCTTCCTGAGCTACAAATGCCTGCTAACGAGGCCGTTTCCCTTAATGTATCTGAATAATGCTTGTTGGATTTAAGCGTAAAGAGTCCAACGTTTTCACGCGCTGCTGGCCTACAAAAAGCGGGGGTCGGCAAAAGGCGGGATGAAAACGAACAGCCGATGATTAAGGCGTTTCAAAATCCGTCTTGGAGGAGGAAAAGAGTAGCGCCAACATCCGAAGGAGGAGAAAGAAAACAGTAGAAGTGGCGCTTCAAATCGCAGTGCTAAAGTCGGGGTAATTTACAAGCCTGTACGGGCATTCGACTAATACGACGAAAACCAGACTAAATGACGAGGTCAGATGTCTGAACTAAAATCCAATCCGTGGACGACCAGAGAGATATGTCAAGTATATGACAACCCTTGGATCCGTGTAACGCACCGAAATGTCATCACACCTGCAGGGAAGGCAGGCATCTACGGAGTGGTGCATTTCAAGAACCTCGCTATCGGCATTATCCCCGTGGACAACGAGGGCTACACCTGGCTGGTCGGGCAGTATCGCTACACCCTCGACCAGTACAGCTGGGAAATACCTGAGGGCGGCAGCCCCACTCACGAGGCGCCGCTGGCGGCTGCACAACGTGAACTCCTGGAGGAAACCGGCATTCGAGCCAGGCGCTGGACCCCAATAATCGAGCTGCATCTCTCCAACAGCGTTACCGACGAACGAGGTATTGCGTTTTTGGCCCAAGAATTGGAGATAGGTCAGGCGCAGCCTGAGGAGACCGAATTACTCCAGGTGCGCCGGCTCCCCTTCGACGAAGCTGTCCAGATGGCTTTAGATGGCCGCATCACTGACGCCCTCTCCGTAGCCGCTCTGCTGGCCGCTAATGAGGGCAAAAGGAGTGGAAAATGGAACTTTTAGCGATTTCTAAACGACAGGTTGTAACTCATTGATTATCAGAGGTCAGGCTGTTAACGTTTATCAAAAGCAGAATAAAAACAAAGGCTGGCGCGTTCATTCGGCATTACATTTGTTCTTTCATTTAATAAAAACACGGTTGCAAAAGGTAATACGGTGCTGATTTTAGGATAAAATGCATATTCACCGCACACGCCTGCTGCACATGCAACCCAAAAACGGTTCTTCGCCATGTTACGAAAAGTATTCTTTTTCCTCTTAGCGCTCTCTGCGCCCGTATTATTGATGTTGGATTGGGGGAGTAAGTCCGTATCCACCACTTCTGCTGCAAAAGCCAATATCGTTGCCTCCGAAGGGTTTAGCTCCGAAGCGCTGGCTCGCATCGCCTTAATGGCTCCAACCGCTCGCGTCAAGCCGCTGATCCTTCGCCGCCAGGTCAACCCGCAAGTGCTGCATCATACTGCCCCCGATACGTTGCCCTATCTGCCTTACGATGGTGATATGCTTCAGGCGCTCTACGAACAGGCCAGCTATCTGAAGCGCCCCGACGTGCGGGATTATCCAGTCAAAGGCATCAGCAAAGCGGAAATGACCCGCACTCTGGAGTTGCTTCAGGCGTGTCAGGTGCTCCAGCCCGAATCTTTGGTGGATCGCTTCGACTTTTATGCTGTGAAGACCGACCTCAAAGACGACCGCGTGCGTATCACGGGCTACTATACGCCTATTATCCCGGCCAGCCGCGTGCGGACGCCCGAATTTTCTGTACCCATCCTGCGCCGTCCTGAAGGTCACGTGCCTTCGCCAGCAGCCATTGAAGAGGGCGCCTTAGAGGGCAAGGGCCTGGAGCTGGCCTGGATCCGCAGCAAGCGCGAACTGGCCGACGCCCAACTGCAAGGCTCCTGCTGGGTGGAATACCCAGACGGCAAGCGCGAACATTTTGGCTTTCACAGCTCTGTTAAAGGCCGCGGCGGCAAATATGTATTCTTCAAAAAAATGGGCAGCCCTGAAGTAGTTGGCGCCGGCTTCTTCCCACTCACGGCAGGCTACTCAGTAGCCGTTGACCCTCAATACATCCCGCTTGGAGCGACCCTGCTGGCCGAACTTCCCGATGTGGACGAAAAAGGCCAACTCAAAGGTTACACCTATCGCATTCTCTTCGCTCAAGACCGCGGCGGCGCCATCCTGACCACCAAACGCTTAGACCTCTACAGCGGCATCGGTAAAAAAGGCCTTCAAGAAGCCCGTAAAATTAACGGTTACGGACGCCTGTGGCTCCTGCTGCCCAAGCAATAAGGCGACAAGGCCCGCCGAAGTCATTTAGATAACAATTTGCATCGCCATTGTTTTTCGGACAGAAAGGCAATGGCGATGCGCTTTTGCGGGAAATACGGAATAGCTAAAAGGGGAAACGCTCTTTTAAAGAGCGCAACGAACTAAAATAAGCCGCGAACTTTTTGCACCAACTCCGTCGAGACCTCGAAGGTAGTCGCCACCTCTTCATCACTCCAGCCGGGATTTTTCTTCAAAAAAGCCAGCAGAGCTTTTTCAAGGCCTTTCTCAAGACCTCTTTCAAGACCAATTTCAATCCCTTCCGCACGGCCCTCTGCGCGGCCTTCCGCACGGCCTTCTACACGGCCCTTTTCAAGCCCTTTTTCAAAACCCTCTTCCAAAATCTGCTCGTAGGTGGTCTTGGCCTCCTGCTCGTAGGGCGCCGGCAAAGTCTGTATCAAATCCATAAGCTCCTCCTTTGAAAAATTGGACACCTGTTGCA
>CAZYEV010000092.1:0-3484 GCA_964646615.1 uncultured Saprospiraceae bacterium
AAAAAGGCAGCAATCGGTTAAAATCTGCCTGCGATAAACCCGTCATGGCTAAAAAGCGACCTTCAATGGAGGCCCATTTCTCGTACTTTCCCATGTTTCTTCGCGCGTATTTAAAAAAAACAAAGGTACATAATGTCTAATGTTGCGGGAGTTACCGGGGTCGGCTAAATAGTAATTGCCCGTCTGCACGCCGATGCGCACATCTTCCATGCAGTTGTCCTCTACGTTGGTGTAGAAGTTGTTGTAAATCAGCACGCCAATGCCGTAGCCGGAGAGAGGATAGCCCGTTCCTTCATCGCCCGGGATATTTTCAAACCGGTTATTAACCACCGTATTGTTGGTCTGCGCCGGCGAGCCGGAGGGATAACCGGTTACACCGCCTTCATTGAGGTTTTTGAAGATGTTGTTTTCCACCAGCAGCCCGCCCACATTGGAAAAGACATCCAGGCCGTCGGCAGCGTCTATGGGGCCGCTGTCCGAGTTGGTCAAAGCAGGATTATCACCATCAAACGTCAGGCCTTTCACCGTTACGTTATTGGCCTGCACCTCCATGAGGATCACCTCCGTGGAGCCATCGTAGAACGGCTGCGACGTGGGCGGCATGAGAATGGCCTCGGGTACCCGCATACCGTCGCAAGGGTTTATCGTTGCATTCGGCCCCAAGATACTCAGGGATTTCGTAACGGTAACCGTTTCAATATAGGTGCCCGCCGCCAACGAGAGCGTATGCCCACTGAGCGTCAGCGGGTCGTCAATGGCAGACTGTATAGAGCAATAGTTCTCTCCCGTGTTGATGTTCGTAACCAACGGGAAAGGCGTAGAGTTGGCTGCAATGGGCGTCTGCGGAATGGCGAGCACCTGCGCAGCGTCGCGGTAAATCTGGGTGGCGCCGGTGAAGTAGGCGCCCTCGTTGATGAACACATTGGCACTGGCTACGCCGGCCAGGGTGCTGGGCGTGCCCAAAGCAGCAAGCGAAGCAGCAGTGAAGAAAATATGCACGCACGCTGGCCCCAGTCCACTGTTGTCAAAAGTATTGCAGGAGATATTGGCGCCATTGCCGCGCACGCGCAAGGAATGGGCAAAGCGCGTAGTCGTGCCGGCAAACGTATTGCCGCGGATGGTGGCGTTGTTGGCGTCAATGGTTACCAGGGTGTTGCCCTGGCCAAACATAGTGCAGCCAGGAAAACTACTGCTGCTGCCCGCCGTACCTGTTATCTGGTTGCTGGTAAACATGATGCCCGACCCCGTCGGAATGGTTATCAATTGCCGTGGTACGTTGGGCGCCGTAAACTGGTTGGCAAAACCACAGTCGCCCGCCTCCGGGCCGACGAAGGTCTTACCCGAAAAAATGTTGCCGCTGACCACCAGGCTTGTAACCGCATTGCCAAATTCGCTCAACAGCCCGGCTTCACCGTCGGCGACAATCTCATTATCGCGGATGGTGATGTTGCTGCGCACGCCTTGTATATAAACGGCAGCGTACTCCAAACCCGGACTGGGGCTATCGTAGCCCACGATTTTAAAGCCCTGCCCTACGCCACCCAGCGTAAAGCCGTTGGCCTGGATGAGGATAGTACCCAGGCCCGTAGTACCCACAATCGTCGTTACCGCCTTGCCGTCCGAAGAGCGCAGCGTCAGGTCGGCCTTGTTGATGGTAACATTTTCGTTGTACGTGCCCGGGGCCGCTTCGATAACATGCCCACTAAGCGTCAGCGGATCATTAATGGCAGACTGAATAGTGCAGTATTTCAGGCCCGTATTGAGATTGGTCACCACCTTGCCTCCCGTGCCTGTGGTGATCAGATTATCCCAGAAAGCATCGTATGAGTTATTAGGGCCGGGATCATAAGAAGCGCCTAGAGTATTGTCGTTAAAATTGTAGGCCTGCATGATGATATTGCCAAAATATACCGAACCCCCTCCCGCTACCGTAGCCACCACGGCGCCATCAATCAAATATTCAATGTTGGTGCCGTTGATCCGAAACTCCAGGGTGTACCACTTGTCGTAACCACCCGATGGGGCACCCAATTCTATCCAGGCTGAGCCATTCCAGACCGACATCTGCGGATTGGTACCGGTTACGTTCCGAAAGCCAATAATCGGATAAAAGGAAATAGCATCGGATGCGTTGTATGCTGTGGCCCAGAGGTCCGAGCGACGGAAATTCGTCGCCCAGTCAGCAGGAATGTACAAGTCCGCTTTGGCTACCGTTACACATTTACCGCATTGGTTGAACTTGCGACCCTGAGTATTATAAAAGGCGCTGGCAAATGCCGGTGGGCGCAATTGCGCGCCATCTGCAGCACTGATGGATATCTTCAATCGCCCGGCATCATTTGTAAAGGCCGCCGGCGGATAACGATCAGGATACCAGGCGCCGTCCACATTGGTGGGCGACAGCGGCGGCGCAGTGGAGAAGGTTTCATTCAGAAGCGTGCACTGGGCCTCGAGGCGAACACCCAGCAGCATTCCCGCTACCACCAAAACCAGTACCTGAAGGGCACCGGCCATGGAAAACGAGCCTAATCTTTTGGTAAAATTTGTAAACTTTTGCATGACGGAAAACACTTGGAGGTGAAAAATGAAAAATAATATGAGGCTACTGCTCCCGGTGGGAGGCTCATTTCAAAAAATCATGAGGCGACATCTCCCTTGGGAGGTGTCGTCTCTGCAAAACCTGAGGCGACATCTCCCTTGGGAGGTGTCGTCTCTGTTGTACCAACAACGATAAAAAACGTCGCCCTGACGCAAATGGAAGACCATCTCCACCCCGTGGCTCCAAACCACCACGCAGAGGTGTTTCTTTCGCGTTTAGAGCGGCGATGCTGCCCATAGAACAACATCGCGCCCGCATTTGCTTTTCCGAGCTACGACTTCTCATGCGATTGTAAAATGTTGTTAAGCAAGAACTTATTCGACAAAGCTTTCGATTTCCGGAGCACTCCAGAACGGATTAAAAGAATATCGTGGCAAAGTTATGCGCACCGCGCACGAGTTGCGCAAGAGGCACACTGCTTTTTCCCCGCCGTTCGTCGAATTTTTTCTCCGCTCATGTGTCATGGCGAGGCGACATCTCCGCCAGGAGGTGTCGTCTCCACCGCCCAAAACTGGATAACCACCAAGGCACTAAGAAAACAAAACCTTCGTGCCTTCGTGGTCAAAAAACTGGATGACCACTAAGGCGCTAAGAAATGAGCCTGAGACGACACCTCACGAGGAGATGTCGCCTCCAAACATCCTGAGACGACACCTCACGAGGAGATGTCGCCTCCAAACACCCTGAGACGACACCTCACGAAGGGAGATGTCGCCTCCAAACATCCTGAGACGACACCTCACGAGGAGATGTCGCCTCCAAACACCCTGAGACGACACCTCACGAAGGGAGATGTCGCCTCCAAACACCCTGAGACGACACCTCACGAGGAGATGTCGCCTCCCAACACCCTGAGATGACACCTCACGAGGAGATGTCGCCTCC
>CAZYEV010000093.1:0-8960 GCA_964646615.1 uncultured Saprospiraceae bacterium
CTCGCCGTGGTAGATGAGCACCGGGATGGTCAGGGTGAAGTGCTCGAGGCCCTGGCGGATGTCCTTTTCCTGGATGCCGAGCAGGTATCGGCCCAGTTGCACGTAGATGTAGCGTCCGGTGCTGGTGCTTTTGTGCTCGAAAAGCAGGCAGATGCGCACGGGTTTGCCGTCTTTAGTCTGGCAGGTATAGACGACGTCGGAGGCGGAGTCCTTGAGGTCGTCTCCGATGTGGCTTTCGGAGGAGAGTTGGAGGGTGCTCAAATCTAAGAGTTCGACCTGTTTGGCGGGCAGAAATGCCAGCAGGGCTTCGCGGACGACGAGCAGGATGCCGAGCACTAAGCGCATGTACTGGTCGTGCGGAGAGCGGGGCGCGGGGGGCTTCTTTCTTTTCATGGCCAGGCGGTTAAGGAAGTGAAGAAATGGTTATTGGGCAAAAATAAGCAAAACTATTTTTGTCCACGCGCTCTTCATTTAGCATCCCTCCGTATGCTTGTTTTAAGGCGGTGCAGAGACACCCGGCACTTCCGTCGAAGTTTTGGCGCAGCCGCTATTTTACCGAACAAAGCCCGCAGGCGGTTGTTTTGGCTGCTCGTGGTCTTTCAAACTGACCTGAAACCCGCATTTTAGTATATGCACAAAGTGTTGATACCGTTTTCTGCCGTTCCGCAGCTTTCGCGCACCGATGTGGCGTATGCGGAGGGAGCGGCGGAGTTGAGGCCTTTTTACCGCTGGGAACCGTCGCCGGAGCAGTTACCTGAGGTCGTAGCTGCGCGCTCGCGTATGGCTGTTCCGCGTGCGGTGTTGGTCGAAGTGCTGGCCGAGCAATACGCCCGGGTGCCGGCGAACGAGCGAGTACTGGCCAACATCAAGGCGCTTCAGGGCGAAGACGTTTTTTGCGTAGCCACAGCACACCAGCCGACGCTGCTGCTGGGGCCGCTTTACTTTTTATACAAGGCTATTAGTACCATCCGACTGGCGGAAGAGACCGGGCGTCGCACGGGTAGGCGCGTGGTGCCGGTGTTTGTGTTGGGCAGTGAGGACCACGATCTGGAGGAACTGAACCACGTGCGGCTGTTTGGCCGCGAGTTGCGCTGGGAGCCGGGCATGGGCGGTGCTGTTGGTCCCATGCCGACCCAAACGCTGCAACCGGTGCTGGAAGCATTGCGCCCCATCCTGGGCGAGGGCGAACTGGCTCGGGTGCTGTGGGAGAAGATACGCACCGCTTACGAGGAGCACCCCACCTTTGCGGAGGCCACACGCGCGCTGCTGCATAGCCTGGTGGGCCACTACGGGCTGATAGTGGCAGACCTGAGTGATGTCCGTCTGAAACGTCATTTTATCCCGGTCATACGCGACGAATTGCTGCACCAAACCGCCCATCGCTTAGTGAGCGAAACCCTTGAGCGTCTCCGGGCTTTAGGCTACAAGGAGCAGGCGCCGCCGCGGCCTATCAACCTGTTTTACCTCCAGGCCGGCAGCCGTGAGCGCATCGTGCAGGAAGGCGATGCTTATCGGGTACTCAACACCTCACTGACATTTAGCCGCGAGGCAATGCTGGCTGAGCTGGAGGCCCATCCCGAGCGTTTCAGCCCTAACGTGGTGCTGCGCCCGCTCTACCAGGAAATGGTGCTGCCCAACCTGGCTTACGTGGGTGGCGGAGGCGAGCTGGCCTATTGGCTGGAGCGCCGTTCCCTGTTCGAGCACTACGGCGTGCCCTACCCTATGCTCGTTCGCCGCCACTCCGTGCTGTGGTTCGATAAGGACACCATCAAACGCTCGCTCAAGTTTGGCTTTCCGCCTCAGCGCTATTTCGACGACCCCGACGCCTTGGTGCGCGACTTCGTGGCCACCCGCGCCGATGCCAGTGTAGACCTGAGCGCTGAAATCGGCGAACTCCAGGGCATTTACGAGCGCATTGCCCGACGCGCTAAAGCCATTGACCCTACTTTAGAAAATGCGGTGCGGGCCGATGCCGTCAAGGCCATTGGCCAACTCGAACACTGGCAAAGCCGCCTGCTGAGGGCCGAAAAGCAAAAACACGACGTCGCTATCGGCCAGTTGCGCGCTTTGCGCGACAAACTCTTCCCGGGCGGTCAACTGCAGGAACGAGCCGATAATTTCATTCCTTTTTACCTCAAATACGGCGAGCGATTTGTGGAAGCCCTGATGGCGCACCTGACACCCTTCGAGGCGGGTTTCGTATTGTTGGAGGATTGTTGAGTTTTTTTGCAGAAAAATCAGGCAGGGTTTCCGCATCACTCTACCTGACTTTACAGATGTTTGCCTCCGCAAGTTGGCGCTATGGGTAAGCGAAAGAAATACGTCTGTGTGCACGGGCACTTTTACCAGCCGCCGCGCGAAAATGCCTGGCTGGAAGTGGTGGAGCAGCAAGAGGGTGCCCGCCCCTACCACGACTGGAACGAGCGTATCAACTTCGAGTGCTACGCTCCTAACGCGGCTGCGCGCATACTGGATGCAAACGGGTGGATTGTCAAAATCCGCAACAATTACAACCGTATTTCTTTTAATTTCGGCCCTACCCTACTCACCTGGCTAGAAGCCAATGACCCAGAGACGTATTCACTCATCTTGCAGGCCGACCGCATAAGCCAACGGCGTCATGGTGGTCACGGCAATGCGTTGGCGCAGGCGTATAGTCACCTGATAATGCCTTTAGCCAACTATCGCGACAAGGTAACGCAGGTCTATTGGGGCATCCGCGACTTCGAGCACCGCTTTGGGCGGCACCCTGAAGGCATGTGGCTGCCCGAAACGGCAGTTGACATCGAAACACTGGAGGTACTGGCCGCTCACGGCATCCAATTCACTATTTTGGCTCCGCATCAGGCGGCGGCGGTGCGGCGCGTGGGCGAAGAGACCTGGCAACCCGTAAATGCCAACACTTTAGATACAAGGCGGCCCTATTGGTGCCCGTTGCCCAGCGGCCGACACATTGCGCTGTTCTTCTACCACGGGCCGACCTCGCAAGCCGTCGCCTTTGAGCGCCTGCTCAATGACGGCCAAACCTTCGCCAGCCGCCTGCTTGGTCTCTTAGACGACTCCGATACGCCGCAACTGGCCCACATTGCTACCGACGGCGAAACCTATGGCCACCATCACCGCTTTGGTGAGATGGCTTTAGCCTCTGCCCTCAACGACATCGAAGCCAGCGGCCAGGCTGCGTTGACCAATTACGGCCAATACTTAGATCTCTTCCCGCCAGAATGGGAAGTGCAGATACAGGAAAACACCTCCTGGAGCTGCGCCCACGGCGTAGAGCGATGGCGCAGCGACTGCGGCTGTAACACCGGCGCTCACCCCGAATGGCACCAGCGCTGGCGCAAACCTTTGCGCGAAGCACTCGACTACGTGCGCGACCAGCTGGCACCTGCCTACGAACGCGAGGCCGGGCGCTTTTTCAAGGACCCGTGGAAGGCCCGAAACGATTACATCTCGGTCGTGCTCCAGCGCACCGATAAAACGCGCAATGCCTTCTTCCAGCAACATGCCCGCCGAACCCTGAGCGACCTGGAAAAGGTAACGGCCCTGCGGCTGCTCGAAATGCAACGCTTTGCCATCCTCATGCACACCAGCTGCGGATGGTTCTTCGATGAAATATCGGGCATCGAGACCAACCAAATCCTTCAATATGCCCTGCGCGCAATGGATTACGCCCAGGAAACCACCGGCCTGAGCCTGCACGACGAGTTTGAACGGCGCCTGCGCCTGGCTCCCAGCAATCGTTACGCCGACGGTGCTGCCAGCTACCGGCAAAACGTGGTACCGGCGCGCATCACGCTGGAGCGCGTGGCCGCCCACTTCGCCGTGGCCTCGCTCTTCGAGGAGGCTCCCGAGCAAATGAACCTGCACAACTACTCGGCACATGTGGAAGCCTTCGAGCGCATCGAGGCCGGCACGCCGCGCTTAGCCATCGGGCGCCTGCGCATCCGCTCCTTGCTTACCCAGGCCGAGCTGACCTATGCCTTTTCTTCGCTCTACTTGGGGCAACAGCATGTCCTCGGCTATGTAAGCGACGCCGTCCCGCGTTCGCAGTTCGAAGAGGTGCGCCGTGAAATCACCGCCGCCTTCCGGAAAGCCGATTTGGGCACAGTCATTCAGCTGCAGCAGGAACGCATTGCCGGCCAGCGCTTTTCCATCACTACCCTCTTTGCTGATGAGAAAACCCGCATCATGCGCGCCATCACCGCGCAAAGCCTCCAGCTGGCCGAAGCCAATTTGCGCAACGTGTTCAACGACAACTACCAGGTCATTGTGGGGCTGCAAGATGCCGGCCTGCCCATACCCGACACCTGGCGAAACATCGCCGCCTATGTGTTGAATAACGACCTGATGCGCTTCTTTGAGAACAACCACACCAACTCGCTCCAAACCCTGCGGCGGGTGGCTCAAGACCTGCGCAACTGGAACGTCAAATTGGCCGATGAGGAAGCTGTGCTGCACGTAGCCAGCCTGCGCATCCAGCGCGAAATTCGACGCCTCCACCGCGAACACCCGCCTATTGGGCGCGTCTTGTGGCTCAGCGAAGTATTAGAAGCCCTGCAGGATATGAACCTCAAACCCGATATTTGGCGCAGCCAAAACCTGTTCTACTTAGTTGTCAAAGGCTATCGAAAGGGCGAATGGGAGTTCATCAACGAAGACTGGAAGAACGCCTTTGAGCGCTTAGCCCAGCTGCTGCGAGTGCAGCTGCGCTCATGAAACACCAAGAAGACCAAAACCACCGGCCAAAACCGAACAGCGCCCCGCCTGGCCTACAGGCACCAAAAATTTTGATGCGACGCTTGCTTTTCCTCAGCGGAGCAGTACCTTTGCGGCTCGATTTTTGAACCGAAGCATTTCTCAAGTCATGACGGAACAAGAAGCTATCAAAATAGTACACGGCACGCTGCTGACCCAACCGGAGTTCCCGGAGTTTAAGGCAGGCGATACCATTGTCGTAACTTATCGCATTCGCGAAGGCGACAAGACGCGCGAGCAGGACTTCCGCGGCGATGTCATTCAAATCAAGGGCCATGGCCTGACGCGCACATTCACAGTGCGCAAGATTTCGCATGGTGTAGGTGTGGAGCGCATTTTTGCTTTCTCCAACCCGAACATTGCCGCCATCAAGGTTATCAAGCGCGGCCGCGTGCGTCGGGCGCGTCTGTACTACCTGCGCAACTTAGTGGGCAAGAAGGCGCGCATCAAGGAACTCAAGTCGTTTGGTTCGTCGGCGGCTGCGACCTCGAGCGAGGAGTAAGTCCCACGCGGTATTTTTGCCCTCAGTCTGAAGCACATCGGCGGGTTTTCTTCCTGGAAAACCCGCCGATGTTGCTTTTTGCCCGCACCGGATGCGTGCTCACGGTTCAAGCATAAACGGATAGCGGTAATCGGTGGGCGGCACAAAGTTCTCCTTAATGGCGCGCGGCGACAGCCATCGGTAGAGGTTGAGTACCGAACCGGCCTTGTCGTTGGTGCCAGAGGCACGTGCACCGCCGAAGGGCTGCTGACCCACAACCGCACCGGTGGGCTTGTCGTTGATGTAGTAATTACCTGCTGCGTGGCGCAGTTTTTCGTCGGCCAGCACTAAAGCGGCTCTGTCGCGCGCAAAGACGGCCCCCGTGAGCGCATACGGAGAGGTGTTGTTCACCAACTCCAGCGTCTCGGAATACTGGTTGTCGTCGTAGATATAAAGCGTCAGCACAGGCCCGAAGATTTCCTCACACATCGTTACGTAGTGTGGGTCTGTGGTAAGCAGCACGGTGGGCTCGATGAAATAACCTTCCGACTTATCGTAATTACCGCCAAAGATTACCCGCACTTTGTCCGACTTCTTCGCCTCGGCGATGTAGTTGGAAATTTTGGTGAAGGCCTTTTCGTCAATGACAGCATTGAAGAAGTTGGTGAAATTCTCCGGATTGCCCATTTTGATGCTTCGCAGGTCGTCTAAGAGATATTCTTCCACTTTTGGCCACAGCGATTGCGGGATGTACGCGCGCGAGGCGGCTGAACACTTCTGGCCCTGGTATTCAAAGGCGCCGCGCGTAAGAGCCACCGCTACGGCCTTAGGGTCGGCCGAATGGTGCACCATGACGAAGTCTTTCCCCCCAGTTTCGCCTACGATGCGCGGATAGGTGCGGTAGGTGGCGATATTTTCGCCGATGGTTTTCCACAGCCTCTGAAAGACGCCCGTGCTGCCGGTAAAGTGCAGGCCAGCGAACTGCGGATGCTTGAAAATCACCTCGCCCGCCGTAGGGCCATCCACATAGACGAGGTTGACGACGCCTGGGGGCAGCCCAGCAGCCTCGAGTACCTCCATGATGATGGAGGCCGAATAAATCTGCGACTCGGCGGGCTTCCACACCGCTACATTGCCCAGGATAGCCGGCGCCGTGGGCAGGTTGCCGGCAATGGACGTGAAATTGAACGGCGTCAAGGCAAAGACGAAACCCTCCAACGGTCGCCAGTCCATGCGGTTCCAGGTATTGCGCACACTGATGGGCTGCTGCCGGTAGATTTCCTGCATAAACCAGGCGTTGAAGCGCCAGAAATCGGCCAGTTCGCACACAGCGTCAATTTCAGCCTGGAACGGGTTTTTGCTCTGGCACAGCATCGTAGCCGCGTTCATGCGAGCGCGATAGGGGCCGGTCAGCAGGTCTGCGGCTTTCAGGAAGATGGCTGCGCGCTCTTGCCACGGCATAGCTTCCCACGCCGGCTTGGCCTTGAGCGCCGCCTCAATGGCGATTTGAACGTGCTCGGCGGTGCCAGCCGAGTAATAGCCCAGGGTATGCTTCAGCTCATGTGGTGGGCGGATGCGGCGCTGGTCGTTGGTATAAATGTGCTGGCCGCCGATGTACATCGGAATGTCGCGTTCGACAGACTTCAGGTCGGCTAAGGCCTTCTTCAGTTCGGCTCGCTCAGGGCTGCCAGGAGCATACGACAGCACCGGCTCGTTCACGGGATGAGGGATGGAAAAAATGGCGTCAGACATAGCGTTATACGTTGATTTTGACTTCTTTTGGCAAAAATGGCGAGGCGTCGCCACCGCCAACAATGATTTCTCTCACGATGGTGCTGCTGATGTGCGACATACCCGGCTGGGCAATGAGGAAAATCGTCTCCAAATCGCCGCCGCCCACAATGCGGTTGATCTGGGAAATGGTCTTCTCGTAGTCGAAATCCGAGCCGTTGCGCAGCCCACGCAGCAGGTAGCGCGCGCCAATGCGCCGGCAATAGTGCGCTGTAAGCCGCTGAAAATGATCCACCTGCACGCTCGGATAGGGCGCGAAAACCTGACGCAGCCACTCCAGTCGTTGCTCTAAAGGAAACAGGTACTGCTTGGCGCTGTTCACGCCCACGGCCACCACAATCCGGTCGAATAGCGGCAAGGCGCGCAAAACGAGATCTACGTGTCCAACAGTAATAGGGTCAAAAGAACCGGGAAAAACTGCTATTCTCATGGGTAGGCCAATTGTCGGGGCGAAATTCCAGCTCACTGCGCGCTTCACCTAAGATTGCCGAACCTTTTTCCGCAGCACCCACGTCTGATGTCTCAACCCTTGAAAGTAAGGACCTGCGCGGAGGCGACATCTCCCGCTAAGGAAATGTCGCCCCGGCACAGGGTGAAACCCTGAAAATAGTTTCCGGCGAGGGTGGGAACCTCGCCGAAGCGGAGGGCTGAGGGCTGAGGGTAAAATTTTAACAAAAACCGCCCTCCAAAGAAACCGGCCCACAAACACTAACAACCGGCAGGAGCACGACAGAAACCGGCAAAATACCTGCAGACGCCGAATGTTAAATTTTTGCGCCGCTATTGGAAGTAGACCAAAAGGTTTGTACTTTTGTAATGTATTTATTTTTTCCTTAAGCGCGCGTTTTCGGAAGCGAAAATCAACCTTGCTTTTTAATCCCTCGATGAGACATGCTTCTGCCCACCTGCTCACGGTGGAGAAAGCGCTTTGGCCACGCGAGGCCTGCTCATCCTTATTTCCTATCCTATAACAATTTTAAACCTTCTACCGATGACACGTTCAATCAAAATTTCGTCTTGCGCAACGTCATCGTTGCTCCCTGCCGGCGACGCTTCTGTCGGTAATTCCGTTCACCGTTCGCCCATCGCTAGCCGCCCCGGTGCTCCGCTGTCCAGCGGGGGGGGGAATGGTCCCTGTCCTTCAGCGACAGCTGACCCGTTACACTAAGTCTTTTTTGTATTGCATGCTTCTTGTACTACTTCACCGGATCCCGGTAGTCGCGCAGCCGTGCCAATTGCCAGAGGGATGTACCACCCATGATCCGGTGTTGTTTAAAGTAATCGCGACCTCGAAGACGTTCTCTCAGATGATTGCTGATGGCGAACTTTTGCCCCAAAGTACGAGCGGTACCGCTCCTCAATTCCTGGTCGTGTGCCAGGCGATAACAGCTGATTTGCCCGGTTTGTACACCTTTGCTGACGGCAGTGAGATTGTCTTTTTGAACAACTCTAGCGGCATAGTGGTTAACTCCAACGCTACCCTACAATTCAGAAGGTCTTACCTGCACGGTTGCCAAAAGTTGTGGGATCGTATTCGGGTAAGTGGGGGTGGACGTTTGTTCTTTTCCTCAGGTTGTCGCATTGAGGATGCTGTAATTGCGGTGCATCTTGAGCCAAACAGTTTTTTTGCGGCTACTTACAGCACCTTTGACGGTAACTATACATGTGTGTATGCGGGTGGAGCAGGCTCTCCTAATCAACACAGTATCACGACTACTATTGGCGGCAACGTATTCTCCGGGCAAAAAGCACTGATAAGACATTATGTACCTTTGCTTTTTTAAAATACGCGCGAGGAAACATGGGAAAGTACGAGAAATGGGCCTCCATTGAAGGTCGCTTTTTAGCCATGACGGGTTTATCGCAGGCAGATTTTAACCGATTGCTGCCTTTTTTTGCCTGTGCCCATGACGAATACCTGAGCCGTCAT
>CAZYEV010000094.1:0-10935 GCA_964646615.1 uncultured Saprospiraceae bacterium
AGCGTGCTTGAGCACCAGCAGCACATTGCGCAGCAGCAGACTCTGCTGCAAACCCTCGATAAACTCGTCCGTCAGCTCCTGAACGTTGATGACGACGACCCTGAAGGCCGGAATAAACACCTCCGTTCCTTCGGGCACGCGGCCATAGTACTCGGGCATCTGCAGAAGTATTTGACCCTCATCGCTTTGCTGGACGAGTATCGGGATAGTGAGGGTGAAATACTTGCGTCCCTGGCGGATGTCGTCTTCCTGGATGCTGCGCAGGTAGTTGCCCAACTGCACGTAGAGGCGTCGGCCCACTCCTGTGGTTTTGTGTTCGATGAGGATGCACACTCGTACGGGTTCCTCCTGATTGCTCTGGCAGGTATAGACGATGTCGGAGTAATACTGGAGCATGTCTTCGCTGATGAAGCTATCGGGAGACAATTTCAGGGTGCTGAGGTTGAGATGGGTCCGAATTTCTGGCGGCAGGAAGGTTTCGACAAAAGGAGCCCCCACGGCTTCCATTTTGAGTGCGGCCTTGGCGAAGTGGTCGTTGGGGTTGTAGCGCAGGGGAGATTTTTGCTTCGCCATGAAAATTCGGGTAAAAAGTGGAAGGAACAGGCAAAGAAACAAAAAAATACATTGCTCAGGTCGGACTCATGCGTAGGTTAAGGGTATTTGGATGAGAGTAATCGTCTTCGAGGTGGCGGCATTTATACCTGCGGGACCATGCCCTTGCAGAGCAAGGTGATTGGCATATCGCTTTTCAGGAAGTTACAGAGAGTAATCTTGCCCTTTTGGCTTCCTGTTCGATGTTTTTGGCGGTCAGTATATGTTGGCCTGCGAATGGCTTATGAGGCGTAGCCTGTCAGATTTCCTCGGTTGGACGTGCGCGCCCTTTGGCGCGCCCTATCTTTGCTGCAAAATTTGTATTTTATGGAAATGACCGCCACTGCTACCGCTTCTGCTCGGCTCATTGCGCTGGAAGACCGCTACAACGCTCACAACTATCACCCCATACCTGTGGTGCTCGAACGCGGGCAGGGCGTCTATGTATGGGATGTGGACGGCAAACAATACTACGACTTTCTGTCGGCATACAGCGCTGTTAATCAGGGCCATTGCCATCCGCGCATCGTGCGGGCCTTGATTGAACAGGCGCAGAAGATTACGCTGACCTCGCGGGCTTTTTACAACAACATGTTAGGGCCATATGCGGAGTTCCTGACGCGCTTCTTTGGCTACGATCGCATGCTGCCCATGAACACAGGTGTCGAGGCCGGTGAAACAGCCGTCAAATTGGCGCGTCATTGGGCCTATCGCGTCAAAGGCGTGCCAGAAAACCAGGCCAAGATGGTCTTTGTACAGGGCAACTTTTGGGGGCGTACGCTGGCGGCCATTTCCTCTTCCACCGATCCATCGTCGTATCGCGACTTTGGGCCATTCATGCCCGGCTACATCATTATTCCTTACAATGACCTGGCCGCGCTGGAACAGGCCTTTCAGGACCCTACCGTCGCTGGCTTTATGTTTGAACCCATTCAGGGGGAGGCGGGCGTCGTGGTGCCAGACGATAACTACATCCCGGGCGTCCGTGAATTGTGTACGCGCTACAACGTGCTCATGATTGCCGACGAGGTGCAGACTGGCCTGGGGCGTACCGGCCGCATGCTGTGTTGCGACCATTTCGGCGTCAAACCCGACATTTTAGTGCTGGGCAAAGCGCTTTCGGGTGGTGTCATGCCCGTCAGCGCCGTGCTGGCCTCGGATGAAATCATGCTCACCATTAAGCCTGGCGAACATGGCTCTACCTTTGGCGGCAACCCGTTGGCCTGTGCCGTAGCCATGGAAGCGCTTCAGGTGCTGCGCGACGAAAACCTGCCCGAAAACGCTGATCGGCAGGGCCGCGTTTTCCGCCAACGCATGGCTGCGCTGGTCGAACGGCGCCCGGACTTGTTGCGCTTAGTGCGTGGAAAGGGCTTGCTCAACGCCATCGTCGTCAACGATACCGAAGATAGCCAGACGGCCTGGAATCTCTGCCTGAAATTGGCCGAAAATGGCTTGCTGGCCAAGCCTACTCACGGCAACATCATTCGCTTTGCGCCGCCATTGATCATTACCGACGAGCAAATGAATGCTTGCTGCACCATCATTGAGGAAACAGTGCTGGCATTCCAGGCTTGAAGCGGTTTTTCCCCTTCTATTTTTTAGAAAAAACCTGGACTGGCCCGTGGTTGTTGGCCACAACGATCCACCTGCGTCCGCCGGTGCCGCGCAACAGGGCCATATCGCGCGCTTCCCGGTTGGCAAAAAAGCCGGATTGTACGGAGCTTTTCCACGTGAAATTGCCCTTACCATCGCCCAGCAGCAGCGCTCCCGTGCCGGCGTCGCAGCGGTTGGTCTCGTATTCGAAGCCATATTTGTTGCCAGCCAACAGCAGGTCGAGTTTGCCATCACCATTAAAGTCTTCTACCACAATGCCTTGCACGGGTGATACCTGTGCTTGCAGCGGCAATGAACGACGCACAAAACGACCGCCCTGATTTTCCCACCAGCAGGTTTCCAGCGTGTAACAGTAGAGGTTGAGGGCCTCGTCTAAGTTGGGCCAAAGCTCGTCTATGGTGGCCTTGCCGTAGTCTTTGGCGTAGAGGAATTTTTTCTTGAGCACTGGACAGTGCTTCGTTACTACATCTTTTTGCAGCAGCGGGTAGAGTTTGCCGTCTTCGTGGTAGGCCACGAAGGGGTCGAGCGTGCCGTTGTTGTCGAAGTCTTTGGCAAAGCAACGCAGCGGCCCGTCGGCGCTGGCGGTCAGGCGCGTGTTGAGACCGAGATTTCCGGTTACCAAATCCAGGTCGCCGTCGCCATCCAGGTCGGCCATGGCTAAGCGGTACCACAGGCCGTTGCTTTTGTCTAAGCCGTATTTTGTAGTAACGTTTTTCAGCTGGCCATTTTGCCATTTGAAGACGCTGACGGGCATCCATTCGCCTACGGCGATGAGCTCTAAGTCTGGGTCGTTGTCTAAGTTGACCCAGGCGAGGTCGGTGATCATACCGCAGCGCTCAAAGTCGGGCGCTACCTGGGCAGTTACATCGGCGAAGTGGGTGCGTTCGTTGCGCCATACCATGCTGCGCGGGATGAGCGGCCATTTGCCCGGCTCTACGCGCCCGCCGATGAACAGGTCAATGTCGCCGTCGCGGTCGTAATCGTGAGCGGCCACGCGCAAGCCGGCGTTGGGGCTGAGCGGCACAGCGCCGCGTGCATGGACGAATGTGCCCTTGCCGTCGGTGTTGATGTACAGCCGGTTCTGGAAAGCCTGCGGCGAGGTAGCTTCAGCACCGCCGCTGACGACAAACAGGTCAAGGTCGCCGTCCATATCGGCGTCGAAGAACACTGCGCCGTGGTCTTCGTAGATTTTGTCCTGCTCCCAGGTGGCGTTGGAAGCCGTGCGGAAAGAGCCATCGGTTTGCTGTACATAAAGCGCAGCCAGCTGGTCGAAGGCATTGCCCACAAAGAAGTCGTCCAAGCTATCGCCGTTGACATCGCCCACGGCTACTAAAGGGCCGAGTTCGGATACTTTCCAGATGTTGAGGGGCCAGGCCTCAAAGTCGTTGTATTCGTTTTCGACGTGTGTGAAGCGTACGCCTGCGTTTTGGGCGGCCGGGGCGAAAAGGGTAGTGCCGCTCCACTCCGGGCTGAGGTGTGCCACATAGCCGCTGGCGTCGCTTTGCTTGAGCGTCAGGCGCTGGTTGGCCTTGATGTCAGTCAGGGTTTGCGTCTTGCCATCGGGCCAACGCACTGTCAGGCGGTCCACTTTGGCTGCTTTACCCAGACCGAAGTGCATCAGATGCTCTACGGAGGAGAAGATGCCGCGCGTGGGAAAATTTTCGGCGTACTGCACCTGCCCGTCGCCGTAATGGACGAGGATGGAAGCGCCGACGCCGTGGGTGTTGGGCGCGTTGCCCTGGAGTTTGATTTGCAGGTAATTGCTGTTGGGCCGGCCACTGGCTAAGTTCTCATACACGAAAGCCGGCTGTTCTAAGTTGTTGGTTACCAGATCTAAGTCGCCGTCATTGTCTAAGTCGGCCCATACGGCACCACATGACCAGGAGGCGGGTATGGTCATCCACTGGCCGCCGCGGTCGGCGAACGTCCAGTCGCCGCGGTTCTGGAAGCAGAAGTTGCGCACCTTAAAGGAGGGCAGCAGGTTCATGAACGCCTCGAAGTCGGGGAACACTTCGCGCAGGGGGCGTCCGGCAGTGGACTTAGCGATTTCGGGCATGCGGAAGTCGCGGAAGTCGCGGTCGGTTACTTCACGGCGGTATCCGTTGGTGATGTACAGGTCGCGCCAGCCGTCATTGTCCATATCGAAGAGCAGCGTGCTCCACGACCAGTCGGTCTGGAAGACGCCGGCCAGACAGCCGATGTCGCTGAAGGTCCCGTTACCGTTGTTGCGCTGCAGGGTATTGCGCACCACCGGTTCGAAGTAGCCGTTCTGGATCATGATGGTGTAGCTGCTCTGGCTGCCCGTGCCCAGCAGCGTTTTGCGGCGGAAGTTTTTGGCGGCCAGCATGTCGGCAGTAACTAAGTCCACCCAGCCGTCGTTGTCGAAGTCGGTCAGGTCGGTGCCCATGGTATGCTGGCTGCTGTGCTGGAAGTGGTCGCGTATGCGGTCGGTGAATGTGCCGTTTCGGTTATTGATATAAACCTGGTCGGGCTGCACGAAGTCGTTGCCCACATACACATCCACCCAGCCATCGCGGTTGAAGTCGGTTACACTGACACTCAGGCCATAGCCGAGGTTCCAGATGTCCGCCTGTTTACTGATGTCGGTGAAGCGCACCGGGCCGCCGCCTTTGGGGGTGTCGTTGCGGTAGAAGCGGTCGGTGTCGTACTCTGCGCGCGGATGCAGCAGGGGGTAGTAGTTGCCGTCTTCGCCTAAGCGAGCCTCTACTTTATTGGTGTAAACGCCTTCGGTAGGGTAGTTGAGCAGGTAAACATCCAGGTCGCCGTCATTGTCGAAGTCGAAGAAGTTGGCCCCTGTGCAGGCGCTCATGTCGTCCAGGCCATATTCGCGGGCGCGTTCGGTGAAGGTTACGACGCCGCCTGGCCCGACACCGTTATTCACGTAGAGCCGATTGCGGCGCACATCGCTTTTTTCCATGCCTCCGCGGCAGACGTAGAGGTCGAGCCAGCCGTCAGCGTTGATGTCCACGGCGGTAACCGCCGTTTCGAACCCGTCTTCCGAGCCTACGCCAGCGGCGTCGGTAATGTCCTGGAACTTCAGCCCTCCGAGGTTTTGGTACAGCCGGTTTTTGCCGTTGCTGCACACGAAGTAAAGGTCGGGCAGGCCATCGTTGTTGAAATCGCCCACGGCCACACCACCGCCGTTGTAGATGTTGATGTTGGTGGTGATGTTGTTCTCGTAGGTCTCCACGATGCGGTTCTCGAAGTCAATGCCGCACTCGGCAGGTGCCAGCAGCCGCAGCAACGGGTTGGTAGCCGTCAGTGTGGGTTCGCCGGCGACTGCCGTGCCGCTGTCGCTCGATGAGTGGCATGAAAGCACACCTATTATTATTATAGCAAAAAACGCGCGAGCAGCGAGAGAGCAGGGACGTGTCATAGCCATGTCGAAATTGTGGCCCAAAGGTAGGGGTTTCGCAAACCCTTGAGTATTCATTACAGGGCCCGGCCAGTAGTATTCTGGTCTCGTAGCTTGTCCCCCGTCAGGGTGTTGGGCCTGGCTACGGGAGGCAGAAGAAAGCTAGGAACCCATTAGCCACCGTCAGTCTCATGGCTCGGCTCATTTTCACTTGATCTTAAAAATTTGATAATCAGATGCTTGAGTGTCTTAAAGGCATTCAGGTAGCCCTTCTGAAAAAAATTTTTTTTGAAGAGCTTGCTCGTTTCTCTTTAGCTGAAAATATATTTGTGCCCTGAAAAGGAAGCCGTGTGGCTGTCCATCTCTTTTAATCCACTTTCTCGTGAAAAGCAGCCGCTATTGCGGCACATGCGTAGGTAAAAAGGTTTCCAACTTTTCCTCCAAGCTTTTTCGGGAAAGAATAAAGAGTGGCAAGGTATTTGCCGCTTATTAGTGTTCCTGCTGTAAAGCATTTTAATCCGTAGTCTCGACGTTTTAGCAACAGGTTCTCATATAATATCAGTAATCTCATGAAAAGAAACGTTTACTCCGTTTTCGAGTAATTATTTTTAAGGCATTGCCAGGATGCGTAGTCATCGTGGCAATGCCTTTGATATTTTAAACAAGCAAATTCTGCAATCACGTAATTTTTTAACTTAAAATCGCTTAACACATGAAAAGAACGTTTGCAAATCTCGTCCAGAAGTCTCTGGTAGTGGCGTTACTCGTCTTCGGTGCGCTGCTCTGTGGCACTTCGAGCGTTGAGGCGCAACAGTCGTCCAATGCCCAGTCCTGGCCGTCTGGTTGGGTGGACGCTGGTGAGGCGCTCGCTCGAATCAAAACGACCGTACAGGCGATCCACAACGATCCGCAGGTACAGAACGCGGGCTCCGATGCCTACATCCGCGCTCACTACTACAAGTTCCTCTACCGTCGCATTGACAACGGGGAAGAAGTGAACGAGGCTGTTATGCACTGCCTGGAGACGGGTGGCACCCTCTCCAACGTGTGGGAGGAGATCCCCGGGGTAAACCTTACGCCCACTCAGCGCACCTCGCTGAAGAACGAAGCCTCTAACCTTTTGGCAAACTAAGTGAAAACTATCTCCTTCACAACAATCGGTGAACTTTAGCTTAGAACATTCAAACAACGTTCATCTCATGAAAAAGAGAAACACATCCTTCTGGGTCTTGACGCTGCTGGCGTGTCTCGCGTCGTACGGGGCATTTGCGCAGACGCCCGTCAACCACCCGTTCAACTTCAACGCGGGCACCTTCTTTAATAGCGGCGCCCCCGGCTTCTTCTACAACTACTACGACAATGGCGGTCCGTCTTCCAACTATTCGACGAACATGTTCTACCTGAGCAACGCCATCACTTTTGCTCCGAGTAACGCAACCACGCACCGCACTCGCGTTGCTTTCACGACGTTCTCGGTAGAAAGCGGCTGGGACCCGCTCTACATCTTTAACTCGGACGTAGCGGGTAATAATTTGGTAAACGGCGGTGGTGCAGTTCCGTTCCAGGGCGGTGCTCCGGCGGGTGGCTGGTACTCCAACCCCGGCACCATTATTGCCAACAACGGTGTGGCTGCTGTGGGCACCAACGCTTCGGAAGCCCTTTCGTTCTCGTTCGTTTCCGACGCTTCGGTAACGTTCGCTGGTTGGGCTGCTGTGGTGGATCAGGTCGCCAAGCTGCAATGTGCGCTGGTGCAGCCTGCTAACATCACGGTGAATGCCTCGGCTACGGGTTGCCCGGGTCCGGTATCCATCGCTGCTCCGGCTGCTAACCCGGCCGGTTGCGTTACCTCGCTGAACCTGACCTTCCAATACAGCGTGAACGGCGGTCCGTTCCAGACAGTGGCTTACACCACGCCGCTTACCATCAGCGGCTTGCAACTGGGTGCCAACGTAATCGTCTGGCGTATCGTGAACCCGGCAGACGGTCTGGTGGTATCCTCGGTAACGCAGAACGTTTTTGTTCAGGACACCATACCTCCGACCATCACTTGCCCGCCGAACGTTACGCTAAACCTCGGCCCGGGGCTGTGCTCCACCTTTTATTCTTATACGGTAGGCTTGACGGACAACTGTCCGTTCATCGTACCGCAGCCGGCTGTACAGCTGCCTGCTTCGTTCCTACCGCATGGTGGTGGTACGGTATTCTCGCTCCAGGGCAACAACGCTCCGGGTGGTTACCTCTTTGACCTGCGCAACAACAGCACGAACCCGCTGACGATTACGGGCTTTGGTATTCGCTACGGTAACCCGGCCTTCGGCGCAGTGAACCCGCCCAAGCAGGTGCGCGTATGGCGCCGCAGTGCTCCGGGTTCGTACGTGGGCTTCGAGCTCAACGCTGCTGCCTGGGTACAGGACGGTGGTGCCAACAAGGTAATCACGGCCATTCCGCCGTACTTTGCTAACGGTACCGGCCCGCTCGCTCAGGTTCCGCTGAGCACGCCGGTAACGGTGGCTCCGGGCGCTACGCAAGCCTTCTTCATCCACGGTGTAGATGCCTGCCCGATCTTCAACTACTTCAACAACGTGGGCCCGCAAACCAACGGCCCGTGGACGATGCAGGGTGGTCCTATCGCCTTCAACGACTTCCCCGCAGCCAACTACTTCCAGCTGGGTGCTCAGTCCGCGCCGAATATTCAGGTGAACTACAGCGCTCAGATCCAGGCAGTGCCTGTTCAGACGGCTGGTTTGCCCTCCGGCTCGGAATTCCCGATTGGTGTAACGACGAACTGCTTCCGCGGTACCGACGTGGCTGGCAACACGGCTACCTGCTGCTTCACGGTAACGGTAAACGAGTTCCCGAACCCGTCGCAAGCCCTGACGTGCAACAACAACGTTCAGATTTCACTCGATGCCGATTGCTCGGCCTTTGTAAATGCTGATAAGGTGCTCGAAGGCGGCCCATACAAGTGCTACGACAACTATGTAGTAGAAGTGGATAAGACGCTGCCCTTTGGCAATGGTCCGTGGATTCGCGTCAGCCAGGGTCCCAACTTCCCGGGCTTCGGTGCTCCGCAAGCACTGGGTCCCGATGATGTGGGCAAAACTTATCAAGTGCGTGTAACGGATCCGGCTACGGGTAACAAGTGCTGGGGCAACATTACTATCGAAGATAAGCTGCCGCCGGTGCTGAGCTGTCCGTCTGCCATCATTCCGTGCAACATTGATCCGGTGGCTCTTCCCGAAGACGTATGCCCTGAAGTGGTGGGTTCGGCCAAGGTGCTGGAACAGAACGTAGCCTTTACGAACTACTGGACGGGCTACATGAACAACGTGGAAAACCTCTCGGGTGCTCCGCTGACGATTACGTCGGTGAAAGTACAGGCTTCGCTGGCCGGTGCCGCAGCAGGTACGTACAACCTGAAGGCCTACATGCGCGTAGGTACGTTCGTAGGTAACGAGTCGAGCGCTGCTGGCTGGACGCTGTGCGGCGATGTGAACGTGAACATTACGGCTGGCTTCCCGACGGTACTGCTCTACGACATTCCGTTTACGACGCAGTTCACGGTTCCGGGCGGTGCTACGGCTGGTTTCTACATTGTTGCTAACAACGGTTCGGGTACGTCGGTACGTGTAGTGGCAACGCTGAATAATACGCCGACGAGCGACGGTACGCTGCGCATTGTCAACAACCCGGGCCGCTGGGTGAATGGTCTGTTCGGTGGTGTGGCTTTCGCCAACGAAAACCCGAAGCCGCAGATCGCCTTCACGTATAAGTCTTCGCTTAAGGCTTGCGTTCCGCTGCCGAATGGCCTGCTCAATGCTGACGTAACGCGCTCGGGCGACAACTGGATTGTTCGCCGTGGTGCTGGTACTCCGCGCATGGAGGCTTGCTCCGACGTAACGCTGTCTTACACGGACGTTTCGACCGACCAGAACTGCGCCAGCGGCCTGACGAAGCGCATCACTCGTCGCTGGGTGGCTCGCGATGCCAGCGGTAATACTGCTACCTGCAACCAGCAGATTGACGTTGTGCGTCCGAAACTCGGCGATGTGGTACTGCCGCCGAACTACGACGATATTGATCAGCCCTCGATTGCTTGCACAGATAATGCGTATCCGACACCTGAGTGGCTCCAGAATTCGGGTCGTCAAGGCTTCCCGACTGTCTTTGGTGTACCCGATGGTTGCTCCGTCAGCTGGCAGGCCAGCCCGGATGTGAAGATTGACGTTTGCGACGGTACGTACAAGATTGTTCGCAAGTGGTTCATCGTTGACTGGTGCTCGGGTCAGAGCATCGAGCACAACCAGATTATCAAGGTATCCGACATGCAGGCGCCGACGCTCAACTGTCCGGCCAATCTGACGGTGGGTACTGATCCGTTCCAGTGCTGCGCTACGGTGGATTTGCCCGATGTGATTGTGACGGACAACTGCTCGCGCATCAAGCGCGTGAGCGCTCGCGTGATCGGCTTCGACCCGCAGACCAACCAGCAAATTGGCGAGTTCATCGTTCCGGGTTCGGCTGGAGATTTCCCAGGTAATAATTACTGGGATTTGGATACGCTGGCGGTGTTTGGCACTACTCCGTGCCTGCCTCTTGGTACGCATACGGTGATCTATACTGTGGAAGATGACTGCGGCAACACGGCCACGTGTTCGTTCCGTCTGACGGTGCGCGACCTGACGCCGCCGAACGTATCGTGCGTTGAGTTCACGGTAGTGGCTATTGGTGTGGACGATCCGGCTGACTGCTACGGCCCGGCGGGCTTCCAGAACGTACCGCCGGCATTGGGTCCGTGCGAGTTTGCAGGCGTAACGTGGGTGAAGGCCACGACGTTCAACAACAACTCGTACGACAACTGCAGCAATCTGAAGTTTACGGTGAAGCGTATGGCTCCGTACAGCGATTGCATCAACAACCTGAACGCCATTCGCGGCACACCGAACTGCGCCAGCCTGTTCCCGTCGTTCCCCAGCGAATTTGAGCGCGCCATCAGCGAAGGCGACTCCATCAAGTTCTACTGCTGCGAAGTGGGCACCACGCAGACCGTTATCCTGACGGCGTATCAGGTGGATGACAACGGTAACTTCATTCTGGGTGCCGATGGTACGCCAGTGCGCAATGAGTGCATGGTGGAAGTTTCGGTACAGGACAAGATTCGTCCGCTCTGCACGCCTCCGGCGAACGTTACGGTCTCGTGCGAGAACTTTGACCCGAGCCTGTCGAAGTACGGCCTGCCGACGGTGGTGGACAACTGCTGTTTGGATACGACAGTGTCGCTTAACGGGCAGTGCGGTCTGACGCAGACGATCAACCTGGCTTTGTTTGACACGCTTTGCAACCGCGGTACGATT
>CAZYEV010000095.1:0-106832 GCA_964646615.1 uncultured Saprospiraceae bacterium
ATGCCGGAGGCAGAGGACGGCGAGGGCACGCTGACGCTCAGCGATGCCACCGGCCGCCTGCTGCTGCACCAACCCGTGGAGCGCGGCCAAACGACGCTGGCACTGCCCACAGGCCACCTACCCGCCGGATTGTACCTGCTAACCTACCGCGCGCCTTCGGGCGCCGTGGCGACACAGAAGGTTGTATTTCATTGAAGAAAGTCTCAGATTTTGATATTGCTTAAAAACTCAAACATTTTAATTTTAAATCAGTGAGTTATGAAAACGTTTCTCCTTACCTCGTTCCTGGCGCTCATGAAGGTCGCCCTGTTGGCTCAGGTGCTGGACTCCACCTTTGGTCAACCATTCAACGGCTATATCACGTTGTGCTGCCCAGGCTACCAACGGCATGACTTTAACAGTGCAGCCGTTTTTATGCCGGATGGCTCGATTTTCCTATGCGGACACCGATGGGAAGGCGGCACATCCGATTTTTCAGTAGCGCGGCTAAATGCCAACGGTCTGGTAGACTTCAGCTTCGGCGATTTTGGCTATCAACGCTTTGACTTAGGATTTGCTAATGACAGCTGTGTGGATGCCAGCCTCCACGACGCTAACCATATCGTGATGGGTGGCATGGCCGTACCTGCAGGTGCGAGTGGGCACGTCATTGTGCTGGCACGCATCACCTCTTCCGGCCAGCTGGACACCACCTTTGGCGATGGTGGCAAAGTGGTGATTGACCTCCCTTCGCAGCATGAATTTTTACAAAAAATAATTGTTCTGCCGAACGGCAGAATACTCTTTGGCGGGCATGCCTACTTCGGCTCTCTGACTGCTCCAGACTCGGTACTGGTGTTCATGGGGCGCCTTTTTCCTAATGGTAAAGCGGATATAACATTTGGGAAAGAAGGATTGGTGTATGTGCACTTAGATTGCCCTTGCCGCGCCTCCCTATTCGGTGATATGTTGGTTGACCCTCAAGGCCGTATCGTGCTCAGCGGCGCAACGTATGACCCCTATCCGCTTTCTATCAGTGATTTTGGAGGATGCAAATACAGCGTAACCGTGCACCGGTTTCTGCCAAGTGGAAGACCCGATCCTTCATTTGGTATTGTCGGCACGAGTACTTTGTTTATACCTGGTGTTGTTACAGGCCTTCATCTCGATGCTCAGGGGCGAATCGTGCTGGGCGGATTGACCGCGGAGTTCCCTCAATCGCACCTGATTTTTAATGAGTACACAGCCAATTTCTTAGCGCGCCTGCACCCGGACGGTCAATTAGATAACAGCTTCGCTCAGAACGGCCTTTTCATTCATAAGCTCAGGCACCAGGGCCTGGTTATGGAAAAGGTTCAGCTTTTGTCTTCTCAAGACCACTACTACGCTTCTTTCACCAACCGGCTACCAAGTACCCCGCCAGGCGTGGTGATGCGGCTCGACCTATCCGGTAAACCCGACTCCAGCTTTGGCCAGAACGGCATCTTCCGCTTTCGCCCGGAATTGCAATGGTGGGCAAGGAAGATGTATCTCTCACCTGCCCAGAATGCCTTTTACCTTGCGGGCGATGCTCTCTTCAGCAAATGGCATATGTACATCCTCCGCATACGCTTAGATAAAACCGTTCAGAGCGGAGAAGTGTCGTCGCCAACAGGACAACTTCGACTGTATCCCAATCCTATGAGCGGAGCGCGTATGCTCTATATGGAATATCCTGAAGAAGCCATCGCTGGAACAGCACATTTGATGATGCTGGATGTTCATGGGCGGTTGGCGTTCAGCCAGTCGTTTAGCGGTGCTCCGGGTCTCCACAGCTTTGACCTGAGTACATTACCTCCAGGCGTTTATGCGGTCATGCTGCAAAGTGGCAAATCCTCCTACGTGTCGCGCCTGATAGTAGGGAAATAAAAAAGGCTTTCTACTTTTAGCAAAAGCTATCGCCTTCTCTATACACGAAGGCGACGCTTTTTGCCAAAAGCAAGCCAGCGGCTGCGCCTCCTCCCGAGGCTGCGCAGCCGCTTTTGCATGTTTCCTTTTAGAATAGCCCACTGACCACGCCGTTTTCGTCCACGTCAATCTTTTCGGCGGACGGCACTTTGGGCAGGCCGGGCATGGTCATGATGTCGCCACAGACCATGACGACGAAGCCGGCACCGGCGCTCAGGCGCACTTCGCGGATGTTGACGATGTGGCCGCTGGGGGCGCCGAGTTTTTTGGGGTCGGTGGAGAAGGAGTACTGGGTTTTGGCCACACATACGGGCAGTTGTCCGAAGCCCTCTTCTTCCCATTTGCGCAGTTGGCGTTTGACGCTTTCGTCGGCGGTGATGTCGGCGGCGCCGTAGATTTGGGTAGCGATGGTGCGCATTTTTTCCCACAGCGAGCGGTTGTCGTCGTAGAGGAAGCGGAAGTTGGCCTGGCCGCGCTCTACGGTTTCCACGACGGCGCGGGCGAGGTTTTCGGCGCCTTTGCTGCCTTCGGCCCAATGCTTAGAGACGACGACGGGCACGCCGTGGGGCGCCATTTTTTCCTGCAAAAGGCGGATTTCGGCGTCGGTGTCGAAGGTGAAGTGGTTGATGGCCACGACGCAGGGCAGCCCGAAGCGTTCGCGCAGGTTGTACACGTGGCGCTCCAGATTGACAACGCCTCTGGCCAGCGCGTCTAAGTTTTCCTGCGAGAGTTCCTTGAGGTCGGCGCCACCGTGGTACTTGAGGGCGCGCAGGGTGGCCACTACGACAACGGCGTCGGGGCGCAGGCCGGCCTTTCGGCATTTGATGTCTAAGAATTTTTCGGCGCCCAGGTCAGCGCCGAAGCCGGCTTCGGTAACGACGTAATCGGCCAATTTGAGGGCGTTTCGGGTGGCGATGACGGAGTTACAGCCGTGGGCAATATTGGCGAACGGGCCGCCGTGCACGAAGGCGGGCGTGTGTTCGAGGGTTTGCACTAAGTTGGGTTTTATCGCGTCTTTGAGCAGGACCGTCATGGCGCCGTGAGCGTTGAGGTCGCGGGCGCGCACGGGTTTGCGGTCGGTGGTGTAGCCCACGATGATATTGGCCAGGCGCTCTTTGAGGTCGCTCAGCGAGGTGGCCAGGCAGAAGATGGCCATGACTTCGGAGGCGACGACGATGTCGAAGCCGTCCTGGCGCGGGAAGCCGTTGGCGTGGCCGCCGAGGCCGATGACGATGTTTCGGAGGGCGCGGTCGTTCATATCCACGACGCGCTTCCACTGGATGCGGCGCACGTCTATGTTGAGGGTATTGCCCTGGTGGATGTGGTTGTCGAGCATGGCAGCCAGCAGGTTGTTGGCCAGGGCGATGGCGCTGAAGTCGCCGGTGAAATGGAGGTTGATGTCCTCCATAGGGATGACCTGTGCGTATCCGCCGCCGGCGGCGCCGCCTTTCATGCCGAAGACGGGGCCGAGGCTGGGTTCGCGCAGGCAGATGAGAGTCTTCTTGCCGATGCGGCTGAGAGCGTCGCCTAAGCCGACGGTAGTCGTTGTTTTGCCTTCGCCGGCAGGGGTAGGGCTGAGGGCAGTAACGAGGATGAGTTTGCTGCCCGGGCGTTCGGGCAGGGCGTTGAGGTAGTCGAGCGACACTTTGGCCTTGTAATGGCCATAGGGTTCGAGAGCATCTTCGGGAATGCCGAGTTTTTCGGCGGCGAGGGCGGCGATGCGCTGCGGTTTTGCCCGTTGGGCGATTTCAATGTCTGTCAGCATAGGTTTGAAGTACGTTTGTTTTACCTGTCAGGAAGCGGCGGGCAAGGTACGGCAGTCGTGTTTTCCTGAAAAGAAAAGAGGCGTCATCTTGTGGGATGACGCCTCTGATGGGCTACGATGAGCCAAAGGGTGTCGGCCTAATTACTTCTGCACGATGAATTTTTTCGTGAGCGTGCCGTTGGGCGTGGCGATGCGGGCCAGATAAGTGCCTGCCGACAGGTGAGGCAGCGGATAAGTGAGGCGCTGCGAGGTCATGGCCGGGTAGTCCTGCATGAGGATGACGCGGCCGCTCATATCGGCGATGGTGATGGTGGCATCGGTGGGCTGCTCCAGCTCGACGGCGAGGTTGAGCACGTCCACCACCGGGTTGGGTACGATGCGCAGCGTGTTGTCGGCCAGTGGCTTGTCATCCGTGGTGCTCACCAACGAGATGACCATGCGGATGACGGCGTTGATGTTCGGCCCAAAGCCACCGGTGTACCAGCGGTCGGAGAAGGTGAACGTAGAGGGGAAGTAGTAGCTGACGTCATCGTTGAAGCCGTGATAGACGACGTTGTTCGGAGCGGCGTAGCCTACGGCCAGCAGGTAACGGGCGCCTTTGTCGAGTTTGACGCCGATGAGGCTGGTGTTCAGGTCGAGGAGGGGCACATCCTGCATCAGGCTACCCACCATGGTGTCGGGCGCGGAGTAGGGGCCTAAGCCCACCCACTGCAGGTCGGGCGAGAGGAACTCATTGCCGTTAAAACCGTTAGGGTCATTGAAGTCCACGTCATCGTTGACGCGCAACAGATAGATGGATGCCTCCACGTCCTTGACGTTCAGCTGGGCAGGGTCGGTGGTGAAGGTGAAGCGCGCCAGTGTTGCCTGGTAGTTTTCCTGGCTGAGCGGGCTCATGGTGTAGAGGTTGGCCACGTACCACTCTTGCGGAAGGTTGCCGGGTCGGTAAGCCTGCTCGGGGGCCGGCTCCTTGGAGAAGATGCTGGCCGTAGCGAGGAACGGGCTTTCTTTCTGGTTGTTCCCTGGGAATGCGTCGGTAGAGTCGGCGCGTACAGTGTAACGAACCTTATAGACGCCTACCGGCAATGCGGGGACGAAGCGGCCTGGAAGGGCGAAGAAGGAGTCCTTGACGCTCGGAGCAAGGGTTGGAATGCGTATGCTATCCGCCCAGATTTCCTCATTCGTATCGGTGAGCACCGAAGCGCGCAGGATGACGTTGGTCTGCGCCAGGCGGCCCAGGTTCGACAGGTCGGCACCAAAGCTGAACGTGTCCGTGATGATCTGCGAAGCCGGCTGGGCAAAGCTGGAAGCCGGGTAGAAGAAGTCGCCGATAGCTAAGTTGTGCGCGGGCGTGGGGTCCTGGTCGTAGAGTTTGACGTCGTCTAAGTTCCAGAAGTATTCCCAGTTGCCCGTCCATTGCCATTGCAGATACACGGTAGGCTGGTTGGCAGCCACAGAAGAGATGTCAATAACCGGGATAGTCGGGTTGGCCGACCAGCGCACCTGTCGGGTCAGGCCGGGGAAGATGGTGAAGCTCGTCCAGGTAGTGCCGTTAGTGCTGACGCGCAAGATGGCCCCCTCGTCAGCATTCACCTCATATACGCCGATGTGGGTTTCGAAGGAGATGAACACCTGCGAGCGGCCCGAGCAGTTGATGGGTGCCGAGGTGAGGCGCGAGATGTGGTTGGTGGGCAGGCCTCCCGGCTTGTCAGAGTCCAGCGTCATGAAGCCGTTGGCTGCTGTGGTCGCCTTGAAGGGCTCCTGTTGGTTGAGCGGGTCGTTGAAGATGGGTGGGCAGCCGCCGGTCTGCCCTGCGCCGGGATTATTGCACCACGTCCACAGGACGTTCTGGTTCGAGGCGTCGGTGGTCGTCCAGCCGGTGGGGAAGCCGCCAGCGAAGTCCTGGGTCCAGAACGGCGTTTGGGCCAAAAGCACCTCGGTACCCAGCAACAGAGCAAGCACGAGGCACAGGGTTGAGCATTGTTTCATAGTGTTGTAAAAAATTGTGTTTGAGAAAAATCGTGTCGAAAGCAGACGGCAAAGCTACGTGCGCGCACCGGGTAATGTCTCAGAAAATCTTCCGAAATGCCAAAATTGGACAAAAATAGGCGGCCTTTTTACCATGAAGGGCAGAAGAGAGGAGTGGCAAATCTGCTATGCAGATGCGGTTTGTGGGGGCGGCCAAACAAACTGCACTGGCACGAGACGAACTCAACAGGCGGCCAAACAAGTTTGGCCGTTACGAGGCTAAACAAGTTTAGCGGGTACGGAGGCCAAACAAGTTTGGCCGTTACAGGTCGAACTTGATGCCCTGGGCCAGCGGCACGGAGTCGGAATAGTTGATGGTGTTGGTCTGGCGACGCATGTAGGCTTTCCAGGCATCGGAGCCGGACTCGCGGCCACCGCCAGTTTCCTTTTCGCCGCCGAAAGCGCCGCCGATTTCGGCTCCAGAGGTGCCGATGTTGACGTTGGCAATGCCGCAGTCGGAGCCGGCGACGGACAGAAAGGTTTCTGCTTCGCGCAGGTCGTTGGTCATGATGGCTGACGACAGGCCCTGCGGGACGCCGTTCTGCAAAGCGATGGCTTCCTCGAGCGTGCGGTATTTAATCAGATATAAAATAGGTGCGAAGGTCTCGCGCTGCACGATGTCCCAGTGGTTTTCGACTTCGGCGATGCAGGGTTTCACGTAGCAGCCGCTTTCGTAGCCCGGGCCGGAGAGGACGCCGCCCTCGACGACCATCTTGCCGCCGGCTTTTTTAATTTCTTCCAAAGCGTTGAGGTAGTTCTCGACGGCCTGGCGGTCAATGAGCGGGCCAACGTGGTTGCTGGGTTCGAGCGGATTGCCGATGCGCAGCTGGGCATAGGCTCGGGCTAAGGTTTCCTTGACGGTGTCGTAGATGCTTTCGTGCACGATGAGGCGGCGCGTGGTGGTGCAGCGCTGGCCGGCTGTGCCGACAGCGCCAAAGACGGCGCCGATGAGCACCACCTTGAGGTCGGCAGAAGGCGTAACGATGATGGCATTGTTGCCGCCCAATTCCAGCAGGCTGCGGCCCAGGCGCTCAGCCACCGTGCGGCCCACGATGCGGCCCATGCGTGTGCTGCCCGTAGCGCTGATGAGCGGCACGCGGTGATCCTTGGTCATGAACTCGCCCACGCGGTAGTCGCCGTTGATGATGCACGAAATGCCTTCGGGCAAGTTGTTGGCTTTGAGCACTTTCTGGAA
Organism: uncultured Saprospiraceae bacterium; assembly: GCA_964646615.1. GTDB lineage: Bacteria > Bacteroidota > Bacteroidia > Chitinophagales > Saprospiraceae > M3007. The sequence continues at coordinate 6,912 of CAZYEV010000095.1, forward strand.
CAGGTACTGGCAGGCAATAGAACACAGCGGCGCCTTCTCGGAAGGTTTCCAGATGCACACATCGCCACAGACCCAGGCGATGCAGGCATTCCACGACCATACGGCCACCGGGAAGTTGAACGCCGTAATGATGCCCACCGGCCCCAGCGGATGCCACTGCTCATACATGCGATGGCGCGGGCGCTCGCTGTGCATGGTCAGGCCATACAACTGACGCGACAGCCCCACAGCGAAGTCGCAGATGTCAATCATTTCCTGTACCTCGCCCCAGCCCTCTTGCAGGCTTTTGCCCATTTCGTAAGAGACCAAACGGCCCAGTGGGTCTTTGTACTGGCGCAACACCTCGCCAAACTGGCGCACAATCTCGCCGCGCTTGGGCGCCGGCACCTCGCGCCAGTAGCGAAACGCTTCCTGCGCCGTAGCAATGACCTGTTCGTACTGCTCCGCCGTGGTGATGGTAACCGAGCCGATGAGCGCGCCATCCACCGGTGAATGGCTCTGCAAACTGCGGGCACTGCCTTTCAAAGCATTCTGACCCGTCCAGCTACCCGGGTTCTTGGCCTTAAGGCCGAGTTTTCGGAGAAAATCTTTTTCCATGATGTGCTGTTTCTTAATCACTAAAACTCAATAGCATCTGATACCAGCACAGGAGCAAACGCAAAGCGTTTGGCGTGGTGCCTCGGCGTTTGGCCGCTCTGTCCAATTTAATGCTTCAGACGCTCAAAACACCAGAGGCCATTCGACGTTATGGGTAGCCCTCTGGTATTTGCGGCGGCAAAAGTAGAGGGCCCGATAGAATGCGAGTTCTTTTTCCTCGTTTTTAACCTCAAATGCGGCGGTAAAGCCCATACCTTTGTTTTTCACATACCTTTTCAGACTGCTGCTCTCCTTTATGCGTCAAACGATAGGAATACTTCTGCTGATTTGTGGGTGGCTGCCCATGGATGCCCAGCCGCCGGTAGCCGACAACTCGACGGCGGATGCCGACGGGCCGCACGTGTTTTATCGCGGCGGAGAGCTGGTGGTCAAAGGCGCCGAACGCCAGAATGGGACGCCCACGCCCTTCATCCGCGAGCGGCGCTATGCCCAACGCGACGACGTCGTCCTTTCCTGCTCGATACCAGAAACGGGCGATGCCTTCCAGTTTCCGCTCAAAAAGCAGCTGCGCCTGACCTCCTGCTACTACCCTCAGGCGGAGCGCATCTTAGTCATCTCCGACATTGAAGGCAATTTTGAGGCGCTCAAGCGCCTGCTGCAGGCCGCCGGCGCCATAGATGCCCAATTTCGCTGGACGTTTGGACAAGGGCACGTAGTGCTGCTGGGCGACTTCTTCGACCGCGGGCTGAACGTTACGGAGGTGCTGTGGCTCATCTACAAACTGGAAGACGAAGCCGAGCGTGCCGGCGGCGGCGTACACTACCTGCTGGGCAACCACGAAGCCATGAACCTGTGCAGCGACCACCGCTACGTGCGCAACAAGTACACCGAAAACGCGCGCCTGTACGGCGAAGGCTACGCACGCTGGTACGACGAACACAGCGAACTGGGCCGCTGGCTGCGCACCAAGAACGTCATCCTGCGCATTGGCGAGTACGTCTTCTGCCATGGCGGCATCAGCCCAAGCGTGGCGGCCTCGGGGGTGTCGTTTGAAGCGCTCAACGACGCCGGGCGCCGTTATCTGGGCGTCCCGTTCGAGCGCATCACCGACCCGACGGCACTCCACGTCTTTCATCGAGAAAATGGCCTGCTGTGGTACCGCGCCGCAGCCCGCGGCAAGATGTCGCCCCTGGAACTCGATGCCGTCCTGGCCTTTGCCGGCGCCGAGCACATGGTGGTCGGGCACACACTGATGCCGGAGGTGTCGGCGCTCTACGGCGGGCGCCTGCTGTGCGTAGATGTGCTGCACGAAGAGCACCTGCGCAGCGGAGACCTGCACACGCTGATTATCGAAAACGGCGAGCCTTTCCTCCTGTACACCAACGGGCAACGCAAACCGCTGCTGCCCAAGCCGGTGCTGCAGCATGCGCGAGGGGGGCAGTAGGTTTAGGCCAAACAAGTTTGGCCGCTACGGGGTGTGATATGACATACAGTTTACTGGATTTGAACGCGCACATTCGGTATGCCCTGGCGCTGAATTTTCCTGAGGCCGTCTGGATAACGGCGGAGATTGCTCAGGTGAATGAAGCGCGTGGGCATATCTTCTTAGACCTGGTGCAAAAGGGCGAAGGCGAGGAAGACGTCGTTGTTGCCCAGGCCGCTGCCATTGTGTGGCAACGCCAGTACCGGCAGTTGCGCCTGCAGTTGGGCCCTGCCATAGATGAGGCCCTGCGCGAGGGCCGTGAGGTGCGCCTGCAGGTGCGCGTGGAATTCCACGAGCGCTATGGTCTTAAGCTCATCGTCCTCGATGCCGACCCGGCCTATACCATCGGACGTCTCGAACTGCAGCGCCGTCAGACGCTGAAAAAATTGGAAGAGGCGGGTCTTCTGGAGCGCAACCGCTCGCTGCCGCTGCCACACGTGCTGCAGCGTATCGCGGTGATTTCTTCCGAAAGCGCCGCCGGGCTGCAGGATTTTCAGGAACATTTGCAGCAAAACCCGTTCGGTTTTGCCTTTCAGCTGCGCCTGTTCTCCACAGCTGTGCAGGGCGAGAACCTGGAAGCGGAATTCCTGCAAGCGCTCCAACAGGTGAGCCAACAGGCCCAAGCCTTCGATTGCGCTGTTGTGCTGCGCGGCGGCGGCGCGCGGCTCGACCTGAGCGGCTTCGACGCCCTGAGTGTCTGCCAGGCCGCTGCAGTGCTGCCTATCCCGTTGCTGACCGGCATCGGCCACGAAACCGATGAAACCGTGCTCGACCGCGTGGCTTATGCCGCTTTGAAAACGCCTACCGCTGTGGCGGATTACCTTATTCAGCACAACCTCTTCTTTGAAAGCGCCCTGCTCGAGCTGGCCGAACAGGTGCGCGAAGACGCCCAACAGCACCTGCGCCAGCAGCATCTCCAACTGACACACTGGGAAACTGCTGCCCAATGGGCCGCCCAAACGCACCTGCGCAGCGCCCGGCAGCAACTCGCCTACGCCGAACAAGCCCTGCCCATCTTTGCGCGCCAGACGCTGCGCCGCGCCCACGACCACCTGCAACGCGCCGAAGCCCTCTGTCTGGCACTACACCCCGACGCCGCCCTGCGCCGCGGCTTCAGCCTCACGCGCAAAAACGGGCGCGTCGTGGCTTCCGTCCACGACACCCAGACCGGCGATGTGATCGAAACCCAACTGGCCGATGGCACCTTCCGGGCACGGGTGGAATGAAAGCGCCACCTCGCCCCCGCCGACATGACCGACGAACGCCAGGGCTGTTTGGAACAAAACGCTCAACCCATACTTCATGCGTACCTTTGCCAGCGAGCCAAACAAGTTTGGCCGCTACTGGATGATGGATACCGAGCAACAATTTCGTGCGGTAGTGGAGCGATGCCGCGCCGTGTTTGTTCAGAAAATGCACGACTACGGTACGGCGTGGCGTATCCTGCGGCCGTCAAGTATCACCGACCAGATTTACATCAAGGCGCTGCGCATCCGAAACATTGAGGAGAGCGGACACCAAAAAGTGAGCGACAGCGTGGAAAGCGAGTACATGGGCATCCTCAACTACTGCGTGCTGGCGCTTATCCAACTGGAATTGCCCGATAACGCTCCGCTGGAGCTGGCCGAAGACGAAGTAACAAAACGCTACGACCACCACATCGAGGAAAACATACGCTTGCTGCGCGCCAAAAACCACGACTACGCCGAAGCCTGGCGCCTCATGCGCGTCAGCAGCATGACCGACCTCATCCTGCAAAAAATCCTGCGCATCAAGCAAATCGAAGACAACGCCGGCCTCACCCTCGCCTCTGAAGGGCTGGAGGCCAACTACCGCGATATCCTCAACTACGCCGCCTTTGCACTCATCCGCCTGTCAGAAGCCCGCGCAGAGACGGTACCGGCGCCAAAGGCCTGACACCGCCAAATAGTGCAAATTGCTTTTTTTTGCGGCGCTTTTCATCCAAAACGACTTCCCTGACATGACATCCCTGAGCTCACTCATCCTGGCTTTTGCCCTCATCGCTGCTGTGCTCACCTTCGTAACGCACCGGCTGCGACGCACGCAAAACGTATTGGTCAGCTTCTTGCAATACTTCTGCGGCGTGTGGTTCATCTTTTCCGGTGCCGTTAAGGCCATTGACCCCATCGGCACGGCGTACAAAATGGAAGATTACTTCACTGCCTTCGAGAGCACTTTTGGCGGTCTGCAAAATGCCTTTGCCGGCCTTGCGCCACTTTTCCCAGCCCTGGCCCAATACAGCGCGGGCTTTTCCATCGTCATGATTGTGCTCGAAATTGCCCTGGGCCTCATGCTGGTGCTGGGCTACTTGCGCAGCCTGACGGCGTGGCTGTTCTTTTTGGTGCTGTTGTTCTTTACCTTCCTGACCGGCTTCACCTACCTGACCGGCTTCGTGCCGCCAGAGGCCAACTTTTTCGATTTTGCCAAATGGGGGCCGTATGTGAAAACGCAAATGCGCGTAACGGACTGCGGCTGCTTTGGCGATTTCATCAAGCTGGACCCGAAGGTGTCGTTCTTCAAAGACGTCTTTCTGCTGGTGCCAGCGCTCATCTTTTTGCTCCGCAGCCGGCAGATGCACCAGATCTTCACCATGCGCAGCCGACGCCTGCTGACGGGTGCCGTGGCGCTGTTTTCGCTGCTCTTCTGCTGGTACAGCACCTATTACAACCTGCCCATTGTGGACTTTCGGCCCTTTAAGGTGGGCACCAACGTGCGTGAGCGCAAGGAACTGGAAGAAAAGGCGCGCGCCAACGTCGAGATTATCGGCTGGGTGATGGAAAACACGAACACCGGCAAGGTGGAAAAAGTCATGATCCCGATGTCGCGCTTCAAGGAAGTCATGGAAAAATACCCGAAGAGCGAAGGCTGGAAAGTGAAAGACCAGATCAAGACCGAGCCTTTCGTGGAAATAGACGGCAAGCGCGTAGAGGTACAGGAGACGAAAATCAGCGATTTCATGATCGAAAACGAAGACGGCGACGTTACCGAAGACATCCTGCAAGAGCCGGGCTACTCGCTGATGATTGTGGCCTACAAGCTGTACGGCAAAAAGACCACCGAAACGCTCATTGTGCAGGACACCACGTGGGCCTACGATACACTGCGCATCAGCACCGACTCGGTGGTGCTTCAGCCGCGCGTGGCGGAAGTAACGCCGCGCAAGGAAACGCGCGAGTCCTTCGTGCCCGAAGCCTGGTACGGCGACCTTTTCCGCAACCAGATCAACGCCCTGGCCCGGGCGGCCCAAAAAGAGGGCTGGAAGGTCTATGCCGTCAACACGTTCCAGGATACGGAAGCCGCCGAAGATTTCCGCCGCAATGTGGGCGCCGATTATCCGTTTTACCACGCCGACGACAAGCTGCTCAAGACCATCATTCGCTCCAACCCGGGCTTAGTCATCTGGCGCGATGGCGCGGTGGTGGGCATGTACCACTGGCGGCATCTGCCGACGCCGGATGCGCTGCTGAGGCGGTTTCAGCAGTAGCGGTTGGGGGTGGCCAAACAAGTTTGGCCGGTACGGGGCCAAACAAGTTTAGCGGGTACAGGGGCAAACAAGTTTGGCGGGTGCTATGTAAACCGTTTTTTATGTCCAGAATAACCTGTTTTTTATTTGCTTTTCTTTTTGGCGTCGTTCAGGCGGCTGTTGCCCAAACTGCGGTGCCGATGCGTACGGTTTCGGGTGTGGTGCTGCTGCGGGAGGCCAAAGCGCCTGACTTTCGCGCAATATTGCCGGCCCTGCGCAAGGACTGGGGTTTTGTTGTGGACTCGTCGCAGTTGGGCGACAAGAAGATAACGCTATACTCGGGTGGCCTCACGGTGGTGGTGCAGTATGTGAATTACCCCATGGCGCCTGCTGAAGTGCGCTCGGCTGCAGAGGGCGCCTGGCTTTGGGGCACGGCACGCGAAGAAGCGCCGCGCCACCAGGCCCAACTGACCCTAGCCGTCGTGGGGGCGGGGCAGGCCCCCATAACCGTGTACAAAGCCTATACCCGCGTGGCTGCTGCGCTGCTGGAAAATACCCGCGCTTATGGCATCTATTTACCGCGTCATTACCTGCTGCATTCGCGCGATTTCTTTCTGGAAGCCGCCCGACAGATGGATCGCGACGAGCTGCCGCTGTATTGCTGGATCTATTTTGGCATGTTCCAATTGGACGGCCTCAGCTGCGCCTACACGTACGGGCTGGATGACTTCGGAATGCTGGACCTGGAAATTGTGCGCACGCCTAAGAGCTTAGCCGAAGCGCACGCTGTGCTGTACGACGCGGCACGCGAGGCCCTGCGCAGCGGCAAACCCTGGCAAGAAGGCGCCGTAGTGGAGTCGGTGGACGGCGAAAAGTTCCTCCTGCGCCGTGTACGTTCGCCCTATATCGAAAACCGCGAGATGCTGCAGCTGCAAAAGTTGTGAGCAGATAGCGAACGATAAGCGACCTCTCTGCGCGGGCCGCGAAGCGCAGAACGCATGTGTTGTCAGAAGCGCCGGGAAAAAACGCCGCGTTTTTTTTAACCTTTTGCCCCACAGCAGCCTGAAAAAAACAGAGGCGACACCTCCTGGCCGGAGATGTCGCCTTTCCCATTCGTGCATTCGTGGCGAGTCTCCACCAATGCCACTCATGATTGAGTGTCTATAGGCCCTGAAATTTCTTTTTTTAACCTTTCGCCTCGCTGCAGCCCTGCTTAGGGTCAGTCAGGCAAAATATCGCCTCTACCAACAGAGCAGGTCAGAAGGCGGCATAGGCCAATTCGCCCTCAGGCTACGGGGAGCGCCTTCAGGAAGGCCAGAGAATTTGTTTCAAAAAGCACAGAAACAGGGCATTTCAGCCCTTTAAAAGCACCCTTTGAAACGCACCATCGGCTTTGAATTTTAAAAATTTAAAAACTTGAAAATCAATTTTTTAATTTAAAAAAAATCAAAAAAAACCGAAAAAAACCTCGCTAACGAGAGTGCTCAACTGTCTCTTCGTCGGGGGCAGGGTGCCTGGACTTTTGACCTCGCAAACACGCAACAAAAAAACGCGAGGTCATCATGGCACACCTGAACAACAATTTGCTCGTTAGCGCTGCTGCGCCTGTTATCAACGCCCAGCCGTCGGTCGTTAATTCGGTCATCATCATTGACATTACGGGCGTGTAAAATTTTAGGCGCCTGACTTTGTTTTCGGCTTGCTGTTGGCTTTTCAGCCCTTGTAGAGGGCTGCCCGTACGGATTACGGAACGAGATTTGAGGGAACGCCGTAGGTTTGTTGCCGCACAATCTTCCTTTTACTCGCTCCGCCTTCCCAAACGGCGCCCGACATGCACGAACTCCGCGAATTGGTTTCTATCGTTACCAGGCAGAAACTCCGAGCCGCTTCCCTGCTCACCGTCAAAGCGTTGCAACCCGGACCGCTGTCCATGCGACTGTACGACCTGGTATCTGAAGGCCAGGTGGACACCGACGAGCAAGCGATGGCAGCCCTGTACCCGGGCAATCCAGATGCGAACATTTCGTATCAACGCATCAAAAAAGCACTGCGCGACTACTTGGTGCAAATGCTGCTCGTCATTGACCTGCAACTGCCGCACTACAATCCGCGCCAGCGCACCTATTTTGAACTGTGCAAAAAATGGGGCGCCATCAAAATCCTGCTGGGCAAAAACGCACACCGCGCTACCCTGCAACTGGCCGAAGAGGTGCAAAAACAGGCCCTGCGCTACGACTTCACCGACATGGCCTTAGATATGGTGCGCGCCATGCGCCTCTACTACGGCTCCATCGAGGGCAATGTCAAAAAGTACGAACAATACGGCGAACAGGTCAGGCACTTGGAAGACGTGCTGCGCTACGAAAACTTAGCCGAAGAGCTATACACCGACCTGGTCATCCGATACATCAACGACAAATCCACGAAGCACGACGTGCCCAAAGTGGCCCGGCAATACTTTGACCAGATAGCGGAAGCCCTCGAAAAGTACGACACCTATCGCCTGCATTTCACCGGCCGCCTCATCGAAATCATCATCTACACCAGCGTCAACGACTACCGAAAGACCATCGAAATCTGCGACAAAGCCATCCGCTTCTTCGACGCCAAAGACTACGTAGCCAACGTACCGCTGCAAGCCTTTCTGTACCAGGAAATGGTGTGCTACGTGCAACTGCGCGACTACGAAAAGGGCCGCCAGGCTGCCGAACGCGGCCTGCAATTGCTCGAACAGGGCTCGTTCAACTGGTTCAAGTACCAGGAGCTCTTCTTGCTGCTCGCGCTGCACTCAGGCCAGTATCAGGAGGCTTATCGCACGTACAAACTCACCGTCAAGCACCGGCGCTTCGGCGGCCTGCCCGAAGGCATCCGGCAAATCTGGAAAATCTTTGAAGCCTACCTGTTCTACCTCATCCAGATTGGCCGCATTCAGCCCGACGAACCGGAAACGGTCATCAGCCGCATTCGCATCATGCGCTTCCTCAATGACCTGCCCATCTTCTCCAAAGACCGGCGCGGCATGAACATCCCCATCCTCATCTTTCACATCCTCTACCTCATCCTGACCAAAGAATACGATGCGGTGATTGACCGCATGGAAGCCATCAAAAAATACACTTCGCGCTACCTCAAACGCGACGACAACTACCGCAGCAACTGCTTCATCAAGATGCTGCTCGTCATGCCCGAGGTGGGCTTCCACCGCGCCGCAGTCATTCGGCACGCTGAAAACTACGTCAAAATGCTCAAGCGCGTGCCGTTGGACTTCGCCAACCAGTCGCACGATATCGAACTCATTCCCTACGAAGACCTCTGGCAAATGGCCTTAGACTCTTTGGAAAACACCATCTACAAGCCCAGAATGCGAAAAGCATCGGCTACCTGAGCCATTCAGGCCACACTCCAAACCAAACGAATAGCAGACATCCAGGCCGGGCGCCTGCTATTTTTTTTGAAAAAAATGCACATCCAGAATATACCAATTCTTTTTTGTCGCCAAATTTGCGTGTCAAAACACCTAAACCTGCTTTTCATCACTCTTCACTTTTCACACTAAATCCGTCTCACTATGAACGCTTTTCTATCACTTGGCCGCTGGCTGTTCCCCATTCCCTTCATCGTGTTTGGCCTGATGCACTTCACCAATGCACAGGTAATGGCTGACTATGTGGTTCCGGCATACATGCCCGCTAAAATCGTGTGGGTATATCTGTCGGGGGCTGGTCTGTTGGCTGCAGGCGCCAGCATGTATCTGGGCAAGTACGACAAGCTGGCCACCACCCTGCTGGCCATCATGCTGCTGCTCTTCGCGCTGATGGTACACCTGCCCGGCGTCATGGAGGGCGGCGATAAGATGGCCCAGTCTATGCCCAGCTTCCTGAAGGACCTCGGGCTGGCGGCTGCCAGCATGATGTACGCGCTCAATCAATCGCGCGACCACTCCATCATCGGATAAGCGAGACATTACTGCATGACTGGGGTGTCGCTCGGAGGCTGCCGCGGAAGGGCGACACCTTTTCTATATCTATCTCACCCGGTGCCGACTATGGAAAATCTGGTTCGCGTAGCGCTAGCGCTGCTCTTTGTGGGTTGCTTAGCCGATATGCCCTACGACTATTTCCGGGCGGTGCGCTTTTTGGGCACGGCAGGTTTCGTTTACCTGGCTTTTCGGGAGAAAGCGCGCAACAACGACGAAATGTTCTGGTTTTGGGTGGCGTCGGCTGTTCTCCTTAACCCGATAGTCAAAATTTCGCTGGGACGGGTGTTGTGGAACATCGTGGACGTTATCTGGGCAGCAGTACTGGTATGGCCCTTACTGAACCGACGCCAATAGGCCCGTTTAAGAAAGATAAAGCCACATAGCGAGTCACAGGCACAAATGCCGTCAGAGGGCTCGAATGGCCTCTACCGGGTCCATACGGCTGGCCTGAAGGGCTGGCAGCAACCCCGACAGGATACCCACAATGACCGAGGTGAAGAATCCAATGGCGACGTTGCCCGCCGAGAGGTGGATGTCAAAGTCCACCGCCTTTGAAATAGCCATCGTGGCCAACCAGATGAGCAGCAGCCCCAAAGCACCACCCACAATGCAGAGTACGGTAGCCTCGAAGAGAATTTCCAGGAGAATAAACCAGCGCTTGGCCCCGATAGCCATTTTAATGCCGATGAGGTTGGTGCGTTCTCGGACGGAGACGAACATGATGTTGGCCACCGAGAACATGCCCACTAAGAGCGCAAAAATGCCGATGATAAAACCCGCGGCATTGACGACCCCAAACACGCTATCGAACACATTGCTCAGAATGGTCAGGGTATTCAGGGCAAAGTTGTTCTCTTCGGCGGGCCTCAGATGTCGGGCGCTTCGGATGATGCCGGTGATTTCATCCTTGACGGCTGAGAGCGCCACCCCCGGCTTGGCGCGCGCAGCAATGGTGGATTTGCCCACCCACATGTTGCCCTCGCGGATGCGGAAGCCGCGACGGGCCAGCGTATGGCTGACGATGACGGCGTTGTCGAAGTCCATGATGCGCAGCAGGTCGTTGCCCGAGGGCATCGTAACGCCGATGACGCGCAGCTTGCGCCCGCCAATTTTGACCTGTTGATCCAGGCCGTTCATGCCTGCGGGGAAAAGCGTTTCGGCGATTTTGGCGCCAATGATGCACACGTCGCTGCCGTTGGCGTATTCGTTGGGCGAAAAGAAGCGCCCACCTTCTTGAAATTCTAAGCGGAAGATGTCGCTGCAATCTTCTGTAACACTGATGAAGAAAGCATTTTCGACGCTGGAATTGCGCCATTTGACCGTTTTGGCGCCCAGAAACTGCCAGTAGCCGACATGCGAAGCCGTTTTCATGCGGCTTTTGAGCGCCTCGTACTCGCGGTAGCTCTGGTTGGGCCGGCGCATCCATTTCCAGAAGTTCTGCCCGGGGTCTTCCGACCAGGAGAACTTGTCAATATAGACCACGTCGTTGCCCAATTTGGACAGGCTTCGCCGGATGTTGTCCTCCAGCGAGTTGACAGCGCTCTTGACGCCGATGATGCAAAAGATGCCGATGGTGATGCCCAGCAGCGACAGGAATGAGCGCAGGCGATTGGCCACGAGTTGCTGCCAGGCCTGAGCAGCGCCTTCGCCGAGGATGCGGAGTATCTGACGCACGTTGTGGTGGCGTTTTTGATGAAACTAAGCCCTGCGAAAATGCGCGCCGCCAGCGGCTATGCCCTCAAAATTTCGATGAAGCGGCGCACTGCCTCTACTATCTCATGGCTTTTGGCCGGGCAGTTGGCGCAGATAGGTTTCCCAGCTGCTCTGGGCTTTGCCTTTGAGCACACGCGGAACCTTGGCCTGGCCGTTCATCTTGCCGTGCTGTTCGAGCCAGTGGTAGAAGATGTGGTGCGGCAATAGCGTAACGCGCACATCGCGCAGGGCGTACTGGCGCTCGATGCGATAATCGTCGTTGATGCGCTGGAGGTGTTCGTCTAAGCGTTGAGCGCACTGCTGCGGGTTGTGCGCCTCGGGGTGTTCTGCGCTGATGTACCAGTGATGGGCCCAGTATGAGCCAAAGGGTTCGGCAGCCACGGCGAATTCTTTGACGCCCAGGTGCAGTTGGGCATCGGCGGCGCGCAGGGCGGCGTTGAGGTTGTCCACCGAGACGTGTTCGCCCGTGACGCTGAGGAAGTGTTTGGTGCGTCCGGTGATGCGGAACAGCAGCCGCTGGGTGTCGGCAAATTCGATAGTGTCGCCCAGCAGGTAGCGCCAGCAGCCGGCTTCGGTGCTCAGCAGCAGCGCGTAGGGGCGTCCGGCCTCGATGTCGGGCAGCCAGAGCGCTTCGGCGTTGGGGCGGAGGTTGCCCTCGTCGTCGAAGTTGGCGTCGTTGAAGGGCACAAACTCGAAGAAGATGCCGGCGTTGACGGCCAGCTGGTGCAGGCGCGTGCTGGGCCAACGCTGGTAACCGATGAAGCCTTCAGAGGCCAGATAGCTGTCGACGTATTGCACGGGGCGGCCCAGCAGCTGCTCAAAGGTAGGCTGATAGGGTTCGAAGAAGATGCCGCTGTGGAGCAACAGCGAGAAGTTGGGCCACAGTTCGTGGATGTGTTTCAGGCCGTATCGCTCGACGATGCGCTCCAGGATCATTTGCACCCAGGCCACATTGCCCACGATGAAACCGATATCCCACTGCGGGGCGCGTTCGGCGATGCGTTCGATGCGTTGCCCCCAGTCTGTCAGGTCGGTAATGTCGCGCTCCGGGCGATAGTACTGCTTGAGCCAGAACGGACGGTTGAGGGCGATGATGCCTGACAGGTCGCCTACCCAGTGCCGGCCTTCGCGCTGCAGCCCAGTGGTGCTGCCCACCATAAGCATTTGCTTGGTGAACAGGTCGGCAGGCAGGTGGAAATGCGCCATATCGAAGAAGACCTGGCGCGACAGCCGGCTCATCGAGCGGATGAGGTCGCGCGTAACGGGCACGTACTTCGAGGCCGCATTCGAAGTGCCGCTGCTCAGGGCATACCAGGGCACTACGCCGGGCCAACACACATTCGGCTCGTCGGCGCGGGAACGGTGCCACCATTCGCTGTAAATCTTCTCATAATCGTGTATGGGCACGTACGTGCGGAAGGCACGCACCGGGTCGCGCTGCCAGAGCATAGGAGCAAAACCGTAATGGCGCCCGAAATCTGTATGCGCTGCCGCCGCCAACAGACGCAATAAAACCTTACGCTGGCGAGCCACCGGCGACAACCACTGGCGCGACTGCACGGCTCCCAAATGAATACCAGTCTTGATGACGTGTCCAACAAATCGCATAAGGGATTGATTTTGAATGGTTAAAATAAATCAGGTTGATGTTTTCGCGGCGTTTTCCGCCCATTTCAAGACGCCAAAGATACAACAATACCTATTTGGGTTGCATCTAGCCCCAGTATGCCCACCTGGAAGCGCAACAACGGCTTTTTGCCTTTGGCAAAAAAATGTTGAATTTCTTCGGGAAAAACCGAACGAACGCAACATACCTTTGGCCCGAAAGCGTTAAGCGACCGAAAGAAGCATACTCCGTGGAGACATCTCTGCCTTTGGACCTGTGGAACTCGCTGAAGCAAACCTACGAGAATGTAGCACACCTTCCGTTCCCTATCTACGCCAGCCGTTATGAAGACGGGCAATTCCTGCTGGCTAATGCGCAGGCCAGGGAATTTTTCGGGTTTAAGGCAGAGGACGACCTGGGCGCTTATCAGGTGCGCATGTTTTACGAAAACGAAAGCGAGCGCGCACGAGTGCTGGAGACCATCCGAAACACCCCCGCCGGCGAATGGAGTCAGCGTGTCCGGGTGCGCCTGATGATTGGCGGCAAGTTGCACCGCATCCATTTCATTTCGCAGGTCTTTAGGGAAGAAAATGGCCGGCCTTTAGCGCTGTTGTGCATGGCGCTCAACGTGGCCGATAGCGAGTGGTTTTCCGACTTTGAGGAAGACGCCCGCGAAGGTTTGTTCGAGGCGGCAGCCCACCGCATCACGGACTGCAATGCGGCATTTGCCAAAATGCTGGGCTATTCGCGCAAGGAGCTGCAGAACACGCCCATTGGCGAACTATTCTGGTCAAAAGAAGCCTTAGACAGCCTCATCAGCCTCATAGAGGAACAAAAGACCCTTCGCAAGCACAACATCAAACTGCGCCGGCGCAATGGTGCCATGCTCATTGCGCAGCTCAGCTGCGACGGACAGGTCAACGAGGCCGGCAAGCTGACGCGCGTAAGCGGCCTTATCTACGACGTCGTTTCGGAAACTGTCCAGAGCGATTTGCCCTTGGGCATCTTCCTCATCAGCACCGACGATAGCGGCGAAGACATCATCGCTTATGCCAGCGATGCGTACGCCCAGGTACTGGGCTACGATAAGGCTGAAGATGTGCTGACCAGACCTATTCGAGAATTTCACCCCAGCGAGGCCTCTTACAAGGCCTTCAAAGATGCCCTCGACCGGGAAACTGCCAAAGGCAAGCCCTTGCTCGACCACTACATGGACGTCCGCGACCGCTTCGGCAACAAACGCAGCGTCGTGGTCAATGTACGCTACGTGGACGGCGAAGCCCGAAAAATTCGCGTCGGCGCTATTTACGAGCTGACCGGCCACATCAACGAACAATTGCGGGTGCTGAAGAACAATTTCGGCGCCATTCTGCATACATACCTGTCCACCGTAACCAGCCTGCGCCGAACGCTTCACGACATCATAAAGGCCCAGGGCGAGGACCTGCTGCGCCCCAACAGCCGACTGGACTACGAACTGGCGCGCGCCGAAATGGCCAGTGGTGTCAAACGTCTCCAGACGCGTTTAGATGAACTGTATCGGGTGGCCGCCGAACGCGGCTATGGCGAGGAGGATGCCTTTGAGCGCCTGCGACACCACCTGAAGAAAATGAACACTTTCGGCGCCTCGCAGGAGCGTGAAAAAGACAATGCTGCCGTCTTCCGCCAGCTCTTGCTCCAGATGCGGCGCAACTTGCGGCCCATCGGCGAGCTCAACCTGCCGCGCGAGCCGGTGCGCAACCTGCGCATTGAAATAGAAGACTCGCTTCGACTCGCCAATACCGTATCGCTGGCCGCAGCCTTCGACGAATTGGGCGAACGCATCCCCGACTTCGAGTACTTCCGCGATTTCCTGCGCGGGCAGCCCCCCCGAGAGGAAGACTTCGAGGTCGTCAACCTGACCGATATAGCCCTCGACGTCTGCCGCGCTTTAGGAGAGTTTGCCGCGCTGCGAGGGGTGGACATTCGCACAGAGTTCAACCGGCGCGAGCGCATTCCGGTGCGCGCCCACAAGGCCCTGCTCAACCGCGCCCTGCACAGTCTGCTGCACAATGCCATCAAATACAGCTGGTCGAGGGGCGAAGAGCGACGTCCCTGGGTAACCGTACGCATCGAAAAACAACGCGAAGGCCACGTCGCCATCACCATCGAAAACTGGGGCGTACCTATCCGAAAAGAAGAACTCGAAAGCGGCGCCATCTTCGAATTCGGCACCCGCGGCAAAGAGTCCGACGACCGAAACCGATCCGGTACCGGCATCGGACTCTACGACGCCAACGACATCATACAACACCACCACGGCACCCTCAAACTGACGTCCGAACCGACCTTTGGCAATCCGCCAAACGTCTATTCTAATCCCTTCATCACTCGCGTTTACATCACTCTGCCTATCGCTAACGCATGAACGAAGACATCATCAAACTACTATGGGTGGACAACGACCTCTACCACGACCTCAACGAACTCCGCATTACGCTGCTGCTCAGCGACGACTTTGAAACCGACTTCGCCCTCAACGCCACCGAAGGCTTCAACCTGCTCCGCCAAAACACCTACGACCTCGTCGTCGTGGACTTGCGCCTGCCGCCTGGGCCACACAATGATTGGGCAAAATACCAGAACAACGGCTTCGAGGAGTACGGATATGCACTGCTGAAAGAGGTCTTTGAACGCCACGACCTGCTTTTCCCACACTTGAAAGACACCTGTTTCGGCGTCTATTCCATTGACGACCCTAAAGATGTGCCGGCACTATTCGAGCCGCCCATCTCTCTACCTCGCCAAAACTACTGCCGAAAGACCGACCAGGCGAGCAACGATGAATTCCTCGATTACCTTCAAAAACTCCTTAAGTCATGTCGTCGTCGGTAACCTTTCTCTTCTGGAACGGAGGCTCACTTAGCGAAGAATGGCTGGCCACAGCCGCCGGCATCGCCATCACCTTCTTTGTCTTCATCATGGGCGTGCCGGCTTTCGTCCTCCAAACATTTATCGCCGGCAACTTGCGGGATGTGTACTATGAACGTATCGGGAATAATTGGCCATGGTTTTTTGGGGCTGCCATAATCTTCATCTTAGTGATATTTTTTGCTGGAAATGTAGCCCTCGACGAGCGCGTATGGCAATATCTGGGAGGAAAAAACACATCCGATGCTTATTCTTATATTCCCTGGGTCGTTACTGGCTGCCTGATACTCCTCATAGTGCTTGGCTTCTGGTACCTGTGGACGCATTTCGTCTCTGCGCGTAGCATAGAAAAGCGTTTGTCAGAACGCTTAGTTAAAGACGCTCAGAAACACTATCGGAAAGGAAAAGCGAAAGAACTGGACCACGATCTGGAGTCGCTGAGCATCATGGCTTCAGAGGTACGCGGCGGGACCCCCAAGAAGTATTTCCTGGAGCAGTGTGAAGTTCTGATAGAATATCTGATACAAGCGACAACAGAGCCTCAAAAACAGTCCGGACGACCTCGCTTTTCAATCGTTCGCAGGTATTTGAGCGATCGGCTGCTCCCAAAGCGTGCTGACCACCAAGCAATGCCGCCACAGTCGCTCTACGCACTACTAAGAAGGATTATCCAGGAAGTCGTTACTCCTGGTGTAGCGGGCGGCCGGGAAAAGGTCTCTTCTGAAAACAGAAAGCAGGCGCTGGATTTGCTCGCCCACACGTACAACAAGGCACGCAGAAACAGCGACCATTCCTATCTGGTGGTTACCATCGGGCATGGTATGCAGGAAATTGGCCTCGCTGCCCTGAAGCACAAAGACCACCCCGCGCTGATGGACGCGGTAGAAAAAATAGCCGAAATCCAGGGGCGATACAAGGAGATGTTTATCGTAGCCACGGCCGCTTTCTGGGAAAACCAGGTTAAACCTGCCATCGCTGCCGCCCGAAAATTAGAGGCTGTACTGCGCGCTCCGGAGCCTGCAGAAGAAGCGGAACAAAGAAAATACCCTCTTTACTTCTGGCTGGGTCTGTTAGCCAACCTGTATGCTAAAGAGGGAGCCGCACGAGCGTTCGCCAAACGGCAGCTGGATAAATTCGAGCCGCTGCTGACACGCGATACTTTTGATAGTGCTTGCGATTATTTCGCCAACCGCATGGCCTATTTTGACACCGCCGACTCGGTGCACCGACTGAAGGACGAGCGTTTTCCGCCCTCAGCGACGGTACGACGCCCATTGAGCCGGTCGAAGTAACACCTTCGAGGGCTACCGTTCCAGCTCCAGCACCAACGGGGTGAAGGCGCTCACGGTCAGGGTCTTGTCTAACGGCACGGTTTGTCCGCTCAATACGTTGCGCCCGGTGCGGAAGCCCTGCAGGCGCTCGGCAAAGCGCTTCAGGTCGAGGGTGCGTTCCTCCGAGGCTGTGTTGAGCACGACCATGACGGTTTTCGCATCGTCGTAGCGGAAATAGACATACACACCGCGCTCCGGCACGAAGTGCATCAGCTGGCCCGCATAGAGGGCGGGCGTGCGATAGCGGTAGTGCAGCAGGGTGCGCAAGAAGTTGAATGCCTCATTCTCTTGCGGCGTGCGACCTTCGGCGGTGAATTTGTTCACCGGGTCGCCGGGCCAGCCGCCAGGGAAGTCTTTGCGGATGTTGCCGTGCGAAGGCGCCTCGAAGCCCGTGCTCAGGATTTCGGTGCCGTAGTAGATTTGCGGAATGCCGCGCGTGGTCAGCAGCCAGGCGATGCCACATTTCCAGCGGTTGAGGTCTTCGCCGACGGTGGAGAAAAAGCGGGTGAAGTCGTGATTGTCCACGAAAACCACGTTGCGCATAGGGTCTTCGTAGAAGTAGTCTTTGACGAGGGTGTAATAGAGTCGAGCGACACCTTCGGTCCAGGTCTGTTGGCGCGTGAGGGATTCGTGGAGGGCGAAGCAGAGTTGGAAGTCGAGCACGCCGGGCAAGTTGGAGTCGAAGTTGGCGCGTCGCATGGGCTGATTGTCGGCAAAGAAGCCCTGCGGGATGACGCCGTGCTCCCAGATTTCGCCGAAGAGGAAGAGCGTGGGGTATTCGGCGCGCAGGGCGCTGCAGAAGCGACTCATGAACGCCTGGTCGGGGTAAGTGTAGGTGTCAATGCGGAAGGCGTCAATGCCGGCATACTCGACCCACCAGATGGCTTGCTGGATGAGGTAGTTGGCCACGTGCGGGTTGCGCTGGTTGAGGTCGGGCATGGAGGGTACGAACCATCCGTCGGTGAAGCGTTTGCGGTCGTATTCGGAGGCGTAGGGGTCGAGCAGCGTGGTAGCGCGGTAGTTGGTCTGCGTCATGGTGGGCCAGGTGTTCACCCAGTCGCGCATGGGCAGGTCGCGCATCCAGTAGTGGTGGTGTCCGATGTGGTTGGGCACGACGTCACGCACGACCTTGAGGCCGCGCTGGTGGCAGGCGCGCACGAGCTGGCGATAGAGTTCGTTGGTGCCCAGCCGGCGGTCAATGCGGTACAGGTCGGTGATGGCATAGCCGTGGTATGAGGCTTCGGGCTGGTCGTTTTCCAGTTCCGGGTTGAGCCACAGGGCCGTGATGCCCAGGTCTTGCAGGTAGTCCAATCGGTCGAGGATGCCCTTGAGGTCGCCGCCGTGTCGGCCCAGGAGTGCGTCGCGGGCCAGGGTATCGAGCATGCCGGGCACGTTGTCGTTGGAAGGGTCGCCGTTAGCGAAGCGGTCGGGCATAATGAGGTAGATGACGTCGCGCGGCGTAAGGCCCTGGGCTTTGGGTTCGCCATTGCGGGCCAGGATCGGAAATTCTGCCGTGAAGCGCACGCCGGCACTGTCGCGGTGGGTCAGCACGATGGGTACCGTTTGCGCGGGCGCTTTGGGTGCAATGTTCAGGGTGATGAACAGGTAGTTGGGGCTATCGCCGCGCACGACGCGCTCCAGCGCAACGCCGCGCGTACGGCCCAGGCGCACCTCAAAAGCCTGCAGGCCGGGCCGATGCAGCAGAATTTCCACACGGTTGTGCCGCATACCCGTCCACCAGTTGGGCGGCTCCATGCGGTACGCATTCGGCACGGCCGGCACCACTTCAGGCGGCGCAACGGCAGGCAACTGAGCATGACCGGCATTTAGCCACACCAACCACAGGAGCGGCCACCACAGAGCAGTTCTTCTTTTCATCAAAAAAATGTTGTTTTTTCCTGTAAGCGCCGGCCATTCGCCGTGGCGGACGCCTGTGTCCATGAAAAGCCCCCACCACACGCCTCATCTTTCCTTCAAACAATCTTCCCGTCGAGCATCAACTCCAGCTCGCGCATGCGCGAGCTGGTGGGGTCGAAGGAGTCGTCTGCACTCGACGCTTCGCCTTCGGCGATGAAGATGTTCCAATCCTCGTCAATGGTGGCCATGGCGCGGTGCACCCGGTCGCCCTCGACGCGCGTGTAGGCGATGACGCGCCGGTCAATGAGTTCGCCTTTGGGCGTGAACGTCGCCAGCACGTACTCATAGACCAGCAGCCCGGCTTTCCACCACACCACAGCAGCGAAATGTTCGGTACCTTCGATGGCAAAGCAAGGGACGTATTCTACCAGGTCATCGGCGTCGGTCGTCTGGTCTTCATAGGGCTGGATAAACTGCGCCGCCAGGGCTTCGGGCAGCGGCTTGTTCTCCTGCGAGAAGATATGGTGCGTGTCCTCACCCAACACCACGGGCATGGGTATGGGCGGGAAGCGCTCGAGAAACTTGGAAAATGCGTTGGACATGGGGCAAAGGTAGGGCGAGACCGGTACTGCAAGATTGCACCAATACAGGGATGACCGAAATGCCGCCTGTATACAAAGGCGGCACAATGAAAAAGATTACCCCGCGCGCTGATTGAAAACGTCCTTCCGCGTTTTTGGGCAGGGTCTAACTTTGTGAGCAGAAATCGTTCACCAGCTTTACCTCTATCGTGAAAAACATCAACGCAAAACTCGCTTACATCGTCCTGCCGCTTTCGGTAGTGGTGGGCTATTTAGTGTACACCTACGTGGCAGGCAACCCGGCCAATTTCGTGGACGGCGACCCCAAGGGGCAGGCCCGCAACATGTTGGGCACCATTTATCAGGGCGGCGTGCTCGTCATTCCGCTGCTGAGTTTCCAGTTCATCGCGCTGGTGTACATCATCGAGCGCTATTTTTCGCTGCGCATGTCGCGCGGGCGGGGCGACCTGCGCGAGTTTATTTTCAAAGTAAAAAGCGCTCTGGCAGCGGATGACTATTCAAAGCTCGTCGAAATCAGCGACCAGCAGCGCGGTGCCGTGGGCAACGTCGTCAAGACGGGCACCGAGGTCTTCCTGAGCCGCAAGTCTGCAGATAATGTGGATCAGAAAGACATCTACCTCATTCAGAAGGAATTGGAAGAGGCCACGCAGCTGGAAGTGTCGGAGCTGACGACCAACATGTTCATCCTGGGTACGGTAGCGCAGATCTCCACGCTGGTGGGTCTGCTCGGTACGGTAACCGGTATGATCCAGGCCTTTGCCGCTCTGGCGCGCGTGGGCGAACCCGACCCCGTGGGCCTGGCGGGTGGTATCTCGCAGGCGCTGGTAACGACCGCCTTGGGCATCACCACCGCGGCGTTCACCATCGTGTTCTACAACTCGTTCAACAACCAGATAGAGCGCATCACCTACACCATTGACGAGGTGTGCTTCAGCATCATTCACAGCCTGAAGCTCAAATTTTTTGTGGACTAAAAAAACCAGCCGGCCATGCGTTTGAGCGCTTTATCCAGACCTAAAACGCCGCAGATAGACATGACTCCGATGGTGGACATGGCCTTCCTGCTGGTAACCTTTTTCCTGCTGGCCACTACTTTCAAAACGGGCGAGATCGTGTGGGTGCAGATGCCCCGTTCGGTAGCCGGGCTAAACCTGCCTATGACCGACCTGCTGACCATCTTTGTGGACAAAGACGGGCGGGCCTACCTGAGCCTGACCTCTCCGCAAGCGCGACGCGCATGGCTGCAAAGGCACGCGCAGGTCAATCAAATTCAGTACACCGAAGACGAATATCGGGCCTTCGAGATGATATCGGGCTTTGGAGTACCCTCCACACAGCTGCGCGCGCTGCTGCAGACCCCTGCCGAAGAGCGCAAGCGGTTTAAGCAAACGGGCATCCCCACCAAAGTGGGCGACAAAAACGAACTGGCCGACTGGATCATTCTGGCGCGCGTAACCATCCCACGCCTGCGCGTAGCCATCAAAGCCGACGCCACCACACCGTACAAAAAGGTTGAGGACGTCATCAAGACGCTAACGGACATCAACGTGCTGCGCTTCACCCTCATCACCCAACCTAAAAAGTTGAACGACGATGCTGGATATTGACGAAATTCCCAATCCCAATCGCCTGCGCCGGCTGGGCCGGGTCAAAGAAAAGCCCGGCATTGTAACAGACATGAACTCCATGGTGGACATGGCCTTTCTCCTGCTCACCTTTTTCATGCTTTCTACCACCATGTACCGCCCGCGCGGCATGGAATTGGTCATGCCCGTGCCCGACGACGAACAGACGCGCACCGAAGAGGTGCAGGCCGTCAAAGCCTCCCAGGCGCTCACGCTCATTGCGCTGCCCGACAACAAGCTGTACTACTATCGCGGGCTGCCCGAAGTCGGCGGTTTTAAGCCTTTGTCCTACGACAAAACAGGACTGCGCCGCTTCTTGCAAACGTTCGTCCAGGAGACCGAAAAGCCCGTTGTGCTGCTCAAACCACACCCCGATTGCGCCTTTGAAAACCTCGTCATCCTGCTGGATGAGATGAACATCAACCGCATCGGCCGCTACGCCATTGACCGGGTAAGCGAACAAGAACTCGCCCTCATGCGCAGTGCCGGCATTCCGGTGCCCGAATCGTAAACCGACTTAAAGCAGCCATGAACGAAGCACACCAGCAGCAAGCGCTCGAGGAAACGCTCTTTGCGTTCAAGAATAAAGCCTACGGAGCCTACGTATTGCGGCAGCGCCGCACCCGACACCTGACGCGCGGAGTGGTGGGCGGCCTGCTCGCGCTGGGGCTATTGTACGGCACCCCGCTGTTGTGGCTATGGCTCCGTCAGCGGGCCGAAGTGCAGGAAAAGCAGGTCGAGGTGAACGTAACTCCTTACGCTGAACTGGCCGCACCACCGCCCTTAGCCGAACCCGAAAAGCCCAAACAGCCAGAACTGGCACAGCCTCAGGTACGCACCGTGAAATTCATGAAACCCGTCGTCAAGGCCGACGAAGAGGTACGCGACGAGGAAGAAATACCCACTATCGAAGACCTCAGCAAAGCCAACCCCGCGCGCATTACCCAGGAGGGCAGCGGCGACCTCTACGTGGACTATACGCCCAAAGTGGCGCTGCCCGAACCGCCTCCGCCCCCCGAACCACCCAAGCCCGCGCCCAAGCGCGAAGAACCGGTGTTCGATTTTGTCTCCAAGCGTCCGGAATTCCCCGGTGGCGAAGAGGCGCTCATGGCCTATTTGGCCGAAAACCTGAAGTATCCGCGCTTAGCCCTGGAGAACAATATCCAGGGCATCGTTGTCATCCGCTTCGTTGTAGATACCGAAGGCCGCATTTCCAACGTGGAAATCCTCAAAGACATCGGCGGTGGCTGCGGCGCCGAAGCCGCACGTGTGGTAAAATCTATGCCCGCCTGGACGCCCGGCGAACACAACGGCGTCAAAGTAAACGTGCGCTTCGTGCTACCGGTGCGGTTCCAGTTGATCAAATAGCCGCCCACCATTGGAGGCTTTTGTCGCTGCAAAGGATGCCGACAGGCCATTGTCTGCTATTGCCTGACGAAAAAAGCGCCACCCTCCGCATAAAGAGAATGGCGCTCGTATTGTTGCGCAAACGCTGCCGGCTCTGTCTTACTGGATCCGTACCGGGAATTCTACTTCGGCATCCACGCTACCCGTCTGGTCGAGGTTGGGCAGCTGCTTGTTCGGATTGTGGCGCAGCGTGATAACGACTGACCCCGTGGAGGCAGCGCCCGTTGCCCAGCGCGTCTTCAGACGGAAAGGACGGCCCTTCGAGTCCGTGTCTGTGGGCGTAATGGTCAGATTCAGCGTCCCGCTGATGCCATACACCAGCAGGTGCTCGTCGCTCTCCTCTTCGATTTCCTTCGTGATATCTACTTCAGGCGACTTGCTGCGGTCGTAGAAATGCACCTCAGCATTGTACTCCCTGTTGGGCGCCAGCGCGATGTCCTCCACAGTGGGCGGCAAGCCACCATCGCCGTCGGGGTCGTTCCAGGTGAAGCGCCGGTCGAAGGTACCGTCGGCGCTTTTGAGGTGTACCACGACGGTGGTGATCACCTCGTTTTCAGTGTCATCGTCTTTGCGGCAGCCGGTGGCCGCCACGGCAAGGGTGAGAAGAGCCAAAAAACCAATTTTTACCAGATGAGTGTTCATGATGTGTTCAGATTTTATGTTTGAAAATGGAAATAGCGGCCCACGAGCGGGCCGGTTTTCAAAAATGCCATTTGCCCCACAGGCTGACGTTCAGCCCGGGTTCGTCGGCGAAGAGTCGGAAGAAGTTCAGGTATTCGCGGTAGCGCGCGTTGGTGAGGTTGCGCGCGGTTAGGCCGGTTTCCAAAGACTGAGCCGGGCGTTTGCGCATAGGGAAGGTGTGTCCGATTTCCAGGCTCCAGACCGTGAAGGCAGGCGGAGCATCGGCTAAGAGGCCTTGCGCGGGGATGCGCGTCTGGCGGAGCGTGGTACTGCCCGTCAGGCGCGCGTACGTTTGCGGCGCTGGGTGTGTAGCGTTCGAGCCTGAGCCGGGTGCGTTAGACCAGTACAGGCCGTATTGAAAGCGGTCGGCTGGCATGAGCGGCAGCCAGTCGTGGCGGGAGGCGCTTTCCGCCGAGTCGGGTGCCGTTCGGTAGGCGCGCAACAACGAGGTGCGGGCCTCAATGGCCAAGCCGCCCGCCACCGGTGCTGTTACGGAAGCGTCGGCGCCGTACAGCACCGCGTTGGCCTGAGCGTAGAAATAGGCCGGAAAGGCGCCACGCGACGTGAGCACCAACGTGCGTTGCGGGTCTAAATAGATGAAATTCTGTGCCTGATTTCGGAACAGCGTCAGCGTTCCGGCCCACTGTTGGCGCTCGTAATGCGCCGTCAGGTTGGTGTTCCAGGCCTTTTCCGGTTGCAAGTCGGGTCGGCCCTCTTCGTAAGTAGCGGCGCCGTGGTGCACGCCACGAGCGAAGAGTTCGTTGACGTGCGGCGGTCGCCAGGCGTATCCGGTGTTGAGCGTCAGGCGCACGTGCTGACCCAGGCGGCGCACCACTCCGAGGTTGCCCGACAGGCCACCGAAGTGCACAGTGGTGTCCACATTGAAGAGCGTGCCGGTGGTGCTGGCAGCGGTGCGGCGATAGTCGTAACGCAGACCCAGTTCCAGTTCCCAGGGCTTGGGAAAGTGTCGCCAGCGTTCGAGCCACCACAGGCTGCCGCCCCAGCTCTGATAGTCGGGTATGAGGCCGCCGCGCCCAACTAAGTTGTACTGGTAGAGCACTTGGCCGCCGATGCCGCCCTCCCAGTGGTAAATGGGCGCGTGTTCTACGGCTGCGTCGAGCATGTGCGTCCAGATGCGAAAGCGTTGCTGGGGGCGGTCGGCGGCGCTGCCGGTGCGGCGCGCGACATCGTACTCTTCGCGCAGGTTGAATTGCAGCGCGTACTGCGTGGAAAGTTTCCAGCGATCCGAAAGCGAACGGCTGGCCCGGTGGCGCGCCGTATAGTGCTGGATGCGCTGAAACGGTCGCTCAATATTGTAGCGGAAGCGGTCGTCGTTGTTGAGCGGCGTTGTGCTTTCAATGGCCCGCTGCAGGTCGGTCAGGTTTCCGATGTGGGCGGCCTGCAGGATGCCAATGCGCTGGGCAAAGCGGCTCAAGGCCGTTTCGTGTCGCCAGTGCCCGGTTTTTCCCTCGGCCAGCATGGAGAAGTTCAGTTCCTGCAGGCCGGTGTTGGCCAGCCAGTAGTCGGGGGCGCGCAGGTTACCGCTGCGTTTGGCAGCACCCTGCAGACGCAGGGCTAACGAGCCTTGCTTTGGCTTCCAGTCGGTAGCGCCGGCCAGCGTGCCGCCCAAGCCATTGCTGTTCAGCCCTCCGTAGAGCCAGCCGCTGGTGCCCGGGCGCTGCCGCAATGGCGCAGGTTCCAGCACCACCGCGCCGGCCATGGCGCCCACGCCGTAACGCACGCCAGCAGCGCCTTTGACTACGGAAATGCGCTGCGCAGTGAACGGGTCCACCTCGGGCGCATGCTCGGCTCCCCACTGCTGCCCTTCCAGCGCAACGCCATTGGCAACGATGGCAATGCGGTTAGAATGCAGCCCGTGGATGACCGGCTTGGCAATGGTCGTGCCCGTGTTCAGCACTGCCACACCGGGCAACTGCCGCAGCGCTTCGCCCAGCGGCAAGGCCTGGCGCTGCGTTAGTGCCTCGCCGCTCAGAGCCTCGGAAGCCTGGGCAGGCAAGGGCGCCACCGCGCGCTCCTGCACCACTACCTCCGACAGAATGTGGTGATGCAGGTAAAAATGGAACACCTTATTCTCGACCAATCGAATAACCTGCGTCTCGTGGTCGCACTCGATATGGCTGACCGTAACGGTATAGGTGGAGTCTTCGCACAGGTCGCGAATAATAAAGGTGCCTTGCTCGTCGGTGATGGCGCCGCGGTTCGTACCGACAATATGCACCGACGCATAAGGCAGAGGCTCGCCTGTATCAGCATTCCACACCGCGCCGCGCAGCGGAATATCGCAGTGCTGAGCCTTCAACCAGAAGGCGCTGCCGAACACGAGCCAGGCCGCGCTCCAAAGACGCGCTGCTGGGACAGTCATTGCTTGCTTTTTTTGTGAAAAAACTGGAAACACGAAAGGAGGAACTTCCTGGCCCTGACGCATCGGGCAACGCACGACACTGCGGGTTTTTACCCGCTCGAAATGCCGCACACGCCGAAGAGGCGTCAGGTCAGGGGCAGGCCAGCCGGAGCAGCCGCAGGCCCAAAAGCCGCTACAGGCGGCGCGCGCGAACGCCGCAGCCGAAGTGGTGCGGCGGTGCGTGTTCCCAGAAAAACAGGCAGGGTGCCGTGGGTCTCTGCATCAACAGCTACTATGCAAGGTCTGGCCGCCGGTAAATCGGGCGTGGCAAACCAGAACGCACACACCCAGCAGTCGTCGGCGCTATAGCGCTCGTCGTGCAAGTGATACGTATTGCCCCCGTCGTAGCGCGCAGAGCACGGCAGTGCATGGTGATGCTCGCAGTGCAGCAGCAAATGCCCCATTCGCAGCCCCCAAGAGGCCACAAACGCAATGCCCACGAAAAGGGCACAGGCAAGGCGCGTACGTAACACCATAAAGCAAAGGTAGCATGTCGTGGGCGGACATTTAGCCAGTATTAGCCAAACAGCCAGAAACGCCGTCTGAAGTGAAACAGCACATCCACGTTCGCGTTCACCTACATGTGGGCGGTCAGCCCGCCGCATACGGTATCAGATGGCTCTTTCGTCCAAAGTCTGGCGGTGCGACTCAGCCATCGGAGAATGCGGCATTATTTTCGCCGCTATATTTTCACGTCGCCCGGACCGATTGCGCGCACCTTACTGCACTGAGAAAAGCTCTGTCTATGCGTTTGCTCGCTTTCCTGTTTTTTCTCTTGTATCCTGTCTGGGGCGGGCGCAATGCCGGCATGCTCGACCTGCCGGCGGCGCTGCTGTTGGGCATTGACGTGTCGCACCACCAGCAGCGCATAGACTGGCGGCAATTGGTACAGCGCAGTGAGGTGCATTTTGTCTTCGTCAAAGCCACCGAAGGCGGCGATTTTCTGGACTCTCTTTTCTCCGAAAACTGGGCCTGGCTCCGCGAGATGGGCATACGCCGCGGGGCTTATCACTACTTCCGCCCTAAGCGCGATGGCGCCCTGCAAGCCGAGCACTATTTGCGCACCGTTGAATTGCAGCCCGGCGATCTGGCCCCGGTGCTCGACATTGAGACCACCGACGGCCGACGCCCCGAAATCGTGCGACGCGAAGCCTTAGAATGGCTGCAAAAAGTCGAAAAAGCCCTTTGCGTGCGCCCCATCATTTACACCAATCAGCACTTCTATGAGCGACATCTGGCGGGCTACTTCGACGACTACCCGCTCTGGATAGCGCGCTACTCCGACGAGCATCCGCGCCTGAGCACGCGCCCGTGGCACTTCTGGCAGTTTTCTGAAAAAGGCCGCCTGCCCGGCATCTCGCGCCCGGTGGACCTCAATGTCTTTCGCGGCACACCCAGAATGCTCGACCGCCTGTGCTGGTATCCGCAGGAAGGGCTGCCCATCTCATCCTCCTCACTCGATGCGCCCCCGTAAGTTGCACCCGATTTCCAGGTGCTTTATTCTCCAGATAAAGCGGCAATGAGTGGAGGCCTTCCCAACCAGAACAGCATTACTTTTGCATACCTTCTGACTAAAAACTGCTAAGCGATGAAGACTTTCTCTGTGTTTCTGGTACTGGGACTCTTCGCGCTCTTGCTACTGAACGCTTGCCGCTCGAGCAGTTGCGAAGATGCCGGACTGGTCAAAATCCCTTCTTCCGACGCCTCAGCTCCCGAACTCATCTGGATGGTTACCCGCGTCACGGGAGGTGCAACACCCACCTCTTCTGTCACGCCGTATTCGGACGCAGACACAGCCATTGTGGTCAAAAAGGGCGAAACGGTCAAAGTGTTCTTGATGGCTCGCGATGAGCAAAGCGGAATAAAGCATGTGAAAAGCACCGGAGATTTCACGCAAATTTGTCTATCAGGCAACTCTGTGACTTTTGAGAGTGGCTCCTTAGCAGAGCATTCTCAGAACCCAACGTTTATCGGCCGATGTGTAGTTGTAGAATGGAGTCTGCCCGAATATGAAATAAATACTCGATACAACAGCTGTCCACCGTGGGTGAACCATTCTAATCTCATTTATACCCTTAGAGGTACGGCCGAAAACAACAAGGGAGGCACGGCTACGTCTAACCTGCTGATTTCCGTTGTGCCTTAGCCGTTGTCAATAGCGAAAAGCCGGATAGTGCACCTTCCTTAGCGCATGTGCTGCCCGACTTTTTTATTTGAAGTATCGGGTTTGCACGAAAAATCTGGGGTCGAGAGCCTTCAAATACCGGGCGGCCGCTGGCGACAGGATGACCTCGATGTTGGATTCGTACGTAGAGGGAATACGCCCGATGACGCGGGCATGCACTACTTGGCGGCTCATAGGGTTGGTTACGGCAATGGTGGAGCCGATAGCGGCTTCGCGGTGCAGGGCATAGAAATCGCCTTTTTCGTTGCTTTCGCGATTCCAGTAGCATACGCCCTGGCCGCTGTATTCGGTCAGCCGTTTCTTTTCCTCTTCAAAGCGGTCTCGGTGTGTTTGTTCGGGCACGGTTTCCACCACGGGTGTGGAGCGCCATTCGGCGGGTATGCCTTCGAGGCTCATCCAGCCGACGTGGAGCATCTGGCCGGGTTGGATGTTGTCGTTGCGCAAGCGGTTGCGCTGGCGCATAGAGTCCATGGGCATATCGAAGAGGCGCTTGGCCACGTGGAAGAGGTTATCGCCCGGCTGCACGACATAATAAAGCGGTGCGAAGTGCTGCCGTTCAAACAGCGCGCCTTCGTAGCGCCGGATAGCGCGGTTGGGAATAGGAACCTTCAGCAAGGTGCCTACCCGCAGCGTCGGGTCCTGCTGCAGCACCGGGTTGAGGTAGTACAGCTCTTCCAAACTCAGGCCGTAAAAGCGCGCCAGGGAAAACGGCGTCTGCCCGGGCTTGACGATGTGATGCAGGTACTTCTGCCCGTTTTCTACGGTCAGCAGCACACTATCGCGCCAGGTGAGCAAGGGTTCAGCGCCTTTGGGCTGCGGCTTCTGGGCGAAAGCCGCAAGTTGACTGATGAGCCAGAGGATTACGAGGGTCTTCGGTCGCATGGTGTTTCTCTCTGTATGTTTGCGGGCAAAGGTAAAGGTCTCTTCTGGCATAGAATAACCGTGGTAACAGCCATCATTCCGGCCCGGTACGCTTCCACGCGCTTTCCGGGCAAGCCGTTAGCCGATATTTGGGGCAAAAGCATGCTCCAGCGCGTGTGGGAACAGGCGCGCAAAAGCGCCCGTGTGGAGCGCGTCATCGTGGCCACCGACGACGAGCGTATCTACGAACACGTGCGCACCTTTGGTGGCGAGGTAATCATGACTCGCGCCGACCACCGAAGCGGCACCGACCGCTGCGCCGAAGTGGCCGCCAGCATCGAAACCGCTGAAATCGTCCTCAACATCCAGGGTGACGAGCCTTTTGTACAACCCGACCAAATTGATCTGTTAGTACGCACACTGACAGAGGCCCCCTCCCACTCTATCGCCACATTGGTCAAACGCATCCACACGCCCGAGGAGCTGTTCAACTCGAATGTCGTCAAGGCTGTCTTTGCCCAAAATCGCCAGGCGCTTTATTTCAGCCGCCACCCTATTCCTTTCGTGCGCGGCATGGCACCGGAGGTCTGGCTTACGGCAGGCGAATTTTACAAGCATTTAGGCCTCTATGCTTTTCGGCGCGATGCTTTGCTGCAAATAGCCCGACTGCCCCCCTCGCCGCTGGAACTGGCCGAGTCTTTGGAACAGCTGCGCTGGCTGACGCACGGATACAGCATCGCCGTAGGCATCACCGACGCAGAGAGCATGGGCATTGATACTCCGGAAGACCTGGAGCGTTTGCTCGCCGGACCGCGGCCCGACGAGCAAACAGCCTCATAGATTGCCCTTTAGCGCAGCACTTTTGACACCAAGTCAGCGGCTTCCTGGAACTCCACGGCGCCCATGACGCGCAGCCCTGACTCGTCTATGATTTTTTTGGCAATATCAGCATTGGTGCCCTGCAGGCGCACGATGACCGGCACGGGAATGTCGCCGATGGATTTATAGGCGTCCACCACCCCTTGAGCCACGCGGTCGCAGCGCACAATGCCGCCGAAAATGTTAATCAGGATGGCTTTCACGTTGGGGTCTTTCAGGATGATGCGCATGGCTTTCTCTACGCGCTGCGCATCGGCGGTGCCGCCCACATCCAGGAAGTTGGCGGGTTCGCCGCCGGAGAGTTTGATGAGGTCCATGGTGGCCATGGCCAAACCGGCGCCGTTGACCATACAGCCGACGTTGCCGTCCAACTTGACGTAGTTGAGGTCGTTTTCGCGCGCTTCCACATCAGTGGGGTCTTCCTCGTCGGTGTCGCGCAGGGCCGCCAGGTCGGGGTGACGCATGAGGGCATTGTCGTCGAGCACTACTTTGGCGTCCACGGCGATGATCTGCTCGTCAGAAGTCTTCAGGCACGGGTTGATTTCAAAGAGGGAGGCATCGCTGCCGATAAAGGCGGCGTACAGTTTCTGGACAAAAGCCGTCATCTCCTTGTGTGCCTGACCGCTCAAGCCGAGGTTGAAGGCTACTTTAGCGGCCTGGAACGGGCGCAGGCCCAGCAGCGGGTCTACGAACTCTGTAAACACGCGCTCGGGGGTCTTTTCGGCTACGGCCTCAATGTCCATGCCGCCGTCGGGCGAATAGATGATCACGTTGCCGTTGCGCGAGCGGTCCGTCAGGATGCTGATGTAGTACTCTTTAGGCTCGTGCGCACCGGGGTAGAAGACGTCTTGCGCTACCAGCACCTTGCGCACCAATTTGCCCTGTGGCGGCGTCTGCGGGGTAACGAGCATCATCCCCAGGATCTGGCTTGCCAGCTGGCGTGCCTCGGCGGGACTCTTGGCCAGCTTCACCCCGCCGCCTTTGCCGCGGCCGCCGGCGTGTATCTGGGCCTTAATCACGCACCAGTCCGACTGGTACAGTTCTTTCAATTTGTGGGCCGCCGCCTCGGCTTCTTCAGGCGTGTGGGCCAGAATGCCCTCCTGGATCTTGACTCCGTAGGATTTGAGCAGCTCTTTTCCCTGGTATTCGTGTAAGTTCATGGAAGGTGTGTAGCGTCGTTATGTTTTGGTGAGAAAATGGCGCCCCCACGCCACAGCGGCGGGCGCGGCAAAGGTAGCGATTTGATGCAAAGAGCAACGCCGGTGGCTTCCGTAATGCGTTGGCCATAATGAGCAAAACCACCAGAATGCCACACTGCTCCCGACGCATGTAAAAGAGGCATATGCCGTTGGCTGCAACCTTTTCACTCCACCACTCCGCTTATCCACAGGATTTCGGCGCGGCGCTGGCGGTCGAAGTAGACTTTAATTTTTTTGCGGAAAGGGCCGCCGCGGTCGGCGTGGAAATCAATACGTACCTCGCCGCGCTGCCCTGGGGCGATGGGTTCTGCGGGCCAGTCTGCAGCCGTACAGCCGCATTCGGTGCGAACGGTCTCTAAAGCAATGGCTTCAGGAGCAATGTTTTCAAAAATAAAGCGATGCTCGACAGTGCGTCCCTGACGCACCTGGCCAAAATCGTGCTCGGTGCCATCTGGCCAGCGCACAACAGAGTTATCGGCAGCGCTGAGCAACAGCAGCAACAGCAAGCCAGCGAAAGGCTTCAGTAATATGTTTTTCATGAAAAAAAGAGCGTCCTCGTGGAAATGAGCTGCAAAGTACGGGCGTACGTGCCAGTTTTCCTGTCGCATCTGGCCAAGCCCATAACGACCACAACGCAAGATCGGCGAGCGCAGACTCAATAATTCCCTGTTTATCGTGGCAACTTTTTTCCTGTCGCTGCTATCCTCTGACGGTGATTTCCTTACCTTTGCCGCGTATCCCACCTGTCGGCGCTACCGACATATCTCTCCTACGGATAAGACCGATGTTTTTTCGAGCGACGTCTGATTTTTTTTCAGCGCGTCGTAACGCTTGCCGCGTAGCCTGTACTATCTCGAGTTTATCAGATAGCGAGGGCACAAACGGCAGTGGCCCGATTATTTTTTGTTTTAATGCGTCATCAAAACATGGTTTACAGCAACATTTTAGAGACCATCGGCAAAACCCCATTAGTGCGTTTACACAAGACAGTAACCGACATTCCAGCTCAGGTGTATGCGAAGTTAGAGTCCTTCAACCCTGGTCTGAGTGCGAAAGACCGCATTGCCCTGCATATCATTGAGCGGGCGGAACAGATGGGGCGTTTGCAGCCGGGCGGCACCGTGGTGGATGCCACCAGCGGCAATACGGGCTTCAGCTTAGCCATGGTATGCGCGTGGAAAGGCTATCGCTGCGTGCTGACGGTTACCGATAAAATCTCCAAAGACAAGCTGAACAACCTGCTCGCCATGGGGGCGGAAGTCGTTCTGTGCCCTAAGGACGCGCGCCATGATGACCCGAACTCCTACGTGCGCCGCGCCGAGCAACTGGCGCGCGAAATACCCGGCGCCTTTTACGCCAACCAGAATTTCAACATAGACAACCCTGAGGCGCACTACCTGAGCACAGGGCCTGAAATCTGGGAAGAAACCAACGGCCGCGTTACCTGGCTCATCGGAAGTGCCAGCACCGGCGGCACGCTGTGCGGTACGGGACGCTACTTGCGCGAGCAAAACCCCAACCTGCGCATCATTGCTATAGATGCCTACGGCTCCGTATTGAAGAAGTATCACGAAACGGGCATCCTCGATGAAAATGAAATCGGGCCTTACCACATCGAAGGCACCGGCAAAAACTTCATCCCTGGCAACGTGGATTTCCACCTCATTGACCGCTTCGTCAAGGTTACGGACAAAGACAGCGCCCTGCGCACACGCGAACTGGCGCGCCAGGAGGGCATCATGGCCGGCTACTCCAGCGGGGCTGTACTGCAAGGGCTGCGGCAGATAGCGGGACAACTCACTCCCGACGATGTCGTCGTCCTGCTCTTTGCCGACCACGGCAGTAAATACGTGTCGAAGGTGTTCGACGACGATTGGATGCGCAAACAGGGCTTCTTAGACGAAGACACGCTGGAAGAAGCCTCCGTGCCCACCAATGCAGCCACGTGGCACACAACGGTCTAAAGCAATCAGCGACCACCGTACCTTTGCGCACTCATTTTCACACACTATGGACTTATTCGCACGCATTTTAGAGCAAGCCGGCCCGTTGGGCAAATACGCCGACATGGCCGAGGGCTACTACATGTTCCCGCAATTGGAGGGAGAACTGGGCAATCGCATGTACTTCCAGGGCAAGGAAGTCATCTGCTGGAGCATCAACAACTACCTGGGCTTGGCCAACCACCCCGAGGTACGCAAGGCTGACGCCGAAAGCGCTGCGCGCTGGGGCTTAGCCTACCCCATGGGCGCCCGCATGATGAGCGGCGAAACGAAACGCCACCAGGAGCTGGAAACTAACCTGGCACATTTTGTAGGCAAAGAGGCTGGCTACCTGCTCAACTACGGCTATCAGGGCATTATGTCGGTCATTGATGCCCTGCTGACGCGCCGCGACGTGGTCGTGTATGATGCCGAAAGCCACGCCTGCATCGTGGACGCCGTGCGCATGCACTTGGGCAAACGCTTCGCTTTCGCGCACAACGACATCGCCAGCCTGCACAAAAACTTGGAGCGCGCCCAAAAGATTACCCAAGAGACGGGTGGGGGTATCTTAGTCATCACGGAGGGCGTCTTCGGCATGCGCGGTGACCAGGGTAAACTGCGTGAAATCGTCGCCCTCAAAGAGCAGTACAACTTCCGTCTACTCATTGACGACGCTCACGGCTTCGGCATGCTGGGCAAAACAGGCGCCGGTGCCGCCGAAGAACAGGGCGTAACCGACGAGGTGGACCTCTACTTCAGCACCTTCGCCAAAAGCATGGCCCTTATCGGCGCCTTCATAGCGGGGCCCAAAGACATCATCCGCTACCTGCGCTACAACATGCGCTCGCAGATCTTCGCCAAGTCGCTGCCCATGCCCATTGTAGAGGGCGCCATCAAGCGCTTCGAACTGCTCAAAACACGGCCCGAACTGCGTGAGCGCCTGTGGAAAAACGTGCACGCCCTGCAAAACGGCCTGCGCGAACGCGGCTTCGACTTAGGCGACACCAACACCTGCGTTACACCGGTGTACATGCAAGGCGCCATTGAAGAAACCACCGCTTTGGTACGCGACATGCGCGAAAACTATGGCATCTTCTGCTCCGTGGTGGTCTATCCGGTTGTGCCCAAAGACATGGTCATTCTGCGCCTTATACCCACTGCCGTACACACGGACGAAGACATCCGCCTGACGCTGGAAGCCTTCTCCGCTGTGCGAGAGAAGTTGGAAAAGGGCGTTTATCGGCAAATGCTGCAACAACCTGCCTGAGGCAAGGTCATGGATACCGGGCCAAAAGACCTGTTCTCTGCGCAGGCTTCCGAGTATGCCCGGTTTCGGCCTGCATATCCGGCAGGGCTTTTCCATTTTTTGTTCGACCACAGCCCGGCTCTCGAGCGGGCATGGGATTGCGCCACCGGCAA
Source organism: uncultured Saprospiraceae bacterium (assembly GCA_964646615.1). Classification (GTDB taxonomy): domain Bacteria; phylum Bacteroidota; class Bacteroidia; order Chitinophagales; family Saprospiraceae; genus M3007. The sequence continues at coordinate 41,137 of CAZYEV010000095.1, forward strand.
CGGGCAAATCGCACTGCGGCTGGCGGAACGCTTCGCACACGTGGACGCTACCGACATCAGCGCCCGCCAGCTGCAGCACGCCCACCGGCACCCGCGCATCCACTACGCCCTGGGCCGGGCGGAAGCGCCTGACTTTCCAGACGCTGTTTTTGACCTCATCACCGTAGGCCAGGCGGCGCACTGGTTCGATCTGGAGCGCTTCTACGCCCAGGCGAAACGACTGCTAAAACCCCATGGCCTGCTGGCTTTAGTCGGCTACGCACGCCTGCGCACCGAGCCTGCTGTGGCAACGCTGATGGAGATACTTTATTCGGACATCCTGGGGCCGTACTGGGAGCCTGAAAGACGCTTAGTGGAGACGGAGTACCAGACGCTGCCCTTCCCTTTTGAAGAAATTTCTTTGCCGCCTCTGCACATCGAATACGCCTGGACACGCGCCCAGCTGTTGGGCTACCTGAGCACCTGGTCAGCCGTACAGCGCTATGCGCAGCAAACGGGCCAGTCACCTTTTTCGTCCGAATGGCTGGAGCAACTGGCCGCCGCCTGGCCCGGCGAAGAGACGCGCACGGTGCAGTTTCCGGTGTTTGGGCGCGTGGGGTATTGTCGGTAAAAATTTCCTCTTTGCGAAACGCCAATACCTTTGCCGCTGCTATGGCCGCCGACACCTACCGCACGCTGACTGGCCCTGCAACGGGCGAATACAAAGACCGCGGCAGCAAATTTCTCGCCTACGCCTTCCCGGCCGAAACGGAAGAGGAGGCACTGACACACGTGGCCGCTCTGCGCAAGCAACACCCAAAGGCCAACCACCACTGCTTTGCCTGGCGCTTAGGGAGGGAGGGCCAGCGCTTCCGTGCCAATGACGACGGCGAACCCTCAGGCACTGCCGGGCGGCCTATCCTGGGCCAGATAGATGCAGCCGGGTTGACGAACGTCGTCGTTGTGGTGGTGCGCTATTTCGGCGGCACCCTCCTGGGCACTTCGGGCCTCATACAGGCCTATCGCGAAAGCGCAGCCGAAGCCCTGCGCAACGCGTCTGTGGTGGAGCGCACCATTCTGGCAGAAGTGCACACCAGAGTAGCCTACGCCGCACTGCCCGAATGGACAAGCGCGTGCAGGCGCCTCGGCCTCGAAATCCTTCGCGAAGATTACGGCGAAACGACCGCCTCCCTCACCTTGGGCATCCCGCGCAGCCGGGTCGAGGAGGCTTTGCTCCAGCTAAAGGCACATTTGTGGAAAACGTCCCTGGAGGATGCGCGCACCCTTCCGTGGCCCAACGGTGTGGCCTTAGAAGGGCAGGTATAGCTCGCCATTAAGCACGTTGCGCGAAATGACAATGCGCTGCACCTCTGACGTGCCTTCGTAAATCTGCGTGATCTTGGCGTCGCGCATCAGGCGCTCGACGTGGTATTCCTTCACGTAACCGTAGCCGCCGTGAATTTGCACGGCCTCGACCGTATGGCGCATGGCCACTTCGGAGGCGTACAGCTTGGCCATAGCGGCGGCCTGGGCGAAGTCGAGGCCCTGGTCTTTCATGTATGCAGCGCGATAGACCATCAGGCGAGCGGCCTCAATCTCAGTGGCCATATCGGCCAGTTTAAAGGCAATAGCCTGGTGTTGGGCAATGGGCTTGCCAAAGGCCTGGCGCTGCTTGGCGTATTCGACGGCCAACTCGTAGGCGCCAGCGGCAATGCCCAGAGCCTGAGCGGCAATGCCAATGCGGCCGCCATTGAGCGTATTCATGGCGAATTTGAAACCGAAGCCGTCTTCGCCGATGCGGTTTTCTTTCGGCACCTTCACGTCGTTGTACATGATGGTGTGGGTATCGGAGGCCCGAATGCCCAACTTATCTTCTTTAGCGCCCACAACAACACCGGGCCAGGAGGTCTCGACGATAAGAGCATTGATGCCGCGGTGCTTCTTCTCGGGGTCTGTTTGCGCCATCACCAAGTGCACCTGCGACGTGCCGCCGTTGGTGATCCAGTTTTTAGTGCCGTTGAGCAGGTAGTAGTCGCCCATGTCCACCGCTGTGGTGCGCTGGCTGGTGGCGTCGGAGCCGGCTTCCGGTTCGGAGAGGCAGAAGGAGCCAAGCCATTCGCCGGTGGCTAATTTGGTCAGGTAGCGGCGCTTCTGCTCTTCCGTGCCGTATTTCTCTAAGCCCCAGCAAACCAAGGAGTTATTGACCGACATGATGACGGAGCAAGAGCTGTCCACCTTGCTGATTTCTTCCATGGCAATGACGTAGGAGAGCGTGTCCATGCCGCCACCGCCGTATTCGGGGGAAGTCATCATGCCTAAGAAGCCCAGATCGGCCATTTTGCGCACCTGTTCGCGCGGGTAGAGCATTTTACTGTCGCGTTCGATGACGCCGGGTTTGAGTTCGTTTTGGGCAAACTGGCGCGCGGCTTCGCGCACCGCTTCGTGTTCTTCAGTCAGACGAAACATAGGTTGATCTCGAAAATTTTATCAGGTAAAGAGCCGGCGCAAAGGTGCGACTTTACAGCTGAATGTGCTTTTCGGCAGCCTGCAAGACTTCTTTATTTGGAACGCCTCCACGGTGAACGAACGCTACCACGCTGCAATGGCGGTCCACCCAGTCAGTGGGCAGGGTGAGAGCGAATGAGCGCTCGACGGCCTTGTTGGCCTGCAGGGCGGGCAGGGCATCGCCGGTGGCCGAGGTAAGCACGCTGCGCAACACGTGGCGGTGCAGATAATTCGGTTCGGTAACTAAGTTGACCTTCTGGTAGTCCACGATGCTGTCCTGCGTGATGAGCACGGTCAGGCGGTGGTCGCCGTCTAAGTCTTGTTTAGGCGTAACGACGACCTGCGCCTCTAAGCGGCGGGTGGCAGGGTTGTACGTCTGCTTGAGGTCTACGCTGACGAGCAGCGGTTTTTCTAACTCTTCGGCAATGATGCCGGCCCAGATCTGGCGTGGCAGGTAAGGTTCCGTATCTGGCGGCACTACGCGGCGATTGATGGCTGCCGTTGGGAAGAAGAAGGCTGCGCCGATGTAATTGGCCATTTCGGTGCCTTTAGGTGTGCGGAAATCGTAGCGGCTTTGCGGATACGGCTGGTCGTAGCCCAGGGCAGCGTGAATGGCCACGACGACCAGCTGACCTTTGTATTGCTGCTGCAAGGCCGTTAAGGCTGCGGTGCCTTCGGGGCAGTTGGGGCAGCGCACCCCGGTGAGCTCTTCGGCCAGTACGACGCGCTTTTCGCTGCCGCCACCACCGCCACCCGAACCACCCGGCTCGATGATGACCCAATTTTCATCGCAATTGGCCAGCCAAAAGGCACCGGCGGCAAACATCCAGGCGAGGAGTTTCTTTCTGCTCATAAACGACTGTTTTTTAAAAGGTTGAACTGAACTGCAGGCGCACGCCGTGAAAGGTCGGCTCGTAGCGGCAAATGCCGCCGGCGCAGTTGATACCTTCTACTTGCTTGACATACGCCAGCGAAAAACGGTTGGCTCGATGCGTGTACACCACGCCGATGCTCGGGTAGTGCAGGCCGTCGTACTTCGTCTTTTCGGCGTCGTACTGCTCGGCATTCGCGTGCGGCACCTTATACATGTCGGACACAAAGATAAGCCAATGCGGCGCCAGGCCCAGCTCAGCCAGCAGGAATGCCCAGGAGCCAAATTCGTCGTCGGTCAGCAGGTACTGTGCTTCCACACGCAGCGAGCGGCGCGGCGTAAAGCGGTAGAGCCACTCTGCGTAAGGTGTGAAAGCATCTACATAGCCTTGCCATCCATTTTTGACCCAGGGCACGACGTCGTTGGAGTCTTCCGGGTCGTCTTTAAACTGGTAGGTACTGATGTCGTATTTGAGGAATTGCAGACCGACGAGCAGCTGCCATTTGCGGCCCTTTTTGTAGGTGAACTCGGGCGCGATTTCGCGGTAGATGCTGCGCCCGTCGAGGAGGTAGATGTCCGAGATGTTGAGGCCGATGGTGGCGTTTTTGTTCAGGCTGTACCGGATGTCGAACTGGTAGCCCGTCTCGCCCAGTTCCTGTGTGTTGGGGGCAAAGCGGGCCGGCAGGCGGAACGTGTTCTGGCGGGCCAACGGAGGCAGGTAATTGATCTGGCCTTGTACGCCGATTTGGAACGGGTCGGTGCGGAAGCGGAAGTCCTTGGTGTACTTGGCCTCTAAGGTGATGCCCAGCCCTTCGGTGGCGTAGGCTAAGCTGGTGTAGAGCATGTAGCCGTCGGTATTGACCAGAATACCTGTGATGGTGTCGGCCCGAATGCTGGCAATGGAGCCGTTGGGCAGGTAAATAGTGTCATAAACCACCAGCTGGCGGAACTCATTGAAAATAACATCGGGCGTTTTGTAGGCGCCCTCGACAAACCAGGTGAAGTTGCCGGCTGTCAGCGTGTTGTAGAGCGAGAAGGCGTAGGTATTGTACTTGATGCTGTCGCGTCGCTGGTATCGGCGCATTTCACTGACGACGCGGTTGATGGTCTCGCGGTCAGCGGTGCGCGCCACCGCGCCAAAGCCGGGCGCTATGGAAAAGTTTTTAGTGGAGTCGGGGCGAATAAAGCCCTCTATAGCCCCGCCGCGAATGACAGCACCGTAGGTGTTGAATTGGCGTTTTTGTCGGCCCGTGAAGGCTTTGATTTTCCAGTTTTCGCCAAACCGATAGCCCGCCTGCACGCCGTAGAGGGCGTTGTCAATCATGAGCGCCCGCTCCTCGTAAGCGCGAAAGAGGATGCCCGAGCCTATCTGGTCGTATAGGTAACCGGCCGATACATCGAAGCCGTAAATCTCTTTGTGCACATACCAGCGCCCGATGCCCTCGCCCGTGAAGGAGCCGGTAGGGTTGAGCAAGTTAGAGTTGTTGAACAGATCGAAACGCAGCCCCATGTCGAAGCCCCAGTTGGAGTAATTGAGCGCCAGCCAGCTTTCGGCGCCGAACTTCTGATTGTCGTACTGCGGCGTGCCTGTAGCGCCAATTTTCGGGTCGGCGATGAAAAAATTGGCATTCGATTGCACGTTGCCGGTGATGCGCGGAGTATTGATCTGCGCAGAAACACGCGCTGCCGCCAAAAAGGCACACAGCATCAGTAGGATAAGCCTCATAACAATGCTATTACATGGGCATTTGTCTTGCCGGCAAATGTAGGGCGGCCCTGCTGTCTGCATCCAAATAAATCGCCTTCGGCAAAATTTCAGGGTTGCGTAATGTAAAAACAACATACATTAGCCGCTGAAAATACGCAGCATACTAAATGGAGAAAAGCCTTTAATCCTCTGATTTTCAGGACTCCTAAGTCCGCGCGAAGGCGTTTTTTCTGGTTCTTTGCAGCTTCAAAGGCAGCAATCTCTTTACCTTTTTATCCCTATCCGGTTTCACTCTGGTAATTGGCCAGCGGGTGTTTTTTCATTTTTTCTTTAGTAAAAAATGACCTGCGCGTCAGAGGGAAAGCTAAGCCTGATCTTTTTAATTCATTATTTACCGTCGTCGCTTATGAAAAGTCCGTTTACCCTCGAAGATTGTAGCCCTTGTTCCTGCTTTTCAGGCATATCCAGGTTTCGCTATTTCAGCACGATTTGGCTTTTGCGGTGAGCATTCGCCGATTCAGATGTCCCTGACACGGTCTCTTGATTGGCCTCTCACCGCTAAAAGACAGCAGTCATGCGCGATTTAGTCGAACTCATCCACCGCCTTCCGTGGGCCAGGCTGCAGTCCAGCCCGGTTTGGAGCACTTTGCTGCCGCCCGACACTAAGATGGCCCGCCTTTTTTCGCTCGTTCAGGCCAATGCAGACCTGACGGAGGCCGAAGCGGCTGCCCGGCTATACGGCAGCGCCGATGCCCTCAGTCGCCTGCGCAGCCTGAAGAGCAAAACCAAAGAGCGCCTGCTGGGCGCCATTTTCCTGCTCGAACCCAACGAAGTGGCCTTCTCCGACCGCCAACAGGCGCATTACGAGTGCCAACGCCGCTGGGCCACGGCGCTGACCCTTTCGCATAAAAAGGTCTCTGGCATCGCCGCAGAGCAGCTCGAACTCATGCTCCGCCATGCCGAACACTTCGAGTTTACGGAACTGGCCATGAGCGCGGCCTTTCATCTGCGCCATCACTACGGCATCCTCATGGGCGACGCAGAAAAATACCGCTACTACCGCCAGCTGTACCGCCAGTATCAGGTCCTGTGGTCGCTCGAAAACGAAGCCGAAGAACTCTACGCCGACGTCATAAGCGTCATGGCCAATACGCGCGCGCCTCAGCAAGATATAGCCCGTACGGCAGAGGCTTACTTCCGGCGCATCGAGCCGCACCTGCAGGCGCACACCTCATTCCGGCTACACCTCAACGGGCGGCTGCTGCAAATACTGGCTTACAGCAGCCGACACGACTACCGCACCGTGGCCGACCTGTGCGAACAGGCGCTGGCCTTCTTTCAGCACAAACCCTACCAGAGCCAACTGCCGCAGCAAGTCTTTTACTACCAGCTCGTCGTCAGCTGTGTCCATCTGCGCGACTTCGCACGCGGGCAGGCCGTCCTGCGCGAACACGGACACATTTACCCGCCCGGCTCCTTCAACTGGTACAAGGTACAGGAACTGTACTTCCTGCTGGCCACACACACACAACACTACGACGACGCTTTTGACACCTGCATGGCCGTCTTGCGCGAAGCAGACCTGGCCAAACAGCCACCCCACATCCGGGAAACCTGGAAAATCTACGAGGCCTACGCCCAACTGCTGGCCCGCACGCGCCGCGCCGACCGCCTGCCTGACCCGAACTTCCGCGTGGGCAAGTTCCTCAACGAAGTGCCGACTTTCTCCAAAGACCGCCGCGGCATGAACATCCCGGTGCTCATCGCTCAGCTGCTGTTCGACATTCAGCAAAAGCGCTACGACGCCGCCTTAGACCGCGTAGAGGCACTGAGCAAATACACCGACCGCTACGTGCGCAAGAACGAACTCTTCCGCAGCAACTGCTTCCTGAAAATGCTGCTGCAAATTCCGCAGGCGGCGTTCCACCGCGAGGCCGCAGCGCGCAAGGCCCAGCGCTATCGCGATATGCTGGCACAAATGCCGATGGAAATTGCCAACCAGCCGCACGAAATCGAGGTCATCCCCTACGAAAATTTGTGGGAAATGGCGCTCGAAATGCTGCCGCTAAAGCGCATACACCCATAGCACGTCCAATTCCCTCGACAATTGCAAGGAATTGGGGCCTGAGAGGGTATCGTTAATAGCCTTGTTGCACTAAGTAGCGCTCGGCATCCAGTGCGGCCATGCAGCCTGTGCCGGCAGCCGTAACGGCCTGGCGATAGACTTTATCCTGCGCATCGCCGCAGGCAAAGACGCCGGGTATTTTGGTCGTGGTGCGGCCGGGTGTGGTGATGATGTAGCCGCTTTCGTCTAAGTCGAGCCAATCGCGGAAAATGTCCGTGTTGGGTTTGTGGCCGATGGCAACGAAGAAGCCGGTTACAGGCAACACGGTGCGCTCGCCGGTTTTGTTGTTGACGATGCGGACGCCCTCGACAACCTGGTCGCCCAGAATCTCCTCTGCCTCGGTGTTCCAGTGCACCTCGATGTTGGGCGTATTGAGCACGCGCTGCTGCATGATCTTAGAGGCCCGCATTTCGTCGCGGCGCACCAACAGGTGCACTTTGGTGCAGATTTTGGCCAGATACGTGCTCTCCTCAGCCGCCGTATCGCCGCCACCGACGACGGCCACCTCCTGATTGCGGAAGAAGAAGCCATCGCATACGGCGCAGGCCGATACACCTGAGTTTTGCAAGCGCTCTTCACCGGGAATGCCCAGCCATTTGGCGCTGGCGCCCGTAGCAATAATGACAGTGGGCGAGTGGATTTCATGGCCACTCTCCGACCAGACCTTGTGCATCGTTGGGTCGGAGAAGTCCACGCGCACAATCATTTCGTTGCGAATGTCGGTGCCAAAGCGCTCGGCCTGCCGGCGAAAGTCGTCCATCATTTCAGGGCCGGTGCGCCCTTCGGGGTAGCCCGGATAGTTTTCCACTTCAGTAGTGATCATGAGCTGCCCTCCGGGTTGAGGGCCCGTGTACATAACGGGTTTTAGGCCCGCGCGCGCCGCATAAATAGCAGCCGTATAGCCAGCCGGGCCAGAGCCGATAATTAAACATTTCACTTTTTCCATAGCGGCGACAAAGGTAGAGGCATCCGCTCAAGCAGCAAGTAGGGCAAGACGATGTGGTTTGGGTGTTTTTCAACGATGCCACAACGCTGACGTAGCAGCATCAGCAACCCCTTTTGCTCACCGCACCTGCACGTATGCCGAGCGTACGTTGTTGTGCCCTGTCCATACCATTACCCGATAAAGCCCAGACGGCACGGCCGTCAGTACCACCGGCCACTGGTGCTCGCCGCCGGGCAGGTGGCGCGCCTGTTCCCACAGCAGACGCCCGGATGGGTCATACACCTGTAGATGCACCGCCCCTCCCTGCTCGAGCGCGAACTGAACGCTGAAGACCCCCGTGGTCGGGTTCGGAAGGACGCGCAACGGCGCTGTGGCGGGCTGCGTTGGCACTGGTGCGCGGGTTATGGTGTCGGCACACAGGTTGTCCAACAGGGCCTGGTACTTAGGAGCCGTTTGCAAGTAAGGCGGCTGCAGGTCAATGTCGTTGAGCACGCCCCAGGAGCCATAGACGCTTTCCTGCGGGGAGGCTAAGCTGAAATTGCCAAACAGACGGCTGCCCCAGGCTCGAATAGTATCGAGCATGTCGTTGTAGAGGGCGTAAATGCCCGGGCTGTACTGGGCATCCCACATGGTCTGCTGATAGGGGTAAGGAATGCCAAAAACATTGCCTACAAAATGCTGGCCGCCTTCGTAATTGACAACCTCTTTGCCGTAGAGCTGGATGTTGAAATAGTCTTGCCGCACGAAAGGCCGAAATTCGGCCCAATGGTTGCGCGCGTTAGCGAGGATGTCGTCCACGGTGCTGCCGGCGTGCAGGACGGGCTTGCCCTCGCTGGAGTGGTCTAGCCCGATGTAGCTGGTAGGCGAGCCGTAGTCCCATTCGGAGGGAGGCAGTTGCGCCAGGATTTGCTCGTTGAGGTAGTTGAAGCCGGCCTGAAGGCCCAGCACGCGCTTGACGCGGTGTTTTCGAGGGCCAAAAACCTGGTGCCAGATGCGGAAGACATGCCCGGCTTTTTCGGCCATGGCCCGCCCGTAGTTGAGGTTGGCCGGGCGGTTCTGGTCGTTGTAATGGGCCTGGTCGAAGAGCCAGTTCCACACCTCGTTGCTGTATTCCAGATAGATGGTGAGCGAAGTGTCTAAGCGGTCGCGAAAGAGTTCGGCCATGCGCGCGATGTACTCGTCGTCAGCGGCGTGCGGCACACAGATCCAGACGTCCTTTTTGGTCTGATTGGCCAGGGTAATCATGACCTCGTAAGGCACGCCTTGAGGCGTTCCATAGGTGAAATAGTTGAGTGAGGTACGCTCGTGCCAGTGGCGCACGGGATTATTATTGGTGGCCCCCCAATCCATAAAGCGCAGGGCCTGGAAGGGCGCGATTTTTTCCAGAAAGACCTCGTAGAAGGGATTTTCCTCTAAGTTGACGAACTTGTCTTGCAAGCGCAGGAGGCGGAAGTTGCGCACAGGGTTGCTGGCCTGCGAGGCTTCGATGTTGAGGATGACGATGTCGGTGCCGGTTACGTTGAACTGCAGGCGTCCGGGAGTAGTGCTGACGGCGGTGGCGTTTCCACTGACAGTGACGGTGCCTTGCCCGTCGAACAGCAGCACGTAAGGGCCAGGCGGCAGGTTGGCGCCCTCGGTGGAGACGACGTAGCGCACTTTATTGGGCACGCCGTTGGCCATTTGCGGGATGTGCGTGGGGTAACCGTCAGGCGTTCGGGCGATGAGGTTTTCGTTGCCATTGCTCCAGCAATAGCAGGCGTCGTTGTAAGCCACGATGTTGGGCCGCACGTGTTTCATGCGGTTGCGCAGCGGGCGTTCGGGCACCCAGTCGGCAAAGCCGCTCAGGTTGGTGCCGATAGCCATGCGGCAGGTGGCGGGTTGCCAGCCCGGGCAGGTAGTGCTGTCCACGGGGACGTGCAGCGTGTAGCGGTCGGCGCAGCCTTCGGGGCTGCTGGCTTCGTAGGTGTAGGCGCCGGCGGTCAGGTTGTGGAACTCGTTGACGTTCACGGGCGTCAGCACGGTGCCGCTGGCGTTGCGCAGCGTATAGGCCGCCGTGCCGTTGTTGACGCGGAGGATGCCGCCGGTGCCGGAGCAGGTAGCTGGCCGCACGAGCGCAAAGCTGCTCTGGCACGGGAAGGTGCCATCGGGCCGGCGTACCGTGATAAGGCGTGTTACCGTATGCTGTTGGCCTGCGGCATCGCGCACGGTGAGCCGCACCGGCAGCTGGCCCAGCGCCGTGTAGGTGTGCACCTGGCTCACACCGGTAGCAGTAGGCGAGCCATCGCCGAAGTCCCACAGATAGCTGGCCAGCGGCAACCCTTCGGGGTCGTAGCTGGCTGCAGCCGAAAGGTTGACGGTGAGCGGCACACTGCCATCGGTGGGCGACGCCGTGATGACGGCCACGGGCGGCAGGTCGAGCGTTACAGTGTTGTCGGGCGCAGCGCAGGCGTAAGATTTGGCCAGCCGGATTTCATCGGCGGTGCCGTTGTTAGGGCTATTGCCCAGATAAAGGTGTACACTTCGGAAAAGAAAAGGGTCGGGGGTATTCTGGGCAATGGTTGGCGTCGTGGGTGGTCCGGCAGTGCCTAATGCGGGTGGATTGACAAACAACTCAACGGCGGTATGTTGGTCTAAAAACGTCAATTTCAGCACAAAAAAGGCTGTAGTGCCAATGGTTACGGGCACGTTGGTGGGATAGTAGCTGTTGCCGATGCGGAGGGTCCAGCGGCGTTGGCCGCCCACGTCGCTGTGGCCTTCGAAGTAGCCAAACTCTACGCGGCGCTGCGTGCAGTCGTTGCACCAGGCGAGGGCTTCGCTGTGAATGCCGGCGAAGACAGATTGGCTGTTGTTCTGGCTTTTGCGCAGCAGTGCGCTCATCCACAGCGTGTGGCCCTTTCGGGTGCCGATGGCCTCGCTGCCAGGCAGGATGTAGTCGGCAAACGGACCGTTGGGGTCGGTGTCGAGCAGGCGCCCGGCGGTCAGGTATTCGCGTCCGCCCTGGGCCTGGCCGCCATGGGTGCGCAGGGCACCGTACGCAAGCGAGCCGTTAGCGGCCTGATAGCCGGGCAAAGTCGTGTTGAAGCCCTGCACGTACCAGGCCTCTGCCCAGCCGGTGCCGCCTTGCTGGCCATGCAGCGGTTGGCCACCGGTGTAGTTGAAATCATCGGCCGCCAACAGCAGGCAAGTCTGACCAAAAGTGGCGGCATGAGTTAGGAAAAGCAGCGGGAGGAGTATCAAATAGCGCATAAGGAAGGCGAGGTTTTTTAATGATATGAAGCGAAAGTACGACCAGCGAGCAAATCCCTCAATCGCACGGGCTTCCTTCTTCTCAACTTTGCGAATAGCACCCAGGCATTAAAAGCGAAAACTGGCGGTGGCTTTGAGCCAGAGGCCCTCAGCGACACTTGTGAGGGGGGAGATGGTTCGTCTGCTTTACGGATTTTTCCAGCTGCCCAGTTCCTCTGCGCGTTTCCAGGCCGCTGTGAGGCCGGCGTTAATGTGCTCGTACAGCTGCGTCTGTTCAAAAACGCGCAAGGCGGCTTCCGTTGTGCCTCCTCTGGAGGCCACTTTTCCAATCCACTGTTCGCAGCTGAGGTCGGCCTTGTTGTACAGGTCCACGGCGCCGGTGAAGGTCTGCGCCACGAGCAATTCGGCTTCGGAAGGCGAAAAGCCCATGCGTTGAGCGGCTTCTATCATGGCGTTCATGAAAAAATAGACGTAGGCCGGCCCGGAGCCGGAGATGGCCGTGGCCGCATCCAGCAGGGCTTCGCGCTCTACGTAGAGCGTTTTTCCGGTGGTGCTGAGCAGGTTCTGCACCATGACCAGCTCAATGCGCGTAACGTCTTCGGTGGCCGTGAAGGTCGTTACTCCGGCGCCAATTTGAGCCGGCAGGTTTGGCATGGCCCGCGCCACTTTGCGCACGCCTAAGGCCTCAGCCACTGTAGCCATGCGCACACCCGCCATAATGCTCAGCCACACCTGATCGGGAGAGGTCAGGTGCCGGATTTGCCCAAACAGCTCCGGCGCATCCTGCGGCTTCACCGCCAGAATGGCCAGGTCTGCCGCCGGTACGCAGTGCTCGGGTACGGTCGTGAAACGCCCTTCGTACGTTGCCCCAAGGGTTGTGGCCCGCTCCGCCGTGCGGCACAGAATGGTTAAGTTTTCGGGCGTAACAATGTGGCTGCGCACAAAGCTCTGCGCATACGTCAGGCCCATGTTGCCGCCGCCGAGGATGAGAATTTTCATGAAGAAAGACGCCTTTTTTGTCGGTGTAAAAGCGCTGCAAAGAAAAAAGCCATCCCGTCTTTCGACGAAATGGCGCAACATAACCATGAAAACAATTAACCAATCAAATGCTAAGCTCTTTGCCGCCTTTTGGGCCTAAAAAATCGTGCCAAAATGCGGCGTTTTGTCTGGCAGGTGCTTAGCCTTGTTGTTTTGAGATGTTACTTCCTTTTTGAAAAGATGTCCTCTCGGTGCGTGCTTTACGGTGCGGTGCTGCGTTGTCCCTGTTGCGAGCGGTTGCGTTGCTGTTGCTGTTCGCCGCGCGCCGGGCGTTTGTTGGAGAAGTCGAAGCCAAAGGTGATGAAGAAGATGTTCGCCCGATAGTTTTTGTACGGTTGAAACTCCCCGCCCTGGCCATCGGTGGTGGTGAAGTCTGGGTTAAAGAAGTTATTGAAGAAATACTGTACCTTGACATTGAGCGACTTGCGGAAGTGGAAGCCGGCAAAGGCTGCCGTTGTGAATTGCGGGGTGCGTTCGCTAAACCATTCGTTAAACTTCGTCTTCTTGCGGCGATTGCCGTCGGGAAAGAATTTCTCCTTGTAATTGAGAGGGAGGCCGAATTCACCGCCGAAGTAGAAGAAGTGGCCGTTGCGCATGTTGCCTAATTTAATGCCCAACGGCAGGCCGAGCATGTAGATGCGGCGTTTGAACACATCGTCGCGGCTGGGGTCGTCGCGCGTGATGAGGCCGATGTTGCGAATGTTCCAGCCCAGGAAGACTCCGGCATTTTCGATGAAGTCCCAGTTGAAGTTGCTGCCGAAGTTGAACACAGGCGAATAGCGCAGGATAGGGCGTATTTCGCGGCCATTCATTTCGACGGTGGCCAGCGATAGGATGCCACCGTCACCACCGGACGACAGATACGTGATGCGCCGTTGTTGAGAAGGCGGCTTGGTCTGAGGCTGAGCGTGCGCTACGGCACCAATCAGCAGGAGCAAAGCTCCCGAGCATGCGAGTGTTTTTAGTGGTTTCAGCATGAGTGATAATCAGGTTGAGTGAATGAAAAAGTGTGATGCTCATTTTTCAGCGGATGCCTTACCCGACGCTTTTCTACGCTAATCCCTCGCCAGCAAAACCATTCGCGCCTTTGTGGCTTCAAAAATCGTTTGCGGCCTCCATTCAGCACAATCGCTCGCATCTGTAGGTGTCTCAAAAGAGCGGAGTTATTGGCGTTAAACATGGCCGAGACCACTGTCTTAGGATAAGCCTTCTTTGCTGCCTCCGGCGTTTTCTCTTCTTTTATCGCTGAGGTCGCAGAGAAACGCTGAGCGAAATACCTCTGCGGTTCTCTGCGACCTCGGCGGTTTTTTTAAACTTTTTGCCTGATAACAGTCTCGTCTAAGGGCAATTTTTGGGTGCGCTTGCCCTGAGCCGTCGTTCTTTAACGGTCGGCATTCTTCTCAAAATCGCCGGCTTTGACGATGGTCAGTTTGCTGTAATTCAGATACTTGCGAACGGTTTGGCTGACCTGTTCGGGGGTGAGTTTTTCGACCTTTTGCTCCAGTTCGGCGTCCCAGTTCAGGGTGCGGCCATAAGCCAGGTAGTTGTTGAGCGTTTGGGCCAGGGCGCCGTCGGAGGAGCGGTCCACACGGCGCGATTTGAGCCATCCGGTTCGGGCGGCCTCGATTTCGTCGGCAGTGAAGCCGTCGCGCACGACGCGCTCGATTTCTTCGCGGAAAGCCGTTTCTAAGCGCGCCAGGTTGGCGGGATTGTAAATCATGAAAGCGAAGAAACTGCCCGATTTGTCTAAGGCACTGGCGTTAAAGTTGGCGCTGACGCTGTAGCTGAGGCCGTCCTTTTGGCGGATGCGCGTGGCTAAGCGCGAGTTGAGGAAGCCGCCGCCGATGATTTGCCCACCCAGCACGAGGGCCGGATAGTCGGGGTCGTCGTTGCGCATAGGGAAGCCCAGCCCTGCAAAATAGGTGGCGTTGGGCTTATCGGGTGTGAGCACGGTTTCTGCCTTGACGGGCACCGGCTCGTAGTCCTGGGTGATGCGCACGTAGGGGGTGCGGCTTTTCCAGTCACTGAAGGTTTCGCGCAGGGCTTTTTCGATTTCTTTCTGGTCAAAATCTCCGACGACGGCACAGGTAGCGTAGCTGGCGCCGTAGAAGCGGCGATAGAAGTCGCGCACCTGCTCCAGCGTAACGGCCTGTGCGGCGGCGATATCTTCTTCGATGGTGGTGGCGCGGCGCGGGTCGCCCACCGGGTATTCGGGTTTGGACAGGCGGTTGTAGGTATTGGCAGCCAGAGCCATTGGGTCGCTTTTTTGCGACTCTAAGCGGGTGATGTACTCCTTTTTCAATTTCTCGAACTCCTCGGCTGGAAACGACGGCTGGCGGAGCATTTCGCCGGCCAGGCGAATAGCATCGGCCACGTGTGCGCGGTCGGTTTCGATGCTGACGCGCGCGGAGGCGGCGCCGCCGCTGATGGAGATGCGCGCTTTGAGGCGGTCTTGCTCGGCCTTCAGCTCGGCCAGCGAGCGTTTTTGCGTGCCTCGGTTGAGCATGGCGGCGGTCATGCTGCCCACGGTAACCAGGCCATTGAGGCTTTTGAGGTCGCCCATGTACACGGTCATGACCACGTTGACGCTTTCACCGCGGGTCTTTTTGGGCAGCAGGGCGTATTTCATGCCGTTGGGCAATTGGCCGCGTGTGGTGCGCCGCTCGATGTTGTCGGGGCTGGGGTCGAAGTCTTCGCCCTGGGCGATGGCCGTGCGGCCCTTGTAGTCCTTGAGCATTTCCGCTACATCGGGAGCCGGCGGTATCTCGACGCGGTCGGGGTTCTTGTCCGGGATGAAAAAGCCCAGCGTGCGGTTGGCTTCCTTAAAATAATAGGTGGCTACACGGGCTACGTCTTCGGGCGTTACCTTCTCAATACGGTCGCGGTAGAGGAAGGCCAGTCGCCAATCGCCCGTGCCGATGTAGTTGCTCAGGCTGATGCCGATGCGGTCGGATTGGCGGAAGGCCAGTTCCCAGTTTTTGAGCAGGCGCGTTTTAGCCTGTTCCACTTCGTCGCGCGTGGGCGGAGTGGTTTTCAGCTTTTCTAATTCGGCCAGCAGGATGCTTTTTACTTCGTCGAGCGACTGGTCTGAAGCCACCTCTGCGGTGAAGCCCGTAACGCCACCTTCGGCATATCCGCTGGCAGAGCCGAAGACGGAGACGGCTTTTTTGGTCTCCACCAAGGCCTTATACAGGCGGCCCGTCGGGTCGTCGGTGAGCAGGTCGGCCAACACCACTAAAGCGGCATAGTCGGGATGCGAGCCTGCTGGCGTGCGGAAGGCCGCAGCAAACAGCTGCACGTCGCCCACGCGGCGCACTACGACCTGACGTTCACCGTCCTGTACAGGTTCTCGCGTGTAGGTGGGGATAATCGTGCGCTCGGGCTTGGGAATGGGGCCGAAGTATTGGTGTACCAGATCCAGCGTGCGCTGCTCATCAATCTTGCCGGCAATGATGAGCACGGCGTTGTCGGGCTGGTAATAGTGCCGATAAAAGGCCTGCAGGCGCTCAATGGGCGCGCCCTCGATGTCGGACTTTTCGCCAATGGTGGATTTGCCGTAGTTGTGCCACTGGAACATGGCCGCCATCATGCGCTTATTGAGCACACCGTAAGGGTTGTTTTCGCCCATTTCGTACTCGTTGCGCACGACGGAGAACTCGCTCTCCAGGTCCTTGCGGGCGATGAAGGAGTTAACCATGCGGTCGCTTTCTAAGTCGAGTGCCCAGCGCAGGTTGTCTTCGGTGGCCTCGAAGGTCTCGAAATAGTTCGTGCGGTCGAACCACGTCGTGCCGTTGGGCCGGGCGCCGCGTTCGGTCAGCTCCTGCGGGATGTTGGGGTGGCGCGGCGTGCCTTTGAAGACTAAATGCTCCAGCAGGTGTGCCATGCCCGTCTCGCCGTAGTTTTCATGGCGCGAGCCGACTTTGTACGTGATGTTTACCGTGATGGTGGGTTTCGACGGGTCGGGAAACAACAGCACGCGCAAGCCATTGGGCAGGCTGTACTCGGTAATGCCTTCTACCGAGGTGATTTTTTGCATGCCCGGCGGAAGCCGGAGTTCCTTCTGTTGCGCCATTAAGGCAGTGGAGAAGGCCCACGATAACAGGCCAAAAAGCAAAGCAAAGCGAATTTGAGCCAGATACCTCATAATTGCAGTGATTGGATGAAAGGACAGGATGCGGAAAACCGCTTTCGCGGTAAGGTTACGACGCTTCCGCCATTTCATCCGCCTATTCGGACGACAATAGACTATTTTCAGGGCGGGAGGTTGCATTTTTTCGACCAGTAGGCATCCTATTTGCATGGGCGCCACCCGAAACAGAAGGCTTCAGGCCAGGCATCAGGCAAGGGGTTTGCCTGCTGGCAGCCACTACACGCATCATTCACATGTCTCGAGCTGAACAACCCATTTTCTTTCCGGGTCTCAACGGCATCCGCGCCATTGCTGCCCTGGCAGTGGTGGCGCTGCACATCACCGTTTATCTCGACCGCTTTGGGCTAAACCCATACCTCATCGGTCAAATGCCCAACGGCAACCCGAAAGGCATTGACCTGGCCGTTTTTGGCGTAACCATCTTTTTCGCCCTGAGCGGCTTTCTCATCACCTACCTGCTGTTGGCCGAACAGGCCATTCAGCCCATCAGCATTAAAAATTTCTACATCCGCCGCATCTTGCGCATCTGGCCGCTGTATTACAGTTACCTCATTGTTGCCCTTGTGGTCAGCCGCATCGGCCAGGTGCCGCACGAGTCTATCAGCGACCTGTTTTACTTCTTCTTTGCGCCCAATGTGCCCAAGTCGTTTCAGCTGCGCAGCGACCTGCTGGGCCACTACTGGTCGCTGGGTGTGGAGGAGCAGTTCTATCTGTTCTGGCCGGTGTTCGTCAAGGCGTTTCATCGCCGCCTGTTTTCGGCTACGGCGGTACTGTTGGCGGCATTCATGGCGCTTAAAGTCGTGGGCTTTTATGTCTTTACCGGCTCTGTCTTTCACACGGCCGTGGATGTCAACCGCTTCAGCTGCATGATGATTGGCGCCATGGGGGCGTACCTGTATTTTCATCAGCAGCAATGGTTCATTCGTCTGGCGACGCATTGGAGCGTGCAGGTGCTGGGCTGGTTGGTGGTGGCGCTGGCGGCGGTCAACCGTTTTCACCTGGCTAATATCATTAACCACGAGGTGATGGCCTGCCTGAGCACGGCGCTTATCATCGGTCAGGCGCAGGGCAAAGGTTTGCTCAACTTAGACACGCCAGTGATGGACTATCTGGGTAAAATCTCCTATGGCATCTACGTCATTCACCCTTTAGTCATCTTTTCGCTTGGTTGGGTGTTTAATAGCTGGCTATCGGCCAGCAATGCGCTCCACTACGTGTTCGTGTATGCCCTATGCACCGGAGGCACTCTGCTGGTGGCGCACCTGTCGTACCAGTACTGGGAAAAGCCGTTCCTGCGCCTCAAAGGGCGTTACGCGCGGGTGAAAAGCGCGGCGTCGCGGGAGGAGGTCTTGCAGCATTGATTATTTGAGGTGACACCTCCCAAAGGAGGTGTCACCTCTGGAAAGACAGAGTTACATGAAATTCAAGCGCTTATACGAATGGCTGCTCCTCTTTTCTTTGCCCTGCTGTGGTTGGGGCAATAGCCCTCTGGCTTTGTGCGATACGGCGGATGCCGGTGTTTCCATACGCGCCCTCGTCCGCACGGAAAGCCGGGGAGACAGCTGCCCGGAGTACATTGTACTGCAGCTGACCGCCCATTCGGCCAGGCCTCGGGAAATAGCGCATCTGCGCGTGGCCCTGCGCTGGCAGCAGGACGGTACCCTGCATCCGCTCATGACGGACAGTACAGGGCGCGCTTTAGGCACCTTTCAATTAGGAGAAGTGGGAAATCGCACCCGCTTGGTGTGGGAAAGTACGCAGCCTTTTTCTCTGTCGCCGGCGGACACCGCCCTGCTGCTTCAGCTACGCTGGGAAACGCCTGCGCAGGGGTGCCTGACTTTTGAAGCGTGGGAAGAGGCACGCTTGACGTGTGCCGATGCCGGTGGTACCTGCCTGCTGGACACTCGCGTGCTAACTGAAACGGCCTGCATTCAGCAGCGATTGCTGGAAATATCGGCCTACTACGCCGCAGACGGTTCGCCACTGACGCATTGGGAGTACTACCTGACGCCTTGCGAGCATCGCAACCCTCCGAACTGCGAACGACGCGGCCACAGCGGCGAATACTCAACCCTCCGCGTGTGCGCCTGCCCGCTGCCGGGTGAGGAGCAGGGCGTGCGCCTGAGCAAGCAGGATGCCCTCTTGCGCGGCATCAGTACTGCCGATGTCATCGCCATCATATGGCATATTCTGGGCGTCAGGCCCATAGACGACGGCTTGCGCCTGCTGGCCGCCGACATGGACAACAGCGGTACGGTAACGATGGCCGATGCGTTCATGCTGTACAAAGCACTGCTGGGCCACCCTCAGCGGGAATGGTCAGAGCCCTGGCGCTTCTGGCCTCAATCGCTGGCGGAAGCGGCACGCACCACGCCCAGCGCCTGGGACGTGCTCCAGCCCGACGTGTGGACGCCCTGTGGTGAACCTGCCTCAGAGAAATTGAACCGCAATGCCGGAATCAGCCGCTTTCGCCTGCCTTTCACCTCCGATACCGCTAACCGGCTGGCGTTTATCGGTTTAAAAATAGGCGATGTCAATGCCGATTTGCTGTCGAAGCCCCCAGATGGCCCGCCCGTTACCTGGGGCACCTATGCCCGCACGGGCAACGCGGGCGACCGCGTCGAAATACCCGTATTTGCCACAGAAAGCCAGACATTAGCCGGCTGGCAAATGACCCTGTACTACGACACGACGCTCCTGCACCCTTCTGAAATGCGCTGGATGTCCATCCGCCGCGACAACGGCGACCATTGCGACTGGCATAGCCCTACTCCGGGCGAAATACGCTTGCTGTGCTTCAGCGGCAACCAGCCTCACTCGCTCCAGACAGGGCAGCCCATCTTTTTTATAGCCGGCCAATGGAAACGCAGCGTGCGGCAGCCCATCGTGCCCGTTCAAATCCGCCTGAATGGCGACCTCCCCTCCGAGGCTTACGACACGCTGCTGATGCCGCGCCCCTGCCGCATAGTAACTTCCAACCAGTCGCTGCTGTACCCAGACCCTGACCCCCAGCACGCGGTAGAATGTCGCCTGGCAGTAGAGCCTAACCCCAACCGCGGGGCGTTCCGCCTCCACATCGAGGCCAGCGCTCCCGTCCGAGGCTACTTGCGCCTGTACGATGCTTACCATCGGAGCCTTTACGAAACCGAAATGCGCCTGCCTGCTGGCCTTACCGTGATACCCTCCGCACGCTTCGGCCCGCTGCCGCCCGGTCGCTATCGCGTCAGTCTGGCGACGCCGGAGGCGCATTATTCGCTGTCGTTTGTGCGGCAATGAGCGAGAGCAACGGACACAGCCTCTCCTCCTCCAAGGTCTCTAGTCCTACGTCCGAGTTAGGCGGTTACGAAATGACAAGAATTGTTACACCAGCGTAACGCTACTTGAGGAGATGCCATACTGCCCTGTCTGCGCTGGGTTAAACAGCCAGACAGTCATTTTTGCAAGGCTCTGACTCTTTCGAGGCTCTTCATCATTTTATTATGGTTCTCCAATCCGACGATAGCCATGGGTAAACCAATGGAGAACGCCAAACCTGCACCTGAGACTCCTGCAATGGCGATTCCCAGACTCTCCAAAAGATCTTCTTCTGAGGCGGCTGCGGCTTTTGTTACCACCAAAATCAAAACGCTAGCGCCTAAGAATGCTCCACCTATTCCTCCCCACTTTCTTGATTTTTCGCGATATTTGATAACGTCATGAAGGGCTGCATTAAGTTCCGCGTTCTCAAAGTGGTGGTCTGATAACAAGACTCTGTGAGAAAGGAAAAACTCGCGATTTTGCAACAGGAGCTTTTTCTGCTCATCGATGTCCCCTCCTTGGCCCAGCACAGTTCCAGTGGCAGTTACAGCCAAAAAGACTATAGAGAGTAAATACAAACGCATGGCTAAAACTTTTTAGGAGTGAAGAAGAGAAGCCAAAGGCTTGAATTCGTGTGTTTTCATTGTACTACGAATGCGTATTCTGTTACGGCTATGTTTGTCTCTGATGCCAACAAATACGGAATAAGGCTTAGCAACTGACATTTCGCACGGTTGAGATGCCCTTTCCGCGCGAGCCCTTCCTGTCGCCTTTGAATTTTCTGGTAGTGACGGGTTTTAACTGAAAATACTTGAATAAGTTTTTGATTATCATTTAGTTAAAAACAAATTTTGATTGACCATCAGTTAATTTCTTTCGCTATCATTTTTTTAACTCACGAGGACGCGGAGAAACGCCGAAAGAAACCCTTCTGCGACCTTTGTGGTTTGTTTTCTAAACTCTTGCCTGACAGCAGCCTCGCGTAAAGTCAGCTAGTAATGGTATCTGTCAACAAACAGGCCCTACGCAAGCCATCCCGTTGAAAGAGAAGGAACAAAAAACGCTGACGACGCAGAAGGGCGCCGAGAAAAACACCTCCCCGGCCCTCTGCGTTTTTTTAACCCTTTTGCCCCCTAGTAGCTTTGCGTAAGGCCAGTTAACAGGCCATTAGCCCGACCTCGTTTTACTTGACTACTAAGAAAGGCCTTACCCACATTTGGCCGGCCTCCCTGACCCAGAGGTGATATATAGACCCGTGCATTACATTGGGATACTACTAAACGAGTGCTTTCAAGTAATTTAAAATCGAGGTTATTCATGAGATTAGACTCTTTTAGCAAAGGATCGTTCCTAAAAAAATGCACGTATCTATATTCCCGGAGAGGGTCTGGGCAGTGCTGCGCTTGTCGGCCCTGTGCCTTGCCACACGGTGCGCCCGCTGATGTCGGTAACCCACCATTGGGCAGGGGTACTCCCTGCCCGTTCAACTCGTTGGGTTGCCGGGCGTACTTCGAAGACGCCGTAATTAGGGCTGGGCACCACAAGCCACCCACTGTTGGCGTCGTCGGTCTGAGGAGTCAGGCTGGAGGCTGCGCTTTCTACCCACACGATGGCCTGGTTGGTGCAACGCGTCGTCTGGTGGTTGAACGTTACACAGGAGTGGTTGGTAATGGTTTGCCCGGGCGCTACGAGGGGCCTCAGCCGCACGGAGAAAAGGATGAAACCGCCTGCACCGGCGCTCCCTTGTGTGGTAGGCGACAGACGGATATCCTCGAAGTACCAGCGCACGACCTGGTTAGCCTCCTTTACCATGTGGTATGGATGGCTGGCAGCGAGCACCGTCAGCGTGGCAGCATCGAGCCGGGGGTCGAGCGTATCGCGCACGACTACGTGATAAGCCGTATCTGCCCGAGGGTTCTGGAAGCGAATAAGGTAGGTGATGGCCGGCCCTTCGGAGCCATCGGGCGCGGTCAGTACAGTGCTGCCAAGCACCTGAATGTCGGTTTGGGCGGTTACTGAAGCACTGAGCAGCAAGAGCCCTCCAAACCAATGAGCATAACGAAGACACATAAACGAGCAAGAGATGAGGGGGTGTTTACAGAGCAGAAAGGTCTTCAGCGCCGAAGGTAAAATCTTATCTGAAAATCGCGCAGATATTTTTTCATAAATCCTGAAACGCCGTAAGCCTTCGGACTTTTCTGCGGCAGTAGAACGCCCATGTTTTCTTTCGAGAAAAAACTTTACCGGCTTCCGCATCCAGCGCGTTTCTTTGCTGCTGTGCTCTATAGCGCGTAGTATTCACAAAAACGCATTGTTGCTTATGCCGTCTCGGCGTTTGTTTTTGAAAAACACCCTCTTAGCTGGCACGGGTATGCTTGCCGGCATGGAATTGTGGCGCCAATGGCTGCCCTTGCCGGATGACATGATGGACAAAAGCGCCAACTGGCCCGCTGTTATCGCTACGTGGGACAACCGCAAAGCAACTGCTGCCGCCTGGGACATCCTCTCTGCCAGCGGACGCGCGCTGGATGCCGTAGAAGCCGGCGCGCGCGTGGCCGAGGCCGACCCCAAGGACACCAGCGTCGGCTACGGCGGCTTACCCGACCGCGACGGCAACGTTACGCTCGATGCCTGCATCATGGATGAATTCGGCAATGCTGGCTCCGTCACTTATTTGCAACACATCAAACATCCCATCAGCGTGGCGCGCCGGGTGATGGAAAAAACGCCGCACGTCATCCTCTCAGGCGACGGCGCCCTGGAGTTTGCGCTCAGCGAGGGCTTTCCGAAAGAAAATCTGCTGACCGAAGAAGCCCGCCGCGCCTGGGAAGCCTGGAAGGTAAAATCGGAGTACCGGCCCGTCATCAACAGCGAGCGGCACGACACGATTGGCATCGTCGCCATTGACGCGCAGCGCCGCCTGTCGGGCGCGTGTTCAACCAGCGGCATGGCCTTCAAGATGCGCGGGCGCGTGGGCGACAGCCCTATCATCGGCGCTGGCATGTTCGTGGACAACGACGCAGGCGCCGCTGCTGCTACCGGCCTGGGCGAACTGGTGCTCAAAACGCTGGGCAGTTTCCTCATCGTCGAGGAAATGCGCCGCGGCAAACACCCGCAAAAAGCCGTGGAAACGGCTATCCGCCGTATCGCTCAGAAATACCCGCAGCAGGCCCGCGAAAATCAGGTGGGCTTCGTCGCCCTCGACCGCCGCGGACGATACGGCGCTTTCAGCCTGCAACCAGGCTTCAACTACACCCTCTTCCAGGCAGGCCAAAACCGCGTATTTGAGGCGGCCAGCCTCTTCGCCCGCTAACGCACCCCCAGACGCTGAAGCGCAACCTCCAGCGCTATGCCGCGCGCTACCATCTCAATGATGTCGCGCACCATCTGGTCTATGATGTCGTGCGAGAAGCCCAATTCCATGGCCACCATCTTGCAAAAAGCGACTTCGCGCTCGCTGATTTCGCCATCTACCATCATGACCATAACCATGTCGTACAACTGCTCGATGCGCTCTTTATACGACTCGGGCGGGTAAAACCGGACGCTATCCGGGCGCTCCAGAATGCGGTTAAGCTCTTCCGGCGTCAGGCCGGCGTTGATGCCCATGCGAAAAATGAGGTTGGCCTCGTCTTCTGAAAGACGGCCATCGGCGCAGGCTAAGGCGAGCAGGTTTTTAATGTGGCTGAGCCGTTTCTTCTTGTCCCGGCTGTCGAAGATGTCCCAGAATCCCATGTTTTTAGACGTTTTTAAGGTGTGTGTGCGATTGCGGGAGGACTCGTGCAGCCGGCGGCATCAGTTCATGGTGGGGTTGCCCGAGTTTTCTATCTGACTGACGGCTACCTGCGGCAGCACATTGGCATACACGACGGCCATGATGCCCGGCAGATAGCGGTTCATCATGTGGAAGGAGGTGAACAGGCTTTTCAGAAAGGCCGTCTCCGAATTGGGGAAGGTGTCGTCGTAGAAATAAGTAACCTTGTAGCGCAGTTCGCCGTCGCTGAAGTCCATCTCAAAATTGCCGATGACGAGGCCGTAATTGGCGCGGGTGATGAATTCGGACACGCGCTGGCGCATACTTTCGGGGATGATGGAGGGAAAGACAGTGAAAATGAGTACCTGCTCCAGCTCGGGCCGCACATCAATGTAAACATCGAACCGACCGTTCTCCATGCCCATCCCCATGCGGATGATCTTTTGCTTTGGCCCGTCGGCCAACACCTGGTACTTGAGGTTTTGCGATTGCAAGGCGTTTTCAACGGTATTTTTCATGGATAAAATTTTTATTGGTCAGGCGAAAGAGTTCTTCCTTAATAAGCACTTGAGTCCGGTTTCCCCAAAAGCCACGCTCTATGTGGGCTTCTATTCTGGACAGGATATTCTCAATGACGGCCGGGTCAAACCCAAAAGCGGCAGCGAACTTTTTGCAGGTTTCGATTTCTTCGCGGCGGATCTGTCGGTCAACGACGGCTAAGTTGAGGAGGTCGTCCAGCAGGACAAAGCGAAGCACCTCGTCGGTAGGAAGCGGTGGGGGCGCCGAAACAGCGGCATTCAGCTCGCTTTCCACGACATCGGCAGACAGGCCAAGTCGTTCGCCTACGCCGCGTACGAAGGCCTTTTCTGAGTCCTGAAATTCATCATCGGCCTGACCTAAGTAGATCAGGTTGCGCAAGTAGTTGATTCTGGCATCCATAGATGAGCTTGTATTTGGAAAAATAATGGTGTTCGCCGCTCCGCCTCATCCATCCGCCTGTAACCTGCGGAAGTGCAGCCGGTAGAGAAAAGACCCAGCAGACCTTTTGGGGGTGTTCCAGAAGAAGTATGCTGTAGGCGTTTTCAGCAACAAATATAAGAGAGTTTTGCTGCGCTCAAGAATTTTGAGAAAAAAAATCTGAAAATATGTCGTCTGGCATTTAAATGCTTTCCTAAAAAAAGCCCTTGCCTGTGGAGAAGATCGGCTCTGTAACTTCTTCTGCTTGAGCAACAACAGGTATAGCCGGTGCAGGCTTCCGAAGGCCTGCACCGGCGAGCCAGGAGTTAAAACGAAAAAGCCCCGCCACAATGGCGAGGCTTTTCTTTGTGGCGGAGACAGGACTTGAACCTGCGACCTTCGGGTTATGAGCCCGACGAGCTACCAACTGCTCCACTCCGCGATATCGGGCGACAAAGATACAGTCATGAAAGAAACCTGTGCAAGTTTTTTTTCAATCTTTTTTGGAGCGGTCTATTCACCATCTCTTCACCTCAGACATGCTCACAGACAGCATGTTCCCCGGGCAAGTACCCCTAAAGGCTCCGGGATTTTTCTCTTCTAACCGCAGGGCACGTAGAGGAATGCCGAGAGAAACACTGCCGTAGTCCTCTGCTATCTCGGCGTTTTTTATCCTTTTGCCTATCCACAGCTTTGAGTAAGGTCAGTTAAAAATAAAGAGGGCGCATTTGGGCGCTGCTGGCAAACAGACGCCATACCTTCGCGGCGGTTTACCGGATACCCTTTCGGGTGGGTTGATTTGGTTTTTTTACAACATTTTACCAGAACAGCTGCCTTATGCAACAAATTTCAAAACTACTGGATGCCAATCGGAATTGGGCGAAGCGAATGATACAAGAGGATCCGGAGTTCTTCCAGCGTTCGGTGCACGTTCAGCGCCCGGATTATCTTTGGATTGGTTGCTCCGATAGCCGGGTGTCGCCCAGTCAGATTACGCAGACGAAGCCGGGCGAGATTTTTATCCACCGCAACATCGCCAACTTAGTTGTTCATACCGACATGAACCTGCTCAGCGTGTTGCAATATGCGGTGGAGGTGCTAGGGGTGAAGCACGTCATCGTATGCGGCCATTACGGCTGTGGCGGGGTAAAGGCAGCCATGACGCGCCACGACTATGGTTTGATTAACAAGTGGTTGCGCCACATCAAGGATGTCTATCGCTTGCACGAGTCCGAGTTGGAGGCGATTACGGACGAGCAGGAGCGCTTGAACCGGCTGATTGAGCTGAACGTCATCGAACAGGTGTACCACGTGGCCGATACCTCTATCGTACAGCGCGCATGGCGCAAACGCCAGGCTCCCACGCTGCACGGGTGGGTGTACAACTTAGAGGATGGCCTGATAAACACCTTGCTGGAAATTCAGCCCGGCACGCATCTGGAACACCCCATCTACGAGTTCGACGACCTGGAGAAGTAAGCGTGAAGAGGTGCTGGGAATAAGCCGGAAGGCACCCTACTTTTTGGAGGTCTCCTTGTCTTCCTGCTCGGCCTGGGCGATGATGGCTTTGACCTGCTCTAAGGTCAGTGCTCCGGCCTGTTCAGCAGTCATGCGTGCGCC
Organism: uncultured Saprospiraceae bacterium; assembly: GCA_964646615.1. Classification (GTDB taxonomy): domain Bacteria; phylum Bacteroidota; class Bacteroidia; order Chitinophagales; family Saprospiraceae; genus M3007. Next base: position 67,333 of record CAZYEV010000095.1, read on the forward strand.
GTTGACAAGAGGCAATTTGATGGCCTTTTTACCGGCGCGGATGAACGGCCCCCAGCGACCGTTTTCAATGCTGATGTTCTCTTCGGGCCAGTGCTGGATGAAGCGATTGGCTTCTTTTTCGATTTTCGCCTCAATCAGGGCGATGGCTTGCTGTTCGGTAAGGGTGTCGAAGGGAATACGCGGTGGTACGGTTACGTACAGGTCGGCCCATTTGATGAAGGGCCCAAAGCGCCCTTTGCCTTTGGTGATGGGCTGATTTTGGTAGTAGCCGATGGGCGCGTCGGTGGCCTGTTTGCTCCGGATGAGTTCGACGGCGCGCTCCAGCGTAACGCCGAAGAGGTCTTCGTTTTTCGGCAAGGAGACGGATAAGTCGCCCCACTTGACGTAAGGGCCGTAGCGACCGGTGTTGACGATGACTTCCTTGCCTTCGTACTCGCCGATGGTGCGCGGCAGGTCGAAGCTGGCTAAGGCCTCTTCGAGCGTAACGGTTTCGAGTGAGGCGCCGGGTTTGAGGTTGGCATAGCGCGGTTTTTCGCCTTTGGCCAGTTCATCGCCGGTGCCTATTTGCACGACCGGTTTGCCCAGGCTGCTCATGCGCACCAGGACGGTGCGGTTGGTTTTAGGGTCTTTGCCCAGGATACGCTCGCCGCTGGCGCGCCCGGCCACTTTGAGCGTTTTCAGTACATCCTCGTGGAAGGGCCGGTAGAAGTCGTCAATGGTTTTTGTCCATTCTTTTTTACCCTCGGCGATGTCATCGAATTGCTGTTCGATTTGGGCCGTGAAGCCGTAATCCATGATTTTTTGGAAATGGGTGTCGAGGAAGTCGCACACGATCATGCCCATATCGGTGGGATAGAGCACGTTTTTGGTGGCGCCGAAGGTTTCTTTGGCGGTGGTTTTCTGAATGGCATTGTCCTTCAGGGTGAGCACCTGATACTTGCGCGTTTCGCCCGGGCGGCTGTCTTTGATGACGTAGCCACGGTTGGCCTCCATGATTTTGCTGATGGTGGGGGCGTAAGTGGAGGGGCGTCCGATGCCGAGTTCTTCCAATTTTTTTACTAAGGAAGCCTCGGTGTAGCGGGCCGGCGGTCGGGTGAAGCGCTCGGTGGCGGTGAGGTTGTCTAAGGTGAGGGTCTGGCCGATGGTCAGGGGCGGCAGGATGCCCTGGGTTTGCTCTTCGTCTTCGTCGGTGCTTTCAATGTAGAGTTTGAGGAAGCCGTCGAATTTGAGCACTTCGCCTTCAGCGATGAGGCGGGCATCGGGGTGGGTACTGATGCCGATGTCCACGGTCGTTTTTTCCAGTTCGGCATCGGCCATTTGGGAGGCCAGGGTGCGTTTCCAGATGAGTTCGTACAGGCGCTGCTCGTCGCGGGTAGTGCCGGCGGTTGGGTTTTCGATATAGGTTGGGCGGATGGCTTCGTGGGCTTCCTGCGCGGAGGCATTTTTCGTTTTATAGCGGCGCAATTGGTGGTAGCGGCTTCCGAATTGCTTTGTGATTTCGTCGCCAATGGCCTGCAGGGCCAGTTCGCTGAGGTTGGTAGAGTCGGTGCGCATATAGGTGATAAAGCCCTGTTCGTAAAGGCTTTGCGCTACAGACATGGTTCGGCTGACGGAGAAGCCGAGTTTTCGGCTGGCCTCTTGCTGGAGTGTAGAGGTGGTGAACGGCGGTGCGGGGCGGCGGCGCGTGGGCCGCACCTGGATGTTTCGGACGGTGTAGGTGGCGCCGACGCATTTTTTCAAGAAGGCCTCTGCGCTGGCGGCGTCAGGGGGGCGTTCGTCGCTTTCGGCCCGGAAGCTGACCATTTTACCCTGCGCATTGGGCGCCAGAAAGTCTGCTGTAATGCGGAAATAGGCTTCCGACTGAAAGCGCTGGATTTCGCGCTCGCGCTCCACGATGAGCTTGACGGCCACCGACTGGACACGCCCGGCGGAGAGCTGGCCTTTAATTTTTTTCCACAACAGGCCCGACAATTCCCAGCCCACTAAGCGGTCGAGCACCCGACGCGCCTGCTGGGCATTGACTAAGTTGAGGTCAACGCGGCGCGGGTTTTGAACGGCCTGCTGAATGGCTGGTCGGGTAATTTCATGAAACACAATGCGCTTGGCCTGCTGCGGGTCTAAGCCCAACACCTCGCACAGGTGCCACGAGATGGCTTCGCCCTCGCGGTCTTCGTCGGTAGCCAGCCACACCTCTTCGGTCTGGCGCGCCGCTTCACGCAACTCTTTGACGGTCTTTTGCTTGTCTGGTGGAATGACGTAGTTGGGCTTATAGCCGTTTTCGACGTCCACGCCCAGGTCGTTGCTTTTTTCTAAGTCGCGAATATGCCCGTAGGAAGACTTGACGATGAAATCGGCGCCCAAGTATTTCCCAATGGTTTTTGCCTTTGCCGGCGACTCTACGATGAGGAGTTTTTTGCCCATAAGTGTGGCAAAAGTACAGGCTTTTTGATACGCGCCAACAGCGCTACTGGCCTTTCGCCGTCGGTGGCTTCTTGACGGTGGCATCCGGCCCGCTGGTTGGGGCGGCTGCCGGAGCCGTTGGTAGCGAGTCCGGGCGCGGTCGCTTGCGCACCTCCTGGTGGATGACTTCGCCTTTTTTGAGGCGCTCTTGCCATTCTTTTTTGCGCTTGTCTTTGAAATAGGTAGCCAGCTGGCGCACTTCAATCGGGCGGTTGTTCAGGCGGCGGTGGAAGGCCAGAAGGAGAAAGTCCGCCATGTCGTCCGGGTAGGTAACTCCTGCGCTGCGCAGGTAGTGCGACAGGCGTGAGCCTTCGTAAAAGCTCCAGTCGAAGATCATGCGCTGCCCCAGCTTGCTGTGCAGGCGCATGCAGACGCTGTCTTCGGGCAAAGCCCGAATGCGCTGGCGCTGGCTCTCGTCGGTCCACTTGTACAGTTCGGCAATGGCCTCGTCCAGGTTCTTGGGGATGTACACGCCGTTGAGCTGGTCTTTCTTGATGCGCTCTTGATAACGGCGCTGGAACTCCTCTTCGGTATCCGCCGGGCGATAAGGCTCTTTTTGGGAAAATGCCGGCGACATGGCCCAGTAACTGAAAACCGCAAGGCAGAACAAGCGAAAGGCGACCATCATGAATTACAGGAATTTGAGTGTGAAACTGCGAGCGAAAAACGACGGAAAGCCTGAGGCTATGCCTTCGGGGTGCAAAATTAATTCGTCGAGAGCCAAAGCGCTTATCCGCGTTCGATACGCCCTCCATCGGAGAGCCAGTTGTGAACACCTGCAATTTCTTAAAACCTCACCAACAGGCAACCGCACTTGCCGGGCAGGCGTCATTGGCGCGTTGTCGCCCCGCCCTGACGCACGGAGCAACCCGCCAACTAAAAGTCTATTCTACCTGCTTTCTGAAAATGACGAGAAAAAACCTCCTCTTTGCGACGGTTTTAGGCATCTCTTTACTATCTCTGTACGCGTTTTCGCTTCCCCAACCGCCCGCCGGGTGGAGGGCACATGCCAGCACATGGCTGCAAAACCTCTATGACTTCCGCCTGACGGCTCCGACCGATACCGTTCCGCCGCTGAGCGACCGCAAGGACAACTTCATGAACCCCGGCGGTCGCAATCCCATTGACTTGCAAGACCCTAAAGTCATTGAAAAAAAGGTAGAATACGACCCCACCACCGACCGCTATATCATCGTCGAGAAGATCGGCGAAGAGTACTTTCGCACGCCCTCGTACATGACATTCGAGGAGTACATGCGCTGGCGCGAACGCCAACAACGCGAGGAGCATTTCAACCGCATGCTGGGCGTCAGCACCCCCGGCAGCCGCAAATCGGCTACGGAAGACCCCGCAGCCAAATTCGACGTGAAAACCAGCCTGGTAGAGCGCCTCTTCGGCGGCACTAACGTGGACATTAAGCCGCAGGGCAACATCAACCTGCGCTTCGGATACCAGTATCAAAAGGTGCAAAACCCCATCCTGACCCTCCGCCAGCAGCGCATCGGCAACTTCGACTTCGACATGGACATCAACATGAGCGCAGCCGGTCAGGTGGGGGAAAAACTCAAAATCAACTTCAACTTCAATAACCGCGCGGTCTTTGATTTCGACAACCAGATGAAAATCCACTACGACCCCAAGGGATTTTCAGAAGACGAAATCATTCAGAACATTGAGGCCGGCAACGTTTCGCTCCCGCTGCGTTCCAACCTCATCCAGGGGGTACAGAACCTGTTCGGCTTTAAAACGGGCATGAAATTCGGCCACCTGAACGTAACCCTGCTGGCTGCCCAGCAGCGTTCGCGACAGAACAACCTGACCCTACAGGGCGGCTCTCAGGTGCAGCAATTCGTTAAGCCAGTGGACGACTACGACGAAAACCGCCACTTCCTCATCAGCCAGTGGAACCGCGACCAGTTTGAGCCGGCGCTCTCCTGCCTGCCCGTGCCTCAGTCGCTGTTCAACATCACCCGTATGGAGGTGTGGCTGACCAACGTAACGCGCGTGCCCGACAACACCCGCGACATCGTCGCTTTCATGGACTTAGGCGAACCTCTTCCCTATTTAGACGGCTCCGAACCAGACCGCCCCGACTTCTCGCTGCCCTCTCCGCCCGCGCGCGATATTAAAGGCCAGCCCCTGCCCACCAACGAAAACAACCGCCTGTACTCGGAAGTCCTCCGGCTTGTCGCCCAGGACTCTACCGTTCGCTTTTCGGATAAGATTGTGGCCCGCCTGCGCAACGACCTGGGCCTGCAGCAGGTGCGCGATTTTGAAAAGGTGCGCGGTCGCCTGTTGTCGCCCAACGAATTTACTTACAACGAACAGCTGGGCTTTTTGAGCATCAACACCAACGTGCAGCCCGACCAGGTGGTCGCCATTGCCGTGGAATACACCTACAATGGCCAGCCCTATAAAATTGGCGAGTTCAGTAGCGAAGTGCCCAATACCGACACTTTCAGCCAGAACGTGCTCTTCCTCAAAATGCTCAAGAGCACGACGGCCAACGTGCGCTACCCTATTTGGGACCTGATGATGAAAAACGTGTACTCCATCGGCTCCGTCAATGTGGACCCGCAGGAGTTCCGTTTCGACATCTTCTACGAAGACCCGGGTAAGGGCCAGCGGCGTTTCCTGAATGCCGACGACATTCCGCCGGGCGTGGCGGGCGTGCCTTTGCTGCAGATTTTCAAAATGGACAGCCTCAACCTGCAGGGCGACCCAGGCCCCGACGGCATTTTCGACTTCGTACCCGGCCTGACCATCAACCTGCGCAACGGCCGTGTCATGTTCCCGGTACTCGAGCCTTTCGGCGAGCACCTGGCCCGCAAACTGCGCGCCGCCGGCGCCTCCGAAGACGTCATCAAGAAATACGCCTATACCCAGCTGTACGACTCGACCCTCTTCCGCGCCCGCGAATTTCAGCAGCTCAACCGCTTCACCCTGCGCGGGTCGTACAAGTCATCCACTTCCTCCGAAATTTCGCTGGGTACCTTCAATCTTCCGCGCGGCTCGGTGCGCGTCAGCGCTGGCGGGCGCCAGCTCATCGAAGGGCAAGACTACGTGGTGGACTACAACATCGGCAAGGTGCGCATCCTCAACGAGTCCATCCTGCAATCGGGCCAACCCGTCAACGTCAGCTTCGAGGATAACGCGCTGTTCAGCTTCCAGAACCGCTCCATGTTTGGCGCCCGTTTCGACTACACCATTGGTAAGGACATCAACATCGGCGCCACGTATATGAACCTCTTCGAGCGCCCGCTCATCCAGAAGGTCAACTTTGGCGACGACCCCATCAACAACCGCATGTATGGGCTGGATTTCAACATTACCAAAGATGCGCCCTGGATAACGCGCCTTATTGACAAAATCCCGCTCATTGACACCAAAGCGCCTTCTACCATCACCGCCCAGGCCGAGGTGGCACTGCTGCAACCCGGCCACAACCGCGCCATCAATGTGGGCGACGACCGCGGTGGCGTGGTCTATATTGACGACTTCGAGGGCAGCACCGCCAACCTCCCGCTGGCCAACCCGGCCAACAGCTGGGTCATCGCCTCTGTACCCCAGGGCGATCTGACGCTGTTCCCAGAGGCCGACCTGACCGATAACCTCGCCTTAGGCGCCAACCGCGCCCGACTTTCGTGGTACATCGCCGACCCCAGCGCCCGCGACGCCGTGGACGGCACCAACCCCTATACGCGCATCATCCAATTCCAGGATATCTTCCCCAATCGCCAGCTGACGCCGTTGGAAGTGTCGGCGCTTCGGCCCTTAGATGTAACCATCTTCCCCCGCGAGCGCGGCCCTTACAACTTCGAACTCCCTGACGGGTACCCGGGCATCTCCAAGGGCCTGACCGTTCGGGGCGAATTAGACGAACCCGAAACCCGTTGGGCCGGCTTTATGCGCGGCCTGTTTACCGTGGACTTCGAAGCCGCCAACATCGAGTTCATTGAGTTCTGGATGCTCAACCCTTATATGGAAAAGGGCGATGGCTCGAATATCTCCAAAGACGGCGACATGTACATTGACCTGGGCAATGTCTCTGAAGACATCATGCGCGACGGTCGTCAGTTTTTTGAAAACGCGCTGCCCACCGGCGCCGGCATCGGCAGCACGGCCAACTCCACCTGGGGGCGCGTACCCGTATTGCCGCCCGTCGTCAACGCCTTCGACAACGACCCGGCCAAACGCCCCTTGCAGGACTTGGGCTTAGACGGATTGGACGACGACGGCGAACGGGAATATTTTGCCGACTGGATCAATATCATCCAGAACTCCGCCCTCTCGCCCAACGCCAAGGCAGCCATTCTGGCAGACCCTTCCAACGACAACTTCCGCTTCTTCCGAGACCCGCTCTACGAAGAAACCAAACCCGGCCTGTTGGAGCGCTACAAACATTTCAACAGCCAACAGGGCAACTCGCCCGTCAATGAAACGGTCAACCTCAACCCTTCGGCCACCAACTTCCCCGACGCTGAAGACCTCAACCGCGACAACTCGCTCAACGAAACCGAAGCCTATTTCCGCTATAAAATACCGCTCAAGAAGCGCACCATCACCTTCAACGACGGGGTGCAAATGGAGGTCATTGATACCGAGCACCCTGAGCTGCGCGACCTCATCACCGACACCGTTGTCTTCGACCGCGACGGCGCCCGCTTTGTGTGGTACCGCTTCAAACTGCCGCTCGACCACCCGCGCCGCCAGAACATTAACGGCATCCAGGACTTCCGCTCCATCCGCTTCGTGCGCATGTTCTGGAAAGGCTTTACCGAGCAAACGACCTTCCGCTTCGCCACCCTCGAACTGGGCCGCAACCAGTGGCGCCGCTATACGCTGCCCCTGCCCAACAAAGACCCTAACCAGCCCGGCGGCGTGTGCGACGTAGGCCCGCCCACCAACTTCGACGTCAACGCCGTCAGCATCGAGCAAAACGCCGCCCGAACGCCGTTCAACTACACCATCCCGCCCGGCATCTCGCGCCAGCAGTCTGTAGGGGCATTCCCCGACATTTTGCAGAACGAGCAGGCCCTCTCGATGAACATGTGCGACCTCTCCTTCTGCGATGCGCGCGCCGTGTTCAAAATCCTCAACATGGACTTACGGCAATTCGACCGCCTCAAAATGTTTGCCCACGCCGAAGGTCGCGGCGGCGATAAATTAGACAGTACGCACCTGAGCATCTTCATCCGCTTAGGCTCTGACTTTGTGAGCAACTACTACGAATACGAACTCCCGCTGACACCTTCCGACGAAACGCGCCTGAACGGCAACCCCGAAAGCCGCGAGTACAAACTGGAAGTGTGGCGACCCGAGAACAACTTCGACATTCCGCTGCGCCTGTTCACCGAAATCAAAAAGCAGCGCAACGCCACGCCCAATTGGGATGTGGGCACGCCCTTTATAGGCGAAGATCCCGACGAGCCGCGCGCCCGCGTGAAAGTGGTGGGCAACCCCAACCTCGGCTACGTGCGCGGCGTCATGGTGGGCGTGCGCAACGTGGACCCCAACCTGCAGCCACACTGCGCCGAAGTGTGGATCAACGAACTGCGCCTCAACGGCTTCAACGAACAGGTCGCCTACGCCGGGCAGGCCCGCGTGGACGTCAAATTGGCCGATCTGGGCAATATCTCCCTCTCCGGGCGCTACACCAGCATCGGCTGGGGCAGTATGGAACAAAAACTCGTTCAGCGCCAGCGCGAAGAAGTGGCCCAGTACGACCTTTCGGCCAGCATCGAATTGGGCCGGTTCTTTCCCAAAAACTCTGGCCTGCGCCTGCCGTTTTACGTGCAGTATTCCAACATCACCCGCACGCCCGAATTTGACCCCTACGATTTAGACATCAAGCTGCGCGAGAAGCTGCGCGAAGCCGACCCCACGGCTCGGGACAGCATCCGCCGCGCCGCTCAGGAGGTTACCATCATTCGAGGCTACAACTTCACCAATGTCCGCAAAGACCGCGTCGGCGCTCCGCGCAAGGTGCGCCTGCCGTGGAACATCGAAAACTTCAGCCTCACCTACGCCTTCAACCAGGAGCGCCGCCGAACGCCTTTCATCGAATTTGATGAAATCAACCGCTACAAAGGCGCCTTAGACTGGCAGTACGCCACGGGGCTGAAGCCCATTGAGCCTTTTAAAAATTTGGTCAAAAACGACAAATTCCTCCGCTGGCTCAAGGAGTTCAACTTCAACCCTGTGCCCAACACCTATGCTTTCAATACCACGCTGGAGCGCGTCCGGCAGGTAACGGCCTACCGCTTTGCAGGCGAAGACCCGGCGCTCAACACCTTCTACAACCGCCGCTTCACCTGGGACCGCAACTATGACGTAGGTTGGGAAATCACGCGCAACCTGCGTTTCAACTTCAACGCCCAGATGCGCAGCCTCATTGACGAACCGCAGCCCTTCGTCAACGGCGAACTCGTTACGCCCGAAGAACGCCGCGACTCCATTCTCAAAAACCTGCGCAATCTGGGCCGACCCAAAAATTACACGCACAGCTTCGGTCTTAACTACACGCTGCCGTTCAAGTACTTGCCGCTGCTGGACTGGATTACCGTAAAAGCCTCTTACAACGGTAGCTACACCTGGACGGCGCAATCGCTCAAGCTGCAGTTCATGGGCGACGTACCGCCGGCCTTTGCCAACGAGGTTAACCTGCGCTCGTTGGGTAATGTCATCCAGAACCAGAGTGTGCGCCAGATAAACGGCGACCTCAACTTCGAGGGCCTGTACAACAAGAGTAAGTACCTGGCCAAAATCAACAGTCCTAAAGGCCGCGGCCCGGCTGGGCCGACGCCCCCCGGTGGGCGCGGCAACCCGCTCAATCGGAGCATGCCTGGCGACTTCGACCGACCCGGCATGCCTGGCGGCTTCGACCTGCCCGGCATGCCCGGTGGCTCTATGCCCGGCCGCGATATGCCGCCCTCCGGACGCGACTCGGGAAAGCCCTCCGGACCCGGAGGCGCCAATCCCGCTGACCCGGCAGCACCGGGTGCCAGCGGCGACAAAAAGGGCGAAAAGGACAAAAAAGCGCCCAAAGAAAAGCGCGAAAAAGGCCAGGATCGACAGCCCTCCACTGCCGAACGCATCGCCCTGCGCCCGTTGATGCTGGTGCGAAAGGCGCGCTTCACTTACAGCGAAAACTTCGGCACCGTCGTGCCCGGCTTCACCCCCGACGCTCACCTGATGGGCCTCAGCCAGGGCTTTAATGCCCCGGGATGGGCCTTCGTCGCCGGCGTACAGCCCAACACCGAGTGGCTCTTCAACGCCGCCGCTAACGGATGGATCACCCAACGCCCCGAACTCAACCAGCAGGTAACGCGCAACTACACGCAAAATGCCGATGTCGCCATCACCATCGAACCCTTCCGAGACTTCCGTATCGAACTAACCGCCAACCGCCAGTACGCCCTTAACAACACTGAACTGTTTAAAGACTTCAGCTTCATCCTGCACCCCGACTCCACCGACTACCAGTCGCGCGCCTATCGCGACTTCGGCAGCTTCACCGTCTCTTACTTGTCGCTCAATACCATGTTCGAGAAGGACATCAACGGCCTGTTCGCCCGATACGAAAACTACCGCTCCGTCATCTCCGACCGGCTGGCGCAATCGGTCGGAAACGTCGAACAACACGACAAAGACGGCCCGGCCTACCGAAAGGGCTATGGGAAAATTCAGCAAGAGGTGCTCATGCCGGCCTTCATCGCCGCCTACACCGACAAAGACCCAAACACGGTGCAGCTGGACATTTTCAAAACCCTACCCGCCCCCAACTGGCGCCTCAACTACAACGGCCTGCACAAGGTCAAACCTTTAGATAAGGTTTTCGCCAGCGTACAGATCACCCACGGCTATCGCAACACCCTGACGGTCAACTCGTTCAACACCGATATTTTCTTCGACCGCAACAATCCTTACCAGCTGGATACCATCAGCTTCAACTACATCGCCCGCTTCGAGATACCGCAGGTGGTCATCAACGAGCAATTCTCGCCGCTGCTGGGCTTAGATATCCGGCTGAAGAACGACATGACTTTCAAGGTGGATTACAAAAAGAGCCGCATGCTGGCCATGTCGTTCATTGACTACCAATTGGCCGAAACGCAGTCCTCAGGCCTGACCGTGGGCTTTGGCTACCGCATGCGCAACGTCAGCATTGCCTTCCTGACGGGCAAGAAAAAACCCAAGTCGCGCGCCAAAAAACCCGCACCCGGCTCCGCACCGGCGCCAGCACCCGCTCCGCCCAGCCCCTCCGGCGGCGGGCAACAGGCCAACGACATGACATTCAAATTCGACTTAGACATCCGGGACGACGTTACGCTCAACCACCGACTGGACCAGCTCGATGAGGCCGTGCCCACCCGTGGCGCCCGCATCGTCAGCATCAACCCTTCGGTGGACTATGCCCTCAACCGCCGCCTGACGCTGCGCCTGTTTGCCGACTACCGCCGCACCGTGCCCAAAACTTCGCAGTCCTTCCCCATCACCACGCTCAACACGGGGGTGATGGTGCGTTTCTCGCTGAACTAATCGGCCTGAAGCCTTCGACCACAAAGGCACGAAGAGGTTTTTTACTGAGGCACGAAGCGTTTTATGGCTGAAACAGCGGCGCGAAAATGGACGTTTAACTGCCGGGCGGATCCATGGCATCGAAGTACGACGCGATGCTCTGACAGAAAAATAAAAAAGCGGAGAACGATGTCTTACTTGCGCTATCTTTTCCTGCTGGCGCTTATCTGGCTACTGGGAAGCCATTTTTCGGCTCCTGAAGAGGCGGGCTTCTTCGACATTCCGCCTTCGCCTCAGCGCTCCGGCAACCCGGAGGCAGGTTACCGCTACCTGCTCTACGGCGATGTGGTGCGCTCGGGCATTCCGCTCGAGTTGTTTCGAGGGCTTTTGGCCGAGAATGCCGACGACCTGGGCCGTACGGGCGATGGCCAGGGTCTCCCGCACATGTTCAACGCCGTCGAAGCGCCCAATGGCGTCAAGGTGGCAGCGCCGACGTGCCTGACCTGCCATGCCGAGCGTCTGAACGGCCAGCTCATCATCGGGCTGGGTAACAACACCTCCGACTACACGCGCCCCGCGCCGTCGCTCCTCTTCGACCGCGCCGTGGAGATGCGCTACGGCAAGCAATCGCCCGAATGGGCCGCCTATTGGCCTTTCAGCCGAAGCCAAAAAGCGCTGGCGCCCTACATCCGCACCGCCGTACGCGGCCTCAACCCGGCCGATAAAATCTTCGCCGCACTGGCCGCCCACCGCCGCGCCGACGACCTGACGTGGATAGACTCCGCCCAGTTCCATCTGCCTACGGAAGTTGTACCCACCGATGTGCCCGCCTGGTGGCTGCTCAAAAAGAAAAACGCCCTCTATTACAATGCCTTAGGCCGCGGCGACTTTGCCCGCCTCTCCTCTGCCTCGGCCATGCTGACCCTGACCGACAGCACCGAAGCGCGCCGCGTGGATGCCCACATGGCCGACGTGATCGCCTGGATACGCACCCTGCAACCGCCCAAATACCCCTATCCGATTGACTCCACCCTCGCCACCCAGGGCAAGGTGGTTTTTGAAAAAAACTGCTCCAAATGCCACGGCACCTACGGCGAAAAGCCCACCTATCCTAACCGCGTCGTCGAACTCAGCCGCATCGGTACCGACCCCCTGCTGGCCCAATCGTACCAAAAATACCCGGAGTACCACACCTGGTACAACCGCAGCTGGTTTGCCCAAGGGCCGCACAAAGGCGAACTACGCCCCACCAACGGCTACATTGCCCCGCCCTTAGACGGCATCTGGGCCACAGCCCCCTACCTGCACAACGGCTCCGTACCCATCGTGGCCGACCTGCTCAACAGCACCCAGCGCCCGAAATATTGGCGCCGCACCTTCGACAACAGCGACTACGACCCCGAGCGCTTAGGCTGGCGGTACCGCACCGAAGACAAACCCTCCGGCCCCGAAACATACGACACTACCCTGCCCGGCTACGGCAACAGTGGCCACGCCTTCGGCGACCGCCTCAGTGATGCGGAGCGCCGGGCAGTGCTGGAGTATTTGAAGACGCTTTGAGTACCCGGTACGGGAACCCGAAGGCGCCCCATAACGAAGGAAAACCTCACTCCGCGAACAGGTCATCCAGCGTTACCACCTGGTCTATGGGTTGGCCCTTGTGGCTGTCGGGAGCGATGCCCACAGGCGTAATGAGGGTAAAGAAAATGTGTTTTTGGGTGTGGGTATGGCTTTGAAATACTCGCCTCTTGTTCAGCAGGGCTTCTACGTCTTTGGAAGTGATTTTGTATTCGGAAGCGCTGAACTTAATCTCACACAAGTGGATACACTGGTCGCGGCGGTCTATGAGCAGGTCTATCTGGGCACCGGGCAGGTCGTCTTCGGGCGCCGCAACGAAAGACGAAATGGATGTGGTCATGCCGGAGATACCCAATGCCTTGCGTATCTGGTCAATGTGCTGCAAACAAACGTTTTCAAACGCATAACCGCTCCATGTTTTCCACTGCGGCAGATCGCTCCACTGGGAGAAGTCCACGTGGCTGCCTTTGCCCAAAGGCTCGATGAACGTGAGGTAAAACAGCGAATAGGCATCGGTGAGGCGATACAGGCTTTCCTTGACCTTTTTGCCATAGCCGCCGTAGATAGCAATGAACCCGGAGGTTTCCAGCTCGTCCAGAAGGTCGGTCAACATACCGCCGTTGGATATCCTGGCTAAGCGGCTTATCTCCAGGCGAGTCAGGCCACTACGCCTGGCCGCCAGGGCGCGCACAATAGCAATATGAGACTGGAAGTTGCTGAACAGCGAGGCGTACAATCGGTCGAACTCGTGGCGCAAATAGCCCGAGGGCGAAAAGCAAATCGCCTGGATGTTCTGCATTGCCGACAATCCAGGGCGCAGCTGATCCAGGTACATCGGCACACCGCCGATGGCCATGTACACTTGCAGGAGCATCAGCCGGTTGAGGTGAATGCCTCGAGAGTGGCAGAAAGCCTCCGTCTCTGCCAGGGTAAAAGGCCGAAGTACCAGTAGCCGCGTTACCCGATTGTGCAAACCACCGCGGTCATGGATCACCTTCTTAATCATCCAGGAGGCCGCTGACCCGCAAATGACGACGACAATGGACTGACGCGAGGCCCAGCTGTTCCAAAAAAAGCTTAAACCTGCCAGAAAGCCAGAACGCGGGGTGCCCATCCAGGGCAACTCGTCGAGAAATACCACCTTTTTCTCTGCCGTCGGCAGCTGCTCCAATGCCAGACTGAGAAAATGAAAGGCCTCCAGCCACGACGTCGGCTTCTTCGGCAAAACATAGTTGGGAAAATATTTGGCCATGCTCAGCACAAAGTTTTCCAACTGTTCTGCCTTGCCACCGTGCTGCAGTCCCGTAACCTCAAAACAAATCCGCTCGCCATAAACCTGACGCACTAAGTAGGTCTTGCCAATCCTTCGGCGCCCCACCACGGCTACCATTTCCGGCCTGGGTGAAGCCAGCGCTTCCTCCAAGACGCTAATTTCTTGCCGACGACCCACCAGGTTTCTGTACATAGCATCCACTTAAGTTTCACAAAGTTACGTAGATTGAGCGGATTTGAGCGTCAAATCCGCTCAATCCACCTTTGAAGACCTACTTTAAGCGGGTTTGAGTGCCAAATACGCTCCATCCTTGCCATTGCTGCATAAGGCAGTTCCTCCGGCTTTCGCAAACAGGGCCGTTTCGCGCGCAGCGTGCTGTGCGGCTTACCTTTGCGCGGTCGGGCAAAAAGCCCCGACCGCTTCGGATGAGTTCTGTTTGGAAAAAAGCCCTTCGCTTCCTTTTGTTCTTTGGCCTTGGCGCGCTGCTGCTGACGTTGGTGTTTCGGCATCAGAATGCCGCCTATCAGGAGCAATGCCGCTTAGATGGCATTCCAGCCGAAGAGTGCCGTTTGACGGACAAGCTGCTGACCGATTTTTCGAGTGTGCATTTAGGCTGGATGGCGTTGGTGTGGGCGGCGTTTACGGCCAGCATTTTGCTGCGCGCATGGCGCTGGCAGGTACTGTTGGAACCGATGGGCTATCGAGTGCGTTTGGGCAATGCCTTCTGGACGATTGTGCTGGGCTATTTCGCCAACCTCGGCTTGCCTCGCATGGGCGAGGTGGTGCGAGCCGGTGCGTTGGCGCGCTACGAGCGCGTACCGATAGAGCGCGTGATGGGCACATTAGTCATTGACCGGCTGATGGACTTTGTGTGTCTAGGCCTGTTCGTTGGGCTGGCTTTTCTGTGGGAGGGCGACACGCTGTGGGCTTTTATCCAGCAAAACCGCCGTTCGGAGGCGCCGCTGTGGCACAGCCCGGCCTTTTGGGTCGTTTTGGGCCTGCTCATCACGGGTGGCGGGGTGTTCTGGCTGTTTCGCCAAAACATTGGGCGTCTGCCTTTTTTCAAAAAAATAGCCGGCCTGATAGCGGGTTTTCTGGAAGGGCTGCGCAGTGTGTTTCGGCTTAAGCGCGCCGGGGTGTTTTTGGCCTGCTCGCTGGGCATCTGGGTCATGTTTTACCTGCAGACGTGGTTCAACCTCAAGGCTTTTGGCCCGACGTCGCACTTAGACTTGGGCGCAACGCTGATGGTCTTCGTGTTTGGCACGCTGGGATTTGTCATCCCCTCGCCGGGAGGCATGGGGTCGTTTCACGCGCTGGCAGTGGCCGGCCTGGCCTTATACGCCATTCGGGGCGACGACGCTTTTTCCTACGCCAACATTGCTTTTTTTGCGGTGCAAATTTTCTACAACGTACTGGGCGGTCTGCTGGCGATGGTGCTCTTGCCCTTGCTGAACCGCTCCGCCTCTGAAAAAATTCCGCAACATGGATAACCTGAAGCGCCTCCGCCAGAAGATTTGCACCCTTGAGGAGTTGCTCCAACGCGCGCAGGCGTGGCGTGCTGCCGGAGAGCGCATCGTGTTTACCAACGGCTGTTTCGACCTGCTGCACTACGGCCACATCTGCTACTTAGCCCAGGCGCGCGACCTGGGCGAGCGCTTAGTGGTGGGTCTCAACAGCAGCGACTCCGTGCGCCGCCTCAAAGGCCCACGCCGGCCCATCAACGACGAAACCACGCGCGCACACGCCCTGGCTGCCATGCAGGTGGTGGATGCCGTGGTAATCTTCGACGACGATACACCGCTGCACCTCATCGAAGCGCTCGTGCCCGATGTGCTGGTCAAAGGTGGCGACTGGAAGCCGGAGCAAATCGTCGGCGCCCCCGTTGTGCTGGCCCACGGCGGTCGAGTGCTGAGTCTGCCCTTCGTGGAGGGCTATTCCACCACGCTCATCGAGCAAAAAATCCGTTCGTAAAAATCCGCTCAGGGCTTCCACACCCGCACTGGGCCGAGCCAGGTGCGTTGCTCCGGCAGCCACAGGCGAAGGGTATAGATGCCTGGCGCAAGGCGATGGGCAGCCAGGTCAACCGGCACGTATGCCTGGGCAACCACTGTTTGCCGCGCTACCTCGCGCCCCAACGCATCGAAGAGGACAACCACAGCGCTGCTCCCCGCCAGGTCGCTGGCCAGTTCTAAGTGCACCTGGTCGGTCGGGATGGGATTGGGAAAGACGCGCAGGCGTTCAGCATTCGAGCGTTCTCCGGCGAAGACGCTCACCATGCGCAGCAGTGTGGTGGTGCCGTCGTAGTCCGTCTGCCACAGGCGGTAGTAGTTGAGGCCGGGCAAAGGGTGGGCGTCGAAGTACTCGTATTTGCGCCGCTGGGTGGAGTTGCCCGCGCCGCGCACGCGACCGAGGGTGTGGAAGAGCGCCGCGTCGGCAGAGCGCTCGAGGGTGAAAAAGTCGTTATCCCGTTCGGTGGCCGTCTCCCACGTGAGCCGCACGCCACCATCGGTAGCCTGAGCAGTGAAGGAGAGCAGTTCCACAGGGAGTGGCGCCGTGCAGGGGCCGGCGGCATTGCAGGCGCTGGGCGGGGTGAGGCTAAGACAGGCCGGGTGCGACAGCAGAGTCATTGGCCCCGGGCCACAAGGGTTGGCCGGCAGGCTCAGCACGTAGTCAGCGCCGGCCTCTTCGTTGCTGTTGAGCACGCGACGCGCCTGCCCGGGGCCGATGGAACGGTGCATGACGGCCGTATTGTCCACGATGTGCTGCAGCTGGTGGCCGTGTCCGAATTCGTGAAAGACGACGGTCTGAAAGTCGAACTGCCCACCCGGCACCACGGGACTATCGCAGAAATACCATGTAACGCCGCTCTGGCGCATGTTGATGTCCACCTCTGTTACGCGCCAGTGCAAGCCGCCGCCGGTAGAACAGGCATTGAAATAGCTGGTAGCTCGCCCCAGCACCCCTCCCGGCAGTGGGGAACCAACGTCGTACGTGATGACGCTAATGCCGTCAGAACTTTCCGAATTGACCGATGTGGTAGAAGTGGAAAGCCGCCAGTTCACGCCCGACACGCAGCGCCACTCGCGCAAAGCGCGCCCAACGGCATTGACAGCATCTTGCTGAGCGCTGTTGCACAAAGTGGTACTGAGGGTGTAGGTCATGCCACCCAGGCCGTTTACGTTGGTCAATTTGGCGCCTACCTTACTGCCGCCGTAGATGAAGTTAGTATAGCCAAACGTAACGGTGAGGTTGGTAGAGCTGGTCGTGCTGTTGCTGCTGGCATCCACGACGGTGATAGGCCCGGTGCCGGCGCACCCCCCGCTAGCAGTAGTGGAAGGCACGACGACGGTTATCAGATTGTCTGACCAGCTGGTGATGTCGGAGGCGTCCACACTGAAAGGCGAGCCGGTGTTGGAATTGATAAAACGCACCGAGCCGGGTGTCGAGCCGAAGCCGCTGCCGTTGATGGTCAACACATCGCCCGTACCAGCGCTAATGGAAGTAGGGCTGAACGAACTGATAGAGGGCATCATGCGTTCGCTGACCGGCCGATCCAGCTGCTCATCGGGCACGATAATCTGCGCCCGACCCGTGAGCGCTTCCACGCGCTGGCGAAAAGCGGCGATGCCTGAGGTGGCGTGGAACGGGTGCTCTACGGCATCCGTTAGCGTGTTGTAATGAAAAAAGCCGTGCGGCGAGCCGTAGTTTTCCCACATAGAGCCGATGGGCAGGTCATAAGCACAGGGGATAAGGCAAAACAGCCCGTAATCGCCCGTGTCGTACTGAACAGATTCAGACACGAGCTGCATACGATCGCCGACGATGCCGCCCAGCGTGATCACGTTCAGGTATCTGCCGGACGAAATCGGGCCTTTGTACACCCGCGTTACCTCGACGAGGTTGTGGGTGTAAATGCCGCGACGGCCGTTGTCCCACAGGGACTGCCGGGCGACGACGCGCCCTTCTACGACGAGAGCGGAGCGCTGAAAGAGTTCCGAAAACGGGAGCTCATACAATTGGGCACGAAGCGGGCAGGCGAGCAGCCCCAATAGTCCCAAAAATAAAGCACGCATAGGGGGAAACTTGTTTTCAATGGGTGGAACACAATGTGTGCGGATTATGCCAAAACGTGGCTCAAAAATAGCCTGTATCCTCATCTCACCCACTGCGAGCCAGGTCTATTTATTTTTATTTACCACCTATGCGGCGCGAATGAGTCCTGGACGGCCTCAGAGGTGTCGTCTTCGAGGCACGAGAAGGGAACATCTCAAATGCAGTACTCCGAGGCGACACCTTTCGGGGAAAGATGTCGCCTCGCGCTGCACTAATTTTGCGTTAAAGTATCGCTTCCGCGCTCCGCTCATCACTCGGTTGTGAGAGATTTGTAGCGCTGCTGGCGAAACAGCAGTATCTTTCAAATCAAAAACGGGCGATTATGGCTGGACGATTTTTCAAAATGAGTGTCTTCGTTTTGGCAGCGAGTGTAGTTTTCGCACAAAAAAAGGAAGAGACGCTGTTCGGCAAAGCGCGCATAACCGGTGGTTTTGGCGGCCCTTTCCTGGTGCAGAGCCGTGGCGATGGGTCTTTGGGCCAGGGCGGCGGCGGTGGCGGCGGCGTGGTGGTGGGTTCTTTTTTTCTGGGCGGTTTTGGTCAGGGCGAGAGCTTTGGCACCCGCATCATTCAGGGAGTGGATCATGAGCTCAGTCTGGGGCTGGGTGGCATCTGGCTGGGCATTACGCATCCAACGCACAGGTTGGTTCACCCCTACGGCTCGCTCAAGTTGGGCTGGGGCGGGCTATCGCTATCACCGCGCGAGCGCCAGAACGATCGCGGCTTTAACGACGCAGTCTTCGTCGTCCTTCCGGAGGCGGGGCTGGAGTTGAACGTAGTGGATTGGTTCCGCTTAGTGGGCCACGTAGGCTACCGTTGGGTCAACGGCGTTGACGGGCTGGGAGGCCATGTGCGCGCCGATGCCTTTAATAGCGTCGTCTGGGGCGTTACCCTGCGCTTCGGCGGCTTCGGCACCTCCTCCGACGAATGACGACTGAGCGCAGAAGCACTCCTTCAAACCGTTCCGTACAAATAGGCAAAGGCGCCGAACAGCACGCTACCAGCGAGCAGGCCGTAAGCAAGCGGACGGTCGTTGCTGGTCATGTACGTAAAAGCGCCGGCTACTAAGCCACCGCCGACGAGAAAGTAATAGGGAATAAAATACTGCAGGCCTACAAATGCCCCAAAAACCAGGACAACACGGAGCAAAATGGCGAGGATGCGCTTTGACATAGTGCTGATTTTGAACAGTTTGTCTTTTTGATAAGAAGAAGAATTGGGGCGCTAATTTGCAGCGCTGCTGTGAATGGCCAGGACAATTTTGCCGAATTGCTCGCCAGCGGCTAAGCGCTGCAAGGCAGCGTTGCCCTCGGCCAGCGGAAAGACCGCATCCACGACGGGTACAATGCGATGCTGCCGAACGAAATGAAGCATGCGCTCGAACTCTTGGGGCGAGCCCATGCTGGAGCCGTGAATACTGAGCTGCTTCCAGAAGATTACCTGAGGGCTGAGGCCGTTGATTTTGCCCAGACCGCCGCCATAGATGCCAATGCGCGCGCCGGTATTGCACAGCATGGGCAGCAAAGCGAAGGCATCGCCACCTGCCGAGTCAATGACGACGTCGAAGCCGCCGGCCTGGTCGCGCAATTGCTTGTGCCAGTCAGCGGAGTGGTAATTAGCTCCCCCTTTGACGCCCAGCCGTAGGGCGCGCTGGATTTTTTCTTCGGAGCCGGAGGTAACGAACACTTCCGCACCGGCAGCTAAGGCCAGCTGGCAGGCCATGAGCGCCACCCCGCCACCAATGCCGGTGATGAGCACGCGCTCACCCGCTTGCAACTGGCAGCGGGAAAACAGGACGCGATAGGCCGTCAGGCCGGCTAAGGGCAAGGCAGCGGCCTGTTCCCACGTCAGGTGCTCCGGCTTGGGAAACAGGTTGGCGCGCGGCACGCGAATGTATTCGGCAAAGGTGCCGTCTTCCGGCATGCCCAGCACGCGAAAGGCACGCCCAGGCATGGCGGGGTTATCGCCCCAGTCCAGTGCCGGGTAAATCACGACGGCCTGGCCCTGCCACTCGCCAGCGCCATCGCTCCCCAGCACCGCAGGGAGGCGAATCTGGGCATATTGGCCCTGTGCAATCCAGTAATCGCGGTGATTGAGCGCTGCCGCAAGCAGCCGCACCACCGCCGTGTCGTCCGTCTCTTCGGGCACCTGGCGCGTCGTCAGTACCAGCGGCCCGCCCGTCTGTTGTAATTCTAATGCATTCACAAGCGATGAAGATGATGGTGTGGAGCAAATGTATGACCTTTGATGCGCCTACCGTTCGTCCGGTTTATGAACACACGCCCTTTTTCCTGCCACATAGGTTGGCTGGCACTGATAGCCAGCCTGCTCTTCTGCGATCTGGGGCGCTTATGGCTGGAGCCGCCGCTCCAGATACTCTATTCCTTGCCGGCTTCTTCTAGCGCTGAGGGGGAAGAAGATGACGCACTTCCTCTATCTCAGAGCAATACCTTTGAAGAAGAGGTCAAGCATTACCCGGGCAGCATGGACCTCTCTCTACTCCAGATGAAGGGCGCGATTGCCCTGCCTCAAATAGCGCGCTGGATAGCGGATGAGGACGTGTCGCCGCTTACCTGTCGGCCGGTGCTGGTGCCGCCGCCGGACGGCTACTAATTTCCCTTTCATCGTTTTTTCCTTTCTTTCCACGCCCGGAGACTCATCCGGGTGCTCATTTCATTCGATAATCTATTGCCTGAACACAACCTTATTCATTCTTATGAACGCAATAAAAAAATACGCGGCTAATCTGAGATATGACTTGCCAGCCTCGATTGTCGTGTTTCTCGTGGCAGTGCCCCTGTGTTTGGGTATTGCGCTGGCTTCGGGTGCTCCATTGTTTTCGGGCATGATCGCCGGCATTATCGGCGGCATTGTCATTGGCATACTGAGCAATTCGCACACCAGTGTGAGCGGCCCGGCGGCGGGCTTGACGGCGGTAGTTCTGGCTTCTATCCAGCAATTGGGCAGCTACGAGGTCTTCTTAGTAGCCGTTGTGCTGGCGGGAGCACTGCAGCTGGCCCTCGGTCTGTTTAAGGCCGGCGGCATTGCCGACTTCATTCCATCCAGTGTCATTCGCGGTATGCTGACCGGTATCGGTATTATCATCATCCTGAAGCAGTTGCCGCATGCCGTCGGTTACGACCGCGAGGCGGAGGGCAGCGAGTCTTTCGTGGGGCCGGCCGGCGAAAACACCCTTTCCATTCTGTGGAATGCCCTGATGCAGTACATACACCCGGGCGCCACGCTGGTAGCCGTTCTGTCGCTGGCGATTTTGATAGCGGCTGAGCGCCCGGCAGTGAAGCGCTTCCTGGGGCTAATTCCAGGGGCATTGGTAGCGGTTTTTGTCGGTGTTTTGGTCAATGAGGTCTTCAAAGCATTCAATGCCAGCGAGTGGGTCATTCAGCGGGAGCACTTAGTTAGCATTCCTGTGGCCAATAGCCTGAGCGAGTTTTTCAGCATCTTCACCTTGCCCGACTTCTCCGCCTGGAGCAATACTCAGGTGTACACCGTCGCCCTGACGCTATGCGCCATAGCCTCCATCGAGACCCTGCTGTGCATCGAGGCCATGGACCGGGAAGACCCTTACAAGCGCACAACCGACCCAAACATCGAGCTGCGCGCGCAGGGCATCGGAAACATACTCTCGGGCCTCATCGGGGGCTTGCCCATGACGTCGGTTATTGTGCGCAGCTCGGCCAACGTTAGCGCCGGCGCCCGCACAAAGGCATCCACCATTTTACACGGTTCCTTCCTATTGATAAGCGTTATCGCCATACCTAACGTACTCAACCTCATCCCATTGTCGTCGTTGGCAGCCGTGCTGCTGGTCGTGGGTTACAAATTGGCCAAGCCCTCCATCTTCCAAGAAATGTGGGCGCATGGCAAATATCAGTGGCGTCCGTTCATCATTACGGTCGTTGCTATTGTGCTGACCGACCTGCTCACAGGGGTACTGATTGGCCTGGGCATCAGCGCTTTCTACATTTTGTATGCCAACATGAAAAACGCCTATTTCTTCCATGCGGAGGAATACCACGAAGGCGACCTCATCCGCATACGACTGTCGCAGGAGGTTTCCTTTCTGAATAAAGCCAGCATCAAGCGCACGCTCGACCAGCTGCCCGAGCGGTCTAATGTGCTCATTGATGCCTCAGACACCGCTTACATTGACTTTGATGTGCTGGAAATTATTCGCGACTTTGCCGCTGTTAAGGCGCCCTCTAAAGGTATCCAGGTGGCCCTGCGCGGCTTTCACGAGCGCTATGACATTGGCGACGCCGACTTTGTACACTGTGAAACGCTGGCACCGGACGATCCGCTGAGGACGCTTTTTGTGCAAATAGCCCATCAGCCTTCGACGGCCAAGGATGCTCCCTTCGGTGTTTGATGGCTGCTTGAGCGATGTCCAGGAGACAGCATTCCAAACAGAGCAACGCAGGCCCCAAAGCCCGGGCCGGGTGGTCAGGGTTTGGCTTTTCGCCGGCGTTTCGCCGGCGCAGGTGCAGCGGATATTGCCGGCTGGAAGAAGCGCTCGGCGATGGATAGCGGTCGGAAGATGTAGCGTTTTTTGAGGTGATGCCCTCCGCTGCGGTGCAAGATGTCGCGCAACGACTCGAGCACGGCCAGCAGGTATCGGCCTTTGTTGAGCATGACGCACTCGGCGTGGGCGGCGCGGGCAGCGTCGGTTACTTCGGCGCGTGTGGCCACGCCGCTTTTGGCCTGTGTTTCGAGCACCTGGGTGGCCCATACGACGGGGGTGTGTGCGGCTTCGCACAGCCAGAGGATTTCTTCCTGGATTTCGCTCATGCGCTCAAAGCCGATTTCGACAGCCAGGTCGCCGCGCGCGATCATGACGCCGAAGAGGGCCTCGTGCATGCCCTGAAAGAGCAGGGCGGGCAGGTTTTGCACCGCGTCGAAGGTTTCCATTTTGAGCACGATGGGCAACGGCCGCCGGGCCAGCTGGCGCAACAGTGCTTGCAATTCGGCCACGTCTTCCGCCCGCTGGACGAAGGAGAAGCCCACGAGGTCGGCGTACTGGGCAGCGAAAGGGAGTACGGAGCGGTCAAAGTCCGTCAGGCTGCTGACGGGCAGCACGGTGTCGGGGAAGTTGATGCCCTTTTCGGCCCGGATGCGCGGTTTGGCGGCGGAGGCACGCACCAAGCGCAGGGAGGCGATATTGCCATTCACCTTTTCCACGATAGCTTCGTAGAGGCCATCGTCAAAGAGGACGCGGTCGCCGGGGCGTAGGGCCGCCACGGCACCGGGCAGCGTGCAGCCCACGGCTTTGGCATCGGGCGGAACGGGGGCGCCTTCGTCTACGAGCAGGAAGTGCTCGTTTTCGCGCACTTTGAGCCGCCCGCGTTTGCGGCCTTTGGCCAGCAGTACGGTACGGATTTTAGGGCCAGCCAGGTCAACGTACACCTTGCAGGGCCGTCCGGTGGCGCGCACGGCCTTGCGCACATTGCGGATCATAGCCAGCCAGGTGTCGGGGTCGTCGTGGGCGCAGTTGATGCGCGCCACATTCATTCCGGCCAGCAGCAGGGCCTTCACCTGGGCGTAATCTTCGCCCATGGGGGTATCAAAAGTAACCATCAGGTGCGGGATGTGGGGGTTCACCTTCGGCCCAAAGAGGGCTGTGGCCCGCTGTTGCAGGATGCGACGAGCGGTGGGAAAGTCGCAAAAGGTGCCCTCTATGAAGTTTTCCCCCAAATGCCCGAGCACAGCCTCCACCTGACGAAGGGCGTGGCTTTCGCAGCTGGCCAACGACGAGAGGCCGGCGTTGTGCAGGTCGTCCTGCAAATCCCGCAGGTCGTGGCAACGCAACGACAGGTAGTGCAACAGGTTGCGCGCGCTGACGCGCTGCTGCGGGTGTACTGCCTCCAATAGGGACTGGTGCTCCCGTTCTGCCCGGAGCATATCGGTGCGCAGCGCCAGGAGCGCCGCGCGCAGCGTGTCGGCCGCCTTCATGGTTGCAGGTGTTCCGAAAATGGAGCCCGGTGGATAAGTCCTTTAAAACTTTGGGCAGTCGCATTTGGGCTTGAAGAGGCTGCAGGCCTCCAGCACCATCATACCGACGACCAAGGCCCACAGAAGCAGGCGAAAACCGTTGACTTTTATGTTTTTCATGTTCATGCTCGAGTCTTGCGTTTGCATTAACGGCAGCGAAAGTAGGTCAAATTTTTAGCGCAGCGCGGCAGTCTTCATTTGCGGCCTGGTAGGGCGCCCTTGCGCAACAGTTGGAGGGCCTTTTCGACGGCCGGGTCGTCGTCGTTGAGGACGCGGTAGTAGCCTTCGCGCTCGAAGAGTTGGCGGGCGATGAGGGCCTTGAGTTGTCGCTGCAATTCGGGGCGGCAGCGTTCCCATTGGCGCGCATCGAAGGGTACGCCCTGTTCGGCGGCATAGTTGGCCAGCTGGCGGGCCAGGTCGGCAGGCGGGGTGTACTGTCGGACAAAAGTGGCGGCGTCTGCGGGCATTTGTTGCCGGTTTTGCCCTTGCAGCCAGCGCACCACAAAAGGCGAAAGATGCGGCAGCACCTGAAGGTAATAGTCGTTCATGAAGGAGGTGTCGGCCGGGATGAACACGTCGGGCATGATGCCTCCGCCGCCATAGACGACGCGCCCGGCGCCGGTGAAATAGCGGGTGGTATCGGTTACCTTCTGAGCGGCCGAGTCGGTCAGTTCGCCGTTGTGGAGTCGGCGTTCCAGTTCACCATCGTAGTCAGGGTCATCTTTGTAGGCGCGCTGAATGCAGCGCCCGCTGGGGGTGTAATAGCGCGAGGTGGTCAGCCGCAGAGCACCGCCGTTGCTCAGCGGGTATTCGGCCTGCACTAAGCCTTTGCCAAAGGTGCGCCGCCCGATGACCCACCCGCGGTCGTGGTCTTGCACGGCGCCGGCCACTATCTCGCTGGCGGAAGCTGAGCCTTCGTCCACCAGCACGGCAATGTCGGCAATATCAAAGCGGATGCGGCCGTGGCTTTTGTACTCCTGCCGGGGCTCAGCGCGCCCTTCGGTGTACACCAAAAGTTTGCCCTTAGGGAAGAACTGGCTCAGCAGGTCAGTAGCCTCCGTCAAGTAACCGCCTGGATTACCGCGCAGGTCGAGCACTAAGCGCTTCATACCCTCCTTTTTCACCATGCGCTCTATGGCCTCCAGAAACTCCTGCTGCGTGGTGGCGCTAAAACGGTTGATCTTGACGTAGCCCGTCTGCTCGTCGAGCATATAGGCAGCGTCCACACTGTGCACCGGGATGACATCGCGCTCGACGGTAAAAGAGCGCAGCTTCCCCTCGCGGCCACGCAAAACACCGAGGCGCACCGTGCTTCCCTTCGGACCACGCAATCGGCGAATGACTTCTGCACTGGTGATGCCTTTGCCGGCTAAAACCGTATCGCTCACCGATATAATTTTATCGCCGGCCAGCAGACCCGCTCGCTCCGAAGGCCCGCCAGAAATGACCGAAACGACCTGTATGGTGTCGTTCACAATCAAAAACTCCACGCCGATGCCTTCAAAACTGCCTGTCATCATCTCTTCCTGAAGGCTCAACTCTTCAGGAGAGATATATGCCGAATGCGGGTCGAGCCCAGCCAGCAGGCCGTGGATAGCATCCTCCTGGAGGCGCTCCATGGAAACGGAGTCCACGTATCGGGCTTCGATATAGCGCAAAATCTCTTCTATGGGGCTTCGCGTCGCCGAAAGGCGATAAGCCGCTGGCGTTATCCACAGATGACCATCGTAGCGCGGCAGTTTCTGGCCAATGAACATTCCCAGCGCCAAAACGCCGGCCAGAATGAGCGGAAGTCGGGTTTGCAATGTTGTAGGTGCGGACATGAAAAACAGGTTGCTCAAACAGACAGCAAAAATACATGCCTCCCACCGGCCACGGCATGGCGCATTTTTGCGCAGCCGATGAGCGCGCGAGCAGGCAAGTTTTGCCTCCGCTTTGCGCACCCGGCTCCAGCCGGATTTTTTTGTAAAAAACGCCATCTCTTCATCAAAAAAAAGCCTGCCCACTGCAATGACTACTCAGCCATCCATGCGCTCCGACTCCTTTGTGGCCAAAGAACAGGCGGAAAACCGCACCACGGCACCACACATCCTGCCCATTTACGCCACGTCTTCGTTTGCTTTTGAAAATCTGGACGAGTGCATCGAGGTCTTTCAAAACCCGGCCACGGCCCATACGTACAGCCGCTACGGCAACCCGACCACGGATACTGTCGCCCGAAAAATCACCGAACTGGAGGCCTTTGGCTTAGGTATCGAAGCCTATGGCGTCATGACGTCGTCGGGTATGTCCGCCATTGCGGCGCTATTGCTGGGCCTGCTGCGCAGCGGCGACCAGATTCTCACCCAGGGCAATCTGTACGGGGGCACTACCGAACTGCTCGCCGACATCCTTCAGCCCTTGGGCGTGGGCGTTCACTTCGTCCATCTGCGCGACCTCGAGCAGGTGGAACAAGCGCTGCGCACCCACCCGCGCATCCGAATGGTGTATGCCGAAACACCCGCCAACCCAACGCTGGCCTGCATTGACCTGGAAGCCATTGCCCGACTGGCCCACCAATACGACGCCTGGCTCGCCGTGGATAACACCTTCGCCACGCCACTGCTCCAGCAGCCCTTCGCCTATGGGGCCGACTTCGTCGTCCATTCGGCCACCAAATTCCTGAACGGACATGGCAACAGTATTGCTGGCGTTGTCATCGGGCGCGATGCCGCGCTCACGCGCCAGCGCGTGTGGCGCGCGGTCAAACTCACCGGTGCCAACTGCTCACCTTTTGAGGCATGGCTCGCCCACAACGGCCTCAAAACCCTGGCCCTCCGCATGGAGCGGCACTGCTCCAACGCCCTGGCACTGGCCCAATACTTAGAGCAACACCCCGCCGTGGCCCGCGTCAATTACCCCGGCCTCCCCTCCCACCCCGACGCCGAACTGGCCCGACGGCAGATGCGCGGTGGCTTCGGCGCCATGCTCAGCTTCGAGCTCAACGACGGCTTTGAGGCCGCCCTTCAATGCGTCAACCGCTTGAAATTCTGCTCCTTAGCGCCCACGCTGGGCGATGTGGACACGCTCGTGCTGCACCCGGCCTCATCGTCGCACCTCAACATCCCGCGCGAACTGCGCCTGCAAAACGGCATCACCGACGGCTTAGTGCGCGTATCGGTAGGCATCGAAAACCCCGCCGACATCATCGCCGACTTTGAACAGGCCCTGCAAGCATGAGGAAGATCACCGACATTTTTTTTCTGTTAACCGCTGGTCACTCCCACGGCGGCCATTACCTTTGCCCTTGTGTTAAATCAATCTAAATAAGCACAAGATGAATAAGGGTTTTGTCGCCATCAACTACATCACCTGCGAGGCCGACTACGCCTCGCGCTTCGAGGATTTGTTTCGCACCCGGGCGCGCGCCATTGACCGCATGCCCGGTTTCCGCTTCATGTCTGTGCTGAAGCCGCAAAAAGAGGGTGAGCCGTACTTAGTGGTGAGTCATTGGGATAGCGAGGAGCACTTCAAGGCCTGGACGAATTCGCCCGAATTTCTGGAAGGCCACAAGCGCGGCTTTGAGGATGTGCGCCTGGCCAAGGAGCGCGGCCAAAAGCCGCCGATGGTTTCTGTATTTAAAACCTATGAAGTGATTACGGACTGATGAGCAGCGAACCAAAAATGCCCTGGCGCCACCGAGCGCTGCTGTGGGTGAAAAGGCTGGGCTTTTGGGGCTTTCTGTTCTTTCTGGTGAAAGGGCTGCTGTGGCTTATTTTGCCGTGGTTGTTGGCGCGCGGCATTTTTTCGTAAGCCATTCAGGGCGAGGGAGGCCCATAAGTCAGGCGTTGGAGCGTTCGTTTGGTGCGCGTTGTTTTGCGCACGGTAACGACGAAAAGCTTGTCGTAATCCTGATGAGCGATGCTGACCGTTTCGCCGCACAGACCTTGCACGAGCTCGGGTATGTTGTCGGAATGGCCGACGACGAGGATGTTTTCGCCGCTGATGTTTCGGAGGCGCTCCAGCAATCCGGCAGTAGTGTCGGGTCGGTAAAGGGTAATGGGCATGTCGAGCGTATCGGCCAGCGGGCGCGCTGTCTGTTGAGTACGTACGTAGGTGGAAGCGAAGATTCGGTGAATGTCTTTGCCCATTAGCGTATCGCGCAATGCCTCAGCGCGTGTATGCCCGGCTGCGGAGAGCGGCGAGTCGGGGGTGCTGTCCAGGCGTTCAGCGTGGCGCACTAAGTAATAGCGCGTCGTGCAGGCCGTGGCCATAAAGGCAAAAAGCAGGAGAATTGAGCAGGTTTTCATGGACAAGAGCGTTGAGAGGAGCATTGTCAGGCGTGCGGCCATTACCGCAAACGCATCTGATAAATCAGGCCAAGTTGCACAAAGATGCCCATATCGCCGATACGGACACCGGGAATTTTGGGCAGATAAAACCCATGCCTTCCCGAAAGCTCGAGCTGGAAGCCACTAAACAGCCGAAACCTGCTTCCGCCACCTATTTGCCAGAAGCTGGTATTTCGCCGAACAAGGGCACCCTCTAAGCGACCACAAGGGCAGTAATCGCCCACATACAAGCCGCTTTCCAGCCAGAGGCTGGCTTTCTCTCGAACGATATAGTCCCACTG
This sequence comes from uncultured Saprospiraceae bacterium, assembly GCA_964646615.1. Taxonomy (GTDB): domain Bacteria; phylum Bacteroidota; class Bacteroidia; order Chitinophagales; family Saprospiraceae; genus M3007. The sequence goes on from CAZYEV010000095.1 coordinate 95,892, forward strand.
CCCAAAGACGCCGTGAATGAGAAAGGTCGTTGCTGCCGTGCGGAGCGGTTTTTCGTGGATGAGGTAATTGCGGTAGCCGACTCGGGTACTCTTCGAGGTTCGAATGCTCAGCGCGCTGCTCAACAGGTAGAACTCACAGCACCTGCGGTCATCGTCGTCGTAGTTCCAGGAGGCCATCCCGCCAAAGGCTATTTGAACATCCTGGCCGAAAGCATTTTGTGCCAGGATATTCAGCGGATGAAAGAGGACGGCGCTTCCGAGGAAGAAAAAGAGGATGCGAAGCGTTTGTAATAGTCCACTCATGGCTGAGAACGTGGTTTAGCGTTTGCAATAGGGGGAGCAAATGAGCACCAGAAGGGCCCAGGAAGAACCGCTACGCCACCCAGGAAGCCTGCCTCAGCGAGTTACACATGCTAACTGCAAACACCTTTCACAGGCTTTCTGCCTTGGATGAGACACCGGCTTCTATCCCAGAACGGAGCCATCTCTCCCAGCGTGTGGATACCCGGTCTGACGTTATGTCTTACGCTGAGGTTGCCCGATTTGCGCTCAAAATGCCTCTCCCGTGAACAGGTAAAATGCCGGCCCTTCACGGGTAAAGCCCATGTCGAGGCGAACAAAAATGTCCTTTTTCGGGAAAATCAGATAGCGCAGCCCAACGCCGCCAGCCCAGCGCACATTTCGCCAGGACATTGCCGAGAACGACGGTGCTACGGCGCCCACGCCAAAAAAGGCCGCAGCGCCAAAATACTCGCTAAAAGGAAGCGGCAGGAACCGATATTCCGCCTGAGCGGCGTAGTAGTGGCGGTCGCGATAGCGGCCGGTATAGTAGCCGCGCATGAGCGACTCATTGCCCATGAGGCTCAGCTGGTTGAACGGCGCATTGCCTTGCACGATGCTGCCCAGCGCCTGCAGGGCCAGCACCTGCCCGCGTCCCATGCTTTGGTAACGGCGCACCTCCGAGAAGTAGAGGTTGAAGCCGTAGTCGCTGCCCCAGGCGCGGTCGTAGTGAAGCCAGGAGAGTTCGGCGAACCAGCCGTCGCGGGTATTGAGCATGTTCGGGCGCGAGTCATAAACTGTTCCGAGTCCGATGCCGAAGTTCGTGGAGCCTTGTGCGCCTTCTGGGAGTGGTCGGGTAAGGTGTTCGCCGCCAAAGTCCACGCGCGTGAGCGATTGCACGTCTATTTCCGGCCCTAAAAACCAGTTGCGCGCCACGCGGCGAAACGCGCGCTGCCGCAATAAAAAGTACGTTCCGTTAACGACCGTGGGCGCCTCTGCAGGAGCCTCTGGGCCAATGCCGTAGTAAAGCAATGGGAAGCGCTGGAAACGCATTCGGCCCAGGATGATCCACTGGTCGCAGTCGGTGTAGACGGCATTGTCTATCCACAGGCCGTATTGGGCGCGCACAGTGCCAAAACCAAAGAGCGTGATTTCGCTCAAGCGATTGCGCTCCGGGTTGTTTTTCGCATGGAAAAGGACGGAGCCGGCAGCGCCGAACTCCCAACTGGTCTCCGGCGAGTAGCCCAAAGTAGGATAGAGCAAGAAACGCGGCTTCTCCGCTGGCCGATCGTCGTGCGTAAAACGCGCAATGACGCGGTTGAACCAGCTGCTTGTCGTGTCCGAAAAAGCCATCAGCGGAGAGGCGACTAACACCATCAAAACCAGCGCCAGCACAAAGCGTATGGGTCTTCTCATGGAGGGTATTTCTGTTTTATTGCAGATACCTGCCATAACGATGCCAGAGTGCCTACTGTTGGCTGCCTGTTATGCAGGCATTTAAAAAATTAACACTCCTTATTGAGCACTACTGGATGTCGCTTCGTGCAACAGTGCTCTCATTGGTGTCCTCGTAACCCAACCTCTTTGTGCCTTGGTGGTAAAAAACATTCGTGCATTTCCGTGGTGTTACGTTCGCGTACCTAGAAGACGGCACTGCAGGCAAGTACGAGGCGACCTCTTCCCACCGAAAGGTGTCGTCTCTAAACACGGTGCTTGAGGCGTCGCTTTCTCGTACCTCGAAGACGACACCTCTGGTGCTCTCCCAAAAATCCATTCTTGCATTCGCCATAACAACACTGCAACAAAAACCGAGACCTTTGCCGTCATGGAATTGCGCCCCTGGCTTTCGTATCATTTTTATCCATTAGAGACCCTGGATGTTTTTCTCATCCGCGCTATGCGGCCATTTTTGGAACAACACGTATGGCCTCAGCGAGGCGCGCGGGCATTTTATATCCGCTACGATGACGATCGCGGGCCGCACATACGGCTGCGACTGCACGGAGAAGCCTCCTGGATGGCGGCCATGCCAGAAGCCGTGCGCGCGTGGTTTGGTGATCGTGGCTCCATAGAAGAGGTGGCCTACTTGCCTAATCAGGATGTTTTTCGCTCGCCCGAGGCGCTGTATTGGGGCGAGGAGCACTTCCATCTCTCTTCACGTGTGACTTTAGAGCGCATGCGCCCGCCTTACACCTACGGCGATGCGCTGTTCGATGCGCTGCGGCTGCATGTCATCGCCGCGTTTGCTGCCGGCTGGAGTCGCGAGCAGGCTTCCGACTATTTTGGACGCCTGAGCGAACAGTGGGCGCTGTTGTTCATCCGACCCGTCGAAACCAACAACGGCACTCCGGAACAATGGCTGAAAGACCTCAAAGCACTCTTCGAGGCCAACTTTCGCCCTCAGCAGGAAGACATTCGCCTATCGGTAGTGGAGTTGTGGGATGCGCTGCGCAAAGGCCGCTTCGATACCGAACAGCCCGAATGGATACGCTGGCTACGAGGCAACGAACTCATCCTGTCGAGCCTGGGCGATGCCCTGGCGCCCGCATTGCCCACGCTCATTCATCTGACAAACAACCGCCTCGGCGTCAACAACGCCGACGAGGCCTATCTGGCCTATGTGCTGCATAAGGCTCTGTGAGCAAGTCCATTAGTCGAAGCGTCGCTTGAAGAACCAGGTCTCGTCGTTGAAGGTGAAGCCCAGCGTGATGCGCGCATAGGTCTCCCGAATACTGGTGCCGCGGCCCAGCCGTCCGAGTTCAAAGGCCGTCTGGACAAACGAGGTTTGCTGGCGCGGCAAGATGAGCGGAAAGCCCATGCCGAAGGATATGCCGATGTCGTCCAGCTGCCCGGCGCCTACGATGCGCGGGTCCTGTCGGTAATGCGCACCGAAGCGATAGCGCACGCGCTTGAGGTAGCGGTTGTAGGAAATATGGTCAGGAATGTACTCTGCTCCGGCAGCGATTTCGATGATGTTTCGGAAGTCGGCGTCGTTGGTTCGCGCTGCGTTTTCAAAAACTGACCAGTTTTCGTAGGCGAATTCGGCGCCCAGACGCAGTTTGTTCGCCTGTACGTACTGGATGCCAGCGCGCAGGGACGCCGGCAAGGTGAGCGCATAACGCTGGCCACTTTCCAGCAAGAGTGTGTCGGCACTGCTGTACTGGCCATTGGCCTGGCGTCCGCGATGCCGCACGAAGAGGCGGTCGGCGGTGCTGTTAATTTGCCGCTGGGTGCCGCCGCTAAGGCCGAAGGTGATCCACTGTTTGGGCAGGGTCGAGTCGGTTTCAAAGTATTTCAGCACCACATCGTGTTGCACGCCGGCTTTCCAGACAAAGCCGCTGATGTTCTGGTCGTCGCGGCGCGTGCTGATGAAGGTAGGGAAGGAGTCTCGAAATGCCGTAGAGCTTTCATAAGTAGCCCTTCCGAACAGCCAGCCCAGGTCTATGCCGATGGCCGTTCGCTTATAGCGCAGAGCGTGCCCCCAGCCGAGGCGATAGGTGCCGCCATCGCCTTTAAACTCGCTCAGGAAGTTGCCCAGATCGGGTAGCGAGTCGTTGATGGAGACGTTATACCCAACCATCGTGTGCGGCATGAGGACGAGCCCGGTGCCATAATGCCACGGCGAGCGCTGGCGATCGAGGATGTCGTTGATGGCGTTGCGTATCGGGAAGCCCAGGGCCAGATAAGCCATGTTGCCCGTCCAGGCCTGCTGGCTGGCCGAAGACGACTGATAAGCCCCATATTTGGCATAGGCGCCGCCCTCAAACGTGGCGGTGCGCAAGAAAGCGTAAGAGGCCGGATTGAAAGGGTTGAGATGATAGTAATCGTGGAAGGCAGCCGTCTGGCCGCCGTAACCGGCCTGGGCGGCAAAGAAGGGGCGCACAGGGTCGCCCAGACCGTAACGCGAATAGGGCGAGTTGAATTTGGGCTGCGCCCAAAGCGCAGAGGCAACGCACAGAGCAAGGGCAGCGGTTATCAGCGGTAAAAACTTCATAGACAGCGGTTGCGAGTAAAGGCTCAGGGCTGGTGGTGTGTACTGATGTTGAAAAGGAGCAAATGGTTAAGCCCGTGTAGGGTCAGCTGCGGTTCTACAAGCAGGTCAAATGGCAACGAAGAACGGAAAAAGGTTGCATCGCCGCCCGTGAGGATAACGGTCAGGTCGGCAAAACGCCGGCGAAAGGTTTGAACAAAGCCCTCTATTTCTAAGGCTGCACCGCGTAGGGCGCCGTTCTGGAGCGCGGTGGTGGTGCTGATACCAATGGGATCGGCAGGTATTTCCATGGCCACTAACGGCAGTTGCGCGGTGAACTCGTGCATGGCCTTCAGGCGCATGAAGGCACCGGGGGCGATGTTTCCGCCCAGATAAACACCTTCTGCGGTGAGCAGGTCGTATTTGATGCACGTACCACAGTCTATAACTAAGCAATTGCGCCCGGGCCAGAAGGCATGGGCGCCTGCCACAGCGGCGATGCGGTCGCGGCCCAGGGTGTGTGGCGTTTTGTAAGCAATCGCAAAAGGCATCGGCGTCAGATGGGTAACCTCCAGCCAGTAGTCGGTTTGCTGTTTCAGCCGCGCTACCGCCACCTCATCCACAGGCGCTACCGACGCCATTACGACCCGACGCACCTGCATCTCATTGGCAAATTCGGCAAGGAGCGGCCATTCCTCGGCGGCCCAATCGCTATGCCCCAGCAATTGCTTACCGCGAAAAAGCCCGCTTTTGATGCGTGTATTGCCAACGTCGAGCGCTAAATTCACTATCGGAAACCCATGGGTTTTGAAAACGGCGCGAAGGTAAGCCGAAAAGGAGCGCCGAACCCGAAAAGCCAAATGTGTTTAACCCAGATATGCGCGCAGGGCATTGCGGTTGTAGGCCTTGCGCAGGCGGCGTATGGCGCGCTCTTTAATCTGGCGCACGCGCTCGCGCGAGAGGTCAAACTTATCGGCGATGTCGTCTAACGAAAGCGGTTTTTGGCCGTTAAGGCCATAGAAATCTGCAACTACCTGCATTTCGCGCGGCGGAAGCGCCGCCAATCCCTGAGCGATCTCTTTCTTGAGTGACTCCTCCATCAAGTCAATTTCCGGGTCAGGTGTTTCATCGGCGGCAAAGACATCCAGGAGCGTAGCCTCGCCATCGTCGGCAGAAAGCGGTGCGTCGAACGACACGTGACGTATGTTCTGCGCAGCCAGGGCGGTTTCCACCTCTGTTATTGTCATATCCAGCAGGTCGGCCAATTCCTGCGCCGTTGGTTCGCGCTCAAAGGTTTGCACAAACGAGGAATACGCTTCGTTGACCTTGTTGTAAGCACCTACCCGGCTCATCGGCATACGCACGATGCGGCTGTTTTCTACAATAGCCTGCAGGATGCTTTGCCGAATCCACCACACCGCATAAGAGATGAATTTAAAGCCTCGTGTTTCGTCGAAGCGATGAGCGGCTTTGATAAGCCCGATATTGCCTTCATTAATTAAATCGGCCAGACTCAAGCCCTGGTTTTGATACTGCTTGGCCACCGAGACCACAAAGCGCAAATTGGCCTGAGTCAGCTGGTGCAGGGCCTCTACGTCGCCCTCGCGGATACGTCGGGTCAGTTCCACTTCGCGTTCCGGTGTCAGGAGCGGTATCTTACCGATTTCGATTAAATAGCGCTCCAGCGCCTGGCTTTCGCGGGCGGTAATTTTGTGGGCTATCTTAAGTTGGCGCATAGTGAGAACAGTTTTTTCAAGGCTCTATACGATACTGCGCTAATGGATGGTAAAGTTGCGCATACCCGGTGCTTTGTGAAGCAAAAAACTTGCTAATTTTCATTGGTCTCATTCAAACGTCCAGGCTGAGGCGTTCGTTTCGACGAAGCACCGCCGTAGCATTCGTACCTCGGCCTGCATCGTATCTTTACCCAGCACAGGTTCACAACAGCAAACATGCTCTTAAGAATACAGCACTTACGCAACGTTTTTTCCTGCATTGAAGGCCTTTTGCGTCGCTATCCTAAGACGTTCACCGCAGCGATAACGCTGGCAACGGTGTGGTTTTTTTGTCTGCCTCGTCCGCTGTTCGACGTTCCGCTGTCGGTGGTTTTGGAAGATGAGGACGGGCATTTGCTCAGCGCGCGCATCGCTGCCGATGGGCAATGGCGGTTTCCGCCGGCCCCCGTGCCCGAAAAGTACGCCACCTGCGTGGTGGCGTTTGAAGACAGGCGCTTCTGGTATCACCCGGGCGTTGACCCCATCGGCCTGGCCCGCGCGCTGTGGTCGAACGTGCAACAGAGGCGCAAGGTAAGCGGCGGTAGCACGCTGACCATGCAAGTCATCCGGTTGGCGCGCGGCAACCCGCCTCGCACCTTGTGGGAAAAATTGGTGGAAATGTTCATGGCCACCCGATTAGAGTTGACCTACTCAAAGCGCGAAATCCTGAGCCTGTACGCTGCCCACGCACCTTTTGGCGGCAACGTGGTGGGCTTAGAGGCCGCTTGCTGGCGCTACTTTGGCAAGGACCCTGAAGCACTCTCCTGGGCCGAAGCCGCCACCCTGGCCGTATTGCCCAACAGCCCGGCACTCATTCACCCGGGACGAAACCGCGAACGGCTACTGCAAAAGCGCAACCACCTGCTGGAACGCCTGCGCCAACAAGGCAAAATCACCGAAGACGCCTGCACGCTGGCCCAGGAAGAACCGCTCCCCGAAGCCCCCCTGCCCTTACCCGATCTGGCGCCACACTTGCTCGACCGCTTGGCCAAACGCCTGCCCAAACGCAGCGGCGGGCGCTTCCAAACGGCCATTCGACAGCACTGGCAGCGGCAAATCACCGACATCGCTGCCCGCTGGCAGGCACTCTATCGCGGCAACGGCATTCACAGCTTAGCCATCGTCGTCATAGAAATTCCTTCCGGCCTCGTACGCACCTACGTAGGCAACGCTCCTAGCGCCGGTGCTGACCACGGCGAACAGGTGGACATCATCGCCGCCCCGCGCAGCACGGGTAGCATTCTCAAGCCCTTCCTCTACGCCATGGCGATGGAGGACGGCATCCTGCTGCCGCACAGCCTTTTGGAAGACGTGCCCAGCCAAATGGGCCGATACCGTCCCGAAAATTTCCGGGCCGATTACGACGGCGTTGTGCCTGCTCATCGCGCGCTGGCGCGCTCACTCAATGTGCCTTTTGTACGCCTGCTTCAGTACTACGGCGTCGAAAAGTTCCACTTCGACCTGCAACGGCTGGGGCTTTCCACCTTCCGAAAACCACCCAGCCATTACGGCCTTTCGCTCATCCTGGGTGGGGGCGAAGCCAATCTACTCGAAGTTACGAACGCCTATGCCGGCATGGCGCGCCGTTTGGGCGCCTGGTACGAACGCAGCAGCCGCTACGACGCCCACGATTTCCGCCCGGCCCAATTGCTGGCCAATGCCCCGGCACCTCAGCCACGCCTGCAACAGCAGCCCAACGGCCCTGGCGCTGCAGCCATCTGGTTCGCCTTTGAGGCCATGCAGCGCGTCGAGCGCCCGCTGGGCGCCGGCGAGTGGGAGGTCTTCCAAAACAGCCGACGTGTCGCCTGGAAAACGGGCACCAGCATTGGCTTCCGCGACGCCTGGGCCGTCGGCGTTACACCTCAGTATGCCGTAGGTGTGTGGGTCGGCAATGCCGATGGAGAGGGGCGTCCGGGCCTTATCGGCGTGGAGATGGCCGCTCCTGTGCTCTTCGACGTGTTTGACTTCCTGCCCAACGATGGACGCTGGTTTGAGCCGCCCTACGACGATATGGCACGTGCCCCCGTCTGCCAACAAAGTGGCTATCGCGCCGGCCCTCATTGCGAAGCAGACTCGACCTGGATACCCCGCAAAGGTCTGCTGGCGCCTGTCTGTCCTTATCATCAACTGCTGCACCTCTCTAACGATGGCCAGTGGCAGGTCAACAGCGACTGCGCCAATCCAGCCGACATGCGGCACCAGCCCTGGTTCGTGCTGCCGCCTCTACAAGAGCACTATTACGTCCGCCGAAATCCCGCCTATTGCCCACCGCCACCGCTTCACCCGGACTGCCCGCAACAAGCAGCCACAGACGAACATCGGCCCATGCAGCTCATTTATCCGCGCGACCTGCGGCGCATCTATGTACCCATTGACCTCGACGGCCAGCCCAGCCGCGTGGTGTTTCAACTGGCCCACCGACGCCCAGCAACGGAGGTATTCTGGCACTTAGATGGCCAATATCTGGGCAGCACGCGCCACTTCCACCAGATGGCCCTGCTGCCGCCAACAGGTCAGCACCTGCTCACGGTCGTAGATGAGCATGGATACCGCATCGAACAGCCCTTTGAGGTCTTGGGCCGGAAGCGCCATTAAAACCGAACAGACGAAAACACCGCCCCAGCTGTCGTCCTCTCGTACCTCGAAGAAACACCTCGAAAGCAGTGCTTTGGAGGCAACATTCTCCAAAGGAAGATGTCGCCTCGCACTTCTCATAGATCCGGCGAGGCTTTTGCCTCGCCGAAACCTACTCCCAGGGCTCCACCCTCATCTCTACCCTCCTGACCAACATCACATCTGCGACAATGAAAAAGATGGGATGTCTGTCAGGATGTTTGATGTAACGGAAGGGAATACGCCCATAACCCTCCGATAAATCAGAAGGTGACAGAATGTTAAATGCCGCCAGAACACAGACGTACGGGCACGAACATGCGACTCTAACGAGGTCGGTTCACGGGGCACGCCAATCTACAAATATGCGACCTCTTTCGAGGTCGCTCGCACACAACCACAGGACCTGCATGGAGGCAATCCAGCGCAAACGGAAACCTACGGCGAGAACGCTCGCACACACCTTGAAGAGGTGAAACTGGAACAAAGACAACACGCCAGCACAAATGGCCAACAAACACGCAAACCACTCCCATTATCGCCCACTCACCTCGAAGAGGTGAAATATTTGTAAAACGCCCCGGCAGCGACATCCGAGTGACCTCGGAGAGGTCAAATCAAAGGCCCAGCGGTATCCAAGAGCCGCAGAAAAAAGCACGGGACACCAACAACGGCGCGGATGTTACACCTTCTGTAAGAAGATATCGCCTCGGAACGGCAGAGACGACACCTCCTTGTGGGAGATGTCGCCTCGGGGGCATCTAAAAACCGACCGCCCTGACCCGGTTTCCCGAGACAGGGCGGCGGCGCGTGTTTTGAACGATAGGTTCGCGACGTCCGAAAGAACTTCGCAAACAGATACTCACTTACTTCGTCTGGATCATCTTGCGCACAGCGCTATCCGTCGGCGTCTCTACGCGGTAGTACAGCACGCCCGGTACCTCCACCAACGAACGATCCACATTGAAGGCGTTGTAGCCCTTCGCAAACTGTCCACGCTGCGTCCACACGATGCGACCCGACTCATCAAACACCGTCAGCGTCGCCTCCGTGGCCTCCGGCAGGTGGAAACCTATCTGCGTGCGGCCTACCCACGGGTTCGGACGGTTCTGATAGAGCTCAAAGCCCACACCCGACACCACCGGCCCTTGAGCGCTGTTGAAGCGCAAGGCGACCGACTGGCGACCATTCAGCGCGCTGTATGCCTCAGCCTTCGTAATGCGGCCCGAAACCTGCAACATCCGGCTCAACTCACCCGATGCCTTGGCGCGGAACGTTACCGCAAACTCACCGCGCACCGCATCGTTGTTGAACGACGTCGTGATGCTGTGCTCACCGGCAAACACACCAAAGTTACCCAGCGTCATGCCCTCGGACAGTGGCGCTACCTCCACTACCTCTAAGTTCGGGAAGTTCAGCGTGAACTGGTAGCCTTCCACCAACTCATCGGCGCGGAAGCGTACCGTGAACACTTCGCCAGCCTTCACGCGGCGATCGTCCACATCAAACACCAGCGTACCCGAAGTACGGTCGTTCACACTCATCAGGCTGCTCGTGATGGCTGTGCCGTTCACGTCACCCACCTTCACGGCCACGAAGTCCTGGCCAACCTGGCTGCCCGTCAGACCCGCGTACTGCTTCGTCTCAGGGAACAGCGTCTTGAATGGGTTCTGCGGATCGGGGAACGCAAAGTCCTTGTCCACAAAGCGCCACGAGGTGTTGTTCGGAAGCTCGGTGTAGATACCCAAGATCAACTTGCGCAATTCAACGATGTCGAACGTCGTGATTGAGCGGCTGTTGTTGGCATCCGCAGCAATCATCTTGTACGGGCTGTTCAGCGGCTCCAGACCCAGGATGTGCTTATTAATCAGCACTAAGTCGAACGTCGAAACGCCGTTCAGGTAGTCGTCGTCTTTCAACGGTGCTACCGTGTAGCTACCGTTGAACGGTATGGCACCGATGGCATAATCACCGTTGACACCAGAGATGGCCGACAGGTTGACCGACGGGTTGCTCGGGCTGCTGCCTGTCAGGTTGACCTGGGCATCCTGCAGACCGTTGCTGTCTTCCGTCTTCAGCGCACCAGCGATGGTGGCGTTCGTCGCCGAGCAGTTGCCCATGTTGTCCTGAACATTCACCCGAGCCACGCAGAAGTCGGCATTACCCGCCACATCGCGAGACCACACCTCTACCAAACGCTCGCCCAACTCGGCGCACGTGAACGTTACCGTCTTCTGCGGCTGATTATTCACCAGCGGGAAGCCAGTACCCTGACCCTGCTTGCGAATAGCCGTCACCAGCAGT
>CAZYEV010000096.1:0-23135 GCA_964646615.1 uncultured Saprospiraceae bacterium
CTCGAGCGCCCGGCCAACACGGTTCTGGCAAACCACCGCCTCATTGACCGCCTCCGTTAGCGCAAATGGACACGAAATCCCCGCCACCCCCGGCGCCCTCAACGTCAGCGCTTGCGCCGGAACGGCTTACCTCTAACACGGAACACCCATACCATCGGGGACCAGTCAGACCTTTGTGCTGCAAAACGCCGCAGGCTGCGCCTCCCTGCTGACGGTAACCGTGGCTGAAATACCCGCCACCACCGGCACCCTCAACGTCAGCGCTTGCGCCGGAACGGCTTACCTCTACAACGGAACGCCCATACCGGCAGGCACCAGCCAGACCTTTGCGCTGCAAAGCGCCGCCGGATGCGACTCCCTGCTGACCGTAATCGTGGCTGAAATACCCCTGACGAGCAGCACCTTGCGCGCGGGCGCATGCCCGGGTCAATCGTTTGTCTATCAGGGGGTAGCCCTACCCATAGGCACCACGCAGGATTTTGTGCTGCCCAGCAGTCAGGGGTGCGACTCGGTAGTAACAGTAGTGGTCAGCGCCCTACCCACTTCGACCGATACCTTGCGCGTTACGGTATGTCCGGGTGAGGCGTTTTCGTTCAACGGCACAGCCGTACGCGCGGGCGAAACGCGCGCCTTTGTTTTCATCAACACGACGGGCTGCGACTCGGTCATTGTCGTGCAGGTACAGGCGCATCCGTCGGCGACTTTTAGCGTGCAGGCGCAGGCCTCGTGCGCCAGCAGCAGCTCGGGCGCCCTGACGGTAGTGCAACCTTCAGGCGGGCAGCCGCCCTACCAGTACTCGCTCAATGGGACGACCTATCAAAGCGATCTGCGCTTCAGCAACCTGCCGGCCGGACCTTATGTGGTTCGGCTGAAGGACGCCAATGGTTGTGTGTTTGAGCAGCCGACGGCGGTACCGGCCCTGGCGCCGTTGTTGGTTACTTTGGAGAGTCAGGCTTTGCTGCCGTGCACGGCTGTGGGCGTGGTGCTGTCGCCGGCGGTGAGCGGCACGCTGACGGGCCTGGCTTATCAATGGAGTACAGGAGCGCAGGCGCCGCAAATTGAGGTGTTGGAGCCGGGTGTGTACACCCTTGAAGTCAGCAACGTGTGTGAGCGCGTGCGCCGCGAGGTGCGCGTGCGTTGGGAAAATGAGCGGCCCGATTTCGAGTTCTTCTACATACCCAACGTGTTCGCGCCGGAGTCCAACGACCCGGATAACAGCCAGTTCCGGCCTTACTTTGTACCCGGGCTGAGCCTGAGCAACTACCGCTTTGAGATTTTCGACCGCTGGGGCAATTTGATGTTCCGCACGCAAGACATACAGGAAGGGTGGCGGGGACCGTTCCGCTCGACCGACATGCAGCCGGCTGTGTTTGTGTGGCATCTGTCGGTAGATGTGGACTATTGCGGGCGCCTGCGTCGGGTGTTGCGCATGGGCGATGTAACGATTGTGCGGTAATTGGCGGCGACGGTTTCGGCTTATACCGGTCTACAAACGACGCATAGCGGACAACGGCTTACTTTTTGTCGAAAAATGGAGGAAGCAGGCGGTTGGTGATTGCGTGTTTCAACATATTTTTGCCGCACATTTCGGTTGAAACTTATGTACTCTACATAAAAGAATGTAATCGGTTTTTGGGATGGCCCTCTATCCGCGAAATGCTGGAGGAGGGCTTTTTCTTTTTATGCCCTTTCTTTGCCCCGGAAAGCCATGCTCTCTTTGCGACAATTGTTCTTGCGCCACTTAGCGCAAACCTCTTCGGCGCCGTTAGGCCTGGAAATAGCGCGCGCGGAAGGCGTGTATTTGTACGACACAGAGGGCCGTCGCTACATAGACCTGATAGCCGGCATTGGTGTCAGCAGCCTGGGGCATCGCCATCCGCGCGTGGAAGCGGCAGTGCGGGCACAGCTAGAGCGCTACTGGCATACCATGGTGTATGGCGAATACGTGCTGGCTCCACAGGTACAATTGGCCGCGCTTTTGGCTGAGCAGTTGCCGGGTCTGGATGCAGTTTACTTAGTGAATTCGGGCGCTGAAGCCACCGAGGGGGCGATGAAGTTGGCCAAGCGCTACACAGGCCGGGCGGAGTTTGTGGCCTGCCGCTGGGCCTATCACGGCAGCACGCAAGGAGCGGCCAGCCTGATGTGGCCAACGGATTTCACCCTACCCTATCACCCGCTGCTGCCAGGCATTCGGCATATTTCATACAATTGCCATACCTGCTTAGAGCAAATTACAACGCGCACGGCGGCGGTCATTGTCGAGACGGTGCAGGCAGAGTCGGGTCTGACGCTGCCCGATGCGTCGTGGCTGCAAGTCCTGCGCCAGCGCTGCGATGCGGTGGGCGCTTTGTTGATACTGGACGAGATACAGGCCGGCTGTGGACGTACGGGGGCGCTTTTTGCCTTTCAACGCTACAGCATTCGGCCGGATATTTTGTTGTTAGCCAAAGGATTTGGCGGCGGAATGCCCATTGGTGCCTTTGTCGCGCCCAGACACATCATGCAGGTGCTTTCGCATGACCCTCCACTGGGGCACATCACTACTTTTGGCGGCCATCCGGTGAGTGCGGCAGCAGCACTGGCTACCCTACAAGAGCTCATCGAAAGCGACCTCATTGCTCAGGTACCGGCCAAGGAGCAACTCTTTCGGCAGCTGCTCGTACATCCGCGCATTTGCGAGGTGCGCAGCGCCGGGCTGTGGCTGGCGATAGATTTAGACGACGCGGCTCTGGTGCAGCGCGTCATTACCGGATGCCTGCGGCGCGGAGTGGTTACAGACTGGTTCCTCTTCAACGACCGGGCACTGCGCATTGCCCCACCGCTGATTATTTCCACCGATGAAATCCGCGCCGCCTGTCAGGCCATTACAGCGGCACTCGACGAGGCCTGAGGACTTTAAAAAAGGCTTAAGCACTTTTAAAAATGCCATAACTGTTTTATCCCGCTACCTTTACCGCACTCGCCAGAGGAAGTCATTGCTGCTTAGCCATTCTTTCACACTCTAAAACAGATACTTATGTTGAAACAATTCTTGTTCTGGCTCCTCTTCGGAGCGACGGTACTGTTCCTGGCCAGTTGTGCCTCACTCACGGGTTTTCAAGACGGTCGTACAGTGGGCAAAGACAACGGCGATTTTTACGCTTCGCTCAATTTTTCAACCAGTCCGAATTTCAATGAGTGGGAAGATGACACCGCGGTGGTTGATGTACCGACACTGACGATCCCGAATTTGGAGCTGGGTGGCAGGTATGGCGTAGGAGAAAAGGTGGATGTTACCTTGCGACTAAACACCAATTTGAACGTTGGCATTGGCGCCAAGTTTCAGGTCATTGGCGACCGCCAGTCCCCCTTTGCGATGTCACTGGGAGCGGAGGTCGGTAGTTTTGGTATCGTTCTCGGCCTTCTGAACGTGCAGGTGCCGGTGTATCTCTCCGTGCACCCGTCGGAGAGTTTTAGCTGGTATCTGACGCCGCGCTATATCCGCCAGTTTTCCACCTTTGCCGGTGTAGAGAACGGCCTTTCCTACCTGGGCGGCAACACGGGCTTGCTTTTCGGAAAGCGCAACAAGTTTGGGCTGGATATTGGCTATTATCGCTTAGGGGGCATTGAGAATTCCATTGGACTGGTTCAGTTTGGCCTGGGCGGTCGCTTCGCTTTTGGGAAGAACTAAATCGTTTTCTATTTGCGGTTAAGCAGTTGCCCTATCTGCGAAAAAATGTAGCCAGGCTTATCTTTGCGCCCTGTTTTCACCAGATTATTTCATCGGAAAAATGGGTAAAGGAGACGTCAAAACGAAGCGCGGGAAGATTTGGCGCGGCTCTAATGGGAAAAGCCGGCCTAAAGCCCGCAAGTTGCGCGCAGCCAGGAAAGCCGCTGCCACATAGGCGTAACTCAACTGGCCACATTGCAATAGAGCCATTCTCGGCATGCGCTGAGGATGGCTCTTTTTGGGCAGTGCTGCCCTTTTTCATTCCTCAAGCATTTTTTTCATCTGTAAAATATCACTGTCATGCTCCGTTTACTGTTCTTTTTACTGCTTTGCACGTCGGCTTCGGCTCTCCTGGGCCAATCGCCTGTAGGTGTTTGGAAAACGATAGACGACGAGACCGGCGAGGCCAAAAGCCATGTCGAGATTTACGAAGACAAGGGCCAGCTATACGGCAAAATCGTTCGTTTGCTTAAGTCTGCACCCGATAAAATTTGTGAAAAATGCCCGGACGAGCGCAAGGGTAAGCCGCTGATGGGCATGGTTATCGTAGAGAACATGCAGAAGAAGGAAGGCTACTGGCAATCGGGCCGGATTTTGGACCCGGAAAAAGGCAAATGGTACACCTGCAAATTCTGGTTGAAAGAAGGCGACCCTAATGTGCTGGTATTGCGCGGATACCTGGGGCCGTTTTACCGCACGCAATACTGGTACCGGGTTTCGGCTGAAAAAAAATAGGCGCAAACGCTTGCACGTATTTTTGGAACGCGCATACCTTTGCAGCCGCTTTTGAGGGTTATGCCTCTGGCTTTGGCCCATGGTGTAACGGTAGCACAGCAGATTTTGGTTCTGTTTGTCAGGGTTCGAATCCTTGTGGGCCAACGATAAAAGCCTTCCTTCAGATGTAGAAGGAAGGCTTTTTTGCTATGGCGACCTGGTTTAGTTGAGGTTCGTTTTGAGGGTTCGGAGGTAAGCGGGACGAGGTTTTTGTCTGTCTATGCCTTCATCCAACCGTTCTTCCGGGAGGTTATGATGAGGAGGTGGTGTTGCTGTCGTCTGGTTTTCTGCTGCTTCGGAGTAGGACAGTTGCAGGCGTTCCAGTTCGCTTGCGATATGGTTGAGTGATTGCTGCATGGAAGGCAGCGGGCGGCAGACAATCAGGCGTATAACACCCTCGGGGTCAACGATGTACAGAAAGCGGTGGTTGGGCGGTGCGATGCGTTGAGAGGGCGACATTCCATAAAGGTCAGCGATGCTGTTATTGGTGTCCTCGATGATGGGCGCTTTGAAGTGGAAGCTCAGGTATCGGCTGACCACGTCTTTCCAGAGTTCGCCGGCTACTGTTTGGTTCGACAGCATGAGCAGGCGGGTATTGCGTTCCTGAAGCCACCGCTCTTTTTGGGCTAAATAATCGGAGTACATCCGCCAGCCAGAAGTGAAATTGGCCGGATGGCAGAAAAAAACGCACCAACTGCCGCGAAAATCTTCAGGAAAGTGGATCGTTCCTTTTTGCGTTTGCGCGACGAAGGACGGTGCAATTTCGCCTATCTTCGGGAGTTTTCCTTTTTTGCTGGCCATAGGCGCTGAATTAGGCAGGACAAAAGTAAGCGTCCTCAGGTCAAAGCATTTAATATCAGAATGGTGCGACGTGTTACTTTTGAGCTGCATTGAAGCCCACTCAAAACGAAGGGCGAGGTTTTCTATTTTCCTCAATTCCTGCGATGGGTAATAACATTTCGCCTGTTGTCTATGCTTTTTGCATGCAAAAACAAGTCATGATGCACGTTCGGCTAATCGTCCTCTTTGCAGTCGGCAGCCTCAGCAGTGGGCCACTTTTGGGGCAGAAAGATTTCGGCAAATTCGCCTTGGGGATAGAGACAAGTTTTGATTTTGCCCAGTACCAGGCGGGCACGATACCTCGCCTGATACCCGCAATACTCACTGACGTGTCGTTGGGTCGTCTTTGGGCAGGCATAGGCATCGGGCGCGAGTACTACCGCCCCTACCAGTACTACACCTGGACGGGCGAAATTGTGGAGCGCTTGGAAGGCGGCCGACCTACACCATATTATGTTTCCACCCTTCGCGCTTTTCGTCCGGCGTACTGGACGGTCCCCGTTCGGCTGCAATACCGGGTGCATCGCTGCCAGTGCGTGTATGTGCACGCTGGCATGTACTTCGACTTTTTCAACGACTCGCCGCCGGAGCGCATCGTGTTTGAGGGGGCGGAATTGCGCCAGGCGCCGCTGCAGCAAGTGCGACGCGAACAGTTGTTCCTGCTGCGCACGCGCAGTTACGAGCTGGGGGTGGGCTTCAATCTTTTGGCCAATGACTTCCTGCGCCTGATGGCGCGGCCGAGTGTCGTTGTGAGTGAAGACCCGGAGATTTACACCGATGGGCCGGGGCGCATCACTACCGCACGCATGACGTTTAGCGTGCAGTTTGGCCTTTTCGGGAAGCGACACTAAGCCTGGCCGTTAGTGGACTTGTTTTTTCGTTTTCGATAAGGGCAATGGCGGCATCCGCATCCGCAGCATTTGCCGCGCTGCAGGAGATAAATCTCGGTGAACACCATATAGCCGTTTTCCCAATAATAATCGCGCCCTTCTACTAACGAAGGGACGGAAGGTGGGTTGCCGTTGCTGCCAGGCTTATCCATAGCGGCGTTGTAACACCGCTATGGCGCCAAAAGTTTGGCGGCGCCTACACCTCCTTGTGGTCGGTGTGGATGACCAACACGGGTGTGCTGGTGTGCAGGAGCATTTCGCGCGTGATGCTGTGGTGCAGCAATTCGGCCCAGAAAGAGCGCTGGTGCGTAACGAAGACGAACAGGTCAATGCGGTGGTCAAAGGCGTACTCGTGCAGTGCTTCCACGACATCGTCGCCAATAACGCGACTGAAAATGAAAGGATGCCCTGCACCGCCTACTTCGTCGTTGATCTGGCGAAGGCGCGCCTCCAATTGCTCCGTTCCGGTCTCCCCTGGTGGGCTGACGTGAACGAAATGTACCTGCCCGCCCAGCCGCCGTGCGAAGGCGAGCGTTTGGGCAACCGACTCGGGATCGGCCGACTCGAAGTCGCTGGCGTAAAGCATTTGACGGAAGCCCGAATAGATGGCATGCGGGGGTACCAACAATACTGGCGCTTTGGCCGTTTTCGAGACCTCGATACTCACCGAGCCGAACAATTTGCGCACAAGGCCTCCGCGTCCGGTGGCGCCCAAAACTAAGAGATCGGCGCGCTCAGAGAGGTCGCTGAGGGCCTTTTCTGGAAAGCCGAAGGCTATCTGGGCACGCATACGCGGCAATGGAGTACCCGGGGCGCGTTCCTCGCCGAGGATGTCGTCTTCGGGCACGCACTCTACATTGCTCTGCTGAGCAACGCGGCGGATGAAGGCATCCAGCTCCTCCTTCATAGTCTTTCGATAGCTGGATAGAAAGCTCGAAGACGACGCTTTGACGCCTTCGAAGATGCTATCCATGACATAAACGACCTCCATATTAGCGCCCAACAGGCGGGCCAAATGGCAGGCAAAGACAACGGCATTTTCGGAAGCCGGGCTGAGATCAACGCCGATGAGGATGCGCTTCATGCGATACAGCTTGCAACTCAAAAGCTGCCGATCGCTCAAGATTGCTTTGAGTTCGTCCACTGACGGTGCGGCGCCCTCTACCAGGATGTGTCCATCTACCACCAACGCAGGGGTGCGCAACACGCCGCTGGCCAGCACCCGATTATATTCAGACACCTCTTCGACCTCTCCTGCCAGGGCGCACTCGGCCATTGCCTGCTTCACCTGCTCGCTCAGGCGCCGCATTCGGGCATCGCCCATGCCGATTACTTGTATGGTAGTCATGGTACTTTTGATTTTATGCTCACCGTCGGGTGAAGATTTTGGGTGCATATTTTTGCTTTACCTCAAAAGAATACTCGCTGAAGTATGTGGTCAAACGCACCGCTCTTTTACAGATCCTCGTAAACCATGTGCGGCTCTTTGGGTTTCTCGTTGAGCAGGGCGCGAATGATGTCCTGCGTCGTTACGATACCCACCAGTTCGTCGTTCTGGACTACTGGCAGCGCGTGAAACCAATTCTTGCTAAAAATTTCCAGCGCGACATTGATGCGGTCATCCGGCTCCAATTTGCCCAGACCTTTAGTCATGATCTCCTCTACGTGAGTATTGTCTAAGGCGTCTAAGGACTCATTATTGCGTTTCAATCCACCAACAAAGCGGTCGAAATCGGTGCGCGAAACAATACCGACGATTTTTCGAAAGTTAACCACTGGAATGTGGTGAAATGAATGGCTATCGAAGATTTCTTTCACTTCACGCAGTGTTGCTTCAGGATTAACGGTAACCAGATCGGTAACCATAATAGTCGAAACCGGAGCGAAAACATTCATAATTGTGTACGTTTTTTTTCGAGAGAGAAGGACGATAGGGTATTAAGTCTTGTTCGTGCACAAAGGTGCTCTGAGGTGGCAAAGGCGCCGGATGATGACAAACAAACGGGATAGTGATTTACATCAACGCACCTGCTACAGGTGTAGCCATCGCTTCAGAACGCGGCGAAGGTTATGCTATTCGGGCAGTCGCTGTACTTTTATCGCCGAAAACAAAACCGGCCATGAAGAAGAAAATCCTTGTCATCGAAGATCACGCTGACGTTCGTGAGAATTTGTGCGAAATCCTGTCTCTGAGCGGCTATCAAACGCTGAGTGCCGAAGACGGCAAGAAGGGCGTGGAGAAAGCCATTGCGGAGCGCCCTGACCTGATTCTGTGCGATGTTATGATGCCGGAGCTGGACGGCTTTGGCGTACTGCACATTTTGAGCCGCAACGTGGCAACGGCTGACATTCCTTTTATTTTTCTGACAGCTTTGGCAGAGAAGAGCGATTTCCGCAAGGGCATGTCGTTGGGTGCCGACGATTACATTGTGAAGCCTTTTGACGACACGGTTTTGCTTCAAACCATCGAGGCGCGCCTGAAGAAGCACGAGCGCTTGCGCGAAGCCGCCAACCGCCAGAGCGGCGGAGGGCTGGAGCATTTCATCAATGAAGCGCGGGCCATGGAGGCCATTCAGCGCCTGTCGGAAGACCGCGAAGTGCGCCACTATCGCAAAAAAGACCTGCTATTTCAGGAAGGAGAATTTCCGCGCTGGCTTTTTTACATCGAAAAGGGCAGCGTTAAGTTGTTCAAAACCAATGACGAAGGCCGAGAGTTCATCCTCCGCATCGCCGGCCCGGGTGAGTTTCTGGGTTACCTGGCCCTGCTGCGCGACGACAAGTACCAGGAGGGGGCAGCAGCCCTGGAAGACACCAGCGTACGCATGATCCCTAAGGACGACTTTTTTGCGCTGGTCTACGGGCATCGCGACGTCAACGCCCGCTTTATCAAGCTACTGGCAGGCCATCTGACTGACCAGGAGCAACAGCTCATTGACCTGGCCTACAACTCTGTGCGCAAGCGCGTAGCCACTACTGTGGTGCACCTTTTTGACCAGGGCTACCGCGAGATCAACATGCTGCGCGAAGACCTGGCCGCCATGGCTGGCACGGCCAAAGAGACGCTCATCCGAACACTTACCGACTTCAAAAGTGAAGGCCACATTGACATTCGGGATGGCGTTATCGTCGTACTAAAACCCGAAAAGTTACGCAATATGCCGAACTGACCCGGCCTAAAGACGCTCGTAAAAACGCTATGTCGTTACTGCAAGCTCCTATTTTCGTTGCTCCATCAGCGGTACATGGCTCCGGCGTATTTGCCGCCGCTCCTCTGGCCGAAGGGTCGCTCATCGAGATATGCCCGGTGTTGCTCTTCCCAAAAGCCCAATTGGCCGCTATTCGCCAGACAATCCTGGACGACTACTATTTCGACTGGGGCAATGACGGTGAATGGTACGCCTTCGCGCTGGGCTATGGCTCGCTGTACAACCATTCCTATGAACCTAATGCCGACTATGGCATGGACTTTGAAAATCAGGCCATTGAAATCTATGCTCTGCGCGACATCGAGCCGGGCGAGGAAATTTTCATCAACTACAACGGCTCGCCCGACAATCGCGAGCCGGTATGGTTTGAAAAATGAAAGAGGCTCAAGAAATACCTACCACCTATGAAGAGGCTTATGCTGAACTGCAGCAAATCGTACTGGCTCTGCAGCAGGAAACGGTGCGCATAGACGATCTGGCCGCCTATATCGAACGGGCGCAGCGGCTTATTCAGTGGTGCCGCGAGCGTTTGCGTCAGGTGGAGGAGCGCCTTCCGGAGAGCGGTGATCGGCTCAATCGGTAAACCGGTACCCTACACCGCGCACAGAATGGAAAAACTGCGGATGCTTAGGGTCGCGCTCGAAATACTTGCGAAAGGCCAGGATGAAATTATCCACCGTGCGCGTGGTGGGATACACGTCGTAGCCCCACACACTCTGCAGGATTTGCTGGCGGCTAACCACCTCACCCTTGCGCTCGACGAAGAGTTTGAGCAGTTGGGCTTCCATTTTGGTGAGTATCAGCCGCTCACCGCGCCAGTTGGTAGCCTCAAAGGTGGCGAAGTTGACGGTGTTATCGCCAAACGAATAGGTATCGGGCATTTCACCCTGAGCGCGCTGGCTGCGCTTAAGCAGTTTACTGATGCGCAGCAGCAGTTCCTCCAGATGAAACGGCTTGGTCAGGTAATCGTCGGCCCCGCGTTTCAGGCCCATAATGCGGTCTTGCGCCAAGTCTTTGGCCGTGAGCATCAGGATAGGCACTTCGGTATTGGTCAGGCGCACCTGTTCGGCGATGCTAAAGCCGTCCACTTCGGGCAGCATGACGTCCAGGAGCAGCAGGTCGAAATGCTGAGCAGCAAACAGCTCCAGCGCCTGGCGACCGTTGCCGGTGCTGACGACTTCGTAACCCTCCAATTCTAAGTTGAGCTGCAGCCCTTCGCGAAGCGACTTTTCATCTTCAACCAGCAAGATGCGCATAAGAAGCCGTCAGTCCATTTCCAGGTCAATATCGAACTGCTCGTGCCAGGGCAGACCGTCTAAGTTGAGGCGCTCCATGAACGGGTCGGGGTCGAACTCTTCCACATTAAACACGCCCTTGCCGCTCCAGATGCCTTGCAGCATGAGGCGCGCGCCGATCATGGCTGGCACGCCTGTTGTGTAGCTCACGGCCTGTGTGCCCGTTTCTTCGTAAGCGGCCTGGTGCGAGCAGTTATTCCATACATAATAGGTGCGCTCTCGCCCGTCCTTAATGCCCCGAATGCGGCAACCGATACTGGTAAAGCCCGTGTAATTTTCGCCCAGGCTCTCCGGCGGCGGCAGCACGGCCTTCAGAAACTGCAAAGGCACGATATCCACACCTTTATAGCGGATGGGCTCAATGCTGGCCATACCAATGTTCTGAATGACGCGCAGGTGTGTAAGGTATTGTTCGCTGAAGGTCATCCAAAAGCGGGCGCGCTTGAGGGTTGGGAAGTTTTTCACTAAGCTTTCCAACTCTTCGTGGTAGATGAGGTACGAGCGGCGCGGGCCGATTTCGGGGTAGTTGATGTCCTTCCAGATGGCGTGCGGCTCGGTTTCCAACCACTGACTGTTTTCCCAGTACTTGCCGCGCTGCGTTACTTCGCGGATGTTGATTTCAGGGTTAAAATTGGTGGCAAACGCCTTGCCATGGCTACCCGCATTGGCATCTACGATGTCTAAGTAGTGGATTTCATCAAAATAATGCTTCGCCGCATAGGCTGTGAAGACGCCCGTAACGCCAGGGTCGAAGCCGCAGCCCAGCAAAGCCATGACGCCTTTTTGCTGGTATCGCTCGCGATAGGCCCACTGCCAGGAGTACTCGAATTTGGCCACGTCTTTCGGCTCATAATTAGCCGTGTCTAAATAGTGCACACCGGTTTCTAAGCAGGCGTCCATGATGGGCAAATCCTGATAAGGAAGGGCCACATTGATAACCAGATCGGGCTTAAATTTTTGAATGAGCGCGATGGTCTGCTCTGGATAGTCAGCGTCTAAGCGAGCCGTTTTAATCTTCCGACCGCCGTACTTGCGGTAAATAGCGTCGGCAATAGCATCGCATTTCTTTTTGGTGCGACTGGCCAGCATAATGTCGCCAAAAACATCGCGGTGTTGCGCGCATTTATAGGCCACTACGCGACCGACACCGCCGGCGCCAATGATGAGCACTTTGGACATGGACTGTGTAGAGGTGATTTTTTTGTTGAAAAGGAGAAGCGGGGCAAAAGTAGGTATTCAGGACCGATGCGTCGCAGCAATCTCCAAAGAGTTCAGCGCAAATGCACTTAACCCGCGCCAGGGCAAACACGAACTGACCTTTTATAGACCAATCGGGAATACTCCTTCCTCTGGTAGCATTGTTGCGTCCTGGCAGGCTCATCTCCTCGCTCCAACCTCCCAACACATCGGATAAACAGGCAGAACATGAACACACCTCATCTTATGCAGGGAGGCAGAATGACTCCTCATGAATAAAGGAGGTCAACACCCCAAAAAATGCCTGTTTGAAATGAATTTCAGAGCAGTTTACGCACCTTTTGCACAATGTCCAGCGAAACCTCAAAAACGGCTGCCAACTGCTCATCGCTCCAGTCAGGATTTTTGCGCATGAAAGTCGTCAGGGTCTTTTCGATACCTTGCTCGATACCCTGCTCAAAGCCTTGCTTAAAGCCTTTCTCAGTGCCCTCCTCCAGGATTTGCTCGTAGGTGGTCTTGGCCCGCTGCTCCAACGGCGGCAAAAGCTGGCTCTGGTTCATAAGATCTCCTTTTGAAAAGCACTCATTCGGAAGACAATAGCAAGCGCCGCACTTTCTGCACACTATCCAACGGAACCTCAAAAACAGCCGCTAACTGCTCATCGCTCCAGTCGGGATTTTTGCGCATGAAAGCCGTCAGGGTCTTCTCGATGCCTTGCTCGATGCCTTGCTCGATGCCTTGTTCGATGCCTTGTTCGATACCTTGCTCGATACCTTGTTCGATACCTCGCTTGATACCCTGCTCAAAGCCTTGCTTAAAGCCTTTTTCAATGCCTTCCTCCAGGATTTGCTCGTAAGTGGTCTTGGCCCGCTGCTCCAACGGCGGCGGCAATGTCTGAATCATATTCATAACCTCCTCCTTCGATAATGTGGATGATTGTTGCAAATACACAAACGTTACCTCAAACAGGTGCAGCAACACCTCCTCATCCGCACCCTGCGGCACAAATATAGCCCATCGCTGGAAATAAACGCGCAAATACCCCTCATCGCGCGCATGCTTGAGCGCCAGCAGCACGTCGCGCAGCAACTGAAAACGATGCATCTGCTCGATGGTCTCATCGCTCAGCGCCTGCACGTTCACATACACAATGTCGAAGTGCGGAATGTAACCCTCCAACTCCTCGGAAACATCGCCATACTGTTCGCGCAGCGGCGGCACTTCCCAGGGCTGCTCGCCGTGGTAGATGAGCACCGGGATGGTCAGGGTGAAGTGCTCGAGACCCTGGCGGATGTCCTTTTCCTGGATGCCGAGCAGGTATCGGCCCAGTTGCACGTAGATGTAGCGCCCGGTGCTGGTGCTTTTGTGCTCAAAAAGCAGGCAGATGCGCACAGGTTTGCCGTCTTTGGTCTGGCAGGTATAGACGACGTCGGAGGCGGACTCTTTGAGGTCGTCTCCGATGTGGCTTTCGGAGGAGAGTTGGAGGGTGTTCAGGTCTAAGAGTTCGACCTGTTTGGCGGGCAGGAATACCTGCAGGGCTTCGCGAACAACGAGCAAGATGCCGAGCACCAGGCGCATGTATTGGTCGTGCGGAGAGCGGAGCGCGGGGGGCTTCTTTCTTTTCATGGCCAGATGGTTAAGGAAGTGAAGAAATGGTTTTTGGGCAAAAATAAGCAAAGCCGATTTTCGTGTCTGCTATTTGGGCAGATCTTTCAGGTCAAAGGGCCCTCACCTCTACGCATAATAAGCCTACTTAAAGCCCTTTTTCACCTGAAATGGATCACTCTAACAGGCGATACCCGACCTACGGCGTAAGAAGGCAGCACGAGGAAGACCAGCACTAAGAGCAAAAAACCCACATTGAGCGCCGCCCAAACAGGCCACTGCACGTGCACCGGTGCATAGGAAAGATAGTAATCCGCCTCGTTGAGCGTAATGAAGCGATAGCGGTCTTGCAAATAGCAGAAGCCCAGCCCAATGAGGTTGCCCCAAAACAGGCCGTTGGCTGTGATGAATGCCGCCTGATAGAGGAATATCTGCCGAATGCGCCCCGAGGTGGCCCCCAGTGCTTTCAGGATGCCGATCATATTGGCCCGCTCCAGCACCAGCACCAGCAGCGCCGTTACCATATTTACAATGGCTACCGCCAGCATGAGCAGAAAGATGACTACCTCATTGTAGTCCTGCAATTGGAGCCACTCAAAGATGGCCGGGAACTTCTCGCGTACGGTCAGCACAAGCATTTCCGAAGGCACCACCTCGTCGTACAGGTATTCGGCGTACAGGTTCATGTCGCGCACGTCGTCCAACCACACCTCGAAGCCGGCTACCTCGTCCTCCGACCAACCGAGCAACTCCTGCACGACGCGGATATCGCAAAGGGCAAACTTGCGGTCGTATTCCTCCAGCCCCGTCTTGTAAATGCCACACACCTGGAAAAGTCGTCGAGTTTGGGCATTGTTCTTGACGAAATGCACGACGAACTTATCGCCTACGCCCACCTCGAGGCGGTCGGCCGTCTGGCGGCTGAGGATGATTTCGCGCGAAGGCACCGAGTCGTTGAGCGTTATGGGCTGCCCTTCCTGCAAGTAGGGCCTCAGATTGGCCCAATCGAAATCGGGACCGATGCCCTTGAGCAAGATGCCCTCTAAGGCGTTGTCGGTGCGGATAATACCCGGTTTGAGGGCGAAAACCTGCACGTGCCGGATGCCGCCGCGCGAACGCACCGGCGCCGAAGATACCGCATCAGCCGGCGTGTACACAATGCCACTTAGCGTATCTAAAAGGGCGTAAAAAGGCATGTCGCGTCGCACCGGATGCGGCTCGTAGGTGAGCAAGTAGCTGCGATCGGTCAGGTGCAGGTGTCCCCAAAACTCAAAAATCTTGCGGCTAATCTCGGTCTTGAAACCCGACACTAACGCCGACGCCGTAACCATAACCGCCACGCTCAGCGCCACCGCTGCCGAAGCAATGCGCACAATAACACGCGACTGGGCCTTGCTGCCCGAACGCATCAAACGCCACGCGATGAAAAAGGGCAAATTCACCCCACAAATGTAGCCCAACCGGCCATACTCCTCCACCCGCGTAAAAACCCAGATGATAAAATTTTTTATCGAAAAAAGTAATTTATATTTTAAATCACTTTACCTTTGCATCAGGTTTGAAACGCAAGCCAACGACACTTTCTTTTTAAAACGTTCAAAATCAGCAAGTCATGTTAAACGAAGGAACAGAAAAAGACCTCCTCGACCCGAAGGAGAGCATGCGAGTTATTCGCCAGGTCATTGATGTGGCTAAGAAGAGCGCGCAAGAAGACGGTTTCCATTTCATGCTTTGGGGAGTCATCGTCCCCGTAAGCGCCGTAACGGAATGGTACTTGTGGCGCTCGACGGATTTTGGCGCGCCCTGGGCAGTATGGGGGATATTGCCCACCATTGGCGGTCTGATAGCCATGCTTTACGAATGGCGTCACGGCCGTTCGGGGCGCCCGGAGAATATGGTGCGCATGTGGTACAGCTGGGTTTGGGGCGCCTTTGTACTCAGCTTAGTGCTGGCGCTGTTTTTTGCGACCCAGAACCGCCTTTCACCGGCACCGTTGGTGCTGATTTTATCGGCATTTGCTACGTTTCTCTCCGGCCTGATGCTGCAGTTTGCACCTTTGCGTTGGGGCGCTTTGGTGCAGTGGATAGGCGCCGCGGTGTGCTTTTTCATAGCGCCTCAAGACGGCAATCTGGTGCTGGCGCTTGCCACTGTGTTGGCCTATCTGGTTCCCGGCATCATGCTCCACCGCGAATACCGTAGAAGTCATGTACGATAAGTTAGACCCTCTGCTGCTGTCGCAACTGCGATTGGCCATCATGTCGTACCTCATGGTGGTGCGGGAAGCCGAGTTCAATGAGCTGAAAGAAAAGACCGAAGCCACGGCCGGCAACCTGAGTGCCCAGATAAGCAAGCTGCAGGAAGCCGGCTACATCGAAGTGCACAAGTCGTTTCGGAACAATTTCCCGCTGACGACCTGCCGCATTACGCCAGCTGGCGTGGAAGCTTTCGAGCGGTTTTACGAGGCGCTTCAGGGGTACTTTAAGGGTGAAGAGTGAAAATCGAAGCATGAAAATTTAAAAACCGAAGGCTAAACAAGTTTAGCCGCTACCGTTCGCTATGTTTTCCCTACCTGTTTCCGTGTGGTGGGGTGGGCTTGGATTGCCCGCTGCCATCGCCTTTGGGATGTTTTTCTGCGCCTTTGAGCCGATAGTCAACGCCCAGACGACGCACATTCGCGGTCAGGTGGCCGATCGCGCTACCGGTGAGGCCTTGCCGGGCGCATCGGTGTGGTTGATCGGCACCTACGATGGTGCGACCGCCGACCTCGATGGGCATTTCGCCTTTACCACCGAAAGGCGTGGCGCGCATTTCTCTGGCGTATGTGGGAGCCTGTGCGAGGCAGCAGCAATTGTAAGAACACCAAAGGCGCCCCGCCGCCATCAAGATCAATTACGCTCAGCTGAGGCTGTACTTTCTGCATTAATGTGCCGGAAACCAGACTTCACCCAGGCACCCGAAAGCGGGGGTAGTGAGGCGTTCTTATTCGCCAAAAAGCTGGCGCCGATAGGCAGCCACGCCAAGCCATCACGCCACCCGCACGGCGCTTCTTCTTCGCCGGCCTGTTCCTGAACTGGGGCGCCGACCGACGCCGGGAAGTCCTGGAAAACTTTTGAACGCCCTGTGCAAGGCTCCCGCCTCGCACCCATCTAGCTTATTCCCAGGGCTTTGCCCTGAACCAACCCAGTAAGCCATTCAACTTCAACACTTTAAAAAACGTTTTGTCATCATGAAAAAAACCTTGTTCCTCCTCCTGTCTTTCGCCCTCGCGCCTGTTGTCTGGAGCCAGTCAACAAATGCTGACACCTATTATCAAGCCATGCAAAAGTATCTGGCGGGCTTAGACACGCTCTACATCGCCTCGGAGTGGGTAGCGCGCGCCAATGCCTTTGAGCGCATCGCCCAGGCAGAGCCGAAGCAATGGCTGCCGCTGTATTACACCGCGCTCTGCTACATCCAGGCCTTTAATTTTGAAGAAAACAAAACGCAGCAGAAGCGCTACAGCGAGCAAGCCGAGCGCTTCATCGCGCGCGCCGATGCGCTACAGCCCAATGACCCTGAGATTACGCTGCTCAAAAGCATGGCCGCCTCTATGCGCGTGCGGCTCAATCCCATGCTTAATGGTGCACGGTACGGACGCATAGCCGACGATATGCTCGACAAGGCTCAGCAGCTCAATCCCGATAATCCTCGGGTATATGTGCAGCGCGCGTCCAACTTATACTTCACCCCGCGCATGTGGGGCGGCGACAAGCAGAAAGCGCGCGAAATGGTGGGAGTAGCCGAGCGCAAGTTTAACACTTTTCGCCCGGCCTCTGAGCTGCACCCCGACTGGGGACGCAACACCGTGCGGTATTTGCGCTCGCTGATGGAAAACGAGTAGGGCGCGCGAGCAGCCCTATTTTTGCCGCATGAAAATGCCTGTTGCACTGCCTTTTCCGCTGCTGGCGCCTGGGAGCGCCTTTCCGGAGCCATTCCCGGAGGGCGCCATCCTGACGGTGGATAAGCCGCTGGGCTGGTCGTCATTCGACGTGGTAAATAAACTGCGCTACCTGATTACGCGGCGATTGGGCCTGCGGCGGCTTAAGATTGGCCACGCCGGTACGCTGGACCCGTTGGCCACAGGGCTGTTGGTGCTGTGTATGGGCAAAGCCACTTCGCTCATTGAGCAACTGCAGGCCGACGAAAAAGAGTACACAGGCACGCTGACTTTCGGGGCTACGACGCCCTCACACGACCGCGAGCGGCCCATTGACGCAACATATCCAACCGGACATTTGACCGACACCCTGATACAGGCGGCCGCCCAACGCTTTGTGGGCGACATCGAGCAAACACCACCGATATTTTCAGCCATTAAAGTGGACGGCCGCCGCCTGTACAAAAACGCGCGCCGAGGCGATGAACCGCCTCCCAAAGCACGCCGCGTGCGCGTGGATGTGTTTGAGGTGGGGACACTGCGTCCCATATTACCCGAAGAGGCCGAGAGCGGACCGGTACTGCTCAGCCAAAAGGGCGCGCCGATTCGCCTGTTTCCCGACTATGCGCAGGGCCTTCAATGCGACTTTCGCGTGGTGTGTGGCAAGGGTACTTACATCCGCTCTTTAGCCGCCGATTTGGGCGCCGCCGTGGGCAGTGGCGCCTATTTGAGCAACCTGCGCCGAACACGCAGCGGCGCCTTTAGCGCCGACGACGCCTGGACCATCCCACAACTCGAAGCCTGGGTAAAGGGAAATTTAGAAATTTGAACCGGAGAGCGAAGCGCCTGAAATAGCAGGCCCTCGCATTCGCTGCACCTCCCACGAGCGTTTTGTTGCTCATTTTTCACTTTTCATTTTTCATTTTCTCTTCCCCGCCTAACTTCGCAGCAGCATTTAAAAAAGCCCCGCACGTGCACGCCAGGTCTTTGCCCATTTTGCGGGATATCTCGTTCAATCCCCGACACATTGAGGAGTATCTGCCGATGCAGATGCTCGACCCCATGGTGTTTGACCGTTTTTGCGAAGATGGCTGGTGCTACTGGTCGGACCTGTTCTTCCGGCGCAATTGGTGGGAATGGCGCGGGCGGGTGTGCCGGGTCGTTGTGCTGCGCATTCGCTTAGATGGTTTCCAGCTGAGCAAAAGTCAGCGCAAATGCCTGCGCCGCAATGCCGATTTGCGCGTGCTGCGTCGCCCGCTTCAGATACTCAAGCACCATGAGCGGCTATTTGACCTGCACGCTTCGCGTTTTCAGCACAACCGCCCGGCTTCGATTTATGGCTTTTTCAGCGCCTGGAGCCACCTGATGCCGAGCCTTGGAGTTGAGTTTGACGTTTTTAAGCACAACCAGTTGGTGGCGACCAGCTTCTTCCACATAGGCCACGAGAGCATGGCGGGCAACTATTGCATTCACGACCCTAATGAAGCCTGGCGCAGCCTGGGCATCTACACCATGCTGCTTGAGATTGAGTATGCGCGCTTTTTAGGCAAGAAATACTACTACCCGGGCTTCGTCTATGACCTGCCCAGTGAGTTTGACTACAAGCTCAACTTCCACAATCTGGAGTACTTCGACTGGTGGGGCAACTGGTACCCGATAGACCGCATGCCGGTACGGCGCTGGCGTGAGGAGTGGTTTGAAAAATGAGGTGTTTACTCCAGCACTTCCCATGTGTGGTCGCCCAACAGGCGCACGGTAGCTAAATGCTCATAGGGCGCGCGGCTGCCCCATTCTTCGGGCGACACCAACGACAGCAAGTGCTTTCCGTCGCTCTTGCGCGCATACAGGTAATAGACGTGATGAATGACGGGCTGGAAGAGGATATCGGCCTGGTAAATGGCTTCTGAAATGTCCACCCGCTTTTTCAGGTCTCTGGCCTGCTGCATGAGCGTTTCCATTTGCTGGCGCAGCTGGTCCATCTGGCGCTCCGTCTGGTCGTACATGGCCAACATAGCATTGCCGCGAATACGGCCTTTATCTTCAGGGCGAATAACAGCACTTCCTGCCGTGTGGGCATAAGGCAGCAGACCGGGATTTTCCGCCACTTTGTCCTTGTCAATAGGGTTGACAAAAGTTTCCTCCGTCTTATTTTCTTCGTTCATAGCGCCTGCGCAAAAAGGCATGCAAAAATAACGTCTTTCTAACAGCCCGAAAGCGCGAAGGGTTGCGCCAGCGGCTGATGACAGATTTAGGGTGCAACGCCTTGCCTGCAATGGGCTTGGGCTGTGCAAGAGGTTCTGAAGACTTCGGATGGGCTATTCTCAATGAAGAAGGACAATTTTCACCACCACGCCCTCCGGCTTTTCTAACGAGCGGGTGCTGGTGGCAAAGACGGTGTAAACGCCACTGGCCACGCGGCGCCCCAAATAATCGCGTCCGTTCCAGATGGCCTGCCCACCTACGGCTCGGCCCTCATAGACGAGGTTGCCCGCCACGTCGGTAATCTTTACGTTAGCATCGCGCGCCAGGCCGTAAATGGCGATGGGGCCATCGTAGTCGGGGCGCACCGGGTTGGGGTAGGCGTAGGGTTTGTCGCTATGCACAGAACCACCCTGAGTGGCGTCGGCGCGGTACGAGATAAGGCCCTTGTTAGTGGCTATCCAGACTTCACCCGTGGTGTGGTCAATGGCGATATCGCGGATGTTGTTGTCTAACAGCGGACTATTCGTGGCCGTGAAGCGGGCTATTTGCGCATCGCCGGAAGGCGAGAGTACAAAAATACCATTGGTGGTGCCCACCCATTTGCGATTAGCACCATCTACGGCGATGGTCTGCACGGACTCGTTTTCGAGCAAGTAGCCATTGAAGCCATCCACCGTTACGATGCGGCGCGTACCGCGGCAGATGTCTCGGAGGGCATTGGCGCCGCACTGGAAGCTGACAATACCCTGGATGGTGCCCACCCAGACATCGCCGTCCAGGTCCACGGCGATGCAGTTGACCGTATTGGTGGGTAATACGCTGTTGGCGGTCGTTATCTGCCGATAGTTGTCGTCGGCAGGGTCGTCTATGTTGGTTCCGCTGTCGTACACCAGCAGACCGCCATTGAAGCCGACAACAAACCATTTGTAGCCATTGCGGTCCACGGCGACTTGCAGCAGGTTGTTGACTGGAGCGGTGAAGTTGCGCAGCGTTCCATCGGCCTTCAACACAGCGATGGGCCGCTGTGGAGCGCTGTAATTGCTGATCCACAGATTGGCGTTGCCGTCGAAAGCCAGGCCGCCGATGGCCGTTCGGTTGGCGCCCGCAATGCCAGCACTTTGAAGTATGGAGTTGTTTTGGGTGTATGCTTTGGCCGGCTGGCCGACGCCCGTGGCCTCCACTAAGCCGCCCCAGAAGCTACCAATGTAAAACTTGTTGGGCACGAACGGATGCACGGCCACGCGCCACAAGTCCACATGGCTATCCGACGGTACGAGTTCGGGGTTGGTACCCTCGTAGAAGCGCGTCCATTGGCCATCGGGCTCCTGGATGTATAGGCCAGCGCGGTTGTACAGCGGCGCCAGGGTTTGCTCGTTACCAGGGGTAGCAACGAATACGCGCCCTTGCGAGACTTCGATTTCGGATATACCCTCCCGATAAGGCGAATTGTAGCGGAAGCGATCGCACTTCTCCGAAGCCACGTCGTAGTAGCGGAAATCGTCCTTGTTGTCGGCTATCCAGAAACGGCGCGTACCGTCTTCGATGCAATAAAGCGGATTAGTAGCATCGCAGACCCAGTGGATCTCGTAAGGGCCATCAAACGGTCCGCCCATGTATTGAATGTTGCCATTGAAGCCCCGGCGACGCCCAATCACCAGACCTGCTCCCTCAGCGGTCAGAAAAGAGACGTCAAATTCAGGATGCCAGCCAATAGTGTCTAACTTAGTGCCATCGTAGCGGCACAAGGCCCGACCCAAGCCCATGAAAAGCAGGCCTTTATACGAGACCATATCGCCGGCGGCAAAACCTTGCGGCAGTCCTTGCAGGAGCCCAAGCGCCTCCCAGCGTCCAAAGTCGGCCGGGTTAGCGTCGTTGAGCGGCAGCCGAAAAAAGCCCTCTGCTGTGCTGGCATACAGATAGCCTTGATGTACCTCCACCGTGCGCACGACCGCATCTGTAAACGTCGTGAACACCACTTCAGCACGCTCCAAATTGAGTTTCAGAACACCAAAGCCACAGGCCAGATAGGCAAAGGCGCCGTCAAAAGCGATGTCGTAAACCTTTCGATCGCCTACGAGCTGACGGTTAAGAACGATAATGGGCACATTGCGCACTGCACCGTTATCGGCCCGCCAGAGGTCTATGTTGCTGTTCTGATAAACAATCAGTAGCGAACGGGTGGCCCGGTTGAAGCCGATGCGCTCGATGCCAGCGTCGCTCAGTCCCTCTACGCGCGTAATAAAGCGCGGTGTGCGTTCGGCCTTATCCACCTCTACGACGGCCCATTCGGTGGCCAGGTAGGCTTTGCTTTCGCTCTGCGCCACAAAGGCGGCGCGTTGCCACGGCAGATGCTGGCGCCACTGGCCCAGAGCAATATCGGGAAAGCGCGTGGTCGTCTGACTCATCGCCTGCTTAGACAGACAAAGCGCCGCTAAAACGGCGAAGACAAGGAGAAAAGGCTGCATTTGCATAGTGCAAAAATCGAGTGTCCTGTTGGATTTTTTCCATCCGCGTTGGCGCGACTGCCTTTAGGCAGGTTGCCTGTCGCACATCCAGACCTCCGCGCAGTACACCGGCAGAGCAATACGCGAAAACCCGGCTCCCGTCTTCAACAGCGACGCAAGAAAGCCGCTTTTCAAAAATGCAACAGAGCGCCCTTACATACCTTTGCCAGGAAACGAGGGTAATATGGCACTTCAAAAACTTCCCATCGGGCTGCAGGACTTCCGGAAAATCCGCGAGAACGGCTTCAAGTACGTGGACAAAACGCGATATATCTATCAACTTTGCCAGACACCGGGCGCCTTCTTCCTCTCACGCCCGCGTCGCTTCGGAAAGTCCCTGACCCTGTCCACGCTGGCGGAACTATACTCCGGCAGCCGCGAACTGTTCCAGGGACTGTGGATTGAAGACCACTGGGACTGGAGCAAAAAACATCCGGTCATCCGCATCACCCTCACAGGCATCGGCTACCCGGAAATCAGTCTGTCCGAAGCCCTTAACGCCCGCCTGAATATTCTCATCGAACAAGCGGGTCTCCCCCCCGCCCAGGGCACACCCAGCCAACGGTTTGAATACCTCATCTCCCGGCTGGCTTCTAAAGGCAAAGTCGTCGTCCTCATTGATGAATACGACGCGCCCGTCATCCTCCACCTGGGCAAAGACATGGCAAAAGCCGTAGAAGCCCGAGACCAACTCAAAGAGTTCTACACCATCCTCAAAAACACAGACCACCAGCTCGAATTAGTCTTCCTCACCGGCGTGAGCAAATTCTCCAAAGTCGGCATCTTCTCCGGTCTCAACAACCTGCAAGACATCAGCATGCACCCGGCCTTCGCCACCATGCTCGGATACACCCAACAGGAACTGGAAGACAACTTCGCCGACGAAATCCAAATAGCCGCTACCCAAAACAAACTCTCCCGACAGGCACTCCTCGACAAACTCCGGTACTGGTACAACGGATACCGCTTCGAGGAAAATGCCGAGAAAGTCTACAAT
>CAZYEV010000097.1:0-50439 GCA_964646615.1 uncultured Saprospiraceae bacterium
CTCCGTACCCACAACGCCCAACTGGCGAACGCTGGTGTAAATACTCAAAAGCCGCGACAACAAGTCCACCACTTTCCAATGCCGCCGCCTCACCGGTGAATGCAGCACCACCTCACCGCTGATGAATTCGGCCTTTACGCCCGGTGTAACCCACTGGCGAAACGCCTGACGCCGCCGCTGCTCGTCGGCCAGCAGAGCATTCAGGTGTTCCACCACCTGAGGCAGGTCGGGACGCTTCATCAGCCGGGATGTCCAATCCGTCATAAGGGCAAAATTTTGAGCAAAAATAGGCAAAACCGTGTTCCTGCGGTACCTCTTCTGCCATAAGGCGCAATAGCTTTTTTAATAGCCCCAACAAATGCACGAATGGTTTTTCTACCGTGAAGCCACCAGGAAGCCCTCTAAGGTACAAATGTTTTTTGCTGCGAACCCAGCACCGGCGAGGTTTGGCCTTGCCAGACGCTATATTTCTGTGGCTTTTCCCTGAACCGGTCGAGGCTGAGCAAAACTCTGGAAACAAGGGCATTCGAGACGAGAGGCTCGAATGCGCTGAGGGCGGTTTTTCGCTTTACCTTTGCCCGCGCTTTTGGGGCGCCCAGGCTGGCGAGAAGGCCGTTAATGCGCACGTTTGTGCTGAGGCGGCGTTTTGAGCAGCGATTGGGCGCCTGCGCAAGGAGACTGGTTTTTTATTTTTAAAAAAAATACACTTGACACCATGCCGGATAACGCCCATCCACAACCTACGCTGAACATTGAGCTGCCCGAAGACGTGGCAGAAGGCATTTACTCCAATCTGGCCATCATTTCCCACTCGAACGCTGAGTTTGTGGTGGATTTCATTCGTATGATGCCCAACGTGCCCAAGGCGCGCGTGAAGTCGCGCATTATCCTGACGCCGCAGCACGCCAAGCGCCTGCTGTTTGCCCTGAAGGACAACATCCAGAAGTACGAAATGCAATTTGGCAAGATTGAAGAGCCGGAGCACCCGCAGCTGCCGCCGATGAACTTCAACACGCCACCGGCGCAGGCCTGAGGACACGCACGCCATCAGAGCGTGTACTCCTGCCCTAACGAAGGAATCTCCACAGCGGCGAAGCCGCTTTGCAGCAGGGTATCGCGCCAGATTTGCTGGCGGTCGAAGGTGCCGTGGGTAAGCCACATCTGGCGCACGGAGGTGCGCTGGTTTTCCAGAAACTGGAGCATTTCAGTGCGGTCGGCATGAGCGCTGAAGGAGTCCATGACCTCCACTTCGGCCAGCACTTGTTTGTTTTCGCCGAAAATTTCGATGCTTTTGGCGCCGGCGCGCAGCTGTCCGCCGGGTGTTTCAGGGGCGCAATAGCCGATGATGAGGAAGGTGGCCCGCCAGTCTTCGATGTTGTTGTACAGGTGATGCCGGATGCGTCCGGCGTTCATCATGCCCGAGGCGGCGATGATGATGCAGGGCTCCTGGATGTGGTTGAGTTGCTTACTGGCCTCAACGGAGCGGATATACTGCAATTCCTTGAATCCGAATGGGTTTTCGTTTTCAAGCAAGTACTGGTGGAGTTCCTGGTCGAAGCATTCTAAGTGGTCGAGGAAGACGTCAGTGGCGTCCACGGCCAGGGGGCTATCTACGAATACGGGCACTTTGGGCAGGCGTCCGGCGTGTTGCAGTTGGTCGAGCATATAGACGACCTCCTGGGTGCGGCCCACCGAGAAGGCGGGGATGATGAGCTTGCCTTTTTTCTCAACACACGTGCGCTGGACGATCTGGTACAGGTGCTCCAGTTCGGCCGGGGCGGCTTCGTGTTCGCGGTCGCCGTAGGTGCTTTCGCAGATGAGGTATTCCACTTCGGGCATGGGTTGCGGGTCACGCAAGAGGGGGCGATGTGGGCGACCGATGTCGCCAGTGAAGCCCAAGCGCACCGTGCGGTCGCCTTGCCGGATTTCAAGTGTTACAGAGGCACTGCCCAGGATGTGGCCGGCGTCGCGGAAGAGAACGCGCACGTGCGGGTGCACCCAAAACCACTGTTCGTAGCCGAAAGCGGCGAAGCGGTTCATGGCTTTATGCACATCGTCGGCCGTATAGAGCGGTTTCTTTTCGGGGGCGCCAGGCGGGCGGCGTTTGTTGTCGTGGTAAGCGTCGGATTCCTGGATTTTGGCCGAGTCCAGCAGCATGATGGCGCACAGGTCGCGCGTGGCGTGCGTGGCGTAGATGGTTCCGCGGAAGCCGTCGGCCACCAGTTTGGGCACGCGGCCCGTGTGGTCAATATGGGCGTGGCTGAGGATGAGGCAATCTACCTTGCGAGGGTCGAAGAGCCATTTTTCATTGAAGCCCTGCACGGGGCTGTCCTGCACATCGTCGTCGCCCCCCTGGTAGAGGCCGCAATCGAGCAGGATCTGGAAGCCATCGTCGAGGGTGATGAGGTGGGAGGAGCCGGTTACTTCGCGCGCTGCGCCGCAGAATTTGACGGTCATGGTGGGTGGTAAGCGGTTGATTTGGCGCAAAGTACGGCAGCCATTCCGTTCCGGCAGGTTTCTTTTGGGGTAAAAATTCTGCCGTTGCAGGCAAACAAATGCCCTCTTCCCTATGCCTGAGATGTTGTTCGTTGACGCCTGGGCATAGAGGTTCAGACAAAATCGAGCAGGCTAAATGCCTGTCCCAGAATGGGTTGGTGTTTGGTCTCCAGCCAGCGTTCGAGCACGGTCGCATATACCTGACGGAAGTCCGTGTCGAATTTGAGGTCGCCCTGGTCGAGGTCGCTCAGGTTGGGCAGGGCGTTGAGCAGGCCCTGGCGTCGGAGCGCGCCGCCGAGGAAGAACATCTGGTTGGCTGTGCCATGGTCGGTGCCGCCGCTGGCGTTTTGGCCGACGCGGCGCCCGAATTCGGAGAAGGTCATGACAAGCGTGTCGCTCCAGCGCCCCTGTGCTTTGAGGTCGGCAGCGAAGGCGGCCAGGGCAGCATCGAGTTGGCCCAGCAGGCGCTGATGCTGCATGGGCTGGTTGATGTGCGTATCGAAGCTGCCCAGCGACAGATAGTACACCACGGTGTCGGCGTCGCCCAGGATGAGCGAGGCCACGGTGCGCAGTTGCCGGCCGATGGGCGTGTCAGGATAATTGGCGGTGGAGGGTTTGGCCCGGCTTTTTTCAAAGATGTACTCTGCCGATGCGATGGCATCGGTCATGGTTTTGTGGAGATACCCAATGGGCGTGTCGTCGTGGGCGAGGCTGGCACCGGCAGCGGCATATTCGGCGAAGTAAGCACTTCGAGTGGCAGCGCGCAGCTCGGCGGGTTCGCGCAGGGCGATGCCCTTGCGCTGCTGGCCTTTGAGGGCCAATCCGACGGCGTCGCCCAGTTCGAGGGCGGGCGCATAGCAGGGGTGTGGCGGCTGACATTGGGCATCTAAGTAGCGCCCTATCCAGCCCGTGTGCCAGTATTCGTGGGCGGGGCTGGCACTGTGCCAGATGTCCATGCTGCGAAAGTGAGAGCGGTCGGGGTTAGGATAGCCCACGTTGTGCAGGATGGCGACGTCGCCGCTGTCGTAGAGGCGTTTGAGACCCGAAAGGGCCGGGTGCAGGGCGGCTTCGTCGGTCAGGTGCAGCGCGTCGGCGGCTTTGATGGCGATGCGCGGGCGTTCGCGGTAATAGACGTCGTTGCGCACGGGCACCACGGTGTTGAGGCCATCGTTGCCGCCGCTGAGTTGCACGATGACGAGCACCTTGCCGCGAACGGGCAGGGCGCCAGGGCGCGCATGGGCTTGCAAAAAGCGCGGCAACCACAGCGAGGCAGCGGCCAGAGAGGCCGTTTTCAAAAAGGTGCGGCGTTTGATGAGCATGGCAAATGCGGTTAGTATAGAAGTAAGGAGGTCGGGGGAGTCAGCACAGCTGGTATTCCGGTGTCGCCATCAATTGCAAGGTGGCTGTCTGGAGCAGTTGTTCGCGCGTGCTGGTGTTGATGTGTTTGCGCACGACGGCGAGGCGCTCCTCTGTTGCGGGCGTTTGCCACAGATATTGGGCCAGCGCGGGCAGCAGGTCGTCGGCAGGCGTTTGGGCGAAGGCCTCAAAGAGCGGCTCCCAGTGCAGTTCGGCGGTGAGGCGTCGGCGCAGGCGACCGGCGCGGCCCTGGCCCATGGCGATGTCGTCATCATCGTCGGCACCGAGATCTATGGCATCGCCGGCGGCGAGCAGGTGCGGCAAGCGCAGGCGCAGCATGAGGGTGGTGGCGTCAATCCAGGCGCGGCCGCCGGGCCAGCCGGCCACGTTGGGCGGGTGAAAGAGCACCTGTCCTAAAGCGCGCTGGAGCAGGAGTTGCGCCTCAGGGTCGTCTAAAGTCATGGGTAATGCGCGCCGCATACCCACCCACAGCACAACGGGCGATTTAATCTGGTTGCCCATGTTCTCGGCGTCGTAAAACCACTCGGCCGTGAAAATGTCGTCGAGCAGGCGACTGATGTCGTAGCCGCTCTCATAAAAGCGGTCGGCCAGCCAGAGGACGCGCTCGTCGGGCACGCGCTCGTCGTTGACGAAGAAGCGATACGCCTTGCGGGCGATGAAGCGGGCCGTCTGGCGCTGCTCGAGCAGGATATCGAGCACATCGTCGCCATCGAAGCGGCCCGTACGGCCCAGCACGGTCTTGACGCCGCGGTCGTGCTGGTTTTGCCGAAAGACAAACTCGCCTTTGGCGTTGAAACCCCAGCCGGTGAAGGCGCGAGCAGCTTCTTTGATGTCGGCCTCCGTGTAGTGGCCGCGCCCGAGGGTGAACAATTCCATGACCTCGCGAGCGAAGTTTTCGTTGGGCCGGGCCTTGCGGTTCTGCTGGTTGTTCAAAAAGGCCAGCATAGCCGCACTCTTGGAGACGGCGCGCAGCAGGTCGCCGAAGTTGCCCAAGGCGTGTGTGCGGATGACGTGCAGGAGGTCTTGCTGGAAAACGATATTGAGGTTTCGGCTGGCGAAATGCCCGTGCCAGAAAAGGGCGGCTTTTTCGCGCACTTGCGCCTGCGTGAGCGTCATTTCCTCCAGCCACAGCAGGTTGAGGCTTTGCAGCAGGTCGCGGCTTTGGGCGCGGCGCTGGCGGCGCTCTTCGGGCGTGAGCTCTTCGACGCGGGCAAATTCGCCCACGCCCATGAACAGGCCGCGCACCACGTCGTCGGTTACGAACAATTCGCCCGGCTCCTGGGCAGACTGGCGGCGCAGCATGGGCCACCACACTTCCTGAGGGCGCCGCATCCAGGCAGACCACTCGGCGGAGGCCGGGCCAAAGCCAGCGCGCCACAGCAGGTGTTGCAGGCGGCGTTGAGCAAGAGTATCGCGCATACGAGCAGGGCTTTTTTACAGCGCGTAAGACGGCGCGCCAAAGCGAACGTTTAACGCTCGCCCCGGCGCGTCATTGCTCTGGCGTGTGGGTTCTGCCGCCAAATGCTCCGGTGTTAGTAATCGCCTGAACCGCCTCTCCCAGGTCAGGGCTGGGAAGCATCTGCCGCCTACGTTTCGATGACGTACGTCTTCAAGGCAAACCAGTCGAGTTCTTTAGTCTGAATTTCGTTGGTGTCCGGGTCAAATTCGATGTGCAGGTGGCGTCCGATGAGGTACAGGTCGGCACGTGCCGAGTCGGGGTCGGCCAGTTGGGCGCGGAAGTAGCGCTGGCGCACCAAGTGGTCGAAGAACAGGTCGCGCAGCTGGCGCCACGAGTACGCCAGGTCGCGATGGGCCGGGTGGTGCACCGTAAAGGTGTTGTCGGCGTAAGTCGTAATCACGTCCGCCAGATCACCGAAGAACGCCTTCGTGCCGTTGCTCTCTAAACGGTTGGCCTCCGCCCAGCGGATGTCTTGCGCAGTGGGCTGGCCGTTCTCTCCGGAATAGAAAAGCCGCTGGAGGTCTTGCTCCGAAAGGGCCTCGCCGACTTGCTGCACCGTCAGGTGCATCACTTCGACCGGCGCGTCGGTCTCGCTGGGGTACAGGAGCGGTTCTACCGCACGCTGAAAGGCTGCCAGAAGTTCTTCCGGCGTCAGGGAAATGCGTTGAAAAGCCATAGTGAAAGGATTTTTGGGCAAATAAGGCCCTGCCCCATTACCTGCACGTAAAGACAGCGTCAAGCGTGCGTGATGTTTCCCAGAGGTCGTCTTTCTCACCTCCGATACGTCTTCATTTCCCACTCATTGAACCGGCCAAGTCTCCATAGGTATGCCCCGAACAACCAGGGCCAGCGGGTACTGACACTCAACTTTAATTTCTTTAAAGAATGAATTACGACTGAGTGGCGGGTAAGTCGTACTGCCTTTTCAGATGCCGGCAAGTGAGCCGATTAAGGCCGCCATACAACCTACCCTCTCGCACGGCAAAGCAGATGCCTCCAGGCTCCCCTAAGGCAGCTTGGAGGCCTCAATGCCGGAAATGCCGGATGCCCGTAAACACCATAGCCATGCCGCGTTCGTCGCAGGCGCGGATGCTGTCCTGGTCTTTGATGGAGCCGCCCGGCTGCAGGATGGCCGTGATGCCCGCATCGTGACCAATTTCGACGCAATCCGGGAAGGGGAAGAAGGCGTCGGAGGCCATAACGGCCCCGTTGAGGTCGAAGCCAAACGAGCGCGCCTTGGCGATGGCCTGGCGCAGGGCATCCACGCGCGAAGGCTGGCCGCAGCCCATGCCGATGAGCTGACGCTCTTTGACCAAAGCGATGGCGTTGGACTTGAGGTGCTTCACGCAACGCGCGGCGAAGAGCAGCTCACCCACCTCTTTGGGCGTGGGCAGGCGCTGCGTTACCGGGCGCAGGTCCGCTTCGGTCTCCGTTTTCAGGTCGGTATCTTGCTCCACCACGCCGTTGAGCAGGCTGCGGAAGCTGCGCGGGCGCACGTAGAAGTCGCGGATTTTCAGCAGGATGCGTTGCTCTTTCTTGCGCAGCAGTTCCAATGCCTCTGGCTCGAAGTCAGGCGCAATGAGCACCTCGTAGAACAAGCGGTTGATTTCCTCGGCAGTAGGCAGGTCTATGCCCGTGTTGGTGATGAAGATGCCGCCAAAGGCCGACACCGGGTCGCAAGCCAGCGCCGCCTGCCAGGCTTCGAGCAGCGTATGACGGCGTGCCACACCACAGGCGTTGGTGTGCTTGAGAATGGCAAAAGTCGGCTTGCCCAGATGAAACTCGCGCATCAGCTGCACGGCGGCATCTATATCCAGCAGGTTGTTGTAGGAGATGGCTTTGCCGCCGATTTTGTCGAACATTTTATCAAAATCGCCGAAGAAAACGCCGGCCTGATGCGGGTTTTCGCCGTAGCGCAGAATGTCGGAGCGGTGGATGGAATACTTGAACGAGACGTCGGTAGCGCCTTCGTTAAACGAGTTGAAGATGGCGATATCGTAGTTTGAGGTAACCTTGAAGGCCCGGCGGGCCAGTTCGCGGCGGTCGGCAGCGGTGGTTTCGCCATTGTTGCGTTCCAGCATTTCTAAGAACAGCCCGTAGTCGTCGCGCGAGGCCACCACGGCTACGTCGGCCCAGTTTTTGGCCGCAGCGCGGATGAGCGACACACCGCCGATGTCTATTTTTTCAATAATGGCGCCCTCGTCGTGCGTGGTGGCCACTGTGTCCTCAAAGGGATAGAGGTCCACCACGACGCAGTCTATTTCCGGGATATGGTGTTGGGCGAGTTGCTCCAGGTGTGCCGGTTCACGGCGGGCCAGCAAGCCGCCAAAGACGGCGGGGTGCAGCGTTTTGACCCGTCCGTCTAAGATGCTGGGGTAGCCCGTGAGTGCTTCAACGGGCGTAACCGGTATGCCTAATTTTTCGATGAACGTTTGGGTGCCTCCCGTGCTGTAAAGCGTTGCGCCCAGCGCATGCAGGCGCCGCACGACAGGCTCGAGGCCGTCCTTAGAATAGACGGAAATGAGGGCGGAGCGGATTTTTCGGCGGTCGTTGGTTGGGTGTGCAGTCTTTGCCATGGATGCTTTTGCCATTTCGGCGCGAAGGTACGCCGAGGCATTCCTTTTCAGCGTCCAGGAGTAAGCAACCGGCCTCTGCTCTTTCTTCCCAGACCATTTTCTTTTTTTAAATGCCTGACCGTCAGGGCAGCCGATTATTTCTTGACGACCTCTATTTCAGCGGGTGGCCCGTTGTTGAAGCGCGTACGGATGCGGTAGGTGCCGGCAGGCAAGGCGCGCATGTCTATGGAGTGCCCGGTGTTGGCAAAGGTTACCGTGTGCAGGGTTTTGCCCCGGCTATCGAGCACGGTTACCTCAGTGCGCCCGTGAGCGGTTGGGCTGTGGGTGAAGACGTGCACGAAGCCGCTGTAAGTTGTGTTGGGGAATAC
Organism: uncultured Saprospiraceae bacterium; assembly: GCA_964646615.1. Classification (GTDB taxonomy): domain Bacteria; phylum Bacteroidota; class Bacteroidia; order Chitinophagales; family Saprospiraceae; genus M3007. The sequence goes on from CAZYEV010000097.1 coordinate 8,277, forward strand.
ACACACGCGAGGCTGGGCAAGGTCTTGGGGCGGTGGCTCTGCGCCCGAGAAGACGCGGCGGACGGCATCGGTCAGCGGAGTGGCCGTGCTGTTGGTTGGGGTGCGCTGATATTCGCCCGTGATGTCCCAGATGGCAGCACCGCGCAGTTTGCGCAGGCGGATATAGTGGGCTTTGAGGGCGATGGAGCGCTCATCGTCGAAAGAGACGAAGGAGGCATGGGCGTTGCTGAGGAGGTAAGGCACCTGGGCTGTATCGTCCCAGTGATAGGAATAGGCTCCGCTGTGGAGGTGTTGGGCAATTTCGTGGTAGGGCGGCGTAGCACCGCTTCGGGAGAAGCGCTCGCTGTCGGGACGGCCGGAGGTGCGCACATGCAAGGCCGGGGCGCCCTCGGTCAGGTACGAGCGGCCGTAGAAGGCCAGTCCGAGGTTGATTTTAGCGGGTGGCACACCGTAGTTGAGCAGCGTCTGCACGGCTTCGGCGCAGCTGTAGCCCGCCTGAGTCGCGTTTGCGGGCGGGAAGAGCGGAGCGTTGTGGTTCGAGACGGCATCCCATTGGCCGTAGAAGGAATAGGTCATCAGGTTGATGGCGTTCACCAAATGATGCACCTGCGGCCAGTCAATGGCGGCTAAGTGCTTGGGCGCGGCACCGCAGGCAATAGTCAGCACCAGGTCGCGGCGCAGCTGTGGACGCAAAGCATCGAGCGCGTTACGCACCTCGCGCAGCAGTTCCGTGAAGTTTGCGCGGTCGGCCGGGCTTCCGTTTCGCGTCGGGTCGCCAGGGTATTCCCAGTCCAGGTCAATGCCGTCGAGGTTGTAAAGTTCGATGGCGCGGGCGCAGGCGGCGGCGAAGCGGGCGCGTTTGACCGGGTCGGCGGCCACAGTCGGGAAGTGCGTCGAGTGTGCCCAGCCGCCTACCGAGGCGGTCAGGCGTACGCGGTACCGGTGCGCATAGTCGGCAAAGCGCTGGCCCGGCTGGTGATAGGCCGGAGTACCTAAGTCGCTGGATTTCAGGTAGTCTGTTGGAGCGTCAGGGCGCAGAGGTCCCAGCAGCAGCACCTTGTCCTGTTGAGGCTTGATGAGCGACAGCGAGCCGTCGGCTTCTACGTTCAGAAAGGCGTAGATGAGGATATCGTACTGCCGGTAGGCCAGTGTAGCAGGCGTTACCAGCCCATTGCGCTCGCCGGCGCGCCAGCCCGGGTAGTAGCCGGTGATGAAGTGCTGAGGCGCCTGGCCCTGACCACAAAAGGAGAGGGCGAAAACACCACAGAGCCACAGAAAGGTGGAGGAAAATTGTCTCATGCTTATGTGCAAGGGTTCGGGTGTGTTCCCAAAACGGGCTACCGGAGCAACACCAGTTTGCCCGGATAAAGCCGAAGGCTCTACGACTTTTCACCTACAAGGCGCTGGCGGAGTGTCTCGTACAGGCAAATGCCGGCGGCCACGCTAACGTTGTACGAGTCGAAATCAGCCACCTGCGGAATGCGTGCCACCGCGTCGGCCATGCGCAAAAGCTTGGGTGCCAGCCCGGCGCCCTCCGCACCGAAGAGCAGCGCTGTGGGGCCGCTCAGGTTGAGGTCAAAAAGGAGCGATGCTGAAGGCGTCAGGCCCGTAGCAACGACCTGCACGTCGCGCTCTTGCAACCACTCCACCGTGGAATACATGCTCCGCACCCGACACAGCCGAATGCGGGCCAGCGCGCCTGCCGAAGCCTTCATCGCGTCCTCATTGGCCGGCGCAGCACCCGATTGCGGCACCACCACAGCATGCGCACCCGCGCACTCGGCCGAGCGGCAGATGGCGCCAAAGTTCCGCACGTCGGTAATGCCGTCGAGCAACACTAAAAGCGGCGGCGTCTGCGAAGCCTCTATGGCCGGCCACTCCTCTTCCAGCGACCTGTAGGCCACTGCCGACAGCCAGGCCACTACGCCCTGATGTGCTCCGCGCGTCAGACGGTCCAACTTTTCGCGCGGCACTACCTGCAACGGGATGTCGTGCTCGCGCGTCAGCAGGCGCAACTCCCGCTCCACCTCACCGCGCAACCCTTGCTGAAAAAACACCTTTTCGACCGGCTGACCGGCCTTGATGGCTTCCACCACCGGATGATAACCATAAATGAGCTGAGACACGAGCAGAACAGAAACGCTACGGATGAAACAAAAACAAAAAAGAGAGCGGCAAATATAGGCCCTCCTGGCCTGCAAAACTTGGTGCTCTGCCCAGTCTTCCAAAAAGCCGGCGCCCTTTCGCCTGCACGCAGGGAAAGGGCGCCGATGACAGCAGTTCTCTGCCGCCTGCTATCGCTATTCGGTTACTGTTCTGCCGCAGCGCTGCCATCGGAGGCCGCCGATAACTGATCCGACGTTTTGGCACCGTTGGTGGCGTAGCGGATGGTTATTCCGTCCTTAGCCTCGTTGAGCACGGCCTCCAGCACCGAACCTTCGGGCGGGTTTTCGCTCAGGATAAACTCCGCCATGGGGTCTTCGATGTACTTCTGAATGGCGCGGTGCAGCGGGCGGGCGCCAAACTGCGGGTCGTAGCCTTTCTCCGCCACAAAGTCTTTGGCCTCTTCGCTCAGCAACAGCGTCAGCTTCAGGTTTTGCAGGCGCTTCATCAGGCTGCTGAGCACGTTGTCAATGATGCGGAAGATCTCTTCGCGGCCCAGCGAGTTGAAGACCACCACGTCGTCAATGCGGTTGAGAAACTCCGGCGAGAAGGTGCGCTTGAGTGCGTTCTGAATAACGGCGCGGGCATTGTCTTCGGCGGCTTCCATACGTGCCTTGGTGGCAAAACCCACACCCTGGCCGAAGTCCTTGAGCTGGCGCACACCGATGTTGGAGGTCATGATAATGAGCGTGTTCTTGAAGTCCACCCGGCGGCCCAGACCATCGGTCAGCTGGCCGTCGTCGAGCACCTGGAGCAAGATATTGAACACGTCAGGGTGGGCTTTCTCGATTTCATCGAGCAGCACCACCGAGTAAGGCTGGCGGCGCACGCGCTCGGTGAGCTGGCCGCCCTCTTCATAGCCCACATAGCCCGGAGGAGCGCCGATGAGGCGGCTGACGGAGAACTTCTCCATGTACTCCGACATATCAATGCGGATGAGGGCGTCCTCGCTGTCAAACAGGTAGCGCGCCAGCGCACGGGCCAGCTCCGTCTTGCCTACGCCCGTGGGGCCCAGAAAGATGAATGAGCCAATGGGCTTTTTCGGGTCTTTCAAGCCCACGCGGTTGCGCTGAATGGCCTTCGTTACCTTCAGGATGGCTTCATCCTGACCAATGACCATCTTGCGCATGTCGTCGGCCATATTGACCAGCTTTTTGCTTTCGCTGGTAGCCACTTTGCGCACCGGAATGCCGGTCATCATGGCCACCACCTCGGCTACGTCTTCTTCTTCTACCGGGTAGCGGCGCGTTTTGCTTTCTTCTTCCCACTCTACTTTGGCGAACTCCAGCTGGCGCAGGAGTTTGGTCTCCTGGTCGCGCAAATTGGCCGCCTCTTCATACTGCTGCTCCTTAACGGCAGCGCTCTTGCGCTCCTTGACGGCTTCGATTTTTTTCTCCAGTTCCTCAATGTGCTTGGGCACGGTGATGTTCTTCAGGTGGACGCGGGCGCCTACTTCATCGAGCACGTCAATAGCCTTATCGGGCAGGAAGCGGTCGGTGATGTAGCGGTCGCTCAGACGCACACACCCCACAATGGCAGCATCACTGTACTTGACGTTGTGGAACTCTTCGTAGCGAGATTGGATGTTCTTGAGGATGTGGATGGTCTCCTCCTGCGTGGGCGGCTCCACCATGACGCGCTGAAAACGGCGGTCGAGCGCGCCGTCTTTCTCGATGTACTGGCGGTATTCGTCCAGCGTGCTGGCGCCGATGCACTGCAGCTCGCCGCGCGCCAGGGCGGGTTTGAAAATGTTGGAGGCATCCAACGAACCCGAGGCACCGCCAGCGCCCACAATGGTGTGGATTTCATCAATGAACAGAATGACGTCGCGGCTCTTTTCCAGCTCGTTCATGATGGCCTTGATGCGCTCCTCAAACTGACCGCGATATTTCGTGCCGGCTACTAAGGCAGCCAGGTCGAGCATGACGATGCGCTTGTTGAAGAGCGTGCGGCTCACCTTTTTCTGCACGATGCGCAGGGCCAGACCTTCTACAATGGCTGTTTTACCCACGCCCGGCTCTCCGATGAGGATGGGGTTGTTCTTCTTACGCCGGCTGAGGATCTGGCTGACGCGCTCGATTTCCACTTCGCGGCCGATGATGGGGTCGAGTTTGCCTTCTTCGGCCAATTTCGTGATGTCTCGGCCAAAGTTGTCCAGCACCGGGGTACGGCTTTTGCCCTGGCCTTTGGAGCCGCTGGCTCGGAAGGCACCGCGCTCTTCTTCCTCGTAGTAATCGTCGTTAGACGAGGAGGCAAACAGGTTGGGCGAGGCCAGGTCTTGCTCAGAGCGCACGTATTCCATTTCCTTTTTAAAGGTCTCGTAATCTACGCCGTACTCGTTGAGAAACTTGGTTGCAAACGTGTCGGTGTGTTTCAGCAGGGAGAGCATCAAGTGTTCGGGCTGTACTTCTTCGCTTTTATGGAGGCGGGCCTCCAGGAACGTTACCTTGAGGATGCGCTGCATCTGGGTAGTTACCTGAAACTCGCCTACCGATAGGTTTTCGGCGGGCGGGAAGGCACTGCGGCGCGGAATCGTATTTTCCACGCGCTTCTTGAGCTCCAGCACGTCCACCATCAGGTTTTCCAGCACACGCACCGGCAGGCTGTCGCGCTCGTGCAAAATGCCCAACAGCAAATGCTCTGCGCCTACGTAGTCGTGCCCCAAACGGCGTGCTTCCAAACCACTTTGATGGATAATCTGCTTGACGACCGGAGAGAACTTCTGGTTCATGAATGGATCGGATAAATGTGAAAAGAACGGGAAACTGGGGGATACTTGTCTGGACGGACGAGCCGCCTTTTACGTTGTGCCAAAAGGCACTTTTTTTTGCAAAAGTGCAATGCCTGTCCGTTTTACATGCTACTTTAACAAAAAAAGAAGAAGCCGGTTGCAACTGGCATAAACCCGGCTGATATCGCCCCCAAAAGGCGCGAATCAGGCCATAAATTTACAAACAATCCCAGTCATACAGCACCCGGTCGAAGCGGGCGGCGCGCAAGTCTTGTTCGCGAATAAAGAAGTGCCCAACGCCCATATCGCCCCACATCAGGTCCATGCCCTCGTCGGAGTCTAATTGGAGCAGCAGCAGCATGGGGTCGTCCGCGCGGCGCGGGTCGTCCTGGGTAAAGTAGGCGTATCCGCCCACCTTGTGCCCATCGCTGCGAATGGCGCGCCCGGCGGCATCCTGCACATCCCATTCGCGCTCGCCAAACTGCAAAAAAAAGTCGTGGCCAAAGTGCTGCCAAAACTGGTAATCGGTGATGGGCACGAGCTCCTCAGCCCGCTCGAAAGCCAGCGGATACGAATGCTCCGGGTGGTGGGGCAACAGGTCGTAATCGGTGGGTAACGCCAGGTCTGTTTGCAGGTCTCGCTCCTCCAGCAGCGGTGCCGGGAAGTAGAGGACGCGGAAATTCGCCTGATTTTCGCCATCATCGAAGTCCATGCCGTACATTTCGTCGTCGTTGATGTAAAACTGGACGATGCCCGATGTCGGAAACGGCGCCAGCGCAGGCATGTCTGCAAAATTGATCTGCACCAACAAAAACAGCGGCCGCCCATCAGCACCCACGGGATAGGGCGTGCCTTTGGGTAAATAAGGCAACCCACCCACCTTGCTTTCCCACCACGAGGTCGGACGCTGCGCCTGCGCGCGAAGACGAATGTAGGGCTGGCGCGTGGACAACCACCGCTCCCGAAATGGCGCTAATTCGGGCGGCATAGAGGGCGGAAACAAAGCAGAATTCTCCATTTACTGCAAGGATGGGTTTTTACCACAAAGACACAAATTCGAGGCGACATCTCCCAACGGGAGGTGTCGCCTCTGGTAAGTGCGCAGAGAGGTGGTGTCTGAGGCAGTTTTGTTTTTGAGGTGTCGCCTTCTCGTGCCTCGAAGACAACACCTCCGTAGAGGCGACATCTCCCAACGGGAGGTGTCGCCTCCAGCCTTTATCAGGCCACTACAGAAGCACGCGAAGGCACGAGGAAGCATTTGTTCATTGAATGCTGATGCGCTGGATGCGGTCGCCGGGTTGCAGGCGACTGACGACGTCCATGCCCTGAACGACTTTTCCGAAGATGGTGTAGCGCCCGTCTAAGTGAGGCGTGGGGGAGTGGGTAATGAAGAATTGGACGCCTTCGGTGTCGGGGCCTGCGGAGGCCATGCCCACGTAGCCTTCGTCGTCGTAGTAGAGGGGGCCGATTTCGGTGCGCAGCGAGAAGTCGAGAGCGCCATAGCCGTCGCCGCGGGGGCATCCGCCCTGCACGACGAAGTTGGGCACGACGCGGTGGAAGGTTTTGCCGTCGTAATAGCCCTCGCGGGCCAGTTTGACGAAGCTGGCCACCGAACCAGGCGCCCAGGCCGGGTAGAGCTGGAAGGATACCGTGCCCAAATCCGTCTGCACGACGGCGCGCGTGTTGGCGTTGACGGTGGCCAGCGTAGCCCAATCAATAGGGTGATTGTAGCGGGGCTTTTGCTGAGGCGGCTCCGGCCGGCCTTCTAAGTAGGCCAGTGTTTTTTCTAAGGCTAAGTAGGTCTCGAAGTCGCGCGGGAGTTTCAGCTGTTCGAGGGCCGAGCGGATTTCGGCCAACTGTGTGGAGTCGGCGAAGCCGCGGTATTGCAACACCGGCGAGCGCATGCCTTCGGCGGCAGCGGCCATCATGCCGGCGTCGCCCGAGCGGATGGCTTCCATGAAGTACTCGAACAGGTCGCGCTTGACGTAGCGGAGGTTTTCGCCAAACTGGCGAGCGACGTCGGGGCGCCGCGCAATGTCGGAGAGTGCCTCTACGGCGCCGCTGCGCACCACAACGGATGGGTCAGCATAGCCTTTGTCGTGAATCCACTTGAACTGCCAGCCCACCTCACTGAGCGCCTTGAGGCAGGCGGCGCGCTCGTAAGGGTTCTGCGACTTCAGGAAGACGTCGCGCAGGCGATAATTGAGGTACTCCTTGCGTTCGTTGGTGCTGCTCAGCCATTTGTATGAGGCCCGAAACAGCGCCACACGCGTGGGCCAGGGCAGGTCGGCGTTGTCGCGCCCGATGCGCCAATAGTAGTCAGCGTCTTTAGGGTTTCCGTAGGTAACGAAAAACTCCGCTGCTGTGCGCGACACATGCGGATTGGGGTCTTGAAAGAGCGGTGACACTAAGGCAAACACCGTGTCCGGCTCGAAGAGGGCCAGTGCGGAGATGACGTTGCAGCGCACGCGCCAGTCCTGCTCGTTCTTGATGGCCTTCGATAGAATGCCGAAGGCTGGCCGGGTGCGCGATTTGCCCAGCGCTTTGGCCAGCGCCATACGGATGTCCGGGTCGGTCGAGCGCACAAAGGCAGCCGCTAACTCTACAGCCTGCGCGCTATCGGGCACTACTTCGGGTGAGCGCGCCAGATAGTGGGCCGCCATCAGGCGCACAGACGCGGGCAGCCGCTCATTAGCGGCGTATTTTATCAGGGTAGTTGTCCCTTCCGGGCTGACCATGCCGCGCAAGGCATACCGGTACAGCGCCCGGCATTGGCCTTCGAGCAGAAGGGTGTCGGTGGGTTCGTACGTGCTCACCGTAGCGATGTAGCGCAGGCTTTGGGTACCGCCGCATTTGCCGATGGCCTCCAGCACAGCGGCGTTGAAGCGCTGGTGCTGCGACAGCGAGTCGTCCTGCCGAAACGCTTCTACCAACGGCTGCTCGGCTCGGGGCGAGCCTATCTGGCCCAGCGCGAAGGCGGCCATGATGCGCACCTCTTCGGAAGGGTCGCGCAGCAGCGGCACGAGCGGCTCCACGGCGGCAGAGTCGCGCACCGAGGCAAACGCCAGCGCTGCCACGTAGCGCAGCGTAGGGTCCGGATGGCTCAGGTAGGCAATCAGACTGTCGGAGCGGCCTTCGTCGCGCAGGTTGTAAAGGTGTTGTACCTCGGCTCGCGTCCAGTCCAATTGCACTTTTTGCACTTCGCTGGCCTGCTCCGGGGCCAGACAGCCCGTGCTCCCAAGCAGCAGCCAACCCAACAGGCTTAACCCGATGAAAATGCGCATATGTCTTGTTTTGGGGCAAATGTAGGGCGCTCGCCGTCTTCGCGCACTCAGAGCGAGAAAGCGTTTTCTCTGCTAAGTACGGTGCCCCCACGCTTATTGCTTCGGCTTGCCCATGCGCCATGCAAACCTGCTTTTTCAGCGACACTCGGCACTTACCCCCAGGGCGTAGTTCTGCACAATGCCCAACGGTATTGCCGTTTCGGCCCCGGCAAAGCCCGTCAGCAGGCTATCGGTTACCTGAGCGGCGTATTGGCGCAACATGGGCGCAGCCAAAGGCAGGTACGACCAGTGCCATTTTTCCTCGCGGTAACCCGCGGGTCGCTCAGGGCCAAGCGGTGTATAGGGCTGGCAAAAGCCAAAGCGGTGGGCGTTATGGCGCAGCCAGACGTACACCTTCTCGTGGGGGCCGCCGGCTTCGAAGGCGCTGTTTTCCAGAGCGTTCAGGTCAATGTCGGTGCCCCAATGGTGCCGCGAGGCGCCGGGCATGGCCGAGTATTCCAGGATGGATTGAGCGCGCTGCACGGCATTGGGCCGGGCAGAGGCGCGGTCGTTCCATTTGCGTTCCCAGATACCTTTCTGGTAGGCAAAAGAGCGCGTGGCGGAAAGTACCCGGAGGGCAATGCCGTCGCCCTGGGCAGCTCGGGCCATGCGGATGAAAGCATCGGCGGCTTCGCGGCGCAGGTACAGGTCGGCGCGTGTGGCATAAGGCGCCGGAATGCGCACGAAATCCGGGTGCGTTTTTGGGTCGAATTTTCCCAGCAATTCAGCCAGCGGAAACACGCGCCCGGTGTCGGTCGGTAGAGGGGCGCTGGCAACGCGCGATGCAGCCGGCGGCGGTGGAACAGTGCTGGATTGGCAACCACACAGATCGCCCAAAAGCAACACAGAGGGCAGTATAAAAAGGCGAAAATGCATATGGGCGAGAGCGATGGAAGAAATCCGGCAGCCCTTCATGGGTTACCTCATCGTTGAAGGTGGCAGATGCCTGAACGCGCAAAGAAAGACTCAAGCAAGGAGGCTCAAGCAACGCCTGCCTTCAAGCCGGCGGCTCGAGCAACGAATAAGCGATGTACAACACAACGACAACGCTCATGCCCAAGGGGCCCAGCCCCCACAACAGCAACCCACCCGCCAGAGCAAAACCGGCAATGCGCCGCCAACCCGCCGGCCCGGCGCCGCTCACCTTCAGACCGTGCATAGGAATGCGGCTGACCATCAGGTACGACAACACGCCTACCAGCCCGTAAACAGCCCACGGATATCGGCGGAAAAAGTCGCCCAGACCAAAAGCATTGTCGTAGGCAGCCAGCGCAATGCCCAACACAAAGACCGTGCAGGCCGGCGTGCTCAGGCCGATGAAATAGGAGCGCGGCGTCGTGTCCAGATTGAAGCGTCCCAAGCGATAAGCGCCAAAGGCGCTGAGCACAAACGCCGGTGCAGCAGCCCAACACCACAGCCACAAATTATCAGGGCACAGGGCGTCGGTCAGCAGCCGATAAAGCATAAGCCCGGGCACCACGCCAAAACTGACCACATCGGCCAGCGAGTCCAGCTCGCGCCCCAGCGGCGAATGCACGCCCAGCGCACGAGCTACCAGTCCGTCGGCATAGTCGAGTGCAAACGACGCTGCTGTAAAAGCCGCAGCGGCGTAAGGTTGCCCATCCAACCACAACACCACGGCACAGCAGCCGCAGAGCAGGTTGGCCAGTGTCAGCGCATTCGGAAGGTGTTGGCGCATAATACGTAAGGATGGCTCAGGCACTGCGGTATTTCTGATAGATGCGCTCAATGGCTGCGGCCAGCCGGCGGTCTCGGTCCGTAACGACATTGCCGGCGTCGTGGGTGGTCAGGTGGATTTCCACTGTATTCCACACATTGCTCCAGTTCGGATGGTGGTTCTGCTTTTCAGCCTCAAAGGCCACTTCAGTCATAAAGGCGAATGCTTCGGCAAAGTCGCGAAAGCGGAGCGTCGCCTGAAGGCGGTTATCTTTTTCCTGCCACATGGTGAAATGTTGTCGTTTTGGGCAAAGGTACACACATGCTATCGGGCGTAGCCTCGCGGGCACAGCGGGTTTTTTATGACGAAAATCACCTTCGCCTTTGCCCGCCGGGTGGTCTATCTTTGACCCGCACCTGATCTTTTTAAACAAACCTGACCTTTCCTCCAAACACATGCAAGCGCTTATCGAGCAAATCGAACACAAGTACCGCAGCCTCGGACAAGACCCGGAGACGTACCTGAAAGGACTGCTGCACACGCGCCCTATGACATACTGGGATTACATCCAGGTGGACACCCTGCTGTCGCTCCAACACCCACGCACCCATTTTCCCGATGAAATGGTGTTTATCGTGTATCACCAGGTGACGGAGCTGCTGCTCAAGCTGGTGCGCCACGAATTGGACCAGCTGACCACTGGCCCTGTGCCCACGGCAGAAGTTTTTGAAGAAAAAACCCAGCGCTTAGTGCGCTACACGCGCCTGCTGAGCATGTCATTCAGCATCATGAACCAGGGCATGCGCCGCGAGGAGTACAACCAATTTCGGCTGGCACTGGCGCCGGCCAGCGGCTTCCAGTCGGCCCAGTTCCGGTACATCGAGCTGCAATGCACACCGCTGGAGCACCTCATCCCCCCGGGGCGGCGCTCGGAAGTACGCCCAGGCATGACAACGGCAGAGAAGTTCCAGCTGCTTTATTGGCAGGATGCCGGCTACGATCGCACCACCGGTGTCAAGAGCCTGACGCTGCAGCAATTTGAAGACCACTACTTAGCCTCGTTCATCGAGCTGGCTCAACGCATGGAGCGCGACAACCTGTACCTGCGCTATCTGGCCCTGGCCGAGCAAGGCCGCGACACCGATGGCCTGCGCGCAGCGCTGCGGCTGTTCGACTACACGTTCAACGTCTCCTGGCCTTTGGTGCACCTGCAAACCGCGCACACCTATCTGGGCAGCGGACACGAGCAAACAGCAGCCACCGGCGGCTCGCACTGGGAAAAATACCTGCACCCCAAGCATCAGAAGCGCATCTTCTTCCCAGCCCTGTGGAGCGAAGAAGAACGCACCCGCTGGGGCGAGGTGGAAGTCAGCGCCTGATGTGCGGAGCACACCATAAGGCAAGGCATCCCTTCTGGCGCCAGGCACACCAGCCAAAACCTTGCAGGCACCGGCGTGTTTCTTCGGCAGAAGATACACCATTCATCTGCTACTGTCATGTTCCACTGGTTCAAATCTGACCCGCTCAAAAAATTGCGCAAACAATACGACGACAAGATGCTGGAAGCACGCGACCTGCAGCGCAAAGGCGACATACAGGCCTTTGCCCAAAAAAGCGCTGAAGCGGAGGCTATTATGCAAGAGATAGAACGCCTCAGTCGCCAGCAGCAGCCCCCGGAGAAGCGCTGAGGTCAATGACTTTGCGGCGCAGCTCGAAGTGGCGGCCCAGATACACCTTGCGCACCATTTCGTCGGCGGCCAGTTCTTCGGCCGTGCCTGCGCGCAAGATGCTGCCCTCAAACATGAGGTAGGCGCGGTCGGTGATGCTCAGCGTCTCCTGCACGTTGTGGTCGGTGATGAGGATGCCGATGTTTTTGGTTTTCAGCCGGGCCACGATGTACTGGATGTCTTCCACGGCGATAGGGTCAATGCCGGCGAAGGGTTCGTCTAAGAGAATGAATTTAGGATTGCTGGCCAGCGCTCGGGCAATCTCGGTACGGCGTCGCTCGCCACCGGAGAGGGTATCGCCATTGCTATGGCGCACCTTGTGCAGGTTGAATTCGGCGATGAGTTCCTCCAGTTTTTCTTCCTGCTCCTGCCGCGACAGCGGCCCTACCTCGAGCACAGCGCGAATGTTGTCCTCGACGCTGAGCTTGCGGAAGACGCTCGGCTCCTGCGGCAGGTAGCCAATGCCCTTTTGTGCGCGCTTGTACATAGGCAGGCGGGTGATCTCCTCCGTGTCTAAAAACACCTGGCCCTCTGTAGGCCGGATGAAGCCCACGACCATGTAGAACGACGTCGTCTTGCCTGCACCGTTAGGCCCAAGCAGCCCGACAATCTCTCCCTGTTTGACGTCGAACGACACATCGCGCACCACCGTGCGCTTGCCGTAGGTCTTCAGCAGATGCTCGGCGCGCAGGATCATGCTCCCAGCAGCTTTTTTACAGCCTCCGAAATGAGGCGCGGCTCGGCCTTGCCCGCCAGCTTCTTCGTGGCGGCACCCATAACCTTGCCCATGTCTTTGGGCGAAGTGGCGCCTACCTCAGCGATAATCTCGCGCACCGCCGACTCCAAGGCCTCCCCTTCGAGCATGGCAGGCAGGTAGCGTTTGATGATTTCAATCTCCTCCGCTTCCTTCTGGGCCAGATCCGGACGATTGTTGTTGACGTAAATCTCGTACGAGTCCTGGCGGCTTTTGATGAGCTTCTGCAAAATCTGCACCTCCCGCGCCTCGTCAATCGCCTGCCCCGAACCATCGGTTTTGGCCAACAGAATGGCGCTCTTAATGGCTCGAATGCCTCGCAACGCCACCTCATCTTTGGCTTTCATGGCGGCGGCTAAATCCTTGTTAATCCGTTCTTCTAACGTAGCCATAACTGCTTTTTTCTGAAAAAAATCCCATGAGCAAGGGCAAAGGTAGGGCATTTAACGCTCGAGACACCACTGCCCGTACTCCATTCGTGTAAACCTCATTCGCGCATTCTTAGCCTGAAAAAGCGCGGAAGCGACACCTCCCGGCGGGAGATATCGCCCTCCAGAGGTGTTGCCTTCGAGGTACGAGAAGGCGACATCTCGAAAACAAGCGCTAAAGTCTCTCCTCTCCACCTGCTACGGGTCGAGTCTTCAAGGCACGAGAAGGCGACATCTCGAAAACAAGAAAAAGCCCATTGGTGCATTCACAGCAACCCTAAAACCCAGTGGTGCATTTTTCCCCGCATCTTCGCCTCCGTTTTTAGGCCGCCTGGCGGCTCGAAAAGGGAACATTTATGCAAAAAAGCGTCCTGTGGGAAGTCATGCGCTCGCTCAGCAAAAAGGAGATACGCGAGCTGAACAAGTGGCTGCAATCGCCTGCCCACAACCAACGCGAAGACGTGTCGCGACTCTTCGATTACCTGCACAAACACCAGCACGCCGACGCCGAAACGGCTGCCGACAAAAAGCGCGTGTGGAAGGCCGTCTTCCCCGGCGAGCCTTTCGACGATGCCCGCCTGCGGCAGGCCATGTTCTTCCTGCTCAAAGCCATCGAAGACTACCTGGTCTTCAAAAACAGCGTTGAAGACAAGGCCGTCTATCTGACAACGCTGGCTCAGATCTACCGTTCGCGCAAGCTGGACAAAGCCTATCGGCAGGTGCACCGCCAGGGTCTGGACTGGCTCCAGGAGCAACCCTTGCGCAACGGCTACTATCTGCTGCACCGCTATTTTCTGGAGCTGGAGGAGTACAACTACCGCCTGCCCATTTCCCAAAACACACCGGTCAATCTGCAGGAGTCTGCCGATGCGTTAGAGAAGTGGTTTTTGGCCGAAAAACTGCGCATTGCCTGCGCCATGATTGCCCACCGCAATGTGTTCCAGAAAATCAACTACGAGCCCGGGCTACTGCCGGAGTCGCTGGACTATGTGCTGCGCAAAGACCTGCTTAAGGAGCCAGCCATCGCGGCCTTTTACTACGCTTACATGGCCATTACACAGCCCAACGACGAACAGTACTTCGACCAGCTGGAAAAACTCATCCATGCGCAAATCGGGTGCTTCGACCACTCGGAGGCGCGCGTGCTCTACATTGCAGCCATCAACTACTGCGTGCCCAAGATCAACCAGGGCAGTGCTGACTACGCCCGGCGTGCCTTCCTGCTGTACCGCTCTGGCTTAGAAACGGAGACCCTCCTGGAAAACGGCATCGTCTCGCGCTACACCTTCGGCAACGCCGTGGGTGCCGCCCTGCGCATTGGCGAATACGGCTGGGCCGAGCAGTTCATCGAACAGTTCCAGCACCATTTGGAAGAGCGCGAGCGCAAGAGCATCGTCAACTTCAACCGTGCGCGCATCTACTACGAAAAAGGCGACTACGATAACGCCCAGCGCCTGCTGATGCGCTTTGAGTACGACGACATGCTGCTCAACATCATCGCCAAAACCATGCTGCTCAAGATCTACTACGAGCAGACGGAGTTTGAGGCCTTCGAGTCTCTGCTGGAGAGCATGCGCATTTACCTGCAGCGCAAGGAAGCCTTGGACCCCGCGCGCAAGACGGCTTACAAAAACATGCTGCGTATGATGCGCAAACTGCTCAATTGGAATCCCTATTCTAAACCACAGACGGAGCGCCTGCGCCAGCTCATTGAGAGCACCTACCCGCTTATGGAAAAAGATTGGCTGCTCAAACAGGTGGATAAGCGATAGCGACTTTGAGATCAGTCGTCGGGGTAGAGCAGGTACTCTCGGCGGATTTGCCGAAAGGCCTCCAGGTCAGATTGCCATGTGGCGCGGATGTCGGCTTCGCTGCTGCCGGCTTCTATTTGCGCCCGCAGGCTGTGTGTGCCGGCTAAGCGGTCGAAAAAGCGGTTTTTCAGGAAAAAGGTCTGCTTATTGGGAAACTCGCAGTACATATCGAGCAGAGGCGCCAGGCTGAGGGCGCGCTGTTCGTAGAGGCTATCTACCGAAAGTGCCCGAAAGTCGAAGCCTCGGCAGAGCCGGCCTTCTAAGGGCGGGTATCGCGAGGCTTTGTTGGGGCAGGGTACAAACTCGATGCTGGCTGGTCCGGGATAGTCCGGATGCCCGACGACCTGAAAAGGCCAGTCGGTGCCGCGTCCGACGCTGATGGCGGTGCCCTCGAACAGGCACAGCGATGGGTACAGCAGGATGGCGCGCAGGTTGGGCAGGTTAGGGCTGGGCGGCAGCGGCGGTTCGTAGCGCGTCTGGTGGGTGTAGTTCTCGCACGGTACCACCGTCAGCGGTGGCGGCTCAGGGCCAGTCCACCGCTCGCCGACGAAGAGCCGGGCCAGCTCGCCTACCGTGCACCCATGCACAATAGGCAGCGGCGCCATGCCCACAAAAGACTGCAGGCGCATGTCGAGCACCGGCCCGTCCACGTAATGGCCATTCGGATTGGGGCGGTCGAGCACGATGAGCGGTATCTGCAACTCGCCACAGGCCTCCAGCACGTAATACAAGGTAGAAATATAGGTGTAAAACCGCGCTCCCACGTCCTGGATGTCGTAAATCATCGCCTCCACGCCGGCCAGATCTTCCGCGCTGGGCTTATATTTTTTGCCGTAAAGGGAAATGATAGGTATCCCCGTGCGCCGATCCACATCGTCCGGGATGCGCTGACCGTCGGGAGCATCGCCGCGAAATCCATGCTCGGGCGCCAGAATGCGCAATACGCACACGCCCGCCCCGATGAGGGTATCCACCAGATGCGTCTGGCCCACGCGCGAAGAGTGGTTGACCACAACGGCTATCTGCTTGTCTGCCAGCAGCGGAAAATACACTTCCGTTCGCTCCGCTCCCACACGTACGGGTGTCTGGGCCACCGCATTTGCATGCCAGACCAGCCACGCTATGAAACCTATCCAGGCTTTGCTCCAATCGCTCCTTCGCATTTCAGCGGTGAAAAAACGGCTTTTTGACTGCACCAGTGCCATCTCGCCACCGGGCTTTTTTCTCTAAAGTCTTTTGAAACAGTCTGGAGACGACACCTCCTAAAAAAGAAGTCGCCTCAAAGCCCAAACCCAGAGACAACACCTCCTAAAGGAGATGTCGCCTCATATTCGTTCGTGGCTCTTCCTCCTTCGCAGCAGCCTTTTTTTCGGAGGGCAGAAATTTTTGACCTTTTCGCCGCCATTGCTGTTTATTCGCCGCATGAAAATAGGCGTCGTTTGCTACCCGACCTACGGCGGCTCAGGCGTTGTGGCCACAGAGTTGGGCCTCGGCCTGGCGCGCAAGGGCCATGAAATTCATTTCATCACCTACCGCCCGCCGGTACGCCTGGGTCATTTTCACCAAAACGTCTTCTACCACGAGGTGGACTACGAAGACTATCCGCTGTTCGAATATCCGCCTTACGATACCGCGCTGGCCTCGACCATTGTGGATGTGGTGCAATACCAGAACTTAGACCTCCTGCACGTCCACTACGCCATACCGCACGCCGCTGTGGCCTACATGGCCAAGAAAATCCTGCTGACGCAGGGGCGCTACGTGCCCGTTGTTACCACGCTGCACGGCACCGACATCACGCTCGTGGGCGCTAATCGCACCTTTGCACCGGTGGTGGAGTTCAGCATCAACAAGAGCGACGGCGTTACGGCTGTTTCTCAAAGCCTCAAAGACGATACCCTGCGGCTGTTCAACATCCAGCGCGACGTGCGCGTCATTTACAACTTCATTGACTTCGAGCGCTTCCGCAAGGTCAACAAGGAGCATTTCAAAAAAATCATCGCTCCTGAAGGCGAGCGCATCCTGGCGCACACTTCCAATTTCAGAAAGGTCAAGCGTGTGGAAGACGTGGTGCGCATCTTTCAGCGCGTGCGCGAGCGCGTGCCTTCCAAGCTGCTCATGATCGGCGACGGCCCCGAACGGCCCAATGCCGAACGCCTGTGCCGCCAGCTGGGCATATGCGCCGACGTGCGTTTCTTAGGCAAACAGGACGCCATCGAAGAACTGCTGGCCATTTGCGACCTCTTCCTCATTCCTTCGGAAAACGAAAGCTTTGGCTTAGCCGCCTTGGAGGCTATGGCCTGCGAAGTGCCCGTCATTTCGTCCAACAGCGGAGGTCTGCCCGAGGTCAACCTTCATGGCGTTACGGGATACCTGAGCGAGCCGGGCAACATTGAGGAAATGGCCCAATACGCCGTCCAGCTGCTGACCAACGAAGCTCTACACAGCCAGTTTCGGCAAAATGCCCTGAAGCAGGCCCGGCGCTTCGACCTCAACTTGATTTTGCCCGAGTACGAGGCCTATTACGCGGAGATTTTAGAAAACAGCAAAATCAAAATCGAGTAACCGTTCAGATGCTGCGCATTGCCATATCGCCCACGCCTCTTGGCCGCTGGCAGGGTCAGCAAATAGAAGCGGCCCTGGCAGCAGCTGGCATCGCCTGTTCGCTGCTGGAGTGGAGCGACGCACCGGAGTACGCGCTGCTGCGCGGCGATGCCGACGCTGCCGCCTGCTGGCTGAGCGACTGGCCACCTGCACAGGGCCACGAACCGGTGGTTGTCAGTGCTCTCGTGTCGCGCGAGCACCCGTTTGACCTGCTGGTATGGCGCCCCGATGCTGCCGACCTACGGCAGGATTTCTTTCTGAAAAAAGAAGCCGCTGTGTTGGGCGCTAATGCTCTGCAAAAGGCGCAAATCGCCGAATTTCGGCCCGACCTGCGTTGGGAAGCCCCAATGCCTGACCTCACCCAGGCCTTTCAACGCCTGCGCGACGGCGCTGCTGATGCGCTGGTGATTGCCCAGGCCGACCTGGCCGGCTCAGACATTCGCTTAGACGAGTGGCCGCATGCCGTGCTGCACCCGCGCGAATGTACGCCCCCGCCTGGGCAGGGGACGCTGGCCCTGTTGGCCCGCCGCGACGACGTCGCTACGCGCCGGCAGCTCCAGCAGGCGCATCAGCCTCAGTTGTCGGCCTGCACCAATGTGGAGCGACGCCTGCTGCGCGAGACCCTGCGCGCGCACCCAGGTACAGTCGTAGGAGCCTACGTAGAACAGGGTGCCACGCGCTCTTTTCACCTGTTTGCCGCCGTAGCCTGGCCCGACGGAAACCTGACGCGCTACCGTGCCTCGCACAGCACCCATGCCGAACTGGCCGAACAAGCACTTCGGCACTTTGAGCAAAACAACGCTTATTCGCGCACCTGAAGGTAGGCGTAGACCAGCTCCAAGGCGCGCACCTGCGACTCGGCGTAGCGGTGCAGCGTCGCATAGTCCTCGCGCGCGTACTTCAGAAAGCCCGATGCCTGCCCGTACACTGCCGGCAACGGCGCGCGCCGCAGCAGGTAGTAACCATCTAAGAAATCGCGCACACCGCCCGACAGGATGAGCGCCTTTGTGCGGACACCCTCGCCCAACGCTGCGCACAGTGCCCGCACGAAGTCGAGCATTTCCTCGGCGCTGTGCCCCACGAGGGCAAACTTTTGGAACACCTGGCGCTTTTCGGGCGTGCTGCGCAGCAGCTCCAGCTGGGCGAAATTGGTGCCACCGGCCGCTCCAAACTCAATGGCCGCCAGCGGCAGCTGCAATAGCGCGCGCAAGCTGGCCGGCCCCATACCCTGCCCTACCTCTTTGACGGCTATGGGGAAAGGCACACGCTCCAGCAACTCGGCAATAGTTTCTATTGGTGGGCGCCGGAAGCGGTCGCCTTCGGGCTGCATAGCCTCTTGCATAGGATTGACATGCACAAACAACCCATCGGCCCGCAGGCGCTCCACTAAGCGCGTCAGCACATCAGCTTCGCCCCGCTCGAGCAGTGTTTCCACCTGCGCCACGCCCAGATTGACCATCAGCGGCAGGTCGTGGCCCAGCGTATCGCGTACGTCGAAGTCGGCCAGAAATTCGTCGCTGTACAGCAGCTGGCGACATGACCCCAGACCCATGCCCATGCCAAAGGCAGCGCAGGCGCGGGCGAGGTTGTGGTTGATGGTGCGTGCCAGAGCCGTGCCGCCCGTCATCGAAGACACCCAAATGGGCGTACGCAGCGTTTTGCCCAACAGTGCAACCGACGGCAGGCTGCCCGGCTCCGGATGCGCACTCAGAAGCGGCTCATAGTAAAAGCGCCGATCTAAAGCGAGGCGGTCCACCTGGCTTTGAAAAGCCAGCTCGATGTGGTCTTGCTTACGCGACTCAGCAGTCGGATCCGGGTTGGCAAATTCAGCGGACATGCAGGATGTGTTTAAGAAAAATTTTTTCGTTGAAACAAAGGCACCGCCCACAGGTTTTTGGGAAAGAGCGAGCGGCTTAAAAACCATCCATCGCCGTGGACTCATTTTTTACCGGCAAATCTTTTTGCTTTTGCTCTAAAATACGTCCATTTGCAACAGCAAAAACAAATCGCCGCCGGAAAAGGCCAGAAAACGACCGTTTCTATGAATATACGACCCTTTACCTGCATTCTCGGACTATGTCTGTTGGGTTGGAATGCTTCGGCGCAAGACCCCATTTTTTCCCAGTTTTATGCGGCGCCGCTGCAGTTGAACCCTGCCTTTGTGGGCAGCAGCCACGCACCGCGCGCGGGCGTAGCCTACCGCAACCAGTGGACGGGCTTCAACAACGCCTACCGCACCTACGCCGTCTTTTATGAGCAAACGCTGGAACGCCTCAATACCGGTGTGGGCTTTAACGTAGAGGGCGACGACGCGGGCAACGGCATCCTGCGCACCCTGCGCGCGTCGGCCCTGTTTTCGTATCGCCTACAGCTGACCCAACGCCTCGCCGTGAAAATCGGCGCCGAAGCCGGCATTCATCAGACGGCGTTAGACTGGGACAGGCTCGTCTTTCCCGACCAGCTCGACCCCATTCAAGGGCCTGTCATCACCACCTCAGAGCTGCGACCCGACCAGCCGAACAAATCGCTGCTCGACCTGTCGGCGGGTTTCCTGCTCGTCAGCCCGCGCTTCTGGTTGGGTCTGGGGCTCAAACACCTGAACACACCCGACCAGGGCATCCTTTTCATCAACGACAACCTTTCGGGTGGCCTACCTATGCGCTACACCGTAAACGGCGGCATGGAATTGCCGCTGGGGCGTAGCAATAAAGGCGGCATGGCCTCGTTTATTTCGCCGAATTTTTTGTTCGCGTCGCAGGGGCCGTATCGCCAGGTTAACGCTGGAGCATACCTTGCTGTGGGTCCGGTTTTCGGCGGCGCGTGGTTCAGGCACACCTTAGCCAACGCCGATGCAGCCATTTTTCTGGTAGGTTTCCGACAAGATATGTTCAAATTGGGCTTTAGTTATGACATGGTCGTTTCTCAGCTGGCCACGCGGGCAGGTGGAACGTACGAGGTTACATTAGGCCTTTTTTTCGACCGCGGTCGAAAACGCCCGGTGGATTGGAACGACTGCGGAAAAATGTTCCGATAATTGCGCGCCGAAAAACGTCCGGCAAAATTTAAAGGCGTTAAAATTTGCCTTGTTACCAGCCAAACCACTTTCACACGCTACATTTGCTGCTCATTTTCTAAAACCGGATAAGTTTTAATAACAATGAAGAAAACACTCATTCACGGGTTAAGCCTGCTTTTGCTGGGCTTGTTGGTTGTCAGCTGCGGTCGCCGCACGGAGCGCTCCTCCACAACCAACTGGAAGTACAACGACCAGAAGTGGGGCGGTTTTGAAAAACTGAACTACGAAGGTCAGGCCACCGGGCCGAACTTAGTGCTCATCGAAGGCGGTACCTTCGTCATGGGGCGCACTCAGGAAGACCCCACGTACGAATGGAACAACGTGCAGCGCCGCGTAACGGTCCAGTCCTTCTACATGGATGAAACGGAAATCGCCAACATTGATTACCGCGAATACCTGTACTGGATGGCCAACGCCTGGGGCGAAAGCTTCCCGGAGGTGGTGCGCAAGGCTTTGCCCGACACGTTGGTATGGCGCGAAGAGCTGGCTTACAATGAGCCGTTGGTCGAGTACTACTTCCGCCACCCATCCTACGACGACTACCCGGTGGTAGGCGTCAACTGGGTGCAGGCCAGCGACTACTGCGTGTGGCGTACCGACCGCGTCAACGAAATGATCCTCATCGAGCGCGGTATTCTGAACCCTACGCCTGACCAAAAGAACGAGAATACGTTCAACACGGAAGCCTACCTGGCCGGTCAGTACGAAGGCTCCGTGCGCAAAAACCTGCCCGACCGCCGCACCGGTGGCGAGCGCCCCGTGCGTCTGGAAGACGGCATCATGCTGCCCACCTATCGCCTGCCTACCGAAGCCGAATGGGAATACGCCGCTCTGGCGCTCATCGGCAACCAGGCCACCAGCAAAGACGAACTCTACACCGATGGCCGCATCTATCCGTGGGACGGCAACACCCTGCGCTACCAGAAGCGCAACCGCTACCAGGGTAAAATGCTGGCCAACTTCAAACGCAGCGGTGGCGACTACGGTGGTATGGCCGGCGCCCTCAACGACAAAGCCTTCGCTCCCTCGCCCGTGCGCTCCAACTGGCCCAACGACTTCGGCCTGTACAACATGGCCGGCAACGTCAGCGAATGGACGGCCGACGTCTATCGTCCGCTGACCTCGCAGGACCTCGTGGACGTGGAAAACATGGACCTCAACCCCTACCGCGGTAATATCTTCATGCACAAAGAGCGCGACCCCGAAACTGGCGCGCCCGTCCAGAAAAACGAGCTGGGTCGCCTGAAATACGTCGTGCAGGATACCACCGAAACAGCCCTGCGCGACAACTACAAGCGCCCGGAGGTGTATAACTATTTAGACGGCGACAAGGAGTCGGAAGTCGAGTACCGCTACGGCATCAGCACGCTCATCAACGACGAGGCCCGCGTTATCAAAGGCGGCTCTTGGGCCGACCGCCCCTGGTGGCTGTCGCCCGGCGCACGCCGTTATTTAGACCAGAATAAGGCGAGTAAAACCGTGGGCTTCCGCTGTGCCATGACGCGCGTAGGTGCACCCACCGGCAACAACGAGCCTTCGGGCAACCACTTCAAAACGAAGAAAAAGCCCGTCAAGCGGCGCTACAAGTAAGCCCAATTCTCCCACGGGCATCGCACAGAACGGGAGCGGCAGTACAGTCGCTCCCGTTCTTTTTTGTTTAGAAGCCCTACCTTTCGCGCGCTTTTCACCACCCTATGGTTACGCTCGAACAACTCTACGCCGTCTATCGGCAACACCCCGACATCTGTACCGACTCCCGACGCATTCGGCCCGGCTGTCTCTTTTGGGCACTCAAAGGCGAACGCTTCGACGGCAACCTCTTCGCCCGAGCCGCCTTAGAAGCAGGCGCTGCCTATTGCATCATAGATCGCCCAGACTGCCAACACGACCCGGCGCGTTGCCTTCTGGTGCCCGACACCCTCGAAATGCTGCGCATACTGGCCACCCACCACCGCAGACAGCTGGAGATACCAGTACTGGCCATCGGCGGCTCCAACGGCAAAACCACCACTAAAGAACTCGTTACGGCCGTCCTGCGCCAACAATACCGCTGCTCTGCCACCGAGGGAAACCTCAACAACCACATTGGTGTGCCCCTCACCCTGTTAGCCACGCCGACCGACACCGAAGTCGCCGTCATCGAAATAGGCACCAACCAACCCGGCGATCTGGAGCACTTGTGCGCCATTGTCCAGCCCACCCACGGGCTACTGACCAACATCGGCAAAGAGCACTTAGAAAAATTAGGCTCCGTCGAGGGCGTCAAAAAAGCCGAAGGCGAATTGTTCGACTACTTAGCCACGCACGGCGGTTGCGCTTTTGTCAACCTCTCCGAAAAGTACCTCAAAGCGCTTTCTAAAAAGGCGCCTCGGAAGGTTTTCTATTCCGAAGAGTCTCCCGATAGGTCTTATCCGCCCAGTGTTATTCAGGTAAAGCGCCTGCCCGCTGCTCCGTTCGTACGCGCGCAATTCAGCCCCTCGCCCGGTCAGTTGGTGGAGGTAGAAACCCACCTGCTGGGGCGGCACAATTTTCACAACGTCATGACGGCCATTGCCGTAGGGCTTTACTTTAAGGTGCCCGCCGAAAAGATAAAGGCAGCCATTGAAGCATATTGCCCTCAAAACAACCGCTCGCAGCTCATGACCTGGGGCAGCAATACCGTCTTTTTAGATGCCTACAACGCCAATCCGAGCAGCATGCGCGCGGCTTTGGCCGTGCTGCAAGAGGTCGAAGCGCCGCATAAGGTAGCCATCCTGGGCGACATGCTCGAACTGGGTGAAGCCACCGAAGCCGAACACCGCGCCCTTATCCGCTACGTAGCACGCATGGGATTGGAGCAAAGCGTATTTGTCGGGCCAATTTTCAGCCGATACCGCCCCAAAGGCAGCCGTTCGCTTTTTTTTCCGGATGTGGCTTCGGCCCGCGAATGGCTGGAGACTCAACGCTTCGAGCGCGCGTTCATTCTCGTTAAGGCCTCTCGCGGCATTGGGTTGGAGCGCCTGTTTGCTGGCTCAGGTGAAGCGCTGCAGGGCCTGCACTAAGCGCTCGGGCAGCTGTTCGCGGCAAGCAGCCTGATAGTCCTGAAACGAACACGGCACCAGATAATGACGCCCATGGTTGGCCGCCGAGGCCGAGGGGGCCTGAAGCCACCAGCGCCCGCTACGTGCGCTTTTCCAAAAGGTGAGCGAATAGTTCATGTTCGGGAAGTCCACCACGTACTCCTTCAGCCCATCGGTAGAGAGCGGGAAATCGCCTTTTCGATTGAAAAAGCCGTCCAGAAAGTACCAGATCATTTGCGCCGTGCCCTGGGCTGTCAGCGCACAATCTTCGCGTACGAAACCGTAAATGCCCAGCGAAGTCAGTTTGTCGCTCATCCCTGCATATCGGCACAGTTGGCAAGCCTCTTCCCAGGTGTAGCCCGAAGGCGAAGGGTGCAACACGCCCGGTGCTTCTGCCGCTTTGAGCGCGGCCAGATGAAAACACAGCAGGTCGGCATCGCGCAAGATGGGTTCGGCCTCCTCTAAGGCCGCGCGCGATTTGCCCAAACGAAGCACATCGAAGTGATGGCTAAACAAGTACGTTACCCACTCTTCCGGCGTCTGGTGTGCCTGACAACCGATAATGCCCAGGTGAAATAGCAACCGATGCCGCGGGCGCAACAGCGAAGTATAGACACACTGCTCTGCAGGAACGGCCTGAGCATCCCCCATACGCAGTTGCTCATCTATCACGGCTAAGTTGACCGCCGATTTGGTCTCTTCGTAAGCGAGAAACTGCAAACGCGCCAGATCATCCGGTGCCGCTATCACCACAGGCAGGATGCCGGCACTGATGAGCTCGAACACTACCGCTCGCATCGAAGCGGGGTCGCTGCGGCGTAAATTCCCTAAATCCACGACCGTTTGAGGGGAAAAAGGGTAGGTCATTCGATACAAGGCCTCACGCACCGCCTGGGCTTGTGCTTCGCCAGCGCCGAGCAAAGCCACTCTGGCTCCGCTCAAGTCGGCGTTTTTGGCATCGAAAATCTGGACTCTTCGCCCAAAGGCGTTTTCGGGCAAGGTATGGGTGTGCTCGCGAAAAGCCTTTGGGAGCGGTTTTAGCCAATGTTGGAGCATCGTTTCCGTATATTTTTCTGCAAAAAACGGGCTTCGCTCCGTAGCCAACCAACCCTATTTTTATCGAAGGACAGCAGAATAGGTGATAAAGGTTTGTTTTTTGAGCGAAGCCTTTGCCTACCTTTGCCGCGAATATGGTGGAAACACGAACACCTGAGACGGATATTGCCTTAGAATTGGAGGTTTTGCTCGCTCGCTACAAGGAGAAGCAGCCCGAAATTGTCTTTGAATGGCACGACTCCGAGACAGCCGCTGAGGGTTGGATTGTCATCAACTCGCTTCGCGGCGGCGCTGCCGGCGGCGGCACCCGCATGCGCAAGGGACTCACGCGCGACGAGGTAGTCTCGCTGGCCAAAGTGATGGAAGTCAAATTCAGCGTTGCCGGCCCTCCGATTGGCGGTGCCAAGAGCGGCATCAACTTTGACCCCTCCGACCCGCGCCGGGGTGAAGTGCTCCAGCGCTGGTATCAGGCTGTGCTTCCTCTACTCAAACACTACTACGGCACAGGCGGCGACCTGAATGTGGACGAACTCAAAGACGTGGTACCCATCACCGAAGCGCTGGGGCTGTGGCATCCGCAAGAAGGCATCGTGCGCGGACACCTGAAGCCTACCGAGGGCCAGCAGATCAGCATCCTGGGCCAGCTGCGTCATGGCTGCGCCAAAATGGTGGAAGACCCGCGCTATGTGCCGCGGGGCGGCTCGCGCAAGTACGCCGTGGCTGACCTGATTACCGGCTACGGTGTGGCTGAGTCTGTTCGGCATTTTTACGATCTCTATCACGGCACCTCGCTCGCCGGCAAGACGGCTATCATTCAGGGCTGGGGCAACGTCTCCTCCGCAGCAGCCTGCTATCTGGCACAGGAAGGCGCCCGCATCGTGGGCATTATAGACCGCGAGGGCGGGCTTATTTACCCAGAGGGCCTTTCTGCCGGAGAAGTCTATGCCCTTTTCCACAACAAATTGGGCAACCGGCTCAACGCGCCGGATATGCTTCCGTTTGATGCGGTCAATGAAAAAATCTGGCATTTGGGCGCCGATATTTTCATCCCGGGCGCTGCCTCGCGCCTTGTTACTCGCCAACAAGTGGATGCCCTGCTCAATGGAGGCATCGAGGTCATCGCCTGCGGCGCTAACGTGCCGTTTGTGGACGATGAGGTGTTTTTCGGCCCCACTGCGCGTTACGCCGATGCGCACACAGCCCTGATACCCGATTTCATCGCCAACTGCGGCATGGCGCGCGTGTTTGCCTATCTGATGCAGCCTGACGTACCGCTGACGGACGAAGCCATTTTTGGAGACGCATCCCAAACCATTCGTCGTGCGTTGAAAGAAATCGTAAAAAAACATGCACTTCCAAATAACATTTCATCTAACGCCCTATATTTGGCCCTCAAGAGATTAGAGGGCTGAATGGGCCTGCCACCTGAGAGGCGCACAGCAAAAAGCCGATGCCGGAATTTCATATTAAGAGGTTGAAAATCAATTCATTGACGTTGAACTAAAACTTTTAACATCATCAAATTCTAAAAAAGTCACCCTATGACAGTTAGGAACTTGCTTTTGAGCATTCTCTTCATGGCTGCTGCTTCGAGTCTGGTGGCTCAGGATGCGGCTGCCCCGGCAGGCGGAACGTACCGTTCTTTCACGCCCGCCGACCAGTGGGAAATCGGTCTGAACGCCGGCGTGCCCTTTGTTTCGGGCGATCTGGACAGCAAACTCGGCTTTGGTGGCGGTTTGCATGTGCGCAGAGCCTTTGACCACGTCTTCTCGCTGCGCGCAGGCGCTCTGTACGCCAAGACGAAAAACGAGCTGCAGTCCTCACAAAGCTCGTCGGAGATGAGCTGGTTCTCCGGCTCGCTGCAATTGGTAGCCGCAGTCAACAACATCCGCTTCAACAAGCCCTACCGCAAGGTGCTGGTCAACGCCTTCTTTGGTGTAGGCGCTACCAGCTTCACCACGGACTACACCAACGTGCTGCAGGCCGATGGCTCGGACAATGGGCAATTTAAGAGCGGCCTGTCGCCGCTGATGGAAACGGGCTTAGGCCTGGCTTTCCGCGTAAGCCCGAAGTTCAATATCGGCGTTGAATACGGCATTGGTTTCGTGCTGGGCGGCAACGGCGACCTCCTCGACGGCAACGAGAACGTGGACGCACGCACGACGACCTACCGCGACTACCTGCACTACCCGAATCTGCGCCTCAACTTTAACCTCGGTGGCAAAGACAAGTCGGGTGCTATGCGCACTGAGCCGCTCTACTGGGTCAACCCGATGGCACAGGTGAGCGACGCCATCGCTGCCCTGGAAGCCCGCCCGGTCTATGACCCAACGGATACCGATGGCGACGGTGTCATTGACATGATTGACCAGGAAAAAGAAAGCCCCGCCGGAGCTCGCGTAGATACGCGCGGCGTAACACTGGATAGCGACGGCGACAAAGTGCCCGACTACAAAGACAAAGAGCCGTTCTCGCCTCCGGGCTACAAAGTCAATGCTGACGGTGTTGCCCAGGTGCCGCCTGCGCTGACGGAAGCCGACGTGAATCGCATCGTGGATGCCAAGCTGGCCAACTTCAAGCTCCCGACGCAAGAAGGGCTGGCCGACTGGTTCCTGCCGGTGATCAACTTCGCCAACAACAGCTACAACATCGGCTACGGCGAGTACACCAAGCTGTTCCAGGTGGCTCAGGTGATGAAGAACAATCCGAAACTCCGCGTAACCGTTACGGGCCACACTGACCAGGTTGGTTCGGACACCTACAACAACGTGCTGTCGTACAACCGTGCCAAGGCTGCCATCGACTTCCTGGTGAGCCAGCACGGTATCGCCCGCGACCGCCTGGTACTCGACTGGGCGGGTAAGAGCAACGCCCTGGTGCCTGCTCGTTCCTCGCAACTCAACCGCCGTGTTGAGTTCCGCGTAGCTAAGGCGGGCGAAACCGACAAAGCACGTCCGGAAGGTCCAGAAGCTGGAAAAGGCCGCTTCATGGGCGACAAGGCAACGGGCTATTAATCCCCCCAGCGGAGTAGCCCAAGGGCTAAGCGGGCGTCTTTTGCCAATGGCAGAAGACGCCCGCTTCTAATTTCTGGAAGCAAACTAAGCGCAAAACTCTTGCGTTAATGCACCAGTAACACACAACTCTTATGACAGACAAGATGAAATCCATGCTCGCATTTTTTGCTGCCACCCTATGGTGGGCATGGGCATTTGCACAGGCAGCTATGCCCGTAGCCTCTTTTTCGACAAAAGGTAACGGCAATAATAACTACGCCTTTCAGCCAGGCGAAAGGCTGACCTATAAGGTCTATTACAACTGGAATTTTGTCTGGCTGGCCGCCGGCGAAGTAACCTTTGAAGTGAACGAGGACGATCGGCAGTATCACTTTAAAGCGGTGGGCAACACTTACGAGTCCTACGAATGGTTCTACCAGGTGCACGACGTGTACAACTCCTGGGCGGATAAGAATACCCTGCTGCCGCGCTATTCGGAGCGAAGCATACATGAGGGCAATTACCGGATTTATGAGCGCATTCAATTTGACCAGAATAACCGCAAAACCACTGTTTGGCGCGCCACTAAGCGCGGCGATCCGGAGACCCGCACCGAGCACGGCGTCCAGGAGCGCGTTTTTGACGTGTTGTCGTCATTGTATTACCTGCGCACACTCGACTTCTCGGATAAAGCCGCCGGCGCTGAGCATCCTTTCCGCATTTTTATGGATCAGGAAGAATATCCGCTTCGCATGCGCTATTTAGGGAAAGAGAAAAACACCAAAATCCGGGGGCTGGGGCGCTTCAATACGATGAAGTTTCAGCCACAGGTGATTGTAGGTAACATCTTTAGTGATGACTCTAAAATGACAGTATGGGTTTCAGACGACGAGAACCGCATCCCGCTGCTTTTAGAGACGCCCATAGCCGTCGGCTCGGTGAAAATGGTGCTCAAAGAGCATAAAAATTTGAAATATCCGCTTTCTTCTAAAAAGGATTGACGCAGAGTAAGGGACGCCCATTACCTTTGCGGCATCATTTTAATGGGCCCGTAGCTCAGGCGGTTAGAGCAGCTGACTCATAATCAGACGGTCGCGGGTTCAATTCCTGCCGGGCCCACTCCACATTAGAAAAGGCCCTCACAAGCAACCGCTTATGAGGGCCTTATACTTTTTCGGGCGGCGTCTTATGCCTCCTTCTTTATCCCTTCTTGTCGTCGTCTTCGAGCTGCTTTTTCAATTGTGCCAGAGCAGCCAGGTCGCCTAACGTTTCTTTTTCTACTTTCTTCTGAATCTCTCCAATAACCGCTTGGGTTTCGGCTACCTCGCGCATACGCTCTTCTTTGGTGGCGGCCTCTGCTTTTTGTTTGATGTCCTCCCAGTAGCGGACATGCGAGGCAATGATGCGGCGATCGTCTTTGTAGAACTCGATGATCTTGACGGTGATCGCTTCGCCTACTTCCGGAAGCGTGTTGTCCTCTTTGCGGAGATGCTTGGCCGGTATGAAGGCTTCTACCTCGGCACCACGCGAGTTGAGTTGCAGGGTAGCGCCCTTGTCGTCGCGGCGCGTGATCGTGCCCTCGTGGTACGAGCCTACCGGGTAGATGGTCTCGAACGTATCCCACGGGTTTTCTTCTATCTGCTTGTGGCCGAGGCTAATCTGGCGCTTTTCGCGGTCAATTTCCAGGACGACCACCTCAATCTGGTCGCCCACTTTGGCGAACTCGCTGGGGTGCGAATAGCGCTTGGTCCAGCTCAGGTCGCTGACGTGTACCATGCCACCAATGCCCTCACCCAACTCGACGAAGATGCCGTAGTTGGTCATGTTTTTGACCGTACCGGTGTGGCGCGAGCCGACCGGGAAGCGCTGGTCTATCTCCGTCCAGGGGTCGGGTGTCAGTTGCTTGATGGACAGCGACATCTTCTTTTCAGCGCGGTCAATGGTTACAATGCGCGCCTCTACCTGCTGCCCCACCGTAAAGTACTCGCGCGCATTGACGCTTTGCGAGCTCCAGCTGACCTCGCTAATGTGGATGAGCCCTTCTACGCCAGGCATGATTTCCACGAAAGCGCCGTAATCCTCGATATTGACCACACGCCCACTGACGATGGCTCCTTCGGTGATTTCCGGAGGTAACACATCCCACGGGTGTGGGGTCAGTTGCTTGAGGCCAAGGCTGATGCGCTTTTTGTTTTCGTCAAAGTCCATCACCACCACGTGGAGGCGCTGATTGATGTGCAGCACTTCGGAGGGGTGCGAAATGCGGCCCCAGCTGATGTCCGTGATGTACAGCAGACCATCTACACCGCCCAAGTCGAGGAAGGCACCAAAGTCGGTGATGTTCTTGACGATCCCTTCGAGTACCTGACCGCGCTCTAAGCTGGCCAGAATCTGTTCGCGCTGCTCGGCCAGGTCGCTCTCGATGAGGGCCTTGTGGCTGATAACGGCATTTTTAATCTGCTCGTTGATCTTAACCACTTTAAACTCCATCGTCTTGCCCACGTACTGGTCATAGTCCGTTACGGGCTTGATGTCAATCTGGGAACCCGGCAAAAACGTCTCCAGTCCGTTGCAGTCCACAATGAGGCCGCCTTTGGTCTTGCTGATAACGGTACCGGTGATAATAGCGCCAGTTTTATAGGCGTCCACGATGCTCTCCCAGGCGCGCAGGATTTTGGCTTTTTTACGCGACAGGCCAATCTGGCCTTCTTTGTCTTCCTGGCTTTCGATGTACACCTCAACTTCGTCGCCCTTTTTCAGTTCAGGCACGTCGCGAAACTCGCTGAGGGGCACTAAGCCGTCGCTTTTGTAGTTGATGTCGAGCACAACGTCTCCTGCCGTAATGGCGCTGACTTTCCCCCGAACGATTTCATTTTCAGCAATTTCTGTCAGCGTAGCCTCATACTGCCGGAGCATGCTTTCGCGCTCTTCGGGCGGGTAGGCTATGGCTCCGCGCTTGTCAATGTTCCAGTTGAAGTCGTCGTGCGAAGGGCCACCACCAACGGGTTGCTCCACAGGCAGCTCCAGATCATCGTCGGACTCGGGCGCTATGATCACCTCATCGGCTTCCTCTTCGGCGAGCGCACTTGCTGTTTCCACTTCATCCGTAGCATTGTCAGAGGGCACTTCTGCTACCTGCGTTTCGGGCGTTGGCACTGTGGCTTCGGCAGCAAGCGGTGCGGTTTGAGGCAATTCTGCTTCAGGCACTGCCTCTTGTGAAACTTCGGTGTCGGAAGGCTCTCCCGGGCTGGTGGGTTGTTCGCTTTCCTGGCTTACCTGCGCCTCTTCGGCTTGCAAATGCACTGGCGCTTGCTCTTCCGAGCCGGGCGTCTTTTCTTCGTCAAAAATCATAAGTGAGTGGTTGGTTTGCTTTTTTGGGTTTTTAATAAAAAAAACAACTGCAAACCTCTCTACACGGGCGAGGTTCTTACCCCTTTCCCTTTCGGCAGGCCGCCAAAAAGGCGCGCAAAGGTACGCGCTCGCGCGGCAAAAAAGGGCCAAGAGGAAAACTTTTTTTGAAAATCCAGAGCAGAATGATCGCGTAGCCTCCAAAATCGGAATGGCCGGGGTTAAAGTTTTTCTACCACCTCGTTTACGACCGGAAGACCGGCTCTGAAAATACCCATGCGGCGTACTTTTGTCCTTGACGCCTGTGCAAAGAAGGCGTATTGTTCACAACAAAATCCCGTTTTATGCTCACCTTTAAGCAATGTTCAGGCCTGCTGTGCCTCTTGCTGCCTGCCCTCGGCATGAGCCAGACTGCCATCAACAAAACCTTCAACCTGGCGCCCGCCTACGACGCCGGCGGGACTATTCTGCCAGCCTCAGGGGGCGGATACGCTATTTTCGGCGTGCAATACCCCAGCATTGGCGCACGCTCCGATGCGTTTTGCCTCCGCGTAGATGAGGCTGGCAATGCTGTGTTTCACCGCGTCTTTGGTGCACCCAACACCGACGAGTCTTTCGGGCGCGGGGCCATCGCCTTGGCCGATGGGTGGCTGGTAGCCGGCGCCAAATCCATTCCGACAAGCCGGGGCTGGATAGTGCGCCTTAATGCCTCCGGTCAGGTGGTGTGGGAAAATGTTTACCCCAACACGACCAAACTCAACCAGTTGTTTGCACTCCCCACAGGTGGCTATCTGGCCGTGGGCGCCATCGGGAGCGAAGCCATTCTGGTGCACCTGAATGCCGACGGCTCGGTCATCTGGCAGCAGAATTACCCCATCCCGGAAGCTGTGGATGCTTATCTTACCACCAGCGGCAATGCCTGCATCTTGATGAGCCGCGACCGCGTGAGCAAAGTGCATTTGGGCACCAAACAGGTCGTGTGGTCGCGAGTCATCCAGTTCCCTGCGCTGCCACCCGGTGCACCTGAGGTGGCCCGCCTGACCGACATCGCCCCGCTGAGCAGAGGCCTCTTTGCCGTCATCGGATCGGCCTACCGCGAACTGCCCACCGCCCTCTACACGGCCCACTACGCCGCCGTGTGGAACGAACGCGGCGAATTCGTATGGGATCGCTACTTCCGTGGCGCCGCCCGCGCCGACTATGACGAAAACGAAGGCTTCAGTGTAACGTTCCTGCCCAACGCCGAGGACATCCTCTTCACCGGTAAAGTGGGCGACAACATCTCCGTAACGCGCACCGACCTGAACGGCAACGTGGTAGAGCAAAAGGAAATCATCACACCCGGCCCTGTCTATGCCGCCAAGCTCATCCGCGACGGCGCACGCTACGCCATGACCGGTGCCGTCTTCTCCGGAAGCATGAACACCTACTTTTACCGCTCTGCTGGCAACGTGCTCAGCATGCAGGCCGATCCGACGCAGCAAACTACCGAAACGCCCGCCGACCAATGGGACCTGCAGCACGAACCCGCTTCCAACCGCGCCTGGATTGTAACCAACACGCAGGAAAACCCGCGTGAAGCCACTTTCCGCCTGTGGACACTCGACGGCTCGCTGGCCCGCGAAGTGCGCCTGTGGCTGACGGAGGGCGAAAACCGCTTCCCGCTCGACCTCAGCGGCCTGCCCGACGGCCTCTACTGGCTCTCCGAAGCCGGCGAGCCATCGCCGCCGAAAGCATTGCTCATCCGACATTAAGCCACCCAGATAGCATAAGAGCGCCGGCACTTCCTTCCGAAGCGCCGGCGCTCTTATTTTTGGCTAAAGCACAGGCTATCAGAACGTAACCTCGCGCACCAGTGTCTCGTTGCCGCGCACGAATTTCACCGTAGTCGTGTCGCCCTTTTGAAACTTCGACAGTGCCTGCATGTATTCGCGCACGGTGTGTACTTCCATGTCGCCCAGTGCAATGATGCGGTCGCCGCGCTGCAGGCCGGCGCGCGCGGCAGGTTTGCCTTCAGTAACACCATCCACGTGCACGCCCTTGCCCTCGAAGGTGTAGTCCGGCATGATGCCCAGCGTTACGCGAAAGCGCGGAGTGTCCTCGGTGTTGGAGCGCGTGGGCTGAAACGTCAGTTTGGGCTTCTGGTCGAGCGCCTCAATGAGCTGCACAGCAAAGTCCAGCACCGCCTTCTGACCCGGGAAGTTGACTTTGTCCACGTCATCGGTAGGCTTGTGGTAGTCGGCGTGCTGGCCGGTGAAAAAGAAGAGCACCGGGATGTTTTTTAAATAAAAAGAAGTGTGGTCGCTGGGCCCGACGCCGCTGCTGTCCATTTTGATGGAGAGATTGCCTTTGGGCAGGCTTTCCAACAGCGGGACGAAGTCAGGTGCCGTGCCTGCGCCACCCACCACTAAGCGGCGTTCGTCGTTAAGGCGGCCAATCATGTCCATGTTGAGCATGAAATGCGCCTTGCTCAGGTCTATCGTGGGGCGTTCGGTGTATTTTTTCGAGCCTATCAGGCCGAGTTCTTCGGCAGAGAAGCAGATGAAGAGAAAGTTGTGGCGCTCACGGACGCCGTTTTTGGCGAAGTAGCGCGCCAGCTCAAGGACGCCGGCCGTTCCGGAGGCGTTGTCATCGGCGCCGTTGTGGATTTTACCGTGCGGATTGGCGTCCAGGGAGTTGCGGTCGTGTCCCAGGCCGAGATGGTCGTAGTGGGCACCGATGATGATGGTGTGGTCGGCACCATTGTCCAGGAAGCCCACCACATTGCGGCTCGTCAGCGCGGGTGTGTCGGACGTTTCGCCGCCGTGCGGGTCGCTGGACTTTTTAAAGGTAAAAGTGTGATACCAGGTACCGTTGTCGCCCATGGGCTTCAGGCCCGCTTTCTTGAACTGTCGGGCGATGTAACGAGCGGCTTTTTGCTCTTCAGGGGTAGCGGTGCCGCGTCCTTTGAGCTTGTCGGAGGCCAGATAGGTTACATCACGGCGCAGGCGTTGCTCAGAAATAGTAGCCTGAGCCAGCAGGGAAAGGTGCGCCACCAGCAGGGCTCCGGACAGCAGTAAGGTCTGGATGTTTTTCTTCGTCATTGTGTTTACCTGTTTTTGAAAGCCAAAAGTAGTGCCCGCACAGGGCAGGCTTGTGTTCTTTTTTGGTCAAAAAGAACGGCGCAGGCGCGGTTGGGTTCATTTCACTAAGTCCGGAATAGGATTGTCGCGCCGCATATAAGGCTTGAGCATACTGTACGGCACCACGAGGCTGTGCTGGCCGTAGATAGCATGGAACGGCGTGCAGATTTCCAAGCCGTCGCGGCGAATGATGGTGATGGGGAAGCCCTCTTTGGCCAGCCACTCGCGGAAGGGCGGGTCGGTGGCATATTTGGGCAATTTGGGCGACTCTTTTCGGGCATAGTCGGCCAGCCATTCGCGGGCGTTGAAGTTGCGGTTGAAAAGGTCTTCGAAGGTGATTTCCTTGCCTGTGCGCAGGTCGAAGTTGAACGCGCGGGCCGTGGGCGGCTGTTTCCAGGACTCACTGAAGAAGAGCTGCCCGCAGAAGACCGTTTCCGTCCAGCAGCTGATGCTGTACCAGGCGCTGGCGCGCAGAGCATTACGGTTTTCGGGCGTCAGCGGTCGCTTTTGGGCAGCGATGGCGGTCTTGACTTGTTCTGCCCATTCGGCGGTGATACGGTCGAGGGTTTGATTGCAGCCGATGCACTCTGGGCGCGGGTACAGGAGGTCGTAGCTGCTCCCATAGTCGGCATATTCGAGGCATCCAGTGGCCAAACGGGCGCGCTGCGTCAGCTTGAACGTGCGTTTCTCGCCAGAACCAATCCACTGGCATTCGTGGGCTTGCGAATTTTGCAGGCTGCCCTGCAAATGGGCGGCCACCTTGCCACCGGGTAACAGCGCCTGCACCTCATAGCGGTCGTCGCTGAGCATTTTGCCGCGCAAGATGTAGGTTTTATTCTCCGACTCTATCCAGAGGTATCCGCTCACCTGCAGATTGCTCTGGCGAGTCAGGACGAGGTCCAGACGAGCGTCGTTCCACCGGGCGACGTATCGGGTAGCCCACTTATTGTCGCCGCAGGGTTTAGGCACTGTGTTGGGCGCTTTTACTTCACGGGCATATAGCACAGCGCCAAGCGTATTGGCCGCATTTGTCCACTCGGCCTGAAGCACCTCACCTTGCACCGTGCCGGTCAGCTGGCCGCACGCCGCCCCATTGGCTGCACTCTCCGTCAGCACAAAAAGCGCATTATCAAAAGTACCGTTCAGCGTCAGGGTCTCTTTGCTCTGCAAATAGGTCATCTGGCCGCGGCAATTCGCCCCGTCATAACCCAACGAAAGCAACACCTCTGCCATGTCGTCAAAGCGACCTCGATAGTAACGCACCCACTGCAAACGCGCATTGGGCGGAAACAGGCGACTTACCGTCGTGTCGGCCACAGGCTTCTGCCCCCAGAGCCCCACCGGCAAAGCACAAACCACCGCCACCGTAACGGCCAAACTTGTTTGGCCCCAGTAACGGCCAAACTTGTTTGGCCCAGTACCGACCAAACTTGTTTGCCCCAGTACCGACCAAACTCGTTTGGTCAGTGAAAAACGCCCCCCAATCCTCAGGCCAGGCAGCACCGTCACCAGCGAAAAACACCACACACACCCTCCCCAACTCGCCGAAAACCAGTCAGGTAGAAGCAGAGACAACCGAGACGAAACGATAGGGCCACGACAGCAGGCCAGGGCAGCAGAGTAGAGAATGGTTATGGTTTGAAAAACCATCTTCGGGAGGGCGTAGAGCATGGGTCAGGTTTTTGACTTTTATGGTTTTTGCCAAACAAGTTTGGCAGTTACTTGGGCCAAACAAGTTTGGCCATTACGTTGCCAAACAAGTTTGGCGGTTACCGGGCCAAACAAGTTTGGCCGTTACTGTAAATGCGCATCCGCGCTCCGGCGGTGGGGGCCGAAACGCGGATGCAGCAAACGCCTGTGGGGGCATTTCTATTTCAAAATCGGGCCGGCGGCCAGGATATCTGGGCTGGCCTGGTCGGCAAACTTCTCAAAGTTGGCAATAAACTCTTTAGCCAGTTGCCGGGCTTTGGCGTCGTAGGCGGCTTTGTCGGCCCAGGTGTTGCGCGGGTTGAGGATCTCGTCGGGGACGTTCGGGCAGGTCGTGGGCATATACAGCCCGAACACTTCTTGCTGCACGTAGGGCACGTTGTCTAGGGCACCTTCGAGCGCTGCCGTAACCATGGCGCGGGTGTAAGGCAGCTTGATGCGGCTGCCTACGCCAAACGAACCGCCGCTCCAGCCGGTGTTGACGAGCCAGACGTTGGCCTTGCTCTTGCGCAATTTTTTGCCCAGCATTTCGGCGTATTTGGCCGGGTGCAGCGGCAGGAAGGGGGCGCCGAAGCAAGCCGAGAATGCGATTTTAGGGTCTTTAATACCGACTTCCGTGCCGGCCACTTTAGCCGTATAGCCGCTGATAAAGTGGTACATAGCCTGCTCAGGCGTCAGGCGGCTGATGGGCGGCAACACACCGAAAGCATCGCAGGTGAGGAAGAAGATGTTCTTTGGGCTGCCGGCAGCATTGCCGCTGGGCACGGCGTTGGCGATGAAGTGTATCGGGTAGGATGCGCGCGTGTTTTCGGTGATGCTGCGGTCGGCGTAGTTGATGGTGCGCGTGCCGGGGAAGAAGACGGTGTTTTCAATGATAGCCCCGTGGCGCATGGCGCGGTAGATGTCGGGTTCCTTTTCTTCGCTCAGGTCAATGACCTTGGCATAGCAGCCGCCCTCGAAGTTGAATACTTCGGTGTCCGTCCAGGCGTGTTCATCGTCGCCAATAAGAGGGCGGTTGGGGTCGGCGCTGAGGGTAGTTTTGCCTGTGCCCGACAGGCCGAAGAACAGCGCGATATCGCCTTTGGCGCCTATGTTGGCCGAGCAGTGCATGGGCAAAGCACTGGTGCGCGTAGGCAGCACGAAGTTGATGACGGAGAAGATGCCTTTTTTGATTTCACCGGTGTAGGCCGTGCCACCGATGAGCAGGCGTTTCTTCTTGACGTTGATAATGGCAAAGTTATGCTGGCGTGTGCCGTCCACTGCGGGGTCGGCGTGGAAGCCAGGGGCGCACAAGACCGTCCAATGCGGGTCGAAGGTCTCGATTTCCTCGCGTGTAGGGCGGCGGAACATGTTGTAGGCGAACTGGTTACTCCACGGATACTCCGTAATGACGCGAATGCGCAGGTGATAGAGTGGGTCTGTGCTGGCATTGGCCTTCGCATCGCGCACGTACACCTCTTTCTTTTTCAGATAAGCGCACACTTTGCGCCAGAGGCGGTCGAACTGTTTGGCATCAAAAGGCTTGTTGACCTTGCCCCAGTGCACCTTGTTGCGAGTGATGCTGTCCTCCACGATGAAGCGGTCATCGGGCGAACGACCGGTAAACTCTCCCGTCGAGACGACGAGCGCGCCATTGTCGGCCAGCTGGCCCATGCCCTTGATGATGGAGTGTTCCATGAGCTCCTCGGGCGTTAGGTTCCAGTAAGCCTTTTTGTAGCCCTTCAGCCCGATGCTCTCGAGCGAAGCGGCCGGATTGCGAAGTCCGATGTCTTGCATGATGTTGTTTTTGAATTGGTTAGGCAATGCTTTTTCGATGTACGGTTTGCCGGCCTGAAAGGATGCCGCAGGCGCGTCTGCCTTTCTGCCGCGGCGAAGATACGGCAGTGCCTATATTGACCAACGACCGCTTCTATTGCTTACCAGGCAAGGGCGCCTGCCTTTCCGGACGGCCTGTGGCATACGTTTGACTGTGAAGGTCAGCCGCCCCACCGAAATACCATGCCTGCCGTCAGGCGTAGCATTTGGGCAGTGTTGCGCCCGCCGAGCATGTACGCTCCGCTGAGGATGAAGCCCAGCCGTCCGCCTTCGGAGTAGTAGGCCGTGCCGCCGATTTGGGTAAACGAAACCCCATACGCCTGCGGCAGGTCGGGCACGCCGGGCGTGTAGTCGGCGCCGTCGGGTGTGTGCTGATACTCGGCCCAGGCATCCAGATAGTAGCGCGCCGCCGGAAAGCCCACGCGGAAGAGTGCCGTATAAAAGTCAGACGGCTCCACGGGCTGAAAGCTGGGCCGCACGCGCCGGATGGCTTCAATGTCGGCCTCTGACAGGCGGTCGAGACGCCAGTGATAGCCGCCGGTGAGGTTGAAAAACAGCCCCAGCGGCGTGTCCCATTGCACGATGAGGCGCGCCGGCAGCGTCAGAGCGCGTTGCCCCAGAGCACCGGCGGCCACAATGTCGTAGCGCGCCAGCGGAAACGACGCACCCGCACCTACCAGCAGGCCTAAATGGCCGGCGTTGCCCACAGACCGATATACGGGGCGGTACTTCAGGTGCAGGCTGCCGTCCTGCAGGCCGCTTTGCGTTTCGGTGAATACATACGCTGCCGTGGCCACAGCATCTAAGCGCTCCGTTAGACCATACTCGGCGAACAGGGCCAGAGTATTGCCTCGAAAACCCTCGTCATAGCGCTGCCCTTCGGCACCCAGGAATTGACGGGCCGAATTAAACGACAGCGAAGGGACGACGTCGAGGACGCCTTTGCCTTTGAGGTAGCCGTCTAAGGGGCCCTGGGCAAGGAGGGCGTGGGAGAGTAGAGGTAGGAGGAAAAGGATAATGCGCATGGGGATGAGTTTTTGGCCAAACAAGTTTGGCCGTTACGTTGCCAAACAAGTTTGGCAGCTACAGTTTTTGCGCTAAGAAGCGGGCGGTGTGGCTTTGCTCGACGCCGATGAGTTCTTCGGGTGGGCCTTCAAAGAGCAGATAGCCGCCGTGCTTGCCACCTTCGGGGCCGAGGTCAATGACCCAATCGGCGCATTTGATGACTTCCATGTTGTGCTCGACGATGAGGGCCGTGTGGCCACGGTTGACTAAAGCCTCGATGGCGGAGAGCAGTTTTCGGATGTCGTGGAAGTGCAGACCCGTGGTCGGTTCGTCGAAGATGAAAAAGATGCTGCCGTTGGCTGGCCCGTTTCCGATGAGGAAAGAGGCCAGTTTGACGCGCTGTGCTTCGCCGCCCGAAAGGGTACTGCTCGATTGGCCGAGCTGTACATAGCCGAGCCCGACATCGCTCAGCGGT
The DNA here is from genome assembly GCA_964646615.1 of uncultured Saprospiraceae bacterium. Taxonomy (GTDB): domain Bacteria; phylum Bacteroidota; class Bacteroidia; order Chitinophagales; family Saprospiraceae; genus M3007. Next base: position 47,152 of record CAZYEV010000097.1, read on the forward strand.
TTGAGGCGGTCGAGGATGTCGCGGTGGCCTTTGAAGAAATCCAGTGCTTCGTCCACAGTCATTGTCAGCACATCGTAGATGTTTTTGCCTCGGTATTCTACTTCTAGCACATCGGCCTGGAAGCGGCGGCCTCGGCACACCTCGCACTCTAAATGCACATCGGCGAGGAACTGCATTTCCACCACCTGCTCGCCCTCGCCCTTGCAGGCTTCGCAACGGCCGCCCTCTACGTTGAAGCTGAAGTGGCGCGACTGGTAGCCGCGAATCTTGCTCAGCGGCTGTGCGGCATACAGGTCGCGGATGAAATCGTAGGCTTTCACATACGTAACCGGGTTGGAGCGGCTGCTTTTGCCAATGGGGCTTTGGTTGACCATTTCGACCCGGCTGATTTTCCTGACCGGCCCTTCGAGGCCGTCGAATAGGCCCGGCGCCATGGCCGGGGCGTCGGGCAGGTGCTGCATCAGGGCCGGGTAAAGGATGTCGCGCACGAGGGTTGTTTTGCCTGAGCCGCTGACGCCGCTGACGACGGTGAGGCAGCCCAAAGGTACGCGCACATCTATGCGCTTGAGGTTGTGCTGGCGTGCGCCTTTGATGCGCAGAAAATCTCTGGGCACGCGGCGCTGCTGCGGCACGGGTATGCTCATGCGTCCGGTCAAGTATTGAGCCGTCAGGCTGTTCGGAGCGGCGCGCTCCAGCTCGGCATACGGGCCGGCATAGACGACCTGACCGCCGTGGACGCCTGCTTCGGGGCCCATGTCCACCAAATAGTCCGCGTTTCGGATGACGTCTTCTTCGTGCTCCACCACCACGACGGTATTGCCCAGGTCGCGCAGGCGCTTGAGGGTCTGCACCAGACGGGCCGTATCGCGCGGGTGCAGACCTACGGAAGGTTCGTCGAGCAGGTACATGGACTCTACTAAGTTGCTGCCCAGCGTGCGCGTCAGGTGAATACGCTGCGTTTCGCCGCCGCTCAGGGTGCTCGACACGCGGTCGAGCGTCAGGTAGCCCAGACCGAGTTCGACCATAGTGCGCAGGCGGCTTCTGATTTCGAGCAGGAGCCGACGCGCCACGCGCTCCTCGTATTCGCTCCAGCGGGTGTACTCGAAAAAGGCCAGCACCTCATCAATGGGTGTGCACGACAGCTCGGCGATGTTCTTACCGCCGACGCGCACGCACAGGGCTTCCCAGCGCAAGCGCTGCCCTTCACACGTCGGGCACGTCGTGCGGCCCCGATAGCGCGCCAGCATGACGCGGTTCTGGATTTTATAGGTCTTGCTCTCCAACTCTTCAAAAAAGCCGCGAATGCCGGGGAACATCTCGTTGCCGTTCCAGAGCAGTTTCTGTTGCTCTTTGGTCAGTTCCTCATAAGGCTTGTGCACGGGGAAATCGAACCGGTGTGCCAGGCGCAGGAACTCGGTGAGCCATTCACCGAACTTTTCACCTTTCCAGGGCGACACGGCGCCGTCATAGACCGATCTGGTTTTGTCTGGAATGACCTTGTCGGGGTCAATACCCAACACCCGGCCATAGCCCTCGCAGGTGGGGCAGGCGCCGTAGGGGTTATTATAATTAAAAAGGTGTGGTGTTATCTCCGGAAAGGTCAGGCCGTCGGCCTCCAGGCGCGTGCTGAAGGCGTGCATGTGCAGGGCTTCGCCTTCGGCGGCATAAATGCCTATGCTGCATTCGCCTTCGCCTTCCATCAAGGCGGTGTGGACGGAGTCAGCCAGGCGCATCCATGTGTTGTCGTCGTCTTCGGCAGCATTGCGCACGAAGCGGTCAACAAGCAGCCAGAGGTCTTCCGTTGTGGCAGGGAAGGCCTCCAGCAGGTCTTCGATGCGTTCGATACGGCCGCTTCGGAACAGGCGTGTGTAGCCTTTTTGCAGCAGCAGCGACAGTGTTTGCTCCATAGAGCGCCCGTGAAGCCGCAACGGTGTGAGCAGCAGGCCGCGCGTGCCGTCGGGCAGATTCCGGACGAAGTCCACCACGTCGCTCACCTCGTGCTTCTGCACCATCTGCCCGCTCTTAGGCGAATAGTAGCGGCCAATGCGGGCGAAGAGCAGACGCAGGAAGTCGTATAGTTCCGTCAGGCTGCCCACCGTAGAGCGCGCGTTGCCGGTGGTTACGCGCTGCTCAATGGCAATGGCCGGGCAGATGCCGCGGATGTAATCCACGTCGGGCTTTTTCATGCGGCCCAGGAACTGGCGCGCATAGCTGGACAGGCTCTCCACGTAACGGCGTTGCCCTTCGGCGTAGAGGGTGTCCATTGTTATGCTCGACTTGCCGGAGCCAGAAACGCCCGTAACCACTACGAGCGCTTTCTTGGGAATTTCCAGATCCACATTTTTGAGGTTGTTGACCCGCGCGCCCTTAATGACGATGCGACGCGAGTCCACTAAATCGGGCGCCAATTGCTCCAGCGTCACATCGGCTGAGGGTAATGTGTTTGCCATGTTTCGGGAAAAATGAGCGGGCAAAGTTCGGGAGCGTTTTTTACTACCGGCGCACAAAGCCTACGGCCTGAACGCAATTGTAGGGCGCCATCAACCGAGCACATCTCAGGCGTTGCAAGCCGTTTTGAGAAGTCCCATGAAAACGGCTAACCAGACCAGCCCTTTTATCAAGAAAAATAAAAAGCCCGCCACTCCGATGCGGCGCAGCCAGGCTCTCAGATCGCTTTTTTCCATGTTGAAGAAAAGAATAATCCTGCCCAGTATAAAATGGTGAAGCAGATAAACGAGGCCGCCTTAGTTTTGTTCTTAGAAAAGCGTCATGACCTTACGTGCGTCGCACGGATTTCCTCTTGTTTTTTGGATTTAAAATTAAAATTTTTTGCATGGCTTGCTGTTTTATGCGTACTATGAAATGGGCTCTTTTGATGTTTCTGATTTTCGCCAGTATCGTCTTGGTGCCTTCGGCCTGTTATTACGACAATGAGGAGGATCTATACGGTATTACCCCTGGCGGCTGCGACACGGTGGGTATGCGTTTTAGCGTCGAGGTGAAGACTATCTTCGAGGCTAATTGTGCGCGTTGCCATGTGCCCGGCTCGGCGCAGTATTCGGGCATTCCGCTTGCTACACACGCCCAGATGGAGGCTGTCGCCAAAAATGGCAAACTGGTGGGCCGTATCAACAACGCCTCCAGCCCCATGCCGCCCAGTGGACTGATGGCCGCCTGCGACCGCGCCCGCATCGAAGCGTGGGTGCGCGCCGGAGCTCTTATAGACCCGTGCATTTTTTTTGGTACTGCGAGGCGATTTGTATCTTTGCTCAAATTTCATGGGTATGA
>CAZYEV010000098.1:0-55277 GCA_964646615.1 uncultured Saprospiraceae bacterium
TTTTACCATGCCACCATCCACCTGCTGTTTCGCTATTTGGGCATTCGGGTGCACAGCGAGGTGTGTACTTCTGACGGAAGGATGGACTGCGCCGTGGAGACGTCGAAGCGGGTGTACATTCTGGAGTTCAAGTTGGACGAGCCGGCAGAGGCTGCATTGGAGCAGATACGTCGCAAGCGTTACTACGAAGCCTGGTGGCATTTGGGCAAGCCCGTGGTGGGCGTGGGCGTGCAGTTGTCTTCTCAAATGCGCAACATTGAGCGGTGGGTGGCGGAGGAAATGGGCACGTAGTGGAGGGCCTGTGCTACTTGGCCAGCCCTGTTTCTAAAGACTTCACCCTGCTTCTGCACAGAGGAGCGGGAGGGTCGTAGTGAAAATCGAGAGTGCCTATTTAGCCCTTTAGATAACTGCTGGCGCTGGAGGGCAAAAAGCAGTGTCCGAGCGTATTCCTTGCGCGTTCTTTGTGGCCTCAAAAGCGTTGGATGCACCCATGCGTAAATGCGCCATTCTTGATTTAGGTACCAACATTTTCCACCTGCTCATCGCCCAGGCGGACGCTGGGCAGCCCAATGGCTGGCGACCGCTTCTGCGCGACCGCGTGCCCGTCCACCTGGCCGAAGAGGGTATCGAGCGCATTGGAACGGCGGCGTTTCAGCGCGGATTGGAAGCCCTGCGCCGCTTCAGGCAGCAGATGCTGGAACATAATATCGCCCTTCACGACATCCGTGCTTTTGGAACGGCAGCCCTGCGCACCGCCCAAAACGCACCAGAGTTCTTGAAATCCGTCGAGCGGGAGACGGGTATCTGCCCCGAAATCATCACCGGTCAGCGCGAAGCCGAGCTCATCTTCAAAGGCGTGCAGCAGGCCGTGCCCTTTCCGGAAGAGAACGTGCTGATTGTAGACATTGGCGGCGGTAGTGTCGAGTTTATTCTGGCTCAGGCCGAACGGGCCTCCTGGCAGCAAAGCTTCCCAGTGGGCACGACAGTGCTGTACCACCGCTTTCACAAGAGCGACCCCATTGCGCCAGAGGAGATAACTGCGCTGAGGGCCTATTTGGAGGAAACGCTCACTGCTCTGTGGGCCGTCCTGAAAGAGGTTCCTACGCATACGCTGGTGGGCGCGGCAGGTGCTTTTGATACGCTGGATGAAATGCTCAACCCACTGCAGCCACCGTCTGCCTTATATGGCTACATCTCGCGCGAGGGCTTTGAGCGGCTCTACGCGCGCCTCGTGCCTTCTACCCTGGCCGAGCGCTCGACCTGGCCCGACCTGAAGCCGGAGCGCCGCCAGACCATCGTGGTGGGTATGGTGCTCATTCAGCATCTGCTAGAGCGCACGCAGGCTCGCGATATCTATGCCTCTAAGTATTCCCTGAAAGAGGGCGCGGTGGCGGAATGGCTCGCCGCCTTTTCGTAAGCCTTTGCGGCGTTTCCGAAGCGAAAGTAAGTCAGGCGCTCAAGCGTCTGACCGAGTGCGCCCTCCAACCGCCCGAGTAAGCGCATCAAGAGCAATCGCTAAGAAACTGTGCCATAGATGGCATTGTGCGCGATTTTAAGCCGACGAAGTGCTGCCCCCATTTGGCCGCCAACGCCAGAAGCCGTTGCTTTGCGGTTGTTTTTCCTTTTAACAAAAGAAATAGCCAGCAACATGATAGCCGAAAGCGCAAACACTAACACAACAACCAACACCCAGACCCGAGTACCCATTACCGTCACCTATGGCGACGGTATCGGCCCAGAGATTATGAAAGCTGTCCTGTTCATCTTAGAAAAAGGCGGCGCACGCATAGATGTAGAGACCGTCGAAGTGGGCGAAAAGGTCTATCTGTCGGGCAATACATCGGGCATTCCGGAAGAAGCGTGGGAGTCCATTTACCGCACGCGCGTGCTGCTGAAAGCGCCCATCACCACTCCGCAAGGTTCGGGATACAAGAGCCTGAACGTTACCATGCGCAAGACGCTGGGCCTGTTTGCCAATGTGCGCCCGTGCGTCAACTACGCGCCCTTTGTGCCCAGCAAGCACCCGCATATGGACATGGTCATCATCCGAGAAAACGAGGAGGACCTCTACGCGGGCATCGAACACCGCCAGACCGATGAGGTCATCCAGTGCCTCAAGCTCCTCTCGCGCCCGGGCACGGAAAAAATCATCCGCTATGCCTTCGAGTACGCTCGCGCCCACGGACGTCGCAAGGTTACGTGCATGACCAAAGACAACATCATGAAGATGACCGACGGCATGTTCCATCGCATCTTCCAGGAGGTGGGTCAGGCTTACCCGGACATCGAACAAGACCACTATATCATTGACATCGGCTCGGCGCGCATTGCCGATACGCCCGACCGCTTCGACGTCATCGTTACGCTCAACCTCTACGGCGACATCATTTCCGATATCGCCGCTCAGGTGAGCGGTTCCGTAGGTCTGGCTGGCTCGGCCAATGTAGGCAGCGACTTCGCCATGTTCGAGGCCATCCACGGCTCAGCGCCCGATATTGCGGGTAAAGGCATCGCCAACCCCTCAGGCCTCCTCATGGGCGCCATGCAAATGCTGGCCCATATCGGCCAGGGCGATGTAGCCGAAGTCATCCACAATGCCTGGCTGCGCACCATCGAGGACGGCTTCCACACCGCCGACATCTACAACGAAACACACAGCAAAATCAGCGTCGGAACCGATAGCTTCGCCCAGGCCGTAGTAGAGCGCTTAGGCGAACGCCCGCGCTACCTGCATCCGGTTACCTATGCCAAAGACAGCCGCCGCGTGCAGGTGCATGTCATGCCCACCGTACCCACCGACAAGCAATTAGTTGGTGTGGATGTCTTCCTGCATTGGTCCGACCGCAATGCCGAAGCCTTAGGCGAGCGCCTCAAGCAACATAAGCAGGGCCAGCTGTCGCTGCAAATGATCACTAACCGAGGCGTCAAAGTGTGGCCGCAAGGGCACCCCGCCACCTTCTGCACTGACCACTGGCGTTGCCGCTTCCAGACGCCCAGCTACCTGCCCATCAACTACAGCGAGGTATTGCAACTGCTCCAACAGCTGCACAGCGCCGGCTTCGAGATCATCAAAACCGAAAATCTGTACACCTTCGACGGGCAACCAGGCTTCTCGCTGGGGCAAGGGCAGTAAGCCAGCAGATCGCCCTTTTTCATCACCCTCCGAGGGGAATGAACATGCGGTGTCGTCTTCAAGAAAGGCGACACCGCATTATTCTGCACGCTCATAAAAGACCTTGCCCGCCCTCTGAATATGTTCGAGTAATTCAGGGTTATCTACGTGCAGAAGCAGGGAGAGGTCTATGCGGTAAGGCAGCAGCAGTTCGTCCAATTCCTCCTCTATCTGGTGCAGCACGACTGTGTGAAGGCCTTCACCCACAAGGGCAAGATCTATATCGGAACCGCGGCGAAAGTTGCCCTTAGCGCGAGAGCCATAAAGGATGGCTTTCTCCACCTGCGGATGCCGCTTTAGCACTCCCTGTATTGCCAGGATAGTATGGTTGGGTAGTCCGTACCTCATGCGTTCCTTTTTTCCTTGAGGGTTTGCATTTTGTTGCGAAACGCCAAAAGTGCACCCAGATACTCCCGAATAATTTGGAGAAAGATTTCGTCAGCCGTAGCCTCGTTGTAGGTATGAGAGGTTTTGTTTCGGCTGCGGATCATATCCATCCACACGTCGCCCTTTTCAATCAAACCGGCTTCAAAAGCGGCGCGAGTAGCATCTTTAGAACCGTAGATGTCGGTGCTGCCCGCCTCTTTCAGGAAATCCTTCATCACGTTCCAGGCCAACTCGTGGGTATATTCAAAGCGCTGGATCACTCCTTCCTTGATGATATCGTCCAGAAAAGGGTCTTCGTGTATGCTGCTCTGCTCATGCTGTCCGAGGGCCGGTTCCACCCTTCGAACGGCTTCCTCCAATTTGGATAACGCTCTGGAGAAGTTACTCAGGCGCTGCACCCAGCGAGGTTCTTGCTTGCTCATATGCGCATCGGAGAAGAAGCCGATAGCCGCAGGCGTTCTCCTTTGTTTTTTGCAAATGTAAGCACAGTTCATCGCACTACTGGCAACACCACCGCCGACGGATATTGCCCGCTGCGGTGGAGCGTGATTTCAATGGGGATAAAGTCCCGGTCTTCCGCCTGGTAGATATTGACGAACTGCTGCGGGTTGCGGTCGGCTAAGGGGAACCAGCTGCTCTGCACCTGGATCATCAGCCGATGGCCGGGCAGAAAAGCATGGGCCACATCGGGCAGATCGAAACGGACGCGCTGTACCTGTCGGGGCCGAAAGCCTTCGGGGCGCTCGAAGCTGTTGCGGTAGCGCCCTCGGAAAATTTCGGCGCGCACGAGCATCTGATAGCCGCCCAATGGGACGCCGTTTTCGACGCCCGAGAGGGTGTCGGGGAAGACATCCACGAGTTTGACCACGAAATCGGCATCGAGCAGGCGGCCGCGAGGGGCCGCACCGCGGTCGTCGAGGCTGACCCACAGGTCGGCCACGAGTGGGCCGTGCAGGCGCAGCGCAGTGTCTAAGGGCGGCGTTTCATAGACGAGCACGTCGGGGCGGCGGCTGGCGAAGCGCTGGTCGTCGGTCATGTATTCGCGCGTGCGATACAGGTGGACGCGGTCGGTATAGGGTACAGGGCGATTAGGATCGCTGGGGTATCGGTCGGCGCCTGCGGCGGCGGTCGGCGGTTGCGTTTTCAGTTGCCCACCGTCGTGCATATAAAAAGGTGTAGGGCGCATGTTTTTGGGCGGCCAGGCGTCGTGTCGTACCCAGCGGTTGCTGCCGGTCTCGAAGATGTAGGCTTCGGGCAGGTTCAGTTCACCGCGGCCTTTGAGGTAGTACTCGAAGAACGGAAATTCGATTTCGCGCTGATAAAACTCGCTTGTTGGCTGGCCAAAGACAATATTGCCTAAGCGTTCGCCGCTGTTGCGCGCCCAGGCGCCGTGGCTCCAGGGTCCCATGACGATGCGATTGTTCACCGAGGGCGGGTTCTGTGCTTCGATGGCCTTGTAGGTGGCCCAGGCGCCGAAGCAGTCTTCGGCATCGAACAGGCCGCCTACGGTCAGCACGGCGGGCTGTACGTTGCGCAGGTGGGGGCGCGGGTTGCGGGCCTTCCACCAGTCGTCTAAGTCGGGGTGTTGCATCAGTTCGTTCCAGAACGGTATTTCGCCTTTCAGGTAGCGGCGGTTGAGGTTGGGCAATGCGCCCGCGCGCAGGAAGAAGGCGTAGTTGTCCGGCGTGTTCCACTCGCTAAAACCGCGCTGGCCGCGCGTGGTGGGTTCGGGGCGCGGCTTGCCAAAGCCGGAGTAAAAGGCAAACGCATCCATGAGCATGAACGCGCCGTTGTGGTGAAAGTCGTCGCCGATGAACCAGTCCGTTACCGGGGCTTGCGGCGATACGGCCTTAATGGCCGGATGGGCTGCCAGAATGGCCATGGTGCTGTAAAAGCCCGGGTACGAAATGCCGTACACCCCCACTTTTCCGTTGTTGCCGGTGGCGTGTTGGAGCAGCCATTCCACAGTATCGTAGGTGTCTGAGGCCTCGTCCACGTCAGTGTTGCTTTTTTTGTTGGGCTGGAACGGGCGCACATCCACAAATTCGCCCTCGCTCATGTAGCGCCCTCGCACATCCTGAACAACGAAGATGTAGCCTGAGCGCAGCAAGTAGCTGTTCTGCATGCGCGTTGGCAAAGCGTCCACCCCATACGGCGCGCACGAATACGGTGTGCGACGCATCAAAATGGGATAAGTCTTCGTCAGGTCTTTCGGGGTGTAAATGGCCGTGAACAACCGAACACCGTCGCGCATAGGAATGTACACCTCGCGTTTGGTGTAGTTTTCGCGCAGGAAGAGGGAGTCGTTGTCTGTTGCCGTTTGGGCACCCACAGACAGGGCCAGGCCCAGAGCCAAAAACAGGGATAGAAGACGTGTTTTGCGCATGTTTGAACGGGAGCGTTGAGTTAGAACATGTGAGCACATAGGGCGAAGATGGAGAGCAAAGAAAACTCCTTATGTACTTCTCTCGACAGAATGCCCTGCTGAGATGGGCTTTTAAGCCTATTTGCAGTTCAAAAAATAAAACCTCAGCCCCCCGCCTTTGCCACCCTTCCAGGGGCACGGTACAACCATGCGCCTTTCGGCGTGTTACACCTGAGAACATCCACCAAACCTACCTTTTACATCATGACGATACGTTTTTTGTGGCTGCATATCACGTTATTTTGGGCTGTTTTTAAGGGCTTCGCTCAATCACCTATGGACGCTCCGGAGACGCTCCGGTGGGTCAGGAAGCAGGGGCAACAAATTGAGCGTTCGCTCAACGACGCCTTGCGCTCCAACGACCAGGCGTTCATGGTGCTGCAAATGCATCGTGCCTGGCGCGAGTTCGACGCTGTAGCCCAGGCCGGCCTGTATTGCCATGCGGCGCGCATTGCAGCCGAACGCGGGCGCACGGTGAGCGACCTGCTGAGTTTGGACTATAAAAAGGACTGGAGCAACCTGGCCATTCGGGCCACCGAAGCGCGCGAGCAGGCCTTCCGTATGCAAGCGGCTGCGGAGGCGTGTGAGGCAGAGGCGCCAGCCGTTTCGGGCGCCGAAAAGCGATATCTGCCGGCCGACTTGCTGGTGCGCGATGCCCTCATCGCCGAGCTGGACCTGAGCGACGCCAAAGCCTCGGGCGACTTCCACATCCTGGCCCAAAAGGTGGAGCATGCGCTGCGCATGTTGCGCGACGCCGAATACTTAGCCACCACATTAGACAACTGCGCCGAAGTGCGCCTGGCCTGCCAACGCGCCATGGACGCCTGCCGCGATGCACTGACCACCAACCACTGGGATACCGCCGTCAAGCACCTGCGCCGCGGCATCGAGCAAATACAAATCGTGCGCAACCGCGCCGAAAGCTGCAGCTGAGGAAAAGCGCTGTAATTTGCCGGCTCATTACCATCCTACCCGGTTAATTGCCGTTGCCCTATGCGCCTGACCATCGTACAGACGGACCTCGTCTGGGAAGCCCCTGCCGATAATCGCGCTCGCTTAGAGCGTATGCTGGCACATTTGCCCGGCCAGACCGACTTGGTAGTGCTGCCGGAGATGTTCACTACCGGCTTTTCGATGAACGCCGACGCACTGGCCGAAACCTCTGACGGCCCTACGGTGTGCTGGCTTCAAGCGCAAGCGGCCCGGCTGAATGCTGCCGTACTGGGCAGCTTCATCTGCCGCGATGCCGGGCGTTTCTACAACCGACTGGCAGTCGCCCTGCCCGACGGCCCCCTACACCACTACGACAAACGGCACCTCTTCGGACTGGGCAAAGAAGATCAGACGTACACTGCCGGCCAGCAGCGCCTCATCTTCGAGTGGAAGGGCTGGCGCATCTGCCCGCTTATTTGCTACGACCTGCGCTTTCCGGTATGGAGCCGCCAGCCGGTGGACGCACCTCCCTATGACTTGCTGCTGTATGTGGCCAATTGGCCCGCGCGCCGCGCCCAGCACTGGCGTACGCTGCTGCCTGCTCGCGCTGTGGAAAACCAGTGCTACGTCGCCGCCGTCAACATCGTGGGTACCGACGGAAACGGGCTGGAATATCAGGGCGACTCAGGTATCTGGGATTTTGGCGGCCAGACGCTGTGCCTGCTGACGCATCAGAGGGGCCTCTTCACGGCAGATCTTTCGCAAGAAGCACTGCGTCAGTACCGACAGCAGCTGCCTTTTCTGCCGGATGCCGATAGGTTTTTCTTAGAGGTGTGAAAAGAAGGCGGCGCGCCCATCAAGCCTCTTCCTGCACACCCGATACGAGCAGGGAGATCTCATTGTTGAGCATTTCCACAAAGCCGCCCTGAATGCGGAAGGTTTTCTTCTGGCCGTTGGGCAGCGTCAGACGCACTTCGCCCTCCTCAAGCGAGGAAACGATGGGGGCATGATTTTCCAGCATTTCAAAGGAGCCGGCGCTGCCGGGCACACGGACGGCCTTCACCGGGCCGGAGAAAATTTCTTGTTCGGGAGAGAGGATAACGATGTGCATAATTCCTCCAGGAAAAAATCAAAGAGGCGAGGCAGCAGCGCTTGCGGCTTCCGCCTCGCCTCAGATGAAATAGGGTTAGCGGCTGGCTTCGGCGAGCAGCTTTTTACCTTTTTCGATGGCCTGGTCAATGGTGCCAACGAGGTTGAACGCTGCCTCAGGGAGTTCATCCAGTTCGCCGTCCAATATCATGTTGAAGCCGCGAATGGTTTCGTCAATGGTTACGAATTGACCGGGCAAGCCGGTGAACTGTTCGGCCACGAAGAAGGGCTGCGACAGGAAGCGCTGCACGCGGCGGGCGCGGCTGACGACGAGCTTGTCTTCGTCGGAGAGTTCTTCCATACCGAGGATGGCGATGATGTCTTGCAGTTCGTTGTAGCGCTGCAGGATGGCTTTTACGCGCTGGGCGCAGCGGTAGTGCTCTTCGCCGATGATGTGCGGGTCGAGGATGCGCGAGGTAGAGTCGAGCGGGTCCACGGCCGGGTAAATGCCCAGCGATGCGATTTTACGGCTCAATACCGTGGTGGCATCGAGGTGGGCAAATGTGGTGGCCGGCGCCGGGTCGGTCAGGTCGTCGGCAGGTACGTAAACGGCCTGTACCGAAGTGATGGAGCCGCGCTTGGTGGAGGTGATGCGCTCTTGCATCAGACCCATTTCGGTGGCCAGCGTCGGCTGGTAACCCACGGCGGAAGGCATACGGCCCAGCAGAGCAGACACTTCCGAACCGGCCTGGGTGAAACGGAAGATGTTGTCAATGAAGAACAAGATGTCGCGGCCGCCAGCGGGGTCGTTCAGGTCGCCGTCGCGGAAGTACTCGGCCAGCGTCAGTCCCGACAGGGCTACGCGGGCGCGGGCGCCGGGCGGCTCGTTCATCTGGCCGAACACCAGCGTGGCCTGGCTCTTGCGCAGCTCGTTGTGGTCCACTTTGCTCAGGTCCCAGCCGCCGGCTTCCATCGAGTGGAGGAACGCTTCACCGTATTTAATTACATTGGACTCAATCATTTCGCGCAGCAGGTCGTTGCCCTCGCGCGTGCGCTCGCCCACGCCGGCAAATACCGACATACCCTCGTAAGCCTTGGCGATGTTGTTGATGAGCTCCATGATGAGCACCGTCTTGCCCACACCCGCACCGCCAAAGAGACCAATTTTACCGCCTTTGGCATACGGCTCGATGAGGTCAATCACTTTGATGCCCGTGTACAGAATTTCCCTCTCGGTGGACAGCTCCTCATAGGCCGGTGGCTTGCGGTGAATGGCATAAGCATTTTTGCCTTTGGGCACCGGGCCGATGCCGTCAATAGGTTCGCCTACGACGTTGAACAGGCGACCGCGCACCTCTTCGCCGACGGGCATCGAAATGGGCGCGCCCGTGTCCACGCATTCCATACCGCGCATGAGGCCGTCGGTAGAGTCCATGGCAATGGTACGAACGCTGTGCTCACCCAGGTGGCGCTGCACTTCCAGCACGAGCTTGGAGCCGTCGGGGCGCGTCAGTTCTAAGGCATTGAGCAGTTCGGGCAACTTGCTGTCGGGGGCGCTAAACTCTACGTCCACCACAGCACCGATGATTTGTTTGATGCGACCGATGTTTGTCATAAAATCCAGAATGAAGTTTGGCGACCGGCGTACACTCGAAGGCGGCAACCGCCAGAAATTCACCGCCCGCTTTAAAAACCGCGCAAAGGTACACCTTCATGAAAATAATGCAGCCGTTGGCTAATTTTGTTTTCCGCAAAAAACCTCGCTCGCCCAAAAATCAGCGGCTCAAATGTTAAATTCTGCTGGACAAAGGCGCGCATTTACCAGATATCACCGACTTTTGCCCTCACCCTCCGCCGGTTCAGGCTATTCCCAGGCTAAGTGAAAGTGCTCAGGGCCGCTTTTTGAAAAACGCATCTATTTCTTTTCTCGCCCGGTTAATCCACTTTTCACAAGGTTTACGTTCACCTGACCTTATTCTTGTTTCGTAGCCGCATGGTTCTACAACAGGTTATTCTCGCTCGATGGGCATGGCTGTTTCTCGGCACTTTCCTCTCAATCTCCGTTTACGCGCAGCAGCAGGACGATACGGAACTTCCTGACCTGGAAGACTCCACGGTTTTTGCCCTGACGCCCAAAGGCGCGTATGCGTATCCGTTGCCCACAGAGGCAGAGGTGCGCCAGCGCTTAGGAAAATTGCGCGGGTGCTTAGAACTCAAAACGACACCGGCCGTTCAGGCATATTTGCGCACCTATCTGCAGCATCGGCCCGAAAAGGCCCGCCAGATTTTGGGACGCCGCCTGACCTATTTCCCCATCTTCGAAGAAAAACTCAAGGAGCACGGCCTGCCCACCGACCTGAAGTATCTGGCGGTAGTGGAGTCGGCCCTCAACCCGCGTGCAGTCTCGCGCGCCGGCGCGGTGGGTCTCTGGCAGTTTATGCCTTTTACTGGGCGCGACTACCATCTGCGCCAAAACGGCGCAGTGGACGAGCGCAGCGACCCGGTCAAAAGCACGGAAGCCGCCGTGCAGTATTTGAAAGACCTCTACCGGCAATACAACGACTGGGCGCTGGCTTTAGCCGCCTACAACAGCGGCCCGGGCCGGGTAAATGCCGCCATCAAACGCGCCCACAGCCGCAATTTCTGGGTTATCCAGCGCTATTTGCCCAAAGAAACGCGCAACTACGTGCCGGCTTTCATCGCCGCCACCTACCTGTGCAACTACTTCTACGTGCACGGCGTGGAACCCATCGAACCCGACCCCGATGAGCAACTCACCACCTATCTGCGCGTTCATGAAGCCATCACCTTCCAGGACATCATGGATGCCACGGGAGTGGCCTACACTACCCTCGCCGAGCTGAATGCCGGTTTCAAACGCTTCTATGTGCCGCAGGACGACGAAGGGCACTACGTGCTGTTGCCCTTGCGCGTCATGCCGGCTTTTCTGCGCTACCTCAACGGCCTGGGTGGCCGGAAGTACGCTATCGAGTCGCTTAAGGCGAACTCCAACACCAATATCGGCGATGGGCGCTACTGGCAGCTGACCGTAACCATCAATCAGGCCGACCAGGTCGAGCGCGTCGCTGCCATGCTGGGCTGTCATCCCGAACACCTCAGAGCCTGGAACCAGCTGACCGACGACGTCATATCCGCTGGGCAGCGCATCGTGGTATGGCGTCCGGTGTACGTGTTCAAGCATACGCCGCTGCGCATCGAGTCGCCCAATGCCGCTGCCGAAACATCAAATGCTGCCGCCGTGCCCGCCGCTGCTGTAGTGCGCCGCGAAGAAGCCGACAAGTATAAGCGATACCTCTACCATACCGTGCAACGCAACGAATGCTTAGAAGACATCGCCCGGCAATACGGCACACCGGTGGAGACCCTGCGCCGCCTCAACAATAACTGCGAAGGGCTGTGTGTAGGCATGAAGATTAAGGTGAAAGAAATGTAACGCCAGCCCGGCCCAAGCCCGGCACCGAAAGGTCCTCCTGTCCCGATTTTCTGCACAATCTGGCGGAATGGTCTTTTTTTATCCTCCGTAAAATGCCCTTTTTGCGACCTTTGCCCACGCAACAGGCAGGGCGTTGCTGCTGCGTCAGCACCAATGCTGTGGCTTTATTCGCTTTCTGATTACCTGTAAAATCATCCTCCCACATGACAAGAGCGCTACTTATCGAAGACGAACCCGAGGGTCTGGCCAACCTGACCAACATGCTCCACAAGTATTGCCCGGAGGTAGAAATTGTGGCCACTGGCGGCTCCAACGCCGATCTGCTTCGACTGACCGAAGGCGAACGCAGCAAACAGTACGACGTGGCCTTCTTAGACATCAACCTGCCTGACGGGCTGGTATTCCGCGGCCTGGAAAAAATCCACGATATCCCCTTCGACATCGTCTTTGTAACCGCCTACGACGAGTACGCCCTCACCGCCTTCGACTTTGCGGCCATTGACTACGTGCTCAAACCTATCGAAGCCGACGACCTGCGCCGCGCGGTGGGCCGCTCACGCATCAACCGCTCCAACAGCAACACTAAGGCCCGCTTCGAATTGCTCCAGCAGAACTATGCCGCCAACTCGCCTACTGCTATGGAGAAAATCGGCGTCGCCGGCTTAGATGGCGTCCACTTCGTGCGGCTCGATGAAATCGTCCGCCTTGAGGCCGAAGACAACTACACCCATTTTATCCTCAGCAACGGCCAGCGCATCACGGCCAGCAAAACCATCAAAGCCTACGAAGACACCCTCAAGTCGCTCAAATTCGTGCGCGTGCACAAACGGCACATCGTCAACATGCGCTTTATGAAAACCTACATCAAAGGCGAAGGTGGCTTCCTGAAGCTGGAAAACGGCGAAACCATTGAAGTCTCGCGCCGCAAAAAAGCGCCCTTGCTCGAAGCCATGCGCCAGATTTACGGTGAAATTTGAGGCAAAGGATGGCATGCACAGGTAAAACCGTTTCCCCTGCGGAAGCCCCGTTGGTCTTTAGCACTGACCTTATGCCAAACGGCTGTGAGGCAAAAGGTTAGAAAACCGCGGCGGGTCGCAGAGGCATTTCCCTCGGTGCGCACTCATGTTTTTCATTTTCCATTTTTCACTTTCCATCCATGTCTGTTCTGGCACTCCTGCGTAAGCGCATGCTTGAGAAAGGGCTGGACGCTTACGTCATTCCCGCTACCGACCCGCACCAAAGCGAATACGTGCCCGACCATTGGCGCGTGTTGCGCTGGGCTTCGGGCTTTACCGGCTCGGCAGGCACCCTCGTTGTTACCCGGGATTTCGCCGGGCTCTGGACCGACAGCCGCTATTTCGTACAGGCCGAACAACAACTGGCCGGCAGCGGTATCGAGCTGATGCGGATGCGCGTGCCACACACCCCCGAATTTGCCCAGTGGCTGGCTCAACGCCTACCCGCCGGCGCTACCGTAGGCGTGGACGGCAACCTGCTTTCTAAAGCCTGGTACCAGCAAATGGAAAACTACACCCGACCGAGCGGCATTCAATTGGACCCGCGCGCCGACCTCGCTGCCGACCTGTGGAGCGACCGGCCTCCGCTCCCACAGGCGCCGGTATGGGAGCATCCGCTGCGCTTTGCTGCCCTTTCGCGTACCGAAAAACTGACTCGCCTGCGCCAGACCATGCAGGAACAAGGCCTTACGCACACCGTTCTGGCCAGCTTAGACGACATCGCCTGGCTCCTGAACCTGCGCGGCAACGACGTGGAGTACAATCCTGTGTTCACCGCTTATGCACTCATTGGCCTGGAAAATGCCACCCTTTTTGTCGCCCCGCAAAAAATCGGCCCTGCCCTCAAACGCCGCCTTCAGCGCGACGGCGTGCGAACGCTGCCCTACGACGCCTGGCGTGAGCACCTGCGCCAGCTGCCCGCCCACAGCGCTGTGCTGATAGACCCGCGCCGCGTCAGCCAAAACCTTGCCGCTGCCCTGCCCCCATCGGCGGCCGTACGCGAAGGCACCAACCTGACCACGCTGCTCAAAGCCACCAAAACCGCCGCCGAATTGCAGCACATCCGCCAGACAATGGTGCGCGATGGTGTGGTGCTCACAAAATTCTTTTACTGGCTGACACAAACCGTCGGTCGCCAACGCCTTACCGAGCGCATGGCCCAGGAAAAACTGCAAGCGCTACGCCTGCAGCAACCGCACTGCAAGGGCGAAAGCTTTGGTCCGATTTCGGCTTACGGCCCCAATGCCGCCCTGCCGCATTACAGCGCCACCCCTGAAAGCGACGCCGAACTGCGCCCTGAAGGCATCTACCTGCTCGACTCCGGCGGCCAATACCTGAGCGGCACCACCGATACTACGCGCGTCATTGCCCTGGGGCCTTGCCCCGACGAAGTGCGTCAGGACTATACGCTCGTGCTCAAAGGCCTCATCGCCGTCTCCACACTCCGCTTCCCGGCAGGCACGCGTGGCTACCAGATGGACGTGCTGGCTCGCCTCCCCCAGTGGCAGCGCGGCATCAACTTCGGACACGGCACCGGACACGGCGTGGGCTACTTCCTGTGCGTACATGAAGGCCCCCAGGGCATCAGCCCCGGCCCCGTAGATGTGGCCTTCCTGCCGGGCATGATTACCTCCGTCGAACCGGGCATCTACCGCCCCGGCAAACACGGCATCCGCATCGAAAACTTAGTGTGCTGCGTCGAGGCCGAACGCACCGAATTTGGCGAATTCCTCACCTTCGAGACGCTCACCATCGCCCCTATCTTCACAGATTTGGTAGATAAAAAGCTGCTCACCCCCGCCGAACGCACCTGGCTGCGCCAATACAACCGCTGGGTGCAGCGCAAAATCGGACGCTACCTGACGGCAGAGGAACGCCAATGGCTAAGCCAAAATAGCCGAGTCTGACGCAATCCGATGCGGTCTCTTTGGCCACAAAAAGGCTTCGCCCGGAAAACGCAGACCAACTTCAGGCCCCTTAACAGCAGGCTTTCCACCCGGAAAAGCAGCGACATTCGGCCCGTCTGGGTGCATTAGCCAACAAAATTTGGCGGTATCGGCTTGATTTCCTTACTATTGCGCCGACTTTCATCGTTCCATCCGCCATGCTCGACCTGTTGCAAGACCCCGTCCTGTTTGCCCTGCTGTGGACGATAGCCGTGCTGGCCGGCCTGCTCATCGGCTGGAACATGCGCGCGGCTTGGCCCGAGCGCAACCTGGCCCGCCAGCTGGAACGAACCACCAACGAGCGCAACGCATTGGCCCGCCTGTACACACAGGTCAAATACTACTACGACCTGCGCGAAGTGGACCTGCGCAAAGTTTCGTTGGAAGTGGGCAACCTGCGCGACCTGGTGCAGCAATACGAAAGCGAGCGCACGGTACTGCTCAGTGCCGCTCAAGACTACACCGCCCGCATGGAGCGCGCCGAAGCAGAGGTCGCCCGCCTGACCACGCAAGTAGCCGATTTAGAGGCCAATAACCGACGACTGACAGAAGAAAACGAGCGCCTGCTGAGCGACTTAGAAAACCTGCGCACCCAGTCTGCGGGCTGGCAACGCCTCCACACCGACTTCGCCACCGCTCAGCGCCGCCTGCAAGAATTGGAAGAGCGCAACCTCCTGCTCGAACAGGAACGACGCCAACTGCGCGAACAGCTGGCCATCGCCCGTGCCCGCATCGAACAGCAACTGCGCGAATTGGAAGACCTCGCCCAACAGGTGCGCCACCTCTCCGAAAGCGCCAGAGCCTCCGACGCCTTCTCCGAACCCTCCCAAACCCCACACCACGGCGACGACCTCACCCGAATAAACGGCATCACGCCCACCATAGCCACCCACCTGCGCGAGCTGGGCTTCCATTCCTTCGTCCAGATAAGTCAGTGGGACGACGACGACATCCTCCAAATCGCTCGCACCTTAGGCATCTCTTTCGTTAGAATTGTTCAGGAAAACTGGGTCGGACAGGCCCAGGCGCTCGTCGCCGATATGCCGTGAGGCCTTTTAAAAAAATATAAGGCCCTGAAACGAATGAAAATATGCTGAAACCTTTTGCCCCGCCAATGCGGTAAAGGCCGCTTTTATCCAAATATCGGTTCTAAGGCTCGGTGCAAAGGCGCGCCGACAGAAAGGCGCTCTACTTTTGCCCAATGCTAAACCAGTCTGATGTTATGCGCTCTCGCTTTTACCACTCCCTGTTCTGCCTTTTGCTGGTGCAGCCGCTCTTCGTTGCTGCCCAGCCTACCTTCCCGCAAGCGGCCCCCTCCGACCAGCGCGACCGCGCCTATGCGTTCACCCATGCGACCATTTACCGCGACTACCAGACACGGCTCGACAGCGCCACGCTCATCATCCGAAAGGGCAAGATAGAAGCCTGCGGAAAAGGCATTGCCATACCCAAAGACGCCGTCGTGGTGGATTGCTCCGGCAAAACCATCTATCCGGCTTTCATAGACATATATGGCGCCGGCTACGGCCTGCCCACCACACGTGCCGAGGCGCGCAACCCGTTCACCGCTCCGCGTCAGGCATATTCGACCAAAAAAGGCGCATATGCCTGGAACGAGTCGCTCAAACCCGAATTCAACGCCGCCGACGCCTTCTCCAACGATGACAAGGCCGCCACCGAATGGCGCAAAATGGGCTTCGCCGCTCTGCTCACCCATCAGCCCGACGGCATCTCGCGCGGCACAGGCGCTCTGGTCACACTGGGCGCCGAAAGCGAGCACCAGACACTCCTGCTCCCGCGTGCGGCGCACCACCTGTCGCTGCGCCGTGGCAACACCGCCCAGAATTACCCCATCTCGCTCATGGGCGTCATCGCCCTGCTGCGCCAGACGTACCTGGATGCCGAATGGTATCGCACCCATGGCGCCGCCGAAGAGCGCAACCTCTCGCTCGAAGCCTGGAACCGCCTGCAAGACCTGCCCCAAATCTTTGAGGCCGGCGATAAGCTGGAAATCCTGCGCATCGCCCGCATTGGCCAGGAATTCAACCGCAAATACATCGTCAAAACCGCCGGCGACGAATACCAGCTGCTCAACGACATCAAAGCCGCCGGACTGGCCGGCCTCATCGTGTCGCTCAAATTCCCCGACGCCCCTGACGCGCGCACGCCCTTCGATGCCGAAGACATCCCATTTGCCGACTTGCTCCACTGGGAACTGGCACCCGCCAATCCGGGCCGCGTAGCTGCCGCAGGCATCCCGTTCGCCCTCACCGCCGGCGACCTGACGGATAAAAAACAGTTCTGGCCCAACCTGCGCAAAGCTATCGAGTACGGCCTCTCGGAAACTGATGCCCTCAAGGCACTCACCTGGCAACCCGCGCAATTCGCCCGCGCCTACGACCAATTGGGCAGCCTCGAACCCGGAAAATGGGCCAACTTTTTCATCGCCAGCGGCAACATTTTTAAAAATGACACCAAAATCCTCGAAACCTGGGCACAGGGCCAGCGCTTCGAGGTAACCGCCGAACCCGAAGCCAACCTCGCCGGTGTCTATCGCCTCACCGTGGACACCACCACCTACACCCTCACCGTCAAAGGCAAACCCGAGGCGCCCGAAGCCCAACTGATGCGCGCCGACAGCAGCACCATCAAAGCCAGCATAACTTTCAGCAATGGCTTAGTAACCCTCACTTTCCAGCCGGATACGACGAAAAAAGCCTTCTTCGCCCTCACCGGCGAAACCCGCGGCGACCGCTGGACAGGCCGCGCAACCACACCCGAAGGCAACTGGGTCAATTGGCGCGCCGAACGCACTGGCGACGCCCCCGCCGACCGCAGCCGACCCGAAAAAACACCCGAAAAGCCTCAATTAGGCAACGTCATTTACCCCTTCGCGGCGTTTGGCCGCAAAGAGCGACCCACCGCCCAAACCTACCTCATCCGAAATGCCACCGTCTGGACCAACGAACGCGAAGGCGTCTTGCGCAACACCGATGTGCTCATCTCCGGCGGCAAAATCCGCCGCATCGGCCGCAACCTGCCTGCCCAAGACGACGCCATCGTCGTTGACGGCACCGGCAAACACCTGACCGCCGGCATCATTGACGAACACTCCCACATCGCCATCTCGCGCGGCGTCAACGAGGGTACCCAGGAGTCCAGCGCCGAAGTGCGCATCGGCGACGTGGTGGACTCTGAAGACGTCAACATTTACCGACAACTGGCCGGCGGCGTTACCAGCTCGCACCTGCTCCACGGCTCGGCCAACCCCATCGGCGGCCAAACGCAACTCATCAAACTGCGCTGGGGTGTAACCCCCGAAGCCCTCAAATTTGAAGGCTGGCCCGGGCAAATCAAATTCGCCCTGGGCGAAAACGTCAAGCAAAGCAACTGGGGCGACAACCAGCGCACCCGTTACCCCCAGACGCGCATGGGTGTAGAGCAAGTGTATGTGGACTACTTCACCCGCGCCCAGGAGTACGCCCGCCTCAAACGCTCCGGCAAACCCTACCGCAAAGACTTGGAAATGGAAGCCTTAGCCGAAATCCTCGAAGGCAAGCGCTTCATCACCTGTCACTCTTACGTGCAAAGCGAAATCCTCATGCTCATGCGCGTAGCTGAGCGCTTCGGCTTCCGCGTCAATACCTTCACCCACATCCTCGAGGGCTACAAAGTGGCTAAAGAAATGCGCCAGCACGGCGTCGGTGCCAGCTCCTTCAGCGACTGGTGGGCCTACAAATTCGAGGTCTATCAGGCCATCCCCTACAACGCCGCCCTCATGCACCGCCAGGGCGTGCTGGTGGCGCTCAACTCCGACGATGCCGAAATGGCACGCCGCCTTAACCAGGAAGCCGCCAAAGCCGTCATGTACGGCGGTGTCAGCGAAGAAGACGCCTGGAAAATGGTTACCCTCAACCCCGCCAAAATGCTCCGCGTGGACGACCGCGTCGGTAGCATCAAAGTGGGCAAAGACGCCGACGTCGTCCTCTGGAGTGACCACCCCATGTCCATCTACGCCCGCGCCGAAAAGACCTGGGTGGACGGCGTCAAATACTACGACCTGGACGAAGACCGCCAACTGCGCGAAACCATGCGCCGCGAACGCGCCCGCTTGCTGGCCAAAGTGCAAGCCGAAAAGAAACCCGGCGGCGAAGGCGGCGGACGCCCCAGCAACTTCCGCCCCCGCCAGGAACGCCACTACCACTGCGATACGCTGGAGGACGAAGGAAACTGACCCTCGCCCCTGCCATCCCGAGGCGACATCTCCCAAAGGGAGGTGTCGCCTCTGCCCTTTAGAGGCGACATCTTCCTATGGAAGGTGTCGTCTCAGAAAGCGGTTGCTTTCGAGGTGTCGCCTTCTCGTGTCTCGAAGACGACACCTCGGGTGAGGGCGTTTCAAAAGCCGTACCTTTGCGCGCAAAGGAAAGGCCATGCGAGAGTTCAACACATCAGGCCCGAACATCCCGGAGCGGCACTACACCATCGAGCGACGCCCGCAGATAGCGGAGGGTTTGCGTATGGTGGAGCAGGAGCGGTACTTTACCATCTGGGCACCGCGCCAGACGGGTAAGAGCACGTACTTTCGGCAGTTGGCCAGGTACTTGTGGGAGAGAGGCTATGCAGTTGCCCACGCAAATTTTGAGAACTACGGCACGGTTCCAGTGGAGTCTTTTTTGAAGCGGTTGGCTTTTGCCCTTTACGACGGGTGGGGCGAAGATTTTGAAGGTCTGAATATCGCCGACATTTTTCTAAAAATAGAGCGCATCCGAGACCGGAAGTTCGTCCTTGTTATAGATGAGGTAGAGGGTATCAATCCCGAGTACTTTGGCGCCTTTTTGCATTCCATTCGCAATGCTTACCACAGTCGGGAGCGGCACGCCCTGAAGAGCGTCATTCTGGTCGGTGTAACGAACATCCTGAACGTGGTGAGCGACAACGCTTCGCCGTTCAACATCGCGGACAACCTGGAGTTGCCCTACTTCACGGAGGAGGAAGTGTTCGAGTTGCTGGGCCAGCACGAGGCGGAGACGGGCCAGAGGTTCGACGAGGCGGTGAAGCGGGCCATTTACCGCATCACCGCGGGCCAGCCGGGTCTGGTCAACGGCTTTGCACGGCAGTTGGTCACGCGCTATGCCAGCGTGTCGCCGCTGACGATGGAGCACTACCTGGCGGTCGAAGAATGGTATCTGACGGAGGCCATTGATAAAAACTTTGAGAACATCTTGAGCAAGGCGCGCGAGGAGCGAGCGTTTGTGGAGCGCCTGCTTTTCACGGAAGACAAGATACCCTTCCGAATAGATCGGCCCAGCATCAAGCTGCTGCACGCAAACGGGTTGATTAAGAAAGACGAGGAAGGGTATGTAACGTTTTGGGTGCCGTTTTACAAAAAGCGGCTCTACGACGCCTTTTACCCGTACACCAACGGTGAGAAGAAGGTCATTGCCGGCACGATTTCCGCTCCGGATTATTTCCATGCAGATGGCACGCTGAACTTAGATAAGGTCATTGCCCACTATAAGGCCTACGTAAAGCGTCGAGGTTTCCATGTTTTTCGCGAGAAAGACGAGAAGGGCCAGTACCGTTCCATACCGGAGGCGGCGCTGATGTATAGTTTTGAGACGTACATCCACGCGCTGGTGGAGGAGTTGAAGGGCAAATTGTATCGGGAGGCGAACACCGGATTGGGTCGGAGTGATTTGATAGTGAACATTCGCGGTCAGGAGTTGGTGGTGGAGGCGAAGGTATACTACAGTCCTGGGCGTTTTGTGGAGGGTAAGGAGCAGTTGGCCTACTACTGTCGGAGTTTGGGTCAGCGTGTGGGCGTGTATTTGGTTTTTTGTCCGAACAACGTGCGTTATCCGGCCAGCGTGAAGGAGGGTGTGGAGGTCATCGAGGGCATGGAGATACGGACGTATTTGGTGGAGTACGACGAGGAGAAGTGGTGAAGCCAAGGCGCCATCCTGAGGCGACATCTCCCGCAGGGAGGTGTTGTCTCTGCCGTCTCGAGGCGACATCTTCCTGTGGAAGGTGTCGTCTCGGATGGTTTTATTTTCGAGATGTCGCCTTCTCGTGCCTCGAAGACGACACCTCTGCCTTAAAAAACGCGGGATTGGAAAAAGGCACTACATTTGCTACATCACTGCTTAACTGCCTTCCCAGACTTCCGCAGGAAAAAACAGGCGCTTTGGCTGCTGAGGTCTGTGTTCTACCCTCCAAAGCGAGCACCAGCCTCATGCACGAAAAACTGCGCGTTCTTTCTGTTACTTTTGATACCCATATTGAACCGTGGGAATTGCGCCATTTGCGCGCTGCCATCGCCCTTAAGGCAGGCATCGAGCACGAAATGTTTCACAACCACAACAACGAAACCGGCGGATACCACTACCGACAGCCCCTCATCCAGTACAAGCACGACAAAGGCCGCCCTATGCTGCTTTGCCTGAATGAAGGCATCGAGGAGGCATACCACTTTTTTTCGCAACCCGATTGGAACGTCATTGTGAACGGCCGGCACGTGCCCATCCGCATCGCTCGCTTAGACGTGCGGCAGTACAACCTGACGGTAGAGGATAAAATGCGCTACTACCACATCCGCAACTGGATAGCCCTCAACGAAGACAACTACGCCGCCTACAACCGGCTGACGGGCATGGTGGAGCGCCTGTACATGCTGGAAAAAATCCTTCAAAACCAGATAGTCGCCTTCCTGCAACAGATGGGTTATGTGCCGGAGCGCACCGTAGAGGTGAAGTTGCTCAACAAAAAAGACGAGCGTTGGGTCTCGTACAAGGGCGTGCGCGTGCTGGCATTTTCGCTGGAATTCACGGCCAACGTCTTTTTGCCCGACTACGTAGGGCTGGGCAAAGGCTGCAGCAGCGGCTGGGGGGTGGTGAGGCCCATTCCCTCCAAACAGGAGCGCCCTGTCACCGGCGACATGTCGCAAAAACGGGAGGTCTGAGCGCCTTTTGAGCCTTCCATTCCTGCTTTTCATGCGCTCCTCACCGTTTGTCTTCGGTTCGACAGGCGCGGCACAAGGCCCATGCCTACCTTCGCGCCGCTAATCGAACTTTTGATGACAGACGCTATGGACAACAAGACAACGAAGCTCACCGAAGAAGCGCTGCACTACCATGCCAAGGGCCGCCCGGGCAAGCTGGAGGTCGTCCCTTCCAAAGAGACCGCTAACCAGCGCGACCTTTCGCTGGCCTATTCGCCGGGAGTGGCTGCACCCTGCATCGCCATCGCTGAAAACCCCGATAATGCTTACCGTTACACCACCAAAGGCAACTTAGTGGCCGTCATCAGCAACGGCACCGCTGTGCTGGGGCTGGGTAATTTAGGCGCTTTAGCCAGCAAGCCCGTCATGGAGGGTAAAGGGCTGCTGTTTAAAATCTACGCTGACATTGACTGCTTCGACATCGAACTGGATACGACCAATGTGGATGAGTTCGTGCGCACGGTCAAAATCCTGGAGCCCACCTTTGGCGGTATCAATCTGGAAGACATCTCTGCGCCCGAATGCTTTGAAATCGAGGAGCGCTTGAAAAAAGAGCTCAACATTCCGGTCATGCACGACGACCAGCACGGCACGGCCATCATCAGCGGCGCTGCTCTGCTCAATGCGCTGGAATTGGTGGGCAAAGACATTGCCCAGGTCAAAATCGTGGTCAATGGTGCGGGTGCTTCGGCCATTTCCTGCACGCGCATTTACTGCTCGCTGGGCGCGCGCAAGGAGAACATTTTCATGTTCGACAGCAAGGGCCTGCTGCACCCCTCGCGCACCAATCTTGACGGCAAAAAGAGCGAGTTCGTCAACGACCACCTGCCGGCCCATGCGACGCTGGCCGATGCCCTGGTGGGTGCCGATGTGTTTGTCGGCCTGTCGGTAGGCAACATTCTGACGCAAGACATGGTGCGCTCCATGGCGCCCAATTGCATCGTCTTCGCTATGGCCAACCCCGACCCGGAAATCAGCTACGAGGAGGCAGTAGCGGCCCGCCCTGACATCATCATGGCCACAGGTCGCTCAGACTATCCTAACCAGGTCAACAACGTGCTGGGCTTCCCCTTCATCTTCCGCGGCGCCTTAGATGTGCGCGCCCGCGTCATCAACGAGGAAATGAAACTGGCCGCTGTGCGCGCCCTGGCGGATCTGGCCAAAAAGCCCGTGCCCGACATCGTCAACCTCGCCTATGGCAACGCTAATCTGGCTTTTGGTCCGGAATACATCATCCCCAAGCCCGTGGATCCGCGCCTGATAACGACGGTGGCACCCGCTGTGGCACGTGCGGCTATGGAGTCGGGAGTGGCCCAACAGCCCATCACCGACTGGGTAGCCTATGAAAACCATCTGGCCCATCGCCTGGGTGTGGACAATACCCTGACGCGCGTCATCCAGACCAAAGCCCGCCGCAACCCCCAGCGCGTAGTGTTTGCCGACGCCGAAAACCTCTCGGTGCTCAAGGCCATCCAGGTCGTCATGGAAGAGAAAATCGCGCATCCCATCCTCCTGGGCAATGTGGAACGCATCCAGAGCCTCATCCAGGAACACCGGCTGGCCATCCAGGAGGTACCCATCATTGACCCTAAAATGCCCGTATCTGGCGAGGAAGAGGCGCGGCTAGAGCGCTACGCTCAAATTCTGTACGAAAAGCGCCAGCGCAAGGGCATCATATATCGCGAAGCGCGCCAGATTGTGCGCCACCGCAACTACTTCGGCGCGCTCATGGTCGAAAACGGCGACGCCGATGCCATGATTGGCGGCCTGACACGCAACTACCCCGACACCATACGCCCGGCCCTACGTGTTGTTGGCCCTTGCCCTGGGCTGAAGCGCGTGTCGGCCATGTACATCCTGATGAGCCGCCTGGGGCCTATTTTCATTGCCGATGCTACCATCAACCTCGACCCAACCGCTGAGGAGGTCGTCGAAATCGCCGAACAAACGGCCCGACAGGTGGAAAAATTCAACATCAAACCGCGCATCGCATTGGTAACCTATTCCACCTTCGGCTCGGTCTCTGATGGGGCGGCTGCCGTTAAAATGCGCCAGGCAACTGCTATGCTCAAGGAAAAGCATCCCGATTGGGTCATTGATGGCGAAATGCAGGCTCACCTGGCCTTCGACATGGAACTACTGCGCCAAAACTACCCCTTCAGCAGCTTAGTGGATGGCCCGGCCAACACGCTCATTTTCCCCAACCTCTCTTCGGCCAACATCGCCTACAACCTGATGCGCAGCTTAGCCGGCATCGAAATCATCGGCCCGATAGTAACGGGCCTGAAAAAGCCCATCCACGTCCTGCAAATGGGTGCCTCCGTGCGCGAAATTGTGGACATGACGGCTATGGCAGTAGTGGACGCGCAAGAGAAGTAATAAATGGAAGCGAGCTGAAGTAACGACGACTGGCACAGGTACTTTTTGCCGGGGCGGCGCGTCGGGCTAACGCACCTGAACGCGCCGCCTTACTTTTGCCGGCATATACCGTTCCTGTTTATGAAGCGACCGTTTTTCTGGGCCTTATGCGCTATCGCAGTGTTGTGGTCGGCCTGCACACCCGCCCGGCGCACTACGGGGCCTTCGCCCGCACCACAACGGCCCGCCCCTCCGCGCCCAACCGAACGACCCACCACGCCCCAGCAACCGATGGACACCATCCGCTGGAAGCCGGCACCCGACGCCCGACCGCCCATCAGCGACGCACCCAGCCGACCCTCCGGACCAGCCACCACCTACCGCATCGCCCTGCTGCTGCCGTTCCTGACCGACCAGGCCGACCCGCAGGGGCTTACCGTACCCGAGCGCAGTGTGCCCGCCCTCCAGTTTTATGCCGGCGCCACCCTGGCCCTCCAGCGCCTCTCCGAAGCGGGCATGAACTTAGAAGTGGAGGTGCTCGACACGCGCCTCAGCGACAGCGACTTCCAGCGCTTGCTCGACCACCCGCGCCTCCAAAAGGCTCAGGTCGTCATCGGCCCCATGCGGCCCAGCCACATCAGCCTGATGGCCGAACGCGCTCGCCAGACGAAGCAAATCGTCGTCTCGCCCGAAAGCCCTACCATGGGCCTGACCCGCCAAAATCCGGACTTCATCCAGACCACACCCTCCCTGCGCGCCCACGGAGCCGCTATCGTGCAGCACATCCTGGCCCGCTATCGCCCAGAAAACGTCAGCATCGTGCTCCGACGCCGCGAGGCCGACCGCACCCCGCTTTTCCAACCCACCGACGGACGCCGCTTTTCTGAAATCCTCACCCCCGACGAAGGCAATTTCTTCGATAAAATAGACCTCGAACCCTGCTTCCGACCCGGCCAAACGGCTGTCTTCGTCCTGCCCACCTGGGGCAACCAGGACTTCGTCATGGCCTTCTTCCGAAAACTCAGCGCTGTGCGCAAAGGACGCCCTGTGGCCGTGTATGGCCTGCCTCAATGGCGGCAGTTCGAGAATATCGAACCTGAGTACTTCGCCAATTTGAACGTCCACATTTCGTCGGCCACCTACCTGGACCCTGATAACGACGCCGTCCGCGCCTTTCAGCAGACGTTTTACGATGCCTACGGCACCGTGCCCGACGACGACGCCTTCAATGGCTATGATGTGCTTACGCTCACGGGGCAGTGGCTCCAGCGCTTTGGCCTCAGCTTCCCGCAGCGCCTGCCCGCCGAGCCGCTCTTCACCGGCCTGCGCACGACGTATCGCTTCGCCCGTGTGCCTGCTGAAGGGCCCGCGCCCAGCGAACGCTTGTCGGCCCACTACGATTACTTAGAAAACACCTATGTGCACATCCTGCGTTTTCAGAATTACCGCTTCGAGCCGGCCTGGTGAGTATAGGCCGCTGATTTCCAGTAAGAAAGGCGTTTTTTGTTTCTAAAAAAGAGCGCCGTATGGCGGCGGTTACTCTTTTGAGGTTGTGAGCAAAATCGTAAGAAAGCGAACAAAACTAAGACAGCCTGCCCCGGGTCGAGTGTGGGAGAGGCTGTCTGCCTTGTCGGAGCGCCGCAGAGCGGCGTTTACTTCTTGCGCGTGTAGCGGTTGGTGTTGCCGGTGCCGCCGATGAGGGAGATCTCCAAGGCTTTGCCGTCGGCTTTGACCACCGTGTAGCAGACCTCGTCCTGGCCGATGACCTTCAGACAGGGCGTCGTGGCTACGGGCAGGCAATCTGCCGGGCACTTCGGGAAGTACAGGCAACGCACGGGCGGCTCTACCTCCTGGCCATCGTAGAGTTGGAACAGGCGGCCCTCGGCGATACGGATGGCGGCCTTGGGGTCGTCGGCAGACACCCACTCGCCCTGCAAGAGGGCGGCTTTTTTGGCGTCAGCGGCGCTGAGGAAAGGGTCGTTGTAGCTTTTGCGTGTATAGGTGCCATCGGGCACAACGCCAGCTCCCAGGCCACAGGCAGCCGGGTCGCCTTTTTCGGTAACGACCTCGACGCCATCGCTCGACCAGCGGAATAGCAGCGCGCACTCGCCGCCAAATTCAGTGGTGGAAAAGCGCGCCTCGGTAGCCGACACGCGCCGGGCCGTGCCCGCAATCTCGCCCTGGTTATGGGCCGGCCCTGCCCCTACGGCCAGCAGGCGGAAGCGCAGGGTGTTGCCGTCCTGTTCGCTGACCGACAGTTCGCCGCTGCCGGCGTTGCCCTTATCGAGCGCGTAAGTGCCAGTGAAGACGAGGTTTTCGACGAAAAGCGGGGCCTCTTCCAGTTCGTCGGCAAAGGCGATGGACTCCAGCTCTTGCACGATGACTTGGGCAATTTCGCCCAATTTCGGGTCGTCGGTATAAGGCTGGGCAACGTTGAGCACTTCATCGCGCCAGCCGATGCGCTCCTCGTAGGTGCCTGCCTGCGGGTTGGTCAGCACGCTGTCGCGCAGCAGGTAAAGCCAGCCGATGAGGTGGTCTTCGCCCGCCTCGTAGGTGCTCAGGAAATCCTTCAGCAGCCCTTTTGGATTTTTGACAAAAGCCGCCTTGACGGCTAAAGCTTCTTGCACGCAGGCATTGGAGCCGCATTTTTTAAACGCCGCCCAGGAGGCGTCTTCTGCAGGCTGGCAGCTGAGCAGCCACAGGCTGGCCAGCACCAGCAAAGGCAACAAACGAGTCATAGAAAAAAACGTGGGTTAAAAAAGTGAGCGTAGATAACGTGGATAAATAACCAGCAGCGCTTGTTGAGGTATGAGGTAGGCCAAAGCGCCTCTTTGCAAGAGGCTAAAAGCGCGCCAAAGGTAGCAGGAAATGCCACTCACAAAAGCGCGCCCGGAGGACAGACGTATCTTTGCCGCATGTACACACTTTTGGTCAGCCTTGTCATCGGCCTTTTTGTCGCCTTACTGTTTGTCAACGTTTATTTCCGCGCCAAAGTGCTGAAGAGTTACGGTGTCTTAGTGCGCAACCGCGTCCAGTTTGGCGCTGCCCATGTCTTCAACCGCCGCCGCATGGAGGAGGAAATCTTGCCGCGCTATCCGCATTGCCGGCGGGAAATAGAGGCTTTCGTTCGGCACATTCATTACACCATTCGCATGGCTACAGTGCTCATCGTACTCATCACTGCTTTGGGCGCCGTCCTGATGTATTACCGCTAACGTCTCATGAATGCACTCAAGTTAGGCCTCGCGGGCGTGGGGTATCTGGGCAATATTCACCTCAAATGCGCCTTAGCCACCGCTGCCTGGGACGTAGCGGGTTTTTACGAGCCCAACGACGCTCGCGCTGCGGAAATCGCCGCTACCACAGGGGTTCGTCGCTATCCGTCTTATGCTGCGCTGTTGGGCGACGTGGATGCGGTAGACATCGTAACCCCCACACCCAGCCACTACACTTTGGCCGCCCAGGCCATCCGCGTCGGCAAGCATGTTTTTCTGGAAAAACCCGCCACTCAGACTGTGCAACAGGGGGCGCGTCTGCTCCGGCTGGCCGAGCAGCACGGCGTTGTCGTTCAGGTGGGCCATGTCGAGCGCTTCAACCCGGCCTATCTGGCTCTGAAAGACATGCAACTGCGGCCCATGTTTATTGAATGTCACCGCTTAGCTGCCTTTCAGCCGCGCGGCGCCGAAGTGGCCGTCATCCTGGATCTGATGATCCACGACCTCGACCTGGTGCTTCATCTGGTGCAGTCGCCCGTGCGCCGCGTCAGCGCCAGCGGGGTGGCCGTGCTCAGCCATACGCTGGACATCGCCAACGCCCGCGTCGAGTTTGCCAACGGCTGCGTGGCCAACCTCACAGCCAGCCGCATCTCGCTCAAGCAGATGCGCAAAATGCGCCTCTTCCAGCCCGATGCCTACATCAGCTTAGACTTTCTGGATAAAAAAGCCCAGGTCATCCGGCTCTTCGACGCCCACGCGCCCAACCTGCCGCCCGCCGAGCAACTCCTCGAATGGGAAAGCCCGGCCCAGGGCAAGAAATGGCTCCATTTGCACGCCCCCGAAATAGCGCCCATCAACGCCATCCAGACCGAACTGGAAACCTTCGCCCACAGCATCCAGACCGGCACTCCCCCGCCTGTAACCCTGCGCGAAGGCGTGGAGGCACTCCGCCTGGCTCATCGTATCCTCCGCGCGGCAGAGCAACATCACAAGCGAGTGCGGGAGGGAGCCATTCCGCCCATGTGAGGAATACTAACTTTTTATCTGCGCGCGCTCAACCTCCCCCCTTCACCACCGCCAACCTCGCCCTACCTTTGCGCGGCTTTTCAACAAAACAGCACTACAGCCATGGACATTAACAGCCGCATATACGTGGACTCCGAAATTGGTCGCCTCAAAAAGGTCATCGTGCATCGCCCCGATGAAGGCATCGCCCGAATCACGCCCAAACGAGCTGGCGAATTGCTCTTCGACGACATCGTGCACCTGCCCAACATGCAGGAAGAACACGACATCTTCACCGACGTGCTGCGCGCCTTCCTGGGCAAGGAAAACGTGCTCGAAGTGCGCGACCTGCTGGCCGAAAGCACCCGCGACGAGGAGAGCAAATACGAGGTCATCAATAAAATTACCGACTTCGAGGAACTGCCCTATTCCTTCATCCCGCGCTTAGCCGGCCTTTCGCCCGAACAGCTGGCCGATACGCTCATCACCGGTTATCTGGAGCCGGAAGACCGCATCCTCTTCGACCCTATTCCCAACCTCATCTTCACGCGCGACATCGCCGTTACCGTCAAAGACTACGTCATCATCACCAAGGCCAACAAATCGGCTCGCTTCCGCGAAAACTTCCTTACCCGCCTCATCTTCAGCAGCCACCCGGTCTTCCGACGCCTGAAAGCCGATGGCAAGACCATCAACCTCAACCGCGTGGATAAGTTCCCGCCCTCCAAAAAAGGCGAAACCGTTAGCATCGAGGGGGGGGATGTCATGGTGCTCAATCGAGATTATCTGCTCATCGGCTGCTCCGAACGCACCAACAACTACGCCTTCCAGCTGCTCAAGGAAACCCTCTTCGACCGCGGCATCATCAAAAACATCGTTCAGGTCAACATCCCGGCCGAGCGCACGTACATGCACATTGACACGGTGTTCACCCAAATCAATCACCACCACATGGTGGCTTACAAGCCCATTGTACAGGATGGTCTTGGCTCCTACGTGGATGTGCACCGGCACACAGGCGAAGAGGTGGAATACCCCAGCCTGAAGGACTTCCTGCTGGCTGAGGTAAACCCCAAGATGGAGTTCATCTGGGCCGGTCAGGGCGAAAGCCCCTACCAGGAACGCGAACAATGGACCGACGGCTGCAATCTGGTGGCTCTCAAGCCGGGCGTGGCCATCACCTACGACCGCAACCCCATTACCGAGCGCGCCTTCAAGTCCTTTGGCTACAAAGTCGTGGGCGCCGAAAAACTCCTGCGCGACATTGACAACGGTAAAATTATCCCCGATCAGGTCGAAAACACCATCATCACCATACCCTCCTACGAGCTCTCCCGCGCACGCGGCGGCAGCCACTGCATGACCTGCCCCATCGAGCGCGAAGAGATAGCGCTGACCTAACCCTGCTGTTGCCTGCCTGTGTATAGATTCGACTTCCAGCTCCGCGTTCGCTACGGCGAAACCGACCAGATGGGCTACCTCTACTACGGCCGCTATGCCGATTACTACGAGGTCGGCCGCGTAGAAACTATACGTTCCTTGGGCCTCAGCTACAAGGAGTTGGAGCAAGTGCACGGCATTTGGCTGCCTGTGGTGAGCCTGCAAATGCGCTTCGTGCGCCCGGCGTACTACGACGACATGCTGACCATTCACACCGAAATACGTCAGCTGCCCGATACGCACATCACCTTCCACACCGACATCCGCAACGAGCAGGGCGAGACGGTCAATGCCGGCACCGTGCGCCTGTGCTTCTTCAAAGCCGATGAAAAAAAAGTAGTGCCGGCACCCGAGCTGTTGTTGGAAAAACTGCGCCCGCACTTCTGAACCATGCCGCTCCGACGCTTCTGGACCCACCCCTCAGCGCTTTGGGCGGCCTACACAGCGGCGGCCTTAATGGCCAGCATCCAGAGTCTGTGGCTGCGCTCGGGCAAAGGCGGCTACACTCCCTACGAGAACTATGTCATCTTTCGCAATGCCTTTGCCCACTTAGTGCAGGGACTCAACCCTTATGCGGCTTACCCGGCCGAGCAGTGGGATTTGTACAAATACAGCCCGGCGTTTGCTGTGGTCATGGGGCCATTCAGCCTCCTGCCCGATGCAGTGGGCCTGACGCTGTGGAACTTGCTCAATACCTTGCCCTTGCTGTGGGCCATCCTGCATTTGCCCGTGCTCGACGCCCAGCGGCGCTCTTGGGTGGGCTGGTTTGTGCTGTTGGAGTTGCTCATTTCGCTGCAAAACAGCCAGAGCAATGGCCTGATGGCGGCCTTTGTGCTGCTGGCATGGATAGCCGTAGAGCGCGGCAGCGCCCGGGCGGCGGCGGGTTGGGTAGCGGCGGGTGGTTTCCTGAAGATTTTCGGCTTTCTGGCGGCCCTGCCGGCGCTGGTTTATCCGCGTCGCAGCGCGCTGATAGGGTGGGGGAGTGCCTGGACGCTTCTGCTGCTGGCCCTGCCGCTGGCAGTGGTCGGCCCCGAACAACTGGCGCGCGTGTACGGCTGGTGGTTGGAACTGCTGCGCGCCGATCACGAGGCTTCGGTAGGGCTGTCGGTCATGGGCTGGTTGCAGACGTGGTTTGGGTGGCAGCCGCCCAAGCTGGCGGTGGTGCTGGTGGGTGGTGTGTTGTTGCTGTGGAGCACCTGGGCGGTGTGGCGTCGCCGCAATCCCGGTGGGCTGCCGCCGGTGCAGGAGCGCGCCTATTTGTGGGCCTCTGTGCTGTTGTGGATGGTGTTGTTCAACCACAAGGCGGAGTCGCCCACGTTTATCATCGCCTTGTGCGGCGTGGCTATCTGGTACTGGAGTACGCCACAGCCGGAGCGCTGGCAGCAGGTGCTGTTGTGGCTGGCTTTCATCATGGCCTCTCTGTCGCCTTCCGACCTGTTTCCGCCAGCCGTGCGCACGGGCTTCGTGCAGCCGTACGTGCTCAAGGCCGTACCCTGCATTTTCGTCTGGTTGGCGCTCACTGCGCAACTGTGCCTACCTTTCCGACCTCAATCCGCAAACGAGTAGCGTCTCATGAAAAGCGAGTTACTTCGGAAATTCATCAAGTTCGGCCTGGTCGGCGCCTCCGGCGTCTTTGTGGACTTTGGTGTTACCGGCCTGCTTCGCGAGGTGCTGGGCGCCAATCAGTACGTAGCCAACAGCACGGGCTTCCTGTGCGCCGTGGTGAGCAACTACGCGCTCAACCGCGCCTGGACGTTCCGCAGCCGCGACCCCCGCGTGGCCGCCCAGTTCTCCAAGTTTCTCATCGCCTCGCTCATCGGGCTGGGCCTGAACAACACTATCATTTACTTCCTCCACGAACGGGCGGGCGTGGGCTTCTATATAGCCAAAATCATCGCCACCGGCTTAGTCATGCTCTGGAATTTCTGGGCAAACTATACCTTTACTTTTCAGCAAAAACGCTAAAGAAAGCCTTTAAAACGGCTGCAAAGACCCTTAAAACCGCACCATCAGTGCCGGAATAGACGGGAGAAGGTGCATGGCGCCAATGCGCATAAAAAAAGCCGTTACTCGCTCCGTTTAAAAGACCGAACAACGGCTGAAGAGCGCCCGAGGGCGCGGTGCTCACGGGTTAGTGCCCACCAATGCCGTGGTGGATGTGCCCGTGGTCGAGCTCTTCATCCGAGGCCTCGCGCACGCTTTCGAT
Organism: uncultured Saprospiraceae bacterium; assembly: GCA_964646615.1. GTDB lineage: Bacteria > Bacteroidota > Bacteroidia > Chitinophagales > Saprospiraceae > M3007. The sequence continues at coordinate 31,644 of CAZYEV010000098.1, forward strand.
GTAGCCAGTGAAGTGCAGGTCAACGCCCGCCATGGGGTGGTTGAAGTCAATCTTTACCGACTCCAGACCGACCCAATGCACGATGCCCTGATAGTGGTTGCCGTGCTGGTCGGTCAGGGGCAGAATATTGCCAATTTCAAGCAGCCCATCGGGAATGCGACCGTCGGTTTCAAAGATGCTTTTAGGCACTTCCACAATGGCGCTTTCATCGCGCTCGCCGTAGGCGTCTGCGGCTTTTATGGTGAACGAAAACTTGTCGCCGGCTTTGAGGCCCTCGATGTTGGCTTCAAATTCGGGGAGCATGGCGCCAATGCCGTATATGAAGGCAAGAGGCTCGTCGCCCTCGGTAGTTTCGATGAGTTCACCGTCGGCATTGCCTTCGGTCAGGGTGTAGTGCAGGAACACCGCTTTATCTTTTTCTACGACCATTAGAAAGGGAAAAAATAGAAAAGGTGAGAGAAAATGGTTAACTACTGACAAAGGTACGGCATCCGGGGCTTACGTGCGGTGGTGTTCCTTTTTTTATACCGAAAATGGCCGAAAAAATGCCCATGCGCACGGCATGTCGCTAAATGCGCACCGGGTTGGCTGGTCGGGTATCGCCCTTGCCTGAGGAAGGGAGACTGTTGAGAAATTCTGCCGTTGCATTGGCCCCTACACCGGAACTTTACCGCCCTAAAGACGAACCCAACCCAAAGTGTTTTGGTATGAAATTGTTACTCATTGGAATGGGCCCGGGCATAGGGCTGTCGGTGGTGCGGCGTTTTGGTCGCGAGGGCTTTGAAGCGCTTTTAGTGGCGCGTAATGCCGAAAAATTGAAAGGTTTCGAGCAGGCGCTGGCCCAGGAGGGCATTCGGAGTCAGAGCTTTGCCTGCGATATTGCCGATGAGGCAGCCTTCTCAGCGCTTTTGCAGCAGCTGGCTTCAGAGCACCCCGACCTGGAAGTACTCCACTACAACGCCAGTGCTTTCAACCCGGCGCCCCCTACGGCTGTGTCGCTGCCGGTATTTCACAGCGATTTCCGTATCAACGTGGTAGGTGCCCTGCTGGCCGCACAGGCGTTTGTGCCCCGTATGAGAGAGCGCGGCAGTGGTACGGTGTTTATCACGGGCGGTGGTTCTGCCCTGAAGGCGCCGCCTGAGCTGGTGTCGCTCAGCGTAGGCAAGGCTGGCGTGCGCAACCTGGCCATGTGCCTGGCCGAAGAGTGTGCTCCGCACGGCATTCGCGTGGGCACGGTTACCGTCTGCGGCATGGTGCAGCCGGGCACGAAGTACGACCCCGACCACATTGCCGACCTGTTTTGGGAGATGTATCAGACGCCCTTAGCCAGCTGGAAGCGCGAAATCGTGCTCTAATCCGCCGTTGTGGGCTTCACCCGCCGCCACACGAGCGCCAGGGCAGGCGTAATGCCTAAGGCGGTGTGCCATTCGGCGGCGGAGGCCAGGGCCAGGCCGCGCATCAGTTGCACGTCGGCGCCCATGGTGAAGCGCAGCGGTTCGGCGCGCATGCCCATGCGCAGCGTGAGGGCGGAGAGCGGGTGGTAGGCCATGCCCACGCGGGTTTGAGCGGGGCGGTCCAGTTCTTTCTCTATTTCGGCCAAGGCGACAAACGTGTTGGATGCTTGCCACGCAGCGCCTAAGCGAAGCACGGCGGGCACGGGCGTGCCGGCCATTTCGACCTGGACGGGGTTATAGACCTGTGCACCGAGCCAGACTTTGGGTATCGGGTTGGCCAGGGCGCTCAGGCTGAACGTCAGGGCCGTGGCCTGCCCGTACTCGCGCGCCGACACGCGCAGCACGTCGGCCCCACCACCAATGAGCAGGGCGCGGCTCAGGCGACGGCCGTACATCAGGCGCAGGCGCTGCTCGCCATAGGCCTCAATGCCGGAGTAGGCCGCATCCAGCCCCAGACCGTCGCGCTGGCTGGTCGGTATCGCCGCCTGCACGCGCACGGCCTGCCAGCCCGCCAATCCGTAGGGTAGGGTAGCGCCTGCCCAGACGCCAGAGCCTTCGCCCAATCCCAGTGCCGCCTCCTGGCCTACTCCGGCGCTCAGCGACGGGTAGGCAACCACGCTGCCACCCGAACCCAGCGCCGAAGCAATTTGCGGCGACCGCATGAACACCTGAGCATGGGCAGTGCCTGCAAGTGCAAGCACTGTGAGCGTCGTCCAGAACGCTGACCTGGCCAGAGCGGCATTTTTCATGTGCAACTATTGCGTGCGCCGCGCGGAGGCCGAGCCGAATTGCTCCTCCAGCAGCACATCTATGTCTTCCATAAACCGATCCACGTCGCGCGCGTCAGTGCCATCGCAGAAGGAGCGCACGTGGCGGTTGCGGTCCACCAGAATGAGGCGCCCGCTGTGGTCGAAGCCTCCCGGTGCGTCGGGGTTTACCACCGCCACGCTGAAGTAGTCGTCGGCAATGCTGTAGATGGCGTCGTGGTCGCCCGTAACCAGCTTCCAGCGACGCGCATCAATGCCCAGCTTTTGGGCGTAGCGCTTCAGGGCCGCCACGGTGTCGTTTTTGGTGTCAATGGAATGCGACAGCAGCATCACGCGGTCGTCGTTGCGGTATTTCTCGTAAATGCGCAGGGCATTGGCCTTCACCTTCGGGCAAATGGTGGGGCAGTGGATGAAAAAGAAATCCGCCACGTAGATTTTGTCTCGGAAGGTCTCATTTGTAACCGGTTGCCCTTCCTGGTCAATGAAGGTGAAGTCGGGAATGGTGGGGTAGATGGTGTCTCCGTTGACCACGTCGCGCTCGCCCAGAATGGGCAGGCGGCGCGGGTTTTGCTGGCAGGCAAAGGCCAGCGTGAGGAGGGCGAAAAAAAGCAGAACGAAACGGTTCATAGCGCAACCGCCAGATGATTTAAACCTGTTATCCGGATTGTTTTTCTTGCTATCGCCAGCCGTTTGCTGCCGTTATGGGCACCCTTGCCGGCCGTTTTATTGCTGCTGTTGCAACATTTGCCGCGCGGCGTCGCGGGCGGCGCGGATGTCTTGCTGGTTTTGGCTGATGAGGCGTTTTTGTTCTTCCAGATAGCGCAGGGCTTCCTCCTGGGGCATGTTTTGGGGCGGCGGATTGTATTGGCGCATCCAGGTGTACATGTCCTCTTCGGCTTTTTTCATCTGCCGCAAGATGGCCTGGGCGGAGTCGGCGCGGGGGACATCGGCGGGTAATTCGGCCACAGCCCGCTTCAGGGCGCGCCCGAGGCGGTTCATTTCGGCCATTTCGGCCATGGCCTCATCGTGGATGGCCATGGTTTGCTCTTTCAGGTCTTCAACGGCTTTGTTCTTGGGCGGGAAAAGCACAAAAGCCAGAGCCAACACTGCTACGGCCAGGCCTATCCAGGTGTTTCTATCCATATCGAGGTGGTAATTAGCATTGGCGGAGGCGCTGGAGCGGCGGCATGCGCTCAGGAGGTTTTGCGCCGGCGCAGTTCGTCGCGCAGGCGGGCAGCAGCCTCGTAATCTTCGCGGTCAATCATTTCCTTGAGGTAGCGCTCCAGGTCTTCATCGCTGTAATTTTCCAGCGCATTGAGGTTGATACGGCCCGAAGGCGCTGCGGGGGCGGTGCTGCGCTGAGGGCTTTGCATGGTGGGTTCGTCGTCGTCTTCTTCCTCCATTTCCGGGAAGACGATGCCGGCGGCGTCTAAGATAAATTCATAGGTGTAGATGGGGCATTCAAAGCGCACGGCCAGCGCGAGCGCATCGGAGGTTCGGGAGTCAATTTCAAAGACTTCGCCCTGATGGACGCAGACTAAGCGCGCATAAAAGATGCCGTCCAGAAGGTTGTTGATGACTACTTCGCGCAGCTCGATGTGGAACGTTTCCAGCGCGCTTTTGAACAGGTCGTGCGTCAGCGGTCGGCTGGGAAGCATGCGCTCAATGGCGATGGCAATGGAGTGGGCCTCGCAGCTGCCGATGACGATGGGCAGGCGGCGATGGCCGTGGCGTTCTTTGAGCACGACGGCGTAATTCTGCGCCTGGGATACACTATTGGACAGGTTGACAATTTCCAGTTCGACGCGGTTCATAGCCAGAAAGGTAAAAAGCGGTTAGAAATAGGAGCGCGCTAAAAGCGCTTTTGGCAACTGCAAAGTTAACCCGCATACGGGGTTGCGCGTATGGAGCACGTTATTGCGCTGCTTTGAATTTGCGAATGGCTTGCGTGAGTCGAGGCACCACCTCGAAGAGATCGCCCACCACGCCGTAGTCGGCGGCTTTGAAGAAAGGCGCTTCCGGGTCTTTGTTGATGACAACGATGACTTTGGAGTTGTTGACGCCGGCCAGGTGCTGAATGGCACCGCTGATGCCTATGGCAATGTACAGGTTGGGCCGAATGGCGATGCCTGTCTGCCCGACGTGTTCGTGGTGTGGACGCCAATGGCTGTCGGCCACCGGGCGAGAGCAGGCGGTGGTAGCGCCCAGCACGTCGGCCAGTTCCTCGACAATGCCCCAGTTGGAGGGGTCTTTCATCCCTCGACCCGCCGACACCACTATTTCGGCCTCAGGCAGCGGAACGCGCCCTTCCACCGTGCGCACCTCGCGCACGTGCACGCGCGGAGCCGGCACCGCTACCTGGAGCGCCTCTGCAGCCACGGGCTGGCCATTAGCCTCAGGGCGAATGGCGTTGCCCATCAGCGACAGCACCTTCACCGGGCTGACTATGGCGTATTCCACCGTGGCTTTGCCCGAAAAAACGGACTTACGCACCACCAGAGCGCCGTTGCTCTCGACCAAAGCCACACCGCTGACGCCCGACACTAAGCCGGCATTGAGCCGTACCGCTAAGCGACCGGCAATGGCTTTACCCGTGGACGTATGGCTCAAAATGACCACCGTAGCACCCACCTGGCGCGCCACTTCGGCCAATACCTGAGTGTATGCCTGCGAGTCCAACGTGTTGAGCTGTTCGTTGGCTACCTGCAAGACCCGCGAAGCACCATAGCGGCCCAATTCGCCCGGATCGCCCTGCACATTGCCCAACACAACAGCAGCACAGGGCTGATCCAATTGGTCGGCCAGTTTTTTCCCAAACGTTACGGCCTCAAAAGCGGCCTTCTTGAATTGCCCGCGCGGGCTTTCGGCATATACCAGAACCATATGTCAAAAAAAGAAGAGGCTGATGAAAAAAAAAGTGAAATGAGGGCAATTTTCAAAGGACTTTGGCTTCTTCATGGAGCAGGCGCACCAGCTCGTCCATGTCTTCGGGGTTGACCAATTTGACGCCGGCCTTGGGCGGCGGGAGGGTGAATTTCACCACCTGCACTGGCTCGTCAGCAGGCACAGCGGGCACTACTTTGAGCGGTTTGGTGCGGGCCATCATGATGCCGCGCATGTTCGGAATGCGCTGCTCGGCCATGCCCTTGGCGGCACTGACCACAAAAGGCAGACTGACCTCCACAACCTCTACGCCGCCCTCAATGTCGCGCTCTACCACAGCGGTAGTGCCCTCCAGGTCGAGTTTGCTGGCAAAAGCGATGTAAGGCAAGTCCAGATATTCGGCCACCATGGCACCTACTTCGGCGCCGTTGTAGTCAATGGTTTCTTTGCCCAAAAAGATGATATCGAAGTTTTCGGCGCGGGCGTATTCGGCAATCTGGCGGGCCGTGAAAGCCGATGACGTGGGTTCAGCGTCAATGCGGACGGCCTCGTCGGCGCCGATGGCAAGGGCTTTGCGGATGGTGGTTTCGTTAGCAGCCGGCCCTACGTTGAGAGCGACTACCGTGCCGCCCAGCGCCTCGCGCAGTTCGCAAGCGCGCACCAGGGCATACCATTCGTCGTAGGGGTTCATGATAAACGTAACACCCGTGCCGTCGTACGCTTTGCCGTCGGGCGTGAAAGCTACGCGCGCGGTGGTGTCCGGCGTTTGACTGATACAAACGAGAAATTTCATAGAAAATAAGGCGATAATCGAATGAAGAAGAAGAACGGGCGATGGAGCCGGCAGGGCCATTATGGTCGCCCGGAAGCGCGGCAAAGGTAGCAAAGGCTAAGGCATTGTACCTTTGGCGCTCCATCAACAAATGCCCGCTCGTTTCGTTCAAGTGCCCATGAGTCCGCGTTTGCAGCAGTTAATGGCCCTGTGGCAGGCCAGCCCAACCGATGCTTTTTTGTTGTTTGCCATTGCCAAAGAGCACGAAAAAGCCGGCGACGACGCCGAAGCACTCGCGTGGTACGAACGCCTGCGCCAGACCGACCCGGCCTATGTGGGCCTGTATTATCACCTCGGCAGGCTCTACGAGCGCGCCGGTCGTACGCAGGAGGCCATTGAAACCTACCGCGCGGGTATGCGCGCCGCCCGTCAGGCCGGCGACCAGCACGCCTGGGCTGAATTGAATACAGCACGCATGGAAATAGACCTGGAGAATGACGAATTTTAATCCTGTTCTGCCGTGGGTAATGTCGGTGCTGATGGCCCTGACCCTGACGGGCTTTACCTGCCGGCGCAAACCGGCTGCCGGTGAAGAGCACATCACACCTGCTGTGGTGCCGCTGGCTGCGGAGGTGCTGAAAAAACGGCTGCAGGACAGGCGCCTGACACAGGTGCGCACACTGACGGCACACGCCCGCCTCTACGTGGAGGGCGAAGACGTGGCTGCCGATGCCAGCGCCAACTTCATCTGGGTGCGCGATAGCGCCCTGTGGGTCAACATCAAAAAGTTCGGCATGGAGGTCTCGCGTGCGCTCATTACGCCCGACTCCTTCTTCGTGCTCAACCGCATAGATAAAACGGTGCTCATGGCCTCGCGCCAGGACTTCCAGCGGCGCTACCACCTGCCCGATGGGCTGCCCATCCTCCAGCACCTGCTGCTGGCCGAAGCCTGGCTGCCCGAAAATGTGGCCTTTCAGGCCGACATCAAAGACTCGCTGCACCGCCTGAGCGGTTCGGATGGCCGTTTCCTGATGGATTACCGCATCGAAGAAGGCACCTTTTGGCTGCGCCAGGGCACCTTCTTGCAGCCGGCCGAAGGGCAATGGCTGTCCCAAACCTGTGCCCGCTTTCAGAAATTACCGCGCTCCGGCGCCTTTTTCCCGTATTTTCGCCGCATCGAACTCTTCAGCCCGGAAAGCGGTTACTTCCGCGCCGATATTGATTTCACCCAAATCGAGATCAACGTTGACAAACCTTTTCGCTTCGATATTCCCGACCATTACCAGCGCCTGCCGTAGCGCCCTGCGTTTAGGCGTCGTAGCGGGGCTGTTGTTCTGGGTGCTTCCTTCGGGAATGGCCCAAAACCGGCAAGAACTGGAAGAAAAGCGCAAGCGTCTGCTTCGCGAAATCGCCATGACCAACAGTCTGCTGGAAAAAACCAGCCGCAACAAGGCGGCCACATTAGACCGCTACACAACCCTGCAAAAACAGATAGAGCGCCGCGAACGCCTCATCCAGACGCTCAATGCCGAAATTGCCGCTGCCGAAGCCGCTATTGTGCGCAATATAGCCGTCGTCGCCTCCTTAGAGCAGGATATTGAAATCATGCGGGCCGACTACGCCCGCACAGTGCGCCAGGCCTACCGGCGCAAATCGCTGACCAATCCGCTGCTGTTTGTCCTTTCGGCCGACAACCTCAACCAGGCTTTTCGCCGCTGGCTCTTCGTGCGCAAATACGACCGCTTCCGTAAAACGCAGGCCGACGCCATCACCTCAACACGCCAGGCGCTTCAGATACGCACAGCCGCGCTGGAAAATACGCGCCGCCAACAGGAAGATCTGCTGCACTCGTTGCAGCAGCAGCGCCAGACACTGGGCGCCGAATTGCAGGAAAAAGAACGCCTGCTGCGCACCCTCAAGTCCGACGAAGAGCGCTTGCGCGCCGACCTGAAAAAGCAGCAGACCCAACACGAAGCCCTAAACACTGCCATCGAGCGCATCATCCAGGAAGAGGTGCGCAAACAGGCCGCCCGCCGCGAAGAGGCCGCCATAGCCACCCCGCCCGCCGGAGGTGCTGCATCCGCACCCGTCGCAGAGGACGCGCCTTTGCTAATAGGCAAAGAAGACGTTACCACCAGCAACTTCCGCCAAAACCGTGGACGCCTGCCCTGGCCCGTGCAAAATGGGTACATCTCGCGACGCTACGGCCGCCAGAAGCACCCGACGCTGGCTAATATCGAAATTGACAACAAGGGCATTGACATCCGCACCGACGAACGCGCGCCCGTGAAAGCCGTGCACGACGGCATCGTTTCCGGCATCCAGTACGTGCCCGGCCACGAAAACACCGTCATCGTTCAACACGGCGACTTTTACACCGTTTACAGCAACCTTAACGAGGTGAACCTCTCGAAGGGTGCTCGCGTAAAAGCCGGCCAGGTCATCGGGCGCGTCAATACCAATCCCATTTCCAATGCTGCCGAGCTCCACTTCGAGGTGTGGCACCAGACGCAACGCCTCGATCCCAGCAAATGGCTTAAAGTTCAATAAGTTGCTGCGTTATGACTCCCGTCCCTGCCCATGCCGACGAACGCGCTGAAGCTGCCCGCCGCCTCTTAGACAGGGTGTGCGACCCGGAAATACCCGTGCTCACCATCGCCGATTTGGGCATCCTGCGCGACGTGCGCTGGCTCGACGACGAGCAAACGCTCGAGGTGGTTATCACCCCCACCTACAGCGGATGCCCGGCCATGAACACCATCGAGGTCAACATCCGCGCTGCCCTGCAAGAGGGCGGCTTCGAGCGCGTCCGCATCACCACCGTGCTCGCCCCAGCCTGGACGACCGACTGGCTCAGCCCCGAAGGCCGCGAAAAATTGCGCGCTTTCGGCATCGCCCCACCCGCCGAACCCACCGCCGACAAGCAAGCCCTGCTGGGCCAGCCCCGCATCCTGCAGTGCCCCCACTGCGGCTCGCAAAACACGGAAATGATCGCCCAATTCGCCTCCACCGCCTGCAAGGCTATGTTCCGTTGCTTGGATTGCTTGGAGCCGTTTGATTATTTCAAGTGCCATTGAGCACCCTACCTTTGATGCTCTGAACGGGTAGGCATTCTTTTTGCTATCCTGGCGTATTCCTGACTTTTTTAAACTACTGACATCCCATGAGCAATTCTGCTCTTGGCCTGAGCAGAGGCGGCTTCAAAATTGGAAGCAGCCTGCTGGGCTATCACGGTTCGCGCACGGGTTCCATCCGCCAGCTCGTCCACGACGGCGATACCATCAACGTGCGCCTGCCGGGCAACATCGGCCTGCGCTTCTTAGGCATTGACTCGCCTGAAGTGAGTTTCCCCCTGCCCGGATCCTCCGCGTTCGTAGCGCTAAAAAATCCGCGCTGGGCCGATTTTTTTGCCTCCGGCAAATGGCGCAAGAACCTGCGGCTGCCCGAACATCTGGTAGAGCACCTGAAGAGCCGCATCCAGGACCGCGCCGAAGTGGCGCACAACCACGCCCGACATGCCGAACGGGCCGAGCGCAGCTTAGAGGCCGCCATGCTGGCCGATTTTGAGAAGAGCAACCGCCCCGCCGAAGAGTACCGGCTGTTCATGGCCTTTGCCTACGAATTTCTGGACGCCACCGGCCGCCTGCTGGGCTACCTGCACCCCGATGCGGGCAACTTCGACGATGCCGCCGTGGCCAAACAGATAGCCACCCTCAGCTACAACGAACGCCAGCTCATTGCCGGAACAGCGCTGCCGTATTTCATCTGGCCCAATATCCAGCCTTTTTTGCGCCTCAATCCCTTTGCCCAGGAAAACCTGCGTCCGGAGCAATTCTGGAAAAACGTGCAGAGCAGCGCTAAGCTGAAAAAGGCACGGCGCAGCGTTCAGGCCGCCCGAAAAGCGGGCCTGGGCGTTTTCGACAAGGCAGACCCGCTTTTGCTGGAGCCTTTTGAATTGCGTTTCATCAGCCGCCGCCGCTTGCCCGCGCGGTTGGTGATTGACCTGCGGCAGCCCGGGCACAACTGTTTGCTATCGCCCGACCAGTACTACCGTATTCCACACCCGGAAGACCGCCTTTTTGTGCCGGCTGACTTTCGCGTCCTCTTTGAGCATGCCGGTTGGTCGGTGCAGGAGTGAAGCAATTGTAACAGGGAGCGTAATTTTGGCCGCACTTTAAACGAGTGATCCATGACAACCAACAGCATCGTTCCCATTACACTGATACTGAGCCTTTTGTTTGCGGCGGCCTGTGGCTCTAAGTCGGAGAAAAAAGCCGCCGGCAGTGCTTCTACCGCTCCATTTGCCTCCGCGGCCGGAGGTTCGTCGGCAAACGATCCGAAATTTTCCTTCAATGACCCGGCCACGGTGGAGGCCGCTGAAAAGCGGCAGTATCTGATTTCGGAGAAAGATTTGCCGCCCTTGAGTTCTCTGCTGCCGGCGCGCATTGGCCGCTACAAAAAAATCTATGAGAAAAGCGAGCGCGGAGGCCCAGAGGTCATGATGCTCTATTCGGCCTGGGCAGATTACCGAACGCCCGAAAACGATGCCATCATCCTCCACATCACCGATGCTGGGCAGCGACCCGAGTACCAGCAGAAAGTCGTGGAATGGGCGAGAAAGGAGGTGAACATCAAAAACGACCGTGGCTACGAGAAGTCTATCCTCTTCGACGGCTATCCGGGCTTTGAAAAATACTATCCGAAGCTGAGCAGCGAAATAGGCATCTTAGTCGCCAACCGCTATATCGTCAACGTCGCTTGCCAGGGCTGCGAATTAGAGGTGCTGCGCGAGGCGATGCGCACCGTTCCGCTAAAGCGGCTGGAGGTTTTACAATAAGCGGGCTGCTATGCTTCGGCTGGTCTTGTGCGGAGGGCTTTTGCTGTTTCTGGCCTCGGGCTGCAGTCCATTGCGCCGGGCTAAGCCCATCGAGCGGGCGGTCGAGCGCTCAGAGGTGTTTTCACGGGGCCTGACGGGTTTCGTTTTGCTCGATGCCGAGACGGGCCGCCTGCTGGCCGATGTGCAGGGCGACCGCTACTTCACACCGGCTTCCAACACCAAAATCCTGACACTGGCTGCCTCATTACAGGTGCTGCCCGACACCCTTCCCGCTCTGCGGATACGGCCCTTCGCCGCTCCGACAGGCGACACGACGCCGCATTTGGTGGTACAAGGGCTGGCAGACCCTACCTTCTTACATCCACGGTTTCAGACCTGGCAGAGTGCCTTCGAGGTACTGCGCCAGCGCCCGGAACCGCTGTGGTTGTGCCCGCGCCCAGAGCGTATCCAACGCTTCGGCACCGGCTGGGCGTGGGACGACTACCTCGAAGACTATCAGCCCGAACGCAGCGCCTTGCCCGTGTATGGCCATCTGTTGCACATACGCCAGCATGCCTCCGGCACAATAGAAGCGTGGCCACCGTGCTTTCGCGACAGCTGCCGCACCGATGCTGCCCGCTCCGCAATCGAACGCACCGAGTGGGCCAACCGCTGGACGCTGCCCGCCCCCCTGGCGTATGGGCACAAAACGTATTGGACACCGTTTATCCCGAACAATCTGCCTCAACTGCTGGCCGATACGCTCAGCAAAAGCGTGGAATGGCTACCCGACTCCCTGCAAGCACATTTGCCGACCGACGGCTGGCAAACCCTCTACGGCGCACCTCTGGATACCGTGCTGCGCCAGCTGATGTATCCCAGCGACAATTTCGTCGCCGAGCAGCTGCTGCTCATGTGCGCCGACCGTCGTTTCGGCGCATTACAGACCGATACGCTCATTCGCTGGCTGCTGGATAGCGCCTGGGCCGATTTGCCGCAGCGCCCCCGATGGGTGGATGGCTCCGGGCTGTCGCGCTACAACCTCATCACCCCGCACACGCTTGCCCGCGTGCTGTGGCGCCTCTGGCACGAGCAGCCGCGCGAGCGCCTGTTCCGCCTCTTCCCTGCCGGCGGACGCGACGGCACCCTCGCCCGCTGGTATGCGCCCGAACCGGGCCAGGCGCCCTGGCTGTTCGCCAAAACGGGCACCCTCAGTGGCGTCCATTGCTTGAGCGGTTACTTAGTGGCGCGCAGTGGGCGCGTGCTCATCTTCAGCTTCATGCACACCAACTTCGTGGGCAGCAGCAACCCGTGGAAACAGGAAATGGAGCGACTGCTGCGCCAATGGCGCGAACGGTATTAGCGGGCAAGGCGCCTTCACTAGCACCTAATAAATGCGCCGCTCTTACATTTTAGTGAAAGCCGCCGTTTGCTGCTCAAATGGCGTCGCAATGCGCACGAAATAGGCCCCTTTGGGCAGATGCTCCAAAGGAAGATGTACCGCAGTACCGTGCTCGACAGAAAGCGTTTGCGAGACGCCGGCAGGGCGCCCATCGGCGTGGAAGACGTCTATGCGCACCTCGGCGGGCTGGGGCACCTGAAGCAGCAGGCGCGCCTGGCTCGCCACCGGATTGGGCCACAGGGCAACTTCCATCTTTTCGGCGGGCATGAAGACCGAACGCCAGGGCGAAAACGTCTCGCGTCCGTCGTGGTCGAGCTGCCGCAAGCGAAACAGGTGCTCGCCGGGCGACAGGTTAGGCACGCGAAAGTCATACTGCTGCAGAAGTCGGCTGTCGCCCTGGCCGGGCACAAAGCCAGCGCGCGTCCAATGGTGGCCACCGTTGCGGCTGGTCTGCACCTCGAAGCCGGCGTTGTTGCGCTCCTGAGCCGTTTGCCATGTCAGCCGGGCGTCGCGGCCTTCGCGCACGGCATCGAAAGCGACCAGCTCAACTGGCAGCGGATTGCCCGACCCACCGCCAGGTGGCGCTAAAGCCACGTTAAGTGTGGTGAGCACGCCGTTGCTCAGCGTAACCGTCAGCACCTTAGTAACGTATCCGGGACGGCTGAAGCTGACGTTTACGGAGCCGCTTTGTACCTGCCCGATTTTATACTCGCCCAAGGCGTTGGTCGTGCCCGTAACGCCGGTGGACAGGATGGTTACCGTGGCGCCTGGCAGTGGGTTGCCGGTGATGGAGTCCGTAACGACGCCTTCCAGATAACAGCCGCGCACGTAGTTGGGCGTCATTACCCACATCTCGCCGTTGTTGGTGCCCTGCGCCCGGATGTTGGAGGCCACAATGGTGCCTGAAGGGAAGTACGGATACACGCCCCAGCAGCCCTCGAAGCCGTTGCCCGAGCCGTTGGGGTAGGTGTCGTAGCGCCCCACCTCGACCATGTTGGCCGGGCGGCTGACGTCAATGATGCTGAAGCCGTCTTTGTACCACGAGGTTACGGCATAGTCGTTGATAACGTGCGTATTGTGCACGATAGAGCCGGAGCCGGGCGTGATGGCGATGCGGTCGAGTTCGCGAATGTCGGTGGGGTCACTGATGTCGTAGCTGGTCAGGAAGGAATTGCTCACCTCGTCGGTGGTAAACAGGTAGTTGCCCGAGCGCCAGGTGTTGTGGGTGAATGCTCCGGGGGTTGTCTGTGTTCCCAGTAGCACGGGGTTGCTCTTGTTGGCCATGTTGATAATGGCGAACTGCCCGGCATAGATGTGGGCGGAGAAGAGCATGTCGTCGTCGGCGTAGCCGTCGTGCACGTAGCCGATAAAGGGCACATGGCCCACATAGCTGGGGCTGTACGGATTGTTGTTCAGGTTGAAGACCTGAGTGCGGCCCTGGTTGAGGTTGCTGCCATAGACATAAAGGTAGCCCTTCGTTTCGTCCACGTGCAGGGCATGCGCCCGGGTGATGCCGCCCGGGTTTACGTTCTGGTAGTTGATGTTGGTGTCAGGCAGGTTAACCAGGTTGACCACCTGAATGCCCACAGAACCGTGTTCCGTAACGACGTAGGCATAGTGCTGATAAGTCTTAATCTCACGCCAGGAACTTGTAGGGCCAGGGATTTGCTTGATGAACTGCGGAGCGTCGGGGTTGGTAACGTTCACGATAATGAGGCCGTTGGCGCCACCGACCAGGGCGTATTCGGAGCCATCGGGTGCGGTATAGCCCCATATGTTGGCTAAGTTCTGATTGGGAAACGTCATCGTAGCCCGATGGGTTACGTTGAAGTTTTGTGCCCGCCCGCTCAGGGCAAGGGCCGAAACCGACATGAAGACGAGGAAGCAGCGTAGCATAGTGCGTTTGAATGAACAGTGGAAGACCTGTCAATTATGAGCGAGATTGCCCGCGATTTTGAGATACGTCCCTTTTATCACACGCTGTACAGGAGTACGCCGCAGCTGTCCGACTGTTTGAGCGACGCGCTGCAAATTTGGCAATTTCATCGCCTTTGTCGGTGGTTTTTCGGCCGTACAAAGAAAAAAGGGCGGCAGCGCATCAACGCCGACCGCCCGGAGGTACTTAAAAACCGTTTGGCTCTTTTATCGCTTGCCAAAGAGGCCGCCGAGGAGGGTGCCCAGCAGGCCACCGCCTTGCTGCGGTTGCTGCCCTTGTTGCCCGGCGAGGGCGCCGCTGAGCAGCGTGCCTATCAGGTCGCCATATCCGCTCGATTGGGCGCTTTGGGCCGAGCCGAGCAGGGTTTGCAGCAGCCCGCCCATATCCAGCTGGCCCGACTGGCGCGCGCGGCCCAGCACAGCCATCACCACGGGCGCCAGCAGCGGCAGCAGGCGCATCACCTGTTGCGTCGTCAGGCCCGAGCTCTGACCCACCTGCTGCGCCACGGCTTCCTGGCGGTCGCCCAGGATGTGGCTCAGGATGCCCGCGCCGTTAAGGGCGTTGGAGGCTGGCTGGTTGCCACTGGCCATAGCGCCGATGATTTCACCCAGGTCGTCTAAGATGCTGCCGTCGTGGTCGCGGTCGAGGGCCATCATCAACGATTGCAGGCCGTTCTGCGAAGAGGCTGCATTGCCAGCCAGGCCGCCCAAAAGGGCCGCGAAAATGCCGTTGGCTGCCGAGGCTGTCTGCTCCGGTGGAGCGCCTACCTGCTGGCTGAGTTGCTGCAAGACGTTGTCTGACAGCTGGCTTTGGAGCATGGTCATCAAATCCATCGTGTATGTGTGTGTTTAATGAACGAAATTCGGGGGCAAAGGTGCCTCTTTATGGAAAAAATATCTGCATATGAGCGCTATTTTTTAAAAAACCCTGACTTTTGAGCGCCCATGCGTCCAACAACGCACGCCAACGAAGCGTTGAATACGCCTCCCAAAAAGGGTGGCATGCCTTATTTATGAATTACCGCGCTGCTGAAGAGTACATTTTGCATCGCCTGCGCACGGAACTTTCCGAACGATTGCTCTATCACGGCTTAGAGCACACCTTAGACGTGTTGCAGGCAGCAGAGGCCTTGTGCGCCAGCGAAGGCGTGCAAGGGCGCCAGGTACTTTTGGTCAAGACAGCAGCACTTTTCCACGATGCGGGATTCGTGCACGGCCGACATGCCGGCCACGAGCACGAGGGCTGCCTCATTGTCCGCGAAGCATTGCCGCACTTCGACTACACCCCCGAAGACATCGAAGCCATCTGCGGTATGATTATGGCCACTAAAATCCCACAATCGCCCACCAACCTGCTGGAAGCCATCCTCTGCGATGCCGACTTAGACTACCTGGGCCGAGGCGACTTCTACCGCATTGGGCGTAACCTGTACGAAGAACTCACCTCCTACGGCTTGCTCCACGGCGAAGAAGCGTGGAACCGCCTGCAGGTCAACTTCCTGACCATGCACCGCTACCACACGCCCACCAACATTGCCCTGCGCGAGCCCGTCAAGCAGCGCTACCTGAAAGAACTCCGCGAACTGGTGGCCACTTACGAAGAATAAAACACGCTCGTTGCTGCTGCCGTTGCCGCACCATTGCCCTCGGCTTGCCGCTGGCGCCACCACTCCAAAAAGACCTGCTCTACCTCGGCGCTATCCCACTTTTGCTCTACGTCGGGCAGCGCCAGAATGCGCTCGAACAGCTCGTTCTGGCGGTCCTCTTCGCGCAGCGCGATGTGGTAGGGAATGTTGCTAAACGACACCATCGAATACACCGGCAAAAACTCAGGGTAGCGTTCGTGCAGGCGCGCAGCGATTTTTTTGCGCAGCAAAAACTTGGGGTCGGCCACCAGGTCGCGCATTTCGATGAAGTTGCGCAGGGCCAGTTCCAGAATGGCGTCGCCGTCTTTTTTGCGTTGAGCCGAAAAGTCGGGCAGGATGCGCGACCAGTCGCCACCGTATTCGTCGTACATGCGGTCGAGGATGGTGCAATCTTCAAAGCCCGCGTTCATGCCCTGCCCGTAAAACGGCACGATGGCGTGGGCGGCGTCGCCGATGAGCAGGATGCGCCCCTGCCACTGCCAGGGGTAGCAGCGCGTAGTTACCAGCGATGAGGTCGGGTTGTGGCGGAAGTCTTCCAGCAGGGTGGGCATCAGGGGCACAGCATCGGGGAAGAAGCGCTGGAAGAAGTCCAGTACGGCCTCGTCGGTAGTCAGGTGCTCGAAGGCCGTTTCGCCCTCGAAGGGCAGGAAGAGCGTGCACGTGAAGCTGCCGTCGGCATTGGGCAAGGCGATGAGCATGAACTGCTTGCGCGGCCAGATGTGCAGTGCGTGCGGTTCCATCTGGTGGCGCCCGTCTGGCCCGGGCGGTATGGTCAATTCCTTGTAGCCGTGCTCGATGTAGTGCTGCGCGTAGTTGAAGCGGTCGGTGCGTTGTAGCGCGTAACGGACGGCCGAGAAAGCGCCGTCAGCACCGAAGATGAGCGGTGCCTCCAGCGTTTTGTGCTCGCCCGTGCGCAGGTCTTCAAAGGTGATAAACGGGCGCTCCAAGTCCACGTCCACACAGCGATGCTCGAAGTGGAAGTGCACGTTCTCGTAAGCGTCTGCGATGTTGAGCAGCTCCAGGTTGAGCCCTCCGCGCGATACCGAATAGATGGCCTGCCCTTCTTTGCCGTAGGGCTGGAACGTCAGGTTTCCGTTCAGGTCGTGCATCATGCGCCCGGGCATGGGTATGGCCACGCGCTCAATGCGCTCGCGAATGCCAGCCTTCTCTACGGCCGCCCAACCGCGCACGCTCATGGCTAAGTTGATGGAACGCCCCCCTGAGTAACCCGCCCGCCGCATGTCGGGCCGACGCTCATATACATCCACCCGATAGCCCCGACGGGCCAGAAAAACCGTCCACAAAGCGCCAACCAGCCCAGCGCCCACCACTACTGCGTGTTTTGAAGTATCCATGCCTTACTGTTTTTTTGTTTTCTATAAAAAAGCAAACCTCGCTGCCCATTCGCGCCGCCAAAACCTGCCTGTGCAGGGTTTTGTTTTTCATGAAATAAAAATGCAGCAGCATCCCATGAGCGAGGCGAAGGTAAAAGGAAGGAGCGCAGATTTCGCTGGCTAAATGCCGTTGGGTTATTTTTGCCGTAGGCTAAAAGTGGCCTGACTGCAAGACTCATTTCGCTATGCGATACCGACCGCTATTTCTGATTACAGCCTTCCTCTCGGTGGTGGCGACGGGCTTTTCCCAACCGAATACCGATACCATACCGGCTCGCACGAGCATGCGCCCCGAGCGCCGGATTGCCGAATGCCGCCAGCAAATACAGCAGGCCTTCGCAGCGGAAGACCGCGCCGAAGTGCAATTCTGGATGGACTCGCTTCAGCGCCTGGAGTCGCCGGAATTCATCACCCTGTACTGGGACGAACGCTGGCTGCTCTACCTGTGGTTAGAAAACTACACTCCCCTCTTCAACGAAGTACCCTACCACAGCGACATCGAGGCCGCCGAAGCGTATCGCATCCGACCGCCCAAAGACAGCCTGTTCGATGCCATTGACCAACAACTCTTTGAAGAACGCTACGCCCTCTTCGACCGCCTCAACCGCGCCTGGCTGAGTGCCGAAGAACGCGCTTTTGGCGCGCTGCTCATTACGTACTTGCTGCGGCTCAACATCACGGAGGAGGAGCAAAAGGCTTACGACGCCCAATTAGACGCCTTTTTGAAAACATATCCCAACTCGCGGTTCAAAAAATTCATCCTCGCCCGCATGTACAATGCCCCCAAGCCTGCCGATTGGGGCATCGGCTTGGATCTGCAGTTCACCTCAGGCGATTGGACCAGCGCCCTGAGTCGCTCGCTCAACCAGCCCATAGGCATCGAAATGAGCGGCTTCTTCTCCAAAAAACGCTGGATAGGTGGCATTCGCATTGGCCTGGGCGGCATGAGGCTGCGCCGCACTGTGGTGCATCGCGGCTTCAGCTGGATAGAAGGCGACCCGTACACCTTTCTGCAGGGCGAATTGGAGGCCGGCTACATGTTTTACCAGAAAGGCCGGCTGCAATTAGGCCCTGTGGTCGCAGGTGGCCGCAGCAGCATCACTCCACCCGTTGACGAAGAAGGCAATTACCCGGAATACTACCCGGAGGTGTTCCGCTTCAGCGGCTGGCACTACACCGCCGCCGTCCAGGCAGATGTAGCTTTTAATCGCACCAAAGACATTGGTAAAACCTCGTATCACGGCCTGCGCTTGCGGGCCGGGCATCGCTGGCTCAACCTCGACGCCGGCAATCCGGCTATGCGCGGCAGCCAATTTTTTATTTCCATCGGGTACGCCATCTTTGGCCGCCACACGCTCAACCATACTTCCGCCAATCAAGACCCCCTCGGCTTCTGATGAGCCATTTCAACGAACATACCGACTTTGACTGGCTGGGCGACCCAGGCCCTTTGCTGGCCGTTCAGGACACCTGGCACAGCGGCACTTACGACCGCCCGGTCCATTACCAGCTCCTCTACCGCACCGCAGGTGCTTTCACCCTCAGCAGTGGCGCAGGGCTGCTGGCCGACCTGGCGCGGCGCTTCCGCTTTACCTTCGACATCATTCGGCGCTTAGGCAACCAGACGGACGCCCAGGGCCGCGCATTATTCACGGAAAGCTTCCTCAACTACCTGCAACGCCTGCGCATCCGCGCTGACGTGTGGGCAGCGCCGGAAGGCACCCTCCTGCTGCCCGACGAACCCGTCGCCCTGGCGCGTGGCCCTCTGGCTCACATCCTCCTGCTCGTTCCGCCCATGCGCTGGCTGCTGTGGCGCTCTACCCACTGGGCTACACTCGCCGCCCAACAGCGCTGGCAAAGCGGGCCTTTAGAGGAAGAAGACCCACCGCCTGCCCCCAACATTAGCCACTCGTTCAAAGGCTGGGCCATGCGCGCGCTCTACATTGGCGCTGCCAGCCCCGAAGCGGCCGAGGCGCTCTTGCGCCAAAACACAGAGCCTGCACCTACCCACGACGAAGGCTTCCTGCCCGCCCGCGTCCTCCTCACCGCTGGCAATGTGCCGCCCAGGCCACTGGCGCAAATCCGACGCGCCTATCGCGGCAGCCATCCGCAGGGCGACATCTGGCTCACCCGCGCCCACGAAGAGGCCGCCAGCGTCGGAAAAACCAGCGCTCACATCACCGACGTGCGCACCCGCCGACACCGAACGCTCCACTTCTCCCGCTTCCAAAACCTCTATCAGCCTATCCTCATCCGCGGATACCCCGTCCTTCCGGACGCCAAACCCGCCTATCTGCGCCAGCGAACCCTCGCCCAACTCCGAGCCTTTACGCCCGAAAAACTGGCCGATTACCCACACGGATGGTTCGCCGATGCCCCCGCGCAATAACCACAAAGGCACCGCGCGGATGGCCAGCCAAAAGCAAATCCTCCTCTGGTGCTGGAGAAACTACGCCTGTTGAGCCGCTTCTTTCATCTCCGTTGCCAATGGCTCGCCCAAGTAGCGGTCAATGGCCCAGTGAACAATGTAGATAACTGGCGTCAGCGCGATGGCCATGAGGCCTTTGTAAATGTAATTCACAATCGAAATAGCAAGCACCTGTGCAAAGCCGATTTGCTGGCCGATGTAGAGAGCGATAAAGACAACGACAAAGCTGTCAATGAACTGCGACACCAGCGTGCTGCCTGTGGCGCGCAGCCAGATTTTCTTTTCACCCGTGATGGCCTTGATGCGGTGGAAGATGGTTACGTCCACAATCTGGGCGATGAGGAAGGCCACCAACGACCCGACAATAATCCACAGACTCTGGCCAAAGACGATAGAGTAGGCCGTATTGTAGTCGGCCACCTGAGCGCGTATAGCGGCCTGCTCTTCGGGCGTCCACGTCGGCTTGATGTGTGCCGTGCGCCAGAAGTCTGCAGGCGCCAGCTCGATGGCCATAAACAGCATGGCAAAGCCGTAGGCAATGAGGCCTGCCGTCAGGTACGACAGGTTGCGGATGCCCCGGCGGCCGTAGTACTCGTTGATGATGTCCGTCATGACAAACACTACGGGCCACAACAGCACACCGGCCGTCAGGGTGAACGACAGCGGTCCCTGGCCCAGAATGTTCAGGCGCACCTCCTCCATGCCCAGCGTGCGTTCCAGCGAGAACAGCTTGACGCCCATAAACTCGGCCACCAGAGCATTGGCGATGAAAAAACCCGATAAAACCATCCAGAGCCGATTGGCTTTGGCCGAAAAAAACTCGCGCATACGAAGCGAATGGGTAAGGGTTAGGAAAAAGTCTTAAGGTGCAAAGGTTGGAAAATATCCGCCCAAACCAAAAACCACCTGCGTTGTTCTGGTAGCCGTATTTCTTTTGCCTTTTACCCGAGCTGAAATTTCCCGCACGACATGCCGCTTATTCCGATAAACATGCGCGAAGGTGCCATCGCCCGCACTGAAGAAACCATCGTGGGCATTGACTTAGGCACCACCAACAGCTTAGTGGCCTACATCAAAGACGGCAAACCCTATTGCATACGCGACGCCGCCGGCAAACATGCCTTAGTGCCCTCGGTGGTGCATTTCACGCCCGAAGGCGAAGTGCTTGTGGGCGATGCGGCCCGGGAAAAGCTGGTCTCCGACCCGGCCAATACCATTTACTCCGTCAAGCGCCTCATGGGTAAGTCCTATCGGGATGTTGCTGATTTTCAGGGTTTCTTAGGCTATCAGGTGCTGGATGACGACACCGAGTCGCTGGTGAAAATCCGCGTGCGCGACCGCTTTTACACCCCCATTGAGCTGAGCGCCGAAATTCTGCGCGCCCTCAAGCGTCGCGCCGAAGCCGAGCTGAGGCGCCCGGTCAGCAAGGCCGTCATCACCGTGCCGGCCTATTTCAACGACAACCAGCGCCAGGCCACCCGCGACGCCGGCCGACTGGCAGGGCTGGACGTGCTGCGCATCGTCAACGAACCCACTGCTGCCGCACTGGCCTATGGCATCGGCCTCGACCCCACGCACACCGAAACCATTGCCGTCTATGACCTCGGCGGCGGCACCTTCGATATTTCCATCCTCAAAATCCACGAGGGCATCTTCGAGGTGCTGGCCACTAACGGCGACACCTTTCTTGGCGGCGACGACTTCGACCGCGCCTTAGCCAATTTGTTGCTCCAGCAGGCTGGCCTTACTTCGGATGCGCTGGCTTCCGACAAAGCCGCCGCCCAGGCACTTCGCCTGCAGGCCGAGTCTGTGAAGAAAGCGCTTTCCACGGCCGATGCCTGCGAAGCCGAAGTGTTGGGCAAAACCGTGCGCATTCAGCGCGCCGACTTCGAGCGCGCCATCGAGCCGCTCGTGCAACGCACCCTGGACTGCTGCACCAATGCCCTGCGCGATGCAGGCCTTCAGCCCAAAGACATCGAAAAAGTCGTCCTCGTCGGCGGCAGTACCCGCGTGCCTTTCGTCAAACAGCGCGTGGCCGAGTTCTTCGGCCAACAGCCCTTCGACAGCCTCGACCCCGACGAAGTCGTCGCTCTGGGCGCCGCCGTGCAAGCCGACATCCTGGCCGGCAACCAACGCGATCTGCTCCTGCTCGACGTAACCCCCCTCTCGCTCGGTATCGAGACCGTAGGCGGCCTCATGGACGTCATCATCCCGCGCAACTCCAAGGTCCCCATCCGCGCTGCCCGCCAGTACACCACCAGCGTAGATGGCCAGAAAAACCTCAAAATCGCCGTCTATCAGGGCGAACGCGACCTGGTGCAGCACAACCGAAAACTCGGCGAGTTCATCCTGAGCGGCATTCCGCCCATGCCCGCCGGCCTGCCCAAAATCGAGATTGCCTTCATCATCAATGCTGATGGTATCCTGACCGTTCGCGCCAAAGAACTGCGCTCTGGCATCGAGCAGCAAATTGACATCCGCCCGGCCTACGGCATCACTGAGGAAGACATGGCCCGCATGCTCATGGACAGCATCGCGCACGCCGCCGAAGACATGCGTACCCGCGCCCTCTTAGAAGCCCGCAACGAAGCACAAACCCTCTTGCTCGCCGGCGAAAAATTCCTCCAACAAAACGATGCCCTCCTCTCCGAAACCGAAAAAGCCACCACGCGCTCCCTCCTGCGCGCCCTGCAAGAAACCACCCAGGGCGACGACAAAGACCGCATCCACGCCGCCATCCAGCAACTCAACGAGTACACCGCACCCCTGGCCCACCGAGCCATGGATGCCACTATCCGCGAGGCTATGCAGGGTAAGAAAATACCGTGAGGCGGTAGTAACCTGGCGGATGACTCCTCGAAACCCGTATCCCAACTCCAATGCGCTTCCCGCTTCGAGTTTTCTTTTTATACACCCGTGCCAATCAGGCTTCTTTAGACCAATTGATACCTCAATTAAACCCACTCGTTCGCGAGGGGCTGCTCCAGGCATGGGCGCCTCAGGACATCCGCCCCGTCGAAGAGCAGTTGGATAGCCTGCATCGCGATCTATCTTGCAGCGATTTTGTCTTGGCCCTCCTCAGCCCTGAACTCTTGGATGCTCCCTGGATGTTGGACGAGGAGGTGAATAAATCCATCAGGCGCTTTCTAATGGGCAAACTGCGCCTCCTGCCCATTCTCGTCTCACCCTGTCTATGGAGATACAGCCCTCTGTTCCGGAATGCCCCGGCGGAGCCTTGGCCTGAAGGGCCACTCCCCCAGGCGGTCAATACGCCTTACTGGAAAAGTCCGGAGCACGCCTGGGCGCAGGTGGTGAAAGGCCTGAAGAGGCATCTACAGCGACTACAATGCCTGGAATTTACCCCTCCCGATACTGTACGAGTGCAAGGTGGTCGGTTTAACATGGGCTGTAAAGAATACAGTGAAGAGTCGCCCGTACGCGAAGTAACCGTGCCCGATTTCCACATGAGTCGTTATCCGATTACGCTGGCCCAGTTCAGGCAATTCATAGAGGCATCCGGGTATGTAACCGATGCTGACCGCTATGGGTACAGCTTCTTGGAGGCTCTCCCGCCAATAGAGCCGGTACCTGGCGTCAACTGGCGCTGTAATACAGCCTCTTTTGCACACCCAGAGCACGAGTATGACCACCCGGTAACGCATGTCTCTTGGAACGACGCACGCGCTTACTGCGCCTGGCTCAGCCAGAAAACAGGTCAGACTTGGCGCCTACCCTCCGAAGCGGAATGGGAATATGCTGCACGTGGGGGGCAGCAAGGCGCTGCTGACCATTACCCATATGCTGGAAGCCATTCGCTGGAGGAGGTGGCGTGGTATGCGGAAAATTCCAATGAACAGACGCAACCCGTTGGACAGAAAAAGCCTAATTCGTTAGGTCTTTATGACATGAGCGGAAATGTATGGGAGTGGTGTCTTGACTGTTGGAGCAATAATCTCGTTTGCATTCCGACCAACGGCTCTCCAAAAGATGCGAAAAATTAGACATTATGTACCTTTGTTTTTTTTAAATACGCGCGAAGAAACATGGGAAAGTACGAGAAATGGGCCTCCATTGAAGGTCGCTTTTTAGCCATGACGGGTTTATCGCAGGCAGATTTTAACCGATTGCTGCCTTTTT
>CAZYEV010000099.1:0-102503 GCA_964646615.1 uncultured Saprospiraceae bacterium
CGGTCGATGCCCGGGTAGCTCGGGTCGCCAGGCTCGTGGCGCGGGTTCGCCGTCACGTAGGAGCCATCGCGTCCGGGGATGGACATGAGGGTCTCCTTGTCGAAGATGAAATGCTCACGGCTCCACGACGCGGGCACGTGCACTCCGGTGTCCATGCGAATCGCGTCGCAGGGGCAAGCCTCGACGCAGTAGCCGCAGAAGATGCAGCGCAGCTCGTCGATCACGAAGACCTTCGGATACCGCTCGTAGCCATAGCGCGGGTCGTCCGGCTCGTACTCCGCCGGCTCGATGTAGATGCACTGCGCGGGGCAGGCGGTGGAGCAGCAGAGGCAGGCCACACACCGCGGGCTACCGTCGGTGCGGTGGGTCAGCCGGTGCACACCGCGGAAACGCTCAGGGTACTCCCGCGTCTCGTCGGGGTAGCAGACGGTCGCCGTCTTCCGCTCGTCCTCTGGACCGAGGAGGTTCGTGTAGAGGCGGCCGAACGTCTGCGCGAGGCCCTTCGCGATGGCGGGCAGGTAAGCCTGATCGCCGAGCGTGCGGGCCGGCTTGTGGATTTTGTACGTCGCCATGTCGCCTTCGATCTGCGCCAGGTCAGTTGGCCAGCAGGATAAAGATGCCCGTGACGAACACGTTCAGGAGCGAGAGCGGGAGGAAGACCTTCCAGCAGAGCTGCATGATCTGGTCGTAGCGGAAGCGCGGCAGCGTCCAGCGTATCCACATGAAGACAAAGATGAAGAAAAATGTCTTGGCAAACATCACGATGAGGCCCATCAGTCCACCCAGCCACGAGGGGTCGAGGCCCGGGAAGTTGTAGCCGCCGAAATAGACCACAGCGATGACGGCGCAGGCGATGAACATGTTGATGTACTCGGCAAAGAGAAAAAAGCCCAACTTCATCGAGCTGTACTCGGTGTGGTAGCCGCCGATGAGTTCTGTTTCGCATTCGGCCATGTCGAACGGCGCGCGGTTGCACTCGGCCAACGCGCACACGAAGAAGATGAGGAAGCCCAGCGGCTGATACCAGATGTTCCAGTTGAGGCCCGCTTGCTGCTCCGCCATTTCGCGCAGGCTTAGCGTGCCGGTGAACATGACCACGGCAATAAGCGCCAACCCCATGGCCAGTTCGTACGAGATCATTTGCGCCGAAGCCCGTATGGCGCTGTACAGCGAGTACTTGTTGTTCGAGGCCCAGCCGCCGACCATGACGCCATAAACGCCCAGCGACGTGAAACCCAGGATATACAGGATGCCGATGTTCAGGTCGGCCACCTGCAGGTCAACCGGATGCCCAAAAAGCGTCAGCTGGGTACCCCACGGAATGACGGCACTGGTCATGCAGGCCACAAACATAAACGCTCCCGGCGCCAGAATGTACAGCCAGCGCTCTGCCGAGTTGGGCATGAAATCCTCTTTCATGAAAAACTTCACGCCATCGGCAATGGGCTGCAGGACGCCAAACGGCCCCGTGCGGTCAGGCCCAACGCGATCCTGCATGGCCGCAGCCACCTTGCGCTCGGCCAGCGTGGCATACGCCGCCACACCCAGCGTAACGGCAAACAACACCAGCACAAGGATGGCTTTTTCAAGAAGCAGGGCAGTGGTGAAAAGGGTGAGCATATATTTTACTATTTTTCAGACATTGTTAATGGGAAGAGACTCGCCTGAGCGCGCTCATTTTCAAGGCGTTTTTTCGCTGCCTCAAAATAGGGTTGTTCTAATTCAAACCCAATGAACTTTCGTTCCATCTGAAGCGCTGCTGCTCCAGTAGAACCCACCCCCATGAAGGGGTCAAATACCACATCACCCGGATGGGAAGCAATCTCGATGATTTTCTTCAGCACCTTCACGGGCTTCTGCGTTGGATGCGTGGGACTCTTTACCCGCTCGCTGCCCATGCAAATCGGGCTTTCGATGAAGTTGTGCATCTCTTTTTGAGAAATGAAATTCCAGGTGTGGCCCTTATTCCAGCAGCATATAATCAGCTCGCAACTGTTCAGAAATCCGGCCTTGAAAATCTTGGGCGTAGGGTTGGTTTTATGCCACACCATGAACTGAAAAGTATCAAAAACAGGGTCGAACACCTCATGCCACTTGCCTATTAAATTATAGGAGGTAAAGGCAAAAATATTCCCCGTGGGCTTTAGTATTCGCCTGAACTCATCCACCCAGTCCTTCGGCTCGAAATCTACCGTGTCCCATTCCGCCAGGTCGTTGTTGATGTCCTTCCGCCAGCGCAACTCGATATTACCGGTAGAATACCCGCCCAAATTGTAGGGAGGGTCGGTCAGAATCAAATCCACCGAAGCATCAGGGAGCGTTTTAATCAGCGTACGGCTATCGCCCAATTCAATATGAAATTGATCGAAAGCCACCATGCTGGCGTGGCTGTTTGCTATTGAACGTGATGCGCCGCCTCTCATGTTACTTGCTTTTTTCACCGCACCACCTTCGCCTCCCCTTCGTAGTGGTTCTGGCTGATGACGGAGTGCCGGTCAATGTGCGCCGGCCCTTCGATGACCCAGTCCGAGGGCTGTTTTTTGTCGAAGCGGCAGGTGTTGCAGATAAACTCTTTCACCTCGCCGTACTGGTCTTTGCGGCCAGTTACGCGGTAGATTTCGCCGCCGTACATCCAGACGACGGCTTTGCCGGAGCATTTGTCGCAGTTGCGGTGAGCGTACATGGGGTTGAGGAACCACACGCGGCTCTTGAAGCGGAAGGTGCGGTCGGTGAGCGCACCTACAGGGCAGACGTCAATGACATTACCCGAAAAATCGTTTTCGATGGCCTTTTCGATATAGGTGCTGATTTCCGCGTGGTCGCCGCGGTTGATGACGCCGTGCACGCGCTCATCGGTCAGCTGGTTGGCCACGTGGACGCAGCGGTAGCACAGGATGCAGCGCGTCATGTGCAGTTTGATGTAGGGGCCAATGTCTATCTGGTCGAAGGTGCGGCGCTCAAATTCGTAGCGCGTCGAGGCCAGCCCGTGCTCGAAGGCCAGGTCTTGCAGGTGGCACTCGCCGGCCTGGTCGCAAATGGGGCAATCCAGCGGGTGATTGACCAGCAAGAACTCCACCACGCCGCGGCGCGCGTTGAGTACCTCGTCGCTGCTGATGTTGGCCACCTCCATGCCATCCATGACCACCTGCTGACACGAAGCCACCAACTTGGGCAAGGGGCGCGGGTCTTTCTCCGAAGCCTTGGTTACCTTCACCAAACAGGTACGGCACTTGCCGCCCGACCCTTTGAGCGTCGAGTAATAACACATCGCCGGAGGCACCACGTCGCCCCCAATCTGGCGCGCCGCCTGCAGGATGGTCGTGCCTTCGGGCACCTCTACTTCAAAACCGTCTATTTTTACTTTGGGCATAATGCTGCGGATGGTTGCGTTTACGTCAAAAGAATAAAAATGCCTGGCAATCCCTTTAATCAGTCGGATGAGTCACTATGGAAAATTTTCCGGCCGTGAGCACTCGCCCACCGCTCTGTAAAAGCGATATGGGAAATGGCATTTATGCTTTTATCCAGTTGCCTTTCCGCTTCGGCTGCAACGATAGCGGGTTCCAGCTCGTAGATAGCTTTAACTTTTAATGGACTTTTTTTGAAAAAAATCGCGAGAAATACTTTTCGATTTCTCAGTATTCTCTGCAAAGACGATTGCCTCTTTTCCTGCGGTTCTTTGAACATTCGGTCCATTTGCCCGGCCCCGCCTTCGTAGCACGAAAGGTATTCATACTTAATAGTATTGTCGCCGGGATCGCAAGCATCAGCATCGCGCTTCGAGTATATCAATTCATGTCCCAAAAGGTCTGCCAGGGTCATTTCCTTCACCAGACCCGGTTGAAGAATATTGGGAATACCCAGCCCCGCCGCCAATTCTTGCGCTTTCATAATCAGTTGAACGACTCGCTTTAAGGTGTTTTTGCTCATGTAAACAATCGGTATTCCTGTTCCTCGGCTACTCGACGCACGCGCTCTTTGGCCAGGGCCACATAGTTCGGATTGATTTCAAACCCGATGAAATTTCGCCGAAGACGCCGGCAAACGACAAAAGTCGTCCCTACCCCGGCGAACGGATCAAGCACGAGGTCGCCTTCGTTGGAGCTGGCTCTGACGATGCGCTCGATCAGCTTCTCTGGCTTCTGAATGGTGTTGAGCAGGTCGCGGCTGATGAGCTCTTTCGACTTGTAGGTCAGTTGCTTGATGTCGCCCCAGACATCACCCGGGTTTTTGCCGTTTTCGTTGAACTTTGTCTTTCCGTACTGTCCGTTAACCACCGACGGCACGCGTTCGCAGCGCAGGCGGTGTTCGAGCTCAACCAGCTGCGGCACCCGGATATCGTCGAGGTTAAAAGTCCTGGCCTTCCCCTTGGTAAAATAGCAGATCAGGTCGTAGTTGTTGGTGTAGTTCATCCGCCCCTGCGCCAAGCGGCTGGGCTGATACCAGACAATTTTGCGGTTGAGCGTCAGATATGGGCGGTAATCAATAAAGTCTATGCAGTCATCCTTACCGAAAAGATACAGCGCTCCGCCAGGCTTCAGCACGCGCGAAAACAGGCGGATAAGGTTCAGGTTGTACGTCTGAACATCCGAAATCTTATCCCAATCGTACTGCGTAACGCCGTAAGGGCCATCGCAGACGATGAGGTCCACGCTTTCATCCGCAATGCTGTGAATGAGTTGAAGGGCATCCCCTTCATAAAGATCGTTGACCTGCAAAAGGCGCTGTGGTTTCATACCCGTCTCATTTCGCAGTTAAGCCGTCTGCACCGGCGCAGCGGCTGCTTTTGGTGTCAGTAAATGTCATTTGCTTCGCTTTTTATCATGAAATCAGGGCGTTTCCTCCGGATAATTCTCTTCCATGTCCTGCAAAATTTGGCTGACCTTTTTCTGTAAATCCGGCAAATTCTCCGCGACGACGTAAGATACGATGGACATGTCGGTCCCCCAATAGTCGTGTATTAAACGGTCTCGCAGTCCGGCCACTTTTTTCCATGGAATATCAGGATAGCGCTCTCTTATCTCCTCCGGGATCCGTTTAGCGGCTTCCCCGATAACCTGAAGGCAATGTAGAAGGATCATTCCATCATCGGATAAGCGATCAACGGGCGGTTTGACCCGTTCGAGTACTTCTCGGGCTTTGGCCGAATACAGCAAGATGTCGTTGAGAAAATCCCGTATATCGCGCTTCATACGTATTCCACCTCCCTCAAAATATATTGTCCAATGTATTGGCGCAGGCTTCGCCTCACGGCGATGTCCACCTTATGTCCAAAGGCGCTCTGCAGGTAGTCTTCAAGCGCCATGATTTCAAACAAGCCCACCGGCCTGTCGAACTCTACCAACAGGTCAATATCGCTATCCGGTCGTTGCTCGCCGCGCACCCAGGAGCCGAAGACGCCGATTTCCGAAACGCCAAAGCGCTCGTGTAGCTCGGGCTTGAGGGCCGCCAGGGTGTTTTTGATGTGAGCGAGCGACAGTTCCATAGCCATGTCCTTTCGCAGTTAAGCCGTCTGCACCGGCGCAGCGGCTGCTTTTTCTTCGGCCAGGCCGTAGTTGCGCTCTAAGCACAGTTTCGGTTCGCGCACGTGCCATTCAAATTCGTCGCGGAAGTGGCGGATGGCGGAGGCCACTGGCCAGGCGGCGGCGTCGCCTAAGGGGCAGATGGTGTTACCCTCGATCTTTTTGGCAATGTCCACCAGCAGGTCAATGTCGCTCATTTTGCCCTGGCCGTTTTCTAAGCGCCAGAGTACTTTTTCCATCCAGCCCGTGCCCTCGCGGCAGGGCGAGCACTGACCGCAAGACTCGTGGCGGTAAAAGCGGGTGAAATTCCAGGTATTGCGCACGATGCACTGATCTTCGTCGTACACGATGAAGCCGCCCGAGCCGAGCATGGAGCCGCTGACGAAACCGCCGTCGGCTAAGCTTTCGTAGGTCATCAGGCGCTGCTCGCCGTTGGCCGTTTTCGTCACCAAATGATGTGGCAGAATGGGCACCGACGAGCCGCCCGGCACGCAGGCTTTCAGGCGTTTACCGCGCTTGATGCCACCACACCATTCGTCGGAGTAGATGAACTCTTCCACCGGCAGGCCTAACTCGATTTCATACACGCCGGGCTTATTGATGTTGCCACAGGCGGAGATGAGCTTGGTACCCGTGCTGCGTCCGACGCCGATTTTGGCGTACTCCTCGCCCCCGTCGTTGACGATGGGCACGACGGCAGCAATGGTCTCCACGTTGTTGACCACCGTCGGGCATTGCCACAGGCCCTTAACGGCCGGGAACGGCGGCTTGATGCGCGGATTGCCGCGTTTGCCCTCTAAGCTTTCAATGAGGGCCGTCTCTTCGCCGCAGATGTAGGCACCCGCGCCCGGGCTGACGTATAGGTCGAGGCTGTAGCCTGTGCCCAGGATGTTCTTGCCCAACCAGCCGGCAGCGTATGCCTCTGCGATGGCGCGCTCCAGGTGGAAGACCAACCACGTGTATTCGCCGCGGATGTAGATATAAGAGGTGTTGGCCCCGAGCGCATACGACGACACGATCATGCCCTCGATAAGCAGGTGCGGCAGGTGCTGCATCAGGTAGCGGTCTTTGAAGGTACCCGGCTCCGACTCGTCGGCATTGCACAGCAGGTAGCGCGGTACTCCCTCCGGCCTGGCCAGAAACGACCATTTCATGCCCGTTGGGAAGCCCGCTCCACCTCGACCGCGCAAGCCAGACTTTTTGACCTCCTCCACCACCTCGTCGGGGGTCATCGTCTTAAGCGCCTTTTCCACCGACCGGTAGCCGCCATGCCGGCGGTACACCTCATAGGTGTGAATGTCGGGAATGTGTGCGTGTTCGAGCAAAAGTTTTCTACCCATATTATCTGGAACCGCTGAGCGGCAGTTTTTATCCTTCCTGATCTTCTTCCTGGTCAAAAGCCTTTAAAAACTCTTCCTTCAACTTTGTGGCACTCACCACCGTGGCCTCCAAATCGGGCGTAGGAAAAACCGCCACCATGATGTTTTCTCGCTCAAAATCATCCAGCCACTCCATGAACTCGTGCAAGTCCAAAGGCGTAACGCGGTACTCTTCATAGCCGGCCTGATTGCGGAAAATCTCCGCAAATGCTTCGTGTGGAAAAAGGACAAACGCCGACACCTCTGCGCTTTCGTCCACATCCATCAGCAGCCAACCTTCATCATCAAAAAGCCCCCAGAGCTCTTCTTCCTGCAGAAGCGTACGCACTGTGTAAGCATAGCGCTTCAGCGGCTTTTTTGCCAAAATTTCATCTATCTGTTTGCTGGTCATATCTTTATGTAGCGGCCCCGTAGCGGCCCAACTTGTTTGGCCGTTTGGCTATTGAGATTGTTGCCTATGATCAAATTGTGTTTTGTGTTTTTAAATTGTAAAAGCGCATAGCTCAACGATCACCCGCCCGAGAAGACAGGAAGCCATGCCAACATCGCTTTTGCATCACGTCTCCTCCTTTTTGCCCGAAGTCCTCCCAAAGCCAAAGCCGCCCACAAAAGAGATGATGGCAATAATAACTTTGTAGAGGAGGTCTTTTTCATCTTTTAAATATACCACCAGAAAGCCGAGAAAGGCCAGCGCTATACAAAGCAGGATCAGATTGTAGGTGCGCTGCCCGCGTCGTTCTGCTCTTTCGCGCAAATCCTGTTTATCGGCATTTTCAATAAGCTGGGTGATATGTTCACTGGTAATCTTTTCTGACACAGGACTACCTCGCCTGACAATGCCGGCGAACATCGAATGTCGAAAAAAGGACAAGAAGCGGTTGCGTTCCTCCGGAGGAAGTGCATTCAGCATCTCTTCGGGGATAGCCGTCTCTAAATTCTCGGGCAACTTGCGCTCTCCTTGTTCCTCCGGACGGCCCTCCTGGTTGGCCACCTTTTTTTCAGGCTCTTCCATTGTTTTCTACACTTTAAGCAGTTTGTGAAAAGTGTTTTCCATCTCTTTTTCGATCTTCAGAGCGATGTACCCATCGAGCATGTCAGCAAATAGGGCCATGGTTAACTGGCGATTGTGTTCGGGTAACGCTTTCAATAATTGGGTAAAATCCAAGACCTCCCGGCGAAACTCCCGGTCCAGCTGGCTCGAAGTCAGGCGTTCCAGGTAGTCTTCGTAATAGGCCCTGAGCATATCTTCCCTCCACAGAACACTACTGCCAGTGGGAACCGGCAGAGGAGAAGTCTTTCCTTTGGGTGTATTTGACATGATTTTTATCCTGTTTTATCTGCACATGCAGCGCTTTGACGATATTTTATTCGAATTTTAGCTCAAAATGCTTCACAAGGATACGATTAATAAGAGACTTCCCGGCTCCTTTTTTAGCATTACCGTGCGTTATTGCTCTCGGGGGTAAAGCTGAACAACGGCCGCTACCGGTGCATTTTCCACGTCCCTTTATTTACCCTGCCAGCGCGGCAGTCTTCGATGAACTGATCCAGTTTTTCTTCCGTCAGGTGCTCGTGGTAAAACTCGCCTACCTGCATCATCGGAGCATAGCCGCAGGCGCCGAGGCATTCGACTTCTTTGATGGTGAACATCCCGTCGGGTGTGGTTTCGCCCGTGCGGATGCCCAATCGGCGCTGGGCATACTCGATGAGCCGCTCGGCGCCCTCAATGGCGCAAGGGCCGGTGTGACAAAACTCCAGCACGTACTTACCCACTGGCTGCAGGTTGTACATGGAATAGAAGGTGGCCACCTCGTACACCTCGATGGGCTTGAGGCCCAGCACTTCGGCCACGTGATCCATGGCTGCTACACTGAGCCAGCCGCCGTTCTCCTCCTGGGCAATGTGCAGCGCACGCAGTAAGGCGCTTTTGCCGCAGCCTTCGGGGTACTTCTTCGTCAGGGACTGGACTTCGGCCAGCGCCTGAGGGGAATAGCGGAATGGCGTTCCGTTAGATGTAATGGCTTGCATAATGTCAGGTGTTTATGCATCCAGCTCACCCGCAATCACGTTGAGCGAGCTCATGGTCAAAATAGCGTCTGAGAGCATGGCCCCCCGGATCATTTCCGGGTAGGCCTGGTAGTAGATGAAGCAGGGCCGGCGGAAGTGCAGGCGATAGGGCTGGCGACCGCCGTCGCTGATGAGGTAAAAGCCCAACTCGCCGTTGCCACCCTCGACGGCGTGATAGACTTCGCCCATGGGGATAGGCACTTCGCCCATGACGATTTTGAAGTGATAAATAAGGGCTTCCATTTTGGTATAGACGTCGGGCTTTTCGGGCAAATAGTAGGCCGGCACGTCGGCGTGGTAGGGGCCTTCGGGCAGGTTTTCATAGGCCTGGCGGATGATGCGAATGCTCTGGCGCACTTCTTCCTGGCGCACCATGAAGCGGTCGTAAGTATCGCCCTGGGTACCGACGGGTATGATGAAGTCGAAGTCTTCGTAGGAGGAGTAAGGCTCCATGACGCGCACGTCGTAGTCCACACCGCAGGCGCGCAGGTTTGGCCCGGTGAAGCCGTACGAGAGTGCGCGTTCGGCGGAGATAGGGCCGGCGCCGATGGTGCGATCCATGAAAATGCGGTTGCGCTCCAGCATGCTGTTGAACTCTTCGAAGCGGTCGGGGAAGGTCTTCAGAAAGTCGCGCAGCTTCTGGTGAAAGGCGGGCGTAAAATCGCGTTCCATGCCGCCGATGCGGCCGATATTGGTCGTCAGGCGCGTTCCGCAGATTTCTTCGTACATTTCATAGATGCGCTCGCGCTCCTGAAACATATAGGTGAAGCCCGTGAGCGCGCCGGTGTCCACGCCGATGACCGAGTTGCAGATGAGGTGGTCGGCAATGCGAGCCAGTTCCATGATGATGACGCGCATGTACTGGGCGCGTTTGGGCACTTCGATGCGGGCCAGTTTTTCGACCGTCATATGCCAGCCCATGTTATTGATGGGCGACGAGCAATAGTTGAGCCGGTCGGTGATGGGCGTTATCTGGTTGTAGGGCCGGTGCTCGGCCAACTTCTCGAAAGCCCGGTGGATGTAGCCAATAGTCGGCTCGGCACTAACGACGCGCTCGCCGTTCATTTTGAGCACGTTCTGGAAAATGCCGTGCGTGGCCGGGTGCGTCGGGCCTAAATTGAGGGTGGCCAGTTCGCCATCCAGACTATCGAGTGAGGAGAAGTAGGATTGAATTTCCATGTCTTTTTATGCCGCGAATGTTTTTGGGCCACGAATTTTTGATTGCCACAAATGCACGAATGTCGCTCTGCTGCGAATGCGCGGTTGGCAGGGGATTAGTCGAAGCGTCGGCCCTCGTTGCCGGTGCGGCCGAAGAAGCGGTCATCTTTATCGGTTCGGGTGCCGTCTTCTAAGCGGTACTCTTTGCGCAGGGGGAAGACGTCGAGGTCTTCCACATTAAGGATGCGTTTCAGGTTGGGATGGCCGTCGAAGATGACGCCAAAGAAGTCGTAGGTTTCGCGTTCCATCCAGTCGGCGGTAGCCCACAGGTTGGTTACGGTAGCGATGTGCGGGTCTTCGATGGGCAGGTAGGTTTTTACCCGCACGCGGACGTTTTTGGGCCAGTTGTGTAGCTGGTACATAACGCACAGCTCGCGTCCCTTGTCGTCGGGGTAGTGGATACCGCACAGGGTGGTCAGGAAGTGGAAGTTCAGTATCTCGTCGTCGCGCAGGAACTTGAGCAGTTCCCATGCGCGTTGCGGAGCGGTTTCGAGCGTCAGCATGCCGTCGTAAGACGTGTAGTGGCGCGCCAGCACGCCGGGGCTTTGCTGTTCGATGCGGGCAACGATGAGTTCGGGCTTCACGCTATCTGGTATTTTTCCAAAAGATGCTGATACTCGGGCGAATAGCGGCGACGCAGCGGCTCGTGCTTGACCAGTTCCTGAATTTTCAGGATGCCGTCAATGATCTGCTCGGGGCGCGGCGGGCAACCCGGCACATAGACGTCCACCGGGATGACCTTATCAATGCCCTGCAACACGGAATAGGTGTCGAAAATGCCGCCCGAACTGGCACACGCACCCACGGCAATCACCCACTTAGGCTCAGCCATTTGGGTGTAAACCTGCTTGAGCACGGGCGCCATTTTCTTGGCAATCGTGCCCATGACCATGAGCAAGTCGGCCTGGCGCGGCGAAAACGACATGCGCTCCATGCCGAAGCGCGCCAGGTCGTAGTTGCTGCCCATCGTAGCCATGAATTCGATGCCGCAACACGAGGTAGCAAACGGCAGCGGCCAAATGGAATTGGCGCGCGCCAAACCAATGGCCTTAGACAATGAGGTGGCAAAAAAGCCCTCACCGCCAAAGCCTTCGGGCATATCTGCTATGGTGTGGCTCATGATTTTTCCTCCTTTCTTTTATTTGAAGACAACAGCCGATACAGGGTAGCTAAAATGAGTAACGTGAGCATCTGGCAGAAGGAGTAGGGAATGGAAATGGGGAAATGAAAAAATCAAAAAAAGAGCACCACAAACAGCGCTATTTCTCCCAGTCTAAGGCACCGCGACGCAGGACGTAGTAGAAGCCGACTATAAAAATGGCGACAAACAATAAAACGGCCATAAAGCCCTCAACACCCATTTCGCGGAAGTTGACGGCATAGGGATAAAAGAAAATAATCTCCACGTCGAACAACACAAAAAGGATGGCCGTCATGAAATACTTAATGGACACTGGCATACGGGCATTGCCCTGCGACTCGACGCCGCACTCAAAGTTTTCGCCTTTCTGACGGCTCTGGCGGCGCGGTCCCAGCAAAGGCACGACAATGAGGATCAAAGCAACAAAGCCTAAGGCCACCAGAGATTGCAGCACGATGGGCATAAAAGCAGAAGGCTCCATATACTTGCGCGATTTTGGTCGTTACAACGAACGGAAAGCGCTTTAGTTTGCATTGTTTTGGGCCAAAGATAGCCCGTTTTGACATTTCGCTCGCTTTCCACCGCAAAGGTACCGCCTGGCTAACTTTTACTACACTACCGACCCTGTTTCAAAATTTTTTTCTTGACAACAGGATAATTAATCCTCACATTCAAACAAATATTTGCCCATATGAGCCTGCACACCGTCTTCCGTATGTCATGTAAAAACCTCCATGCCTTCTTTTTGCTTCCGCTGTTGCTCGGAGCAGCATGTCAGAATAACCTCCCGCAACAAGCCACCAACAACGCCGCCGGCGCCTCCGTAGATGTCGCCTACGGCACTCCGGTAGTGGACGGCAGTGGCGCTGACGCCATTTGGGAAAACCAAAACTGGCAATCCATAAACCACCACTGGCAGGGAAGTGCGCCCAAAGCCACCGACTTCCAGGGGCGCTACAAAATCGCGTGGGACGAGAACAATCTCTACCTCTTAGTCGAAATAGACGACGATACCCTGACCGAAAGCACTACTGCTGACCCGGAAGCGCTTCGCATAGCCGATTGCCTGATCCTCTTCATAGACGAAGACGCCTCCGGCGGCGAACGCACCGACTACAACGCCTTTGCCTACCACATTCCGTTGGACGGCCGCGTCTTCGACGCCACCCCAGACAGCATTTGGCAAACCTTTGACGACCACTGCTGGGTGCGCCGCATCAGACGCGACAACACCAGCACCTGGGAAATCGCCCTGCGCGTCTATGACGGCAAACAGTACCGACCCGGCGGTGAAAACATCCCGAAACTGCTCAGAGAAGGCAAAAAAATCGGCTTCGCTTTAGCCTACGGCGACCGCGACAGCGCTCCTCAATGGGAAAATGTCGTAGGAAATATGCCCCTCAACGGTCAGAAGCCCGAAGCCCCCTGGAAAAATGCCACCGGCTATCTCACCTTAACCCTTCTTCGCTAACCCAACATCGCTTCACCATGCAACTCCTTGACGGCAAACTGCTCTCCGAAACCATCAAACAAGAACTCGCTGCTGCAGTCGAAGACATCCGCCAACGCGGCGGCAAAGTCCCGCATCTGGCCGCTGTGCTCGTAGGCGACAACCCGGCCAGCGAGGTCTATGTCGGCAGCAAAATCAAATCCTGCGAACAGGTCGGATTTAAAAGCTCCTTAGTGCGCCGCCCGGCCAACATCTCCGAAGCCGAGCTGCTGGATATCGTGCGCAGCCTCAACGACGACCCCGACGTAGATGGCTTCATCGTACAGCTGCCCTTGCCCGCTCACATCAATGAAGAACGCATCACGCTGGCCATTGACCACCGCAAAGACGTGGACGGCTTTCACCCCATCAACTTCGGACGCATGGCCCAGGGCATGCCGGCCTTTCTGCCCGCCACGCCGTTCGGCATTGTGGAAATGTTGCGCCGCTACCGCATCGAAACTGCCGGCAAACACTGCGTTGTGCTGGGGCGCAGCAACATCGTGGGCACGCCTATGAGCCTGCTGCTGTCGCGCAAAGGCTATCCGGGCGACTGCACCGTAACGCTCACCCATTCGCGCACGCGCAACATCGCCGACGAGGTGCGCCGCGCCGATATTGTGGTGGCCGCCATTGGCAAGCCCAACTTCGTGCAGGCCGATTGGGTCAAGGAAGGCGCCGTTGTCATTGACGTAGGCATCAATCGCATCGCAGACCCCACGCGCAAAAGCGGCTCGCGGCTGGTAGGCGACGTGGATTTCGAGGCTGTGGCGCCCAAATGCAGCTACATCACTCCCGTGCCCGGCGGCGTGGGCCTCATGACCGTGGCTGCTCTGCTGATGAATACGCTCAAGGCAGCGCGCAAAGAGATTTACGCCGACTAATCCGCCCTTGCGAGGCTGTCCTCAGTGGCTATTTTCGCAAAAGGTGCCGGGCGCCGTCTGTTAAGGCGCTATCCGCAGCCCTACTTGCAACACCCAGGCGTGAAGCCGTTCGGAGTTGGGGCCAATGCCGGGCGTCAGCCCGCGCCGGTACAGAGGCTGCACATACCAGGCATAGCGGCTGCCGGGCGCGCTGTATTCCCAACGGATGCCCACATCGGCAGAGGCATAAGCGTTGGAGGCAAAGCCGCCTCCTTCCAGTAACCCTCGCCCTCGCTCCAGCAGGTGCGGCTGGGCATTCGGATCGGCTTGCGTCAGCGGGAGGTGACCCGGCGGATAGTAGCGGTAATCGTAATCGTAGGCCTTATCGAGCGCCAGATGCGCCGTGAGGCCGCCAGTAGCCCACGCCTGCCAGCAGTCGGTACTCCAGATGCGGCGCGATATCGAGATTGGCAGCAGAAGCATGTCGGCGCGCACCTGAGCCATCGAGGCAGCATAGTATCCGGTCTGTGGCGTTCCCTGAAAGATGCGTTCCGGGTACTGGGGCGCAAAAGCCAGGCTGGCATATTCCAGCCCTGTGCTCCACGCCCAGGCGCGTTTGCGGTATTCGGCCCGAAGCGAAAAGCCATGGCCGTAGGTGGCGCGCCGAGCATCGGGCAACACCACGTGGTTGCGCTGCACGGCGACCGCTCCCAAAAGATAAAATCGCCGCTCAGAGACCGACGCGGGACGGTTTTCGGAAGAAACAGGCGCTATTATAGCAGATGGAGACGCAGCAAAAGACAGCAGTTCCGGCATGGGTACCGGCAACGGCGACAGGACGTCCGGGCGCAACGAGAGTTGTTCTGCCCCGGCACCCGCATTGACTGCAGGCAACGACACGTCCGGATATTCGCCGGCATTTTGGGACCATGGCTCATGGGCGTGCGTCGGGTGCGCCACCTTCGTCCTCGTGGCATCCGTTTCAGATGCGCCAGCAGAGGCCGAGAATACCGGTGATAGCGTCGAAGAAGGCTCGGCAGGTGCAGGTTTTGCGGCCCTGAGGTCTTCGGCATTTTGGGCAACTGCCTGCGAAGAAGACGGGACGCAAGGCTGCACTGGAGGACGCCCCTGCTCAAAGTCCCAGAGCCACACCAGGAGCAACACCAGGAGCATTTCCACCGCCTTTGCCCCATACACGTACCACTGCCGGCGGGTTTGCAGGCGCATTTTGGCGAGCAGAGCCTGCCAGCCGGCCGCTTCGTAAGGGGCAGAGAGGCGCTCCAGGCGCTCGCGGATGCCCGCGTCCCAGGCTGCATCGTCTGCTGCTGGTGGCACATCGCCCGTTTGGGCATCTAAGCGGCGCTGGAGTTGCTCCCACGTCGTCGGGTCGTACGGCGGCTCGAGGTTTTCCAACACCTCTTTCAGTTGGCGGTCGAACGGTTGCTCGGTCATGATGTCTCGGATATGTTCTGGTCAGCAGCGGCCTCCTCGCGTGTGGTGCCTGGGTGCCCGCTGAGGTACTCTTGCAATTTGTAGCGCGCTTTCAGAAGGTTGCTGCGCGAGGTACTTTCCGTGATTTGCAGCGCTTCGGCGATTTCTTTGTGCGAATAGCCTTCGACAACATAGAGGTTGAACACCGCCCGATACACAGGCGACAGGCGCTGCACGGCGTCTAAGATTTCTTTCTCGCTCAGACGGCTGAGGGCGTCGGGTTCGCCGGCAGAGAACGTCTGGGCTTCTTCCAGGTCCTCTGTGCGGCGGCGGGCATTGCGCCGGTGGTGGTCAATGCACGTGTTAACTACGATGGTGCGCATCCAGCCGCCCAGCGAGGTGTCGGGTTGATAGCGGTGAATGTTTTGAAAGATCTTAATAAAGCTTTCGTGCAGCAGGTCTAAGGCCTCATCGCGCGAGCTGGCGTAGCGCAGGCAAATACCCATCATCTTGCCGTAGTGCTGCTCATAGAGCGCCTGCTGTGCCCACCGCTCTTGCCGGGCGAGGGCCGCCAGAAAGTCGCTTTCGGAAAAATCCAAAGCCCAGGCGATGTTCATTGGATGAGCATATCTGCGTACAAGACCGCCAAAGAAACGAACACACCTGCGCATACGCTGCCTGGGAAGGCTAAAAACCTTTGCGCTTCGCGCCGATGGTGCCCTTCTTAGACGCAAAAAGCAGGCATCAACCCTGAAGAAGGGCTGACGCCTGCTTAGTTTTTTACACTGCGGAAGTGCCCGTGCTCAAACGGCGAAGCTTTCCCCGCAGCCACAAGTGCGCGTAGCGTTCGGGTTGTTGAAATGAAAGCCCTTGCCGTTGAGGCCGCCGGAGAACTCCAACGTCGTGTTGAAGAGGTAAAGAAAACTCTTCAAATCGGTAACCACCTTAACGCCATTATCTTCAAAGACCTGGTCGTTGGGCTTGAGCTCGTTGTCGAAATCGAGCTTGTACGACAGGCCTGAGCAGCCGCCGGACACGACGCTCACGCGCAGGAAATAGTCGTCTCCTACGCCATTCGCGGCGCGTATTTCGGCAATTTTGGCTTTGGCGCTATCGGCTACATAAATCATAATCAGGCAGTTGCTGCTTGTTCGGTGGTCTGGCTCGGCTCTTCTAAAAGGCCGTTTTTGCGCTTGTAATCTTCAATAGCGGCTTTGATAGCATCTTCGGCCAGCACAGAGCAGTGTATCTTCACCGGTGGCAGGGCCAGTTCTTCTACGATGTCCATGTTGTCAATGGTCAGGGCCTCCTCGATGGTTTTGCCCTTGAGCCATTCGGTAGCCAGCGACGAAGAGGCAATCGCCGAGCCGCAGCCGAAGGTTTTGAACTTCGCATCGCGGATGACGCCCGTTTCTTCGTCCACCTCGATTTGTAAGCGCATCACGTCGCCGCACTCCGGGGCGCCCACTAAGCCGGTGCCCACGTTTTTCTTATTCTTGTCCAGCACACCGACGTTGCGCGGGTTCTGAAAGTGATCTAAGACTTTGCTGCTGTATGCCATAGCACAGGATATTTTTGAAAGACAGGGTGTTTGTTTGAAAAAAACGTCAGGACTTTTTCTTCTTGATGAGGCTATACCACAAACCCCGAACGAAATAGACAATCCGGTAAAGGAGCACAGAAATGGGATCGGGCGGGCTTTGAACAGGCATAGCGTTTAAGTTTTGCGTTAATGAGCAGCCCACTCAATTTTGCTGAGGTCAACACCTTCTTTATACATTTCCCAAATGGGGCTGAGTTCGCGCATGTGGTTGACGCCTTTCGTAACGGCCTCGATGGCAAAATCCACATCTTCCTCCGTGTTGAAGCGCCCCAGCGAAAAGCGAATGGACGAGTGCGCCAGGTCATCACCCAAGCCCATAGCCACCAGTACGTAGGAAGGCTCTAAGGATGCCGATGTGCACGCCGAACCCGACGACACGGCGATGTGCTGGTTGAAGGTCATCATCAGGCCTTCGCCCTCGACGTGCTTGAACGAGATGTTCGTAACGTGCGGCATACGGTGTTCGCGTGAGCCGTTGACCTGCGTTTCTTCCAGCTGCAAAAGCGCGTTTTCCAGCTTGTCGCGCAGGCGGCGCAGGCGCTCGGCTTCTTCGGCCATGCTCTGGCGAGCGATTTCAGCGGCCTTGCCGAAGCCCACAATGCCAGGCACGTTGAGCGTACCGGAACGCATGCCGCGCTCATGGCCTCCGCCGTCCATTTGGGCGGTTACTTTGACGCGCGGATTCTTGCGGCTTACGTACAGGGCGCCAACGCCTTTGGGGCCGTACATCTTATGGGCAGTGAACGACATGAGGTGAATGCCCACCTCGCGCGGAAACGTGGGTATTTTACCCACCGCCTGCGTGGCGTCGCTGTGGAACAGCACCCCGCGCTTCTCGCAAATAGCCGCAATCTCGCGCATGGGCTGAATGACGCCCGTCTCGTTGTTGGCCCACATCACGCTGACCAGAATGGTCGTCGGGCGAATGGCTGCCTCCAATTCTTCCAGGTTAATCAGACCTTCGGAGTTGACCTTGAGGTACGTTACCTCCGCGCCCATTTTCTCCAGATGGCGGCAGGTGTCCAGAATGGCCTTGTGCTCCGTCTCGACCGTGATGATGTGGTTGCCCTTGCGCGCATACATCTCGAACACGCCTTTGAGCGCCAGGTTGTTACTCTCTGTGGCGCCCGACGTGAAAATAATCTCCTTATCTTCGGCGCCAATGAGCTGCGCAATTTGCTCGCGGGCATAGTCCACGGCCTCTTCGGCCTCCCAACCAAACGGATGGCTGCGGCTGGCAGCATTCCCCGATTTCTCAAAAAAATAAGGCAGCATCGCCTCCACTACCCGCGGATCGCACGGTGTGGTGGAGTTGTTGTCCAGATAAATGAGTTTACGCTTGTCCATGATTTGAAAATGCTCCGTGAATTTAGATTGATTCTATACCGCCTTTTCAGGCGACAAAGATAACAAGGGTACTGCTGAGTTTGTTTAGAAAAAATCTGCCTAAGCGGGCTAAATTTTTTGCACGCAGCCCAGCTGATGGCAAAGGGATACTGCCGAAAGAGCTGAGCGATTTTTCAAAGGCGCAAAAATGGCTCGTAGCGGCCCGGAGGCGGCGCCTCGACCACCGCACATCGCTCAGATGACGGAGGTGAAACTATCTTTGCCCGGTCATTGGGCCTGTTCTGGCCTTTCTTCAGACCGTTCCAATTATGCGCAAACTCCTCATTTCAGGCTATTTATGTCTCCTGGCATTGGCCGTCTGGGCACAAGATATTCACTGGACACCCGCGGGCGACAGCTACTGGGAATACGAGGCGAAGCCGGGCCAGATTGTCAAAATCACCCTGCCCGACCGGAAGAAAGAGGTGGTCGTTTCGCCGCAACAGCTGACACAGCCGGGTGCGCTGGCTCCCATGCCGGTGCGCGATTTCTTCTTTTCGGAAGACGGAAATCGAGTGCTCCTTTACACCAATACCCAGCGCGTGTGGCGCTACGACACCCGCGGCGACTACTGGGTACTCGACCTGAAAAAGGGCGAACTGCGCCAGCTGGGCAAAGACCGCCCGACCTCGTCGCTGATGTTCGCCAAGTTTTCGCCCGACGGGCAAAAAGCCGCCTACGTCAGCGAACGCAACCTGTACGTAGAAGACCTGAACACAGGCAAAGTAACCCAACTGACCCAGACCGACGCGCGCGGCAAGCTCATCAACGGTACCTTCGACTGGGTCTATGAAGAAGAGTTCGACTGCCGAGACGGCTTCCGCTGGAGCCCCGACAGCCGGCAAATCGCCTACTGGCAAATTGACGCCAACCGGGTGCGCGACTTTTACATGATTAACAACCTCGACTCCATCTATTCTATCATCGTGCCCGTAGAATACCCCAAAGTGGGCGAGCCGCCTTCGCCGTATCGCATCGGCGTCGTGGACGTGGCCACCGCTCAAACGCGCTGGATGGACCTGCCCGGCGACCCGGCCAACACCTACCTGCCACGCATGGAATGGGCTGCCAACGCTACAGAATTGCTCCTGCAACAGCTCAACCGCAAGCAAAACGTCAGCCAGCTGCTGCTCTGCTCCGTGGCTACGGGCAAGGCGCAGGTCATCTACACCGAAACCGACGACACCTGGATAGACCTGAAAGCCGACGGCGAAAAAGGCTACTGGGACTGGCTCGAAGGCGGCCGCTCCTTCCTGTGGGTATCGGAAAAAGACGGATGGCGCCACGCCTATCGGGTCAGCCGCAACGGCAAAACGGAAACCCTGCTGACCCCCGGCGACTACGATGTGATCCGCATCGCACGCATAGACGAAAAAGGTGGATATCTGTACTTCATGGCTTCGCCCGACAACGCCACCCAGGAGTACCTCTACCGCATCCGCATGGACGGCAAAAGC
Organism: uncultured Saprospiraceae bacterium; assembly: GCA_964646615.1. Taxonomy (GTDB): domain Bacteria; phylum Bacteroidota; class Bacteroidia; order Chitinophagales; family Saprospiraceae; genus M3007. The sequence continues at coordinate 19,557 of CAZYEV010000099.1, forward strand.
CGCCCCGAACGCCTGTCGCCTGCTGGCCAGGCCGGCACACACGCCTACGCCATCTCACCCAACGCGCGCTATGCCCTGCATACCTTCTCCAACCACTATACCCCGCGCGCCGAAGAGTGGATCAGCCTGCCCGACCACAAACCACTCGACCCCAAGGAAGCCATCCCGCTGGACATCAAACCACCCGCCGACAGAAAAGTGGAGTTCTTTCAGGTAACTACCCAGGACGGCATCACGATGGACGGCTGGATGGTCAAACCCGCCGACTTCGACTCCACCAAACGCTACCCGATTGTCTTTTACGTCTATACCGAGCCGGCCAGCACCACCGTGCGCGACCGCTTCGGCATCGGGCGCAACCGCCTCTACATCGGCGACATGAGCAAAGACGGCTACATCTACGCCTCGCTCGACGGACGCGGAACCCCCGCCCCCAAAGGACGCGCCTGGCGCAAAGCCATCTATCGCAAAATCGGCATCGTCAACATCCGAGACCAGGCTATGGGCGCCCAGGCCATGTTCCAACGCTGGCGCTGGATTGACACTTCGCGCGTCGCCGTCCACGGGTGGAGCGGCGGCGGCGCTGCCACCCTCAACCTGTTGTTCCAATACCCCGACATCTACCACACCGGCATCGCCATCGCCGCCATCACCAACCAGCTAACCTACGACAACATTTACCAGGAACGCTACATGGGCCTGCCCCAGGAAAACCGCGAAGACTTCCTGGCCGGCTCCCCAGTAACCTACGCTAAAAACCTGCGCGGCAACCTGCTGTACATCCACGGCACTGCCGACGATAACGTGCACTACCAGAACGCGGAAATCCTCATCAACGAACTCATCAAACACAACAAGCAATTCCAGTTCATGGCCTACCCCAACCGCTCGCACAGCATCTCAGAAGGCGAGGGAACGAACCGGCATTTAGCCACCCTGTTCACCAACTTCCTCAAAACGCACTGTCCGCCAGGGGGGCGGTAGTTTTTGGCAACAACATGAAAATTCAGACCAAACAAGTTTGGGTGTTGCTGGGCCAAACAAGTTTGGCCGGCACTTTGCCAAACAAGTTTGGCAGTTACGAAGAAATATGAAAAGGACAAACATCTTTCTGCTGTTATTGGCCCTATTGGGTGCCGCGCCGTTGCAGGCGCAAAAGAAAAAGAAGCTGGCTGCCGATTTTTCCTTTCCGGAAAACCTGACGGCGCCGGCGAAGGTGTCGTTTACCAACCAGTCATCGGGTGCGGAGGCGTACCAATGGGATTTCGGCGACGGCAGTACGTCGAGCGAAGCCAACCCGATGCACACGTACAAGCATTCAGGCAATTACAAAGTCAAACTCACCGCCCTTCAGGGCAAAAAAAGCAAGAGCGTGGAAAAAGTCGTCCAGGTCAAAGCGCCGGAGCGCTGTCTGATTGAAATCGAAACGGAATACGGCACGATGCTGGCCGAGTTGTTTGCCAGCACGCCCAAGCATCGCGACAACTTTTTGAAGTTGGCCGAAGAGGGCTTCTACGACGGACTGCTGTTTCACCGCGTCATCAACGGATTCATGATCCAGGGAGGCGACCCGCAGTCGCGCAATGCCGCGCCGGGCCAGATGCTGGGCATGGGCGGCCCGGGTTATCAGATACCCGCCGAATTTGTGGACTCGCTGGTGCACCTCAAAGGCGCCATTGCGGCGGCGCGCACCAACAACCCGAAGAAGGAGTCCAGCGGCTCGCAGTTCTACATCGTACAGGGCGCCCCGGTAGAAGAGGCACAGCTAAACCAGCTGGAAATGATGCGCGGTTTCCGCTACACGCCCGAGCAACGCGAAGCCTATCGCAAACTCGGCGGCACTCCACATTTAGACCGCGAGTACACGGTGTTTGGCCGCGTCATCGAGGGGCTGGAGGTGATTGATAAAATTGCCGCTGTAGAAACCGGCCAGGCCGACCGCCCTAAGAAGGATGTGTGGATGAAAGTTCGGGTTATCAAATAATGCCCTAACTTTCGGCTCCAAATTGTCGCTCTCTTTTGTTCGATGACGATGCTGGAGCCGCGCTGGCGCTTCGTGGAGGCGGATGAGGCGCTTGTGCAGCAGTTGCGCCAAATGTTGGGCATCCACCCAGCACTCTGTCGCATATTGGCGCAGCGCGGCGTGCACACGTTCGAGGATGCCAAACGCTTCTTTCGCCCGTCGCTGACCCACCTGCATTCACCCTTCAAGATGCAAGACATGCGCCGCGCCGTCGAGCGTCTGGGGCGGGCCATCGAGCAGGGCGAGCGCATCCTGCTGTACGGCGACTACGACGTGGACGGCACTTCGGGCGTGGCCCTGCTGTATGCGTTTCTGTCGCGCTTTCACCCGCATTTGGACTACTATTTGCCCGACCGCGAGCGCGAGGGCTACGGCGTCAGCCTGGCCGGCATTGACTACGCGCACCAGACAGGCGCATCGCTGCTCATCACCATTGACTGCGGCATCCAAGCCCATGTACCCATAGCGCTGGCCGCGGAGCGCGGCATAGACGTCATTGTGTGCGACCATCACCTGCCCAATGGGCCTTTGCCCGCCGCCCATGCCGTGCTCAACCCGCGCCGGCCCGACTGCTCGTACCCGAACAAGCACCTGAGCGGCTGCGGTGTGGCCTTCAAACTGGCACAAGGGCTTGCGCTGGCTCAGGGAACGCCAGCAGAGGAATTGGAAGACCTGCTCGATTTCGTGGCCCTCAGCACATGCTGCGATCTGGTGCCGTTGGTCGGCGAAAACCGCGTGCTCACGCATTTCGGAATCGGACGCATCGAACGCCAGCCGCGCACTGGCGTGTGGGCCTTGCTGCAAAAAAGCGGCTGTACTCCGCCGCTGAAGGTGCGCGACCTGGTGTTTGGCCTGGGGCCCCTGCTCAACGCCGCCGGCCGCATGGGCGACGCCCGCGACGCCGTGCGCCTGCTGCTGGCCACCGAACGCCGAAGCGCGCAGAACCAGGCCACCACTTTAGTGGCCAAAAACCGCAAACGCCAGCAAATCGAACGCGCCGCCACAGCCGTCGCCGTGCGCCAACTGACGCACCAAAAAGGATTTAAGGAGCAGAAAAGCATCGTGCTGTTCGACCCCGGCATTCCCAGAGGCATCCTCGGCATCGTGGCCAGCCGCTTAGTGGAGCGCTTCCACCGCCCTGCGGTTGTGCTCACGCAAAGTGGTGAAATTGCCGTCGGCTCTGGGCGCTCAGTACCGGGCTTCGACCTCCACGCAGCACTCAACGAATGCCAGGCACTGCTCACAGCCTTTGGCGGCCACACCTTCGCCGCCGGGCTGCAACTGCCGCTGGAGCACCTTCCGGCTTTTGCCGAACGCTTCGAGACGGTTGTCCGGCAAACCTTGCCCGCCGAAGCCGAACAGCCCGAAATTGCGCTGTGCAGCGAACTCGAACTGGCCGATATCACGCCGGCATTCTGGCGCACGCTCCGACAGTTCGCACCCTTCGGGCCGGGCAACATGACGCCTATCTTCTGGGCCAGAAACGTGCGCGACACCGGCCAGAGCCGTATCCTGCACGCCGGGCACGTGCAACTGTCGGTGCAGCAAAACGGCGGCCCCATCTTCACCGGCATCGGCTTCGACATGGCCGAACGTTTTCAACAGATCCGGCATCAACCCTTCGACCTGGCCTTTAGCCTACAGGAGGATACCTTCCAGGGCACTACCACCCTCCGGTTGCGAGCAAGGGCATTCCGACCCTCCCAGAACGACACACCGCTAAGCACCTGACGCTTGCGAAGGGTTTAATTTAAACATAACACACCCGGGGAGCTTTACGGCCCTACCTTTGCCCGCTACGAAAACATGGCCATGGGTTTATTACACACGCTCAACGAGCGCATCTTCCGCCAAATACACGGCCAAAATTTGGTCTATAACACCTGCTGGGAAGACCCGCGCTGCGACCGACAACTGCTTCATTTGCAATCGGACAGCCGCATCGTCATGCTGACCAGCGCCGGCTGCAATGCGCTCGACTACTTGCTCGACGACGCGGCCAGCATCCACTGCGTGGACGTAAACCCGCGCCAGAATGCGCTGCTTCAGTTCAAAATAGCCCTCCTGCAGGGCAGCGACCACGAAACGCTGTTCCGTTTTTTTGGGCAGGGCCGCGCCTTCGATGCGCGCGAGGTACTCTACGACTGCATCCTGCCGCGCCTGTCGGATGCGTTTGCGCGGCAGTGGTGGGAGCGCTTCATCCATGCGTTTTCGGGTAAAGGGCTTCGGCGCTCGTTCTATTGGCACGGCAGCAGCGGTGTGGCCGCTTGGTTGGTGCAGCGATGGCTGCGCGCTCATCCGTCGGCCTGGGCAGCCGCTAAAGGGCTTTTCGCCGCCCAGGACCTGGAAGAACAGGCGTACTACTACGACCAATTGGAACCCAAGTTCTTCAGCCCGCTGCTCACGTGGGCGCTGCGCCAGCACGTCTTCCAGAGCATGCTCGGCGTGCCCGAAAGCCAACAAGCCCTGGCAGCAGCCACCTACCCCAACGGAATGGTCGGCTATTTCATGGAATGCCTGCGCCACGTGCTGCGCGACCTGCCCATACAGGATAACTACTTCTGGAAACTGTACTTCTACGGCCATTACACGGCGGAATGCTGCCCCAATTACCTGCGCCCGGAATACTTCGACGCCCTCCGCACGCGCAGCAACCGCATCAGCACGCACACGACCACCCTGAGCGAGTTCCTGCTCCAGCATCCCGGCCAGTACACGCATTTCGTCTTGCTCGACCACCAGGACTGGATGGCCAAAGCACCTGGCTTGCGCCCGGCCTTAGAAGAAGAATGGCGGCTCATTTTAGAAAATGCCGCTCCCGGCGCCCGCGTGCTGATGCGCTCTGCAGCACGGGAACTCGACTTCCTGCCCTCCTTCGTACGCGAAAGGGTTACCTTCGATGTCAACGCCGCTCAACAGGTCCACGCCCAGGACCGCGTCGGCACTTATGCCAGCACCTGGATCGGCCAAATAGCACGCTAAATGAACGCCGCAGAAAAACAAACCACCGCCCAGCCGCAAACCATGCAGCAGTACTACCGCTGGCATGCGCGCATCTACGACGCCACGCGCTGGGCCTTCCTCTTTGGCCGCCGCCGCCTGCTGCGCCTGCTGCCGCAAAAACCCGCCCTCCGCTTAGCCGAAATCGGCTGCGGTACCGGTTTCAACCTCAAACGCTTAGCCCACCAACACCCCGACTGGCAACTCACGGGCATTGACGTGTCGAGGCACATGCTCGACCGCGCTTTCCAGGCGCTTAAACCGTACTCCCAGCGAGTCTTTCTGTTGGAGAAAAGCTACGGCAAGGGCCAATTCCGCCTGAAAGAGCCGGCCGATGTCGTGCTGTTCTCTTACGCGCTCACCATGTTCAACCCCGGCTTCGAGGGCGCTATCGAGCAGGCTTACGACGACCTGCGCCCGGGCGGCTGCATCGCTGTGGTGGACTTTCACGACACACCCTTTGGCTGGTTTCGGCGCTGGATGGGCATCAACCACGTGCGCATGGAAGGCCACCTACTGCCTGTGCTGGAGCAGTACTTCGAGCCTAAAACCTGTCAGGTGTGCCGCGCCTTCGGAGGGCTGTGGCGCTATGTGGTGTTCGTAGGCGTAAAGCCGCGCTCGTCGGTAGATGCATAGGTCTTAAAGGCAAAGACCTACCGGCCTAACCCTTGAAGGCGGCCCGCCCTGTCCTCTTCCATCTGGCCGTCAAAAACCCAGTGCGACCTTTGCTACAAAAGGCCCGACGCGCACCACATACACGCCTTTGGGCAAAAAATCAGCCCTGACGGCCGCGGTTGCCTCTGCGAGCATTTGTTCTGCAACGATACGCCCGCTCAAATCGGCAATCACGACTGAAAGCGGAAAGACGAGACCCGCACCTTCGGGGAAAACCAGCCAAAACGCGCCGTCCGAAGCTGGGTTCGGAAAAACAAAGAGGCGCCCCTCAGAACCCGCATGGGCCCAACCAACCGAAGATACCGGGTTGGCTTCCACCGCGCCGATAGAGGGCGGATGGGCAAACAGCCGCTTGAGGAAATCCAGCTTCGGCTCGCTCAACGGCAAACCCCGCCCCGTAGCCGGGCTGGTCGGCGGTATGGCAAAGTTTTCATTCGCGGGGTCTTGAAACAACGGATCTTGATTGAGCACCCGATTGGGCTCCGCCACCGGCGTATTTGGGCCAGCCCAGTTCGGATTATCGGCGTGGTACCACAGGTTGTTGGAGAACGTAAAGGTCTGCGGCGCCGTATTCGGGCCGATATTGATGGCTGTTGGGTTAGCATTCGACAGCACCACGATGTTGTTGCGGAAGGAATTGTAGCCGCACGGTAGAAACCGGTTGGTGTCCACCGTTTCCTGCAAAATGCGAATGGCCCAGCGCTCAGGGCGGTAAAGCGTGTTGTGGGCAACATCCACCTCAACGGCGCCGACATAAGCCACGGGCGCCTGCGAACCGACGAAGATGTTGGAAAACACCTGTACCCTTGCCGCCTCGAAGCGCGCCGTATCGGGCCGGAAAAAAGCAAGACCTGTGCTGCCGCCGATGTTCAGCGTGCGCTGGCCGCAGTTTTTGAAAAAATTGCGCTCAATGCGCACCTGCTCGCTGCCGCCCTTGCACTGAATGGCATTAGAGCCCATGTTCTCAAAGCGGTTGCCGATGATTTTGCCGAAATGGCAGCCCACCATGTCAATGCCGCTGCCGCCAGCGGCGCCGTTTTGGAACAGGCAATCGAGCACCTCGAAGTGATCTACCCCCGAGAGCTTCAGCAGGTCATTGTTGCCGGTAGCGGCCATGTCGCGGAAGGTGCACCGCTCAAAAACCAGATGGTGGGCAGGCGTAGCATAGGTGCCGCCGTCGTCCACGTTCAGGCCGTTGCCCGTTTGCTGCTGGAAAATCAGCCCAACGATGCGCACATAGGCCGGGTCTGTAAACTGTATGGCATTCGTCCCACCCTGGAAAATAACCGTCGCCCCAGGGGCATTTCTGATAGTAATCCATTGATTGGGAGTGCCCTTCAGGTTCGGAATAAACAGCCCGCCCGAATACGTAGCAGCGTGCAGCAGCAGCGTATCGCCCGGCTGAGCCACGGCAGCCGCCGCAGCCAGACTCGAGTACGGCTGACCAGGGCCAATGTGCAGCGTCACCGCGGGCAGATGACAGGCAATCAATAAAAAGCAAACAAGGGTAATGGCCTCTCTCATAAGCGTCGAAAATTTGAGGAGAAGACGCCACTACTGCCTGGCTCGCTGCCAGAAGCAGGAGAGTAGGCTTTGGAAAAAGCGTCTGCACTTCCGCATGAGGAAAGGCTGCGCTCTGCTACAGACACTGTTGCCATTTTTGTGGAAAAAGGCGCCAGCAATCAGGCCGCCGAGCATCATGAGCAGAGCACTTCAGGTCTTTACAAATCCGACACGGCATTCCGGATTTGTAAAGACCTGGCTATTTTTGCCGCATGATACCGCGACTTCTTTCCGATAAAATCCGCTATCTGGCCACCAAGATGCCGGTCGTCAGCATAACTGGCCCGCGCCAATCGGGCAAAACAATACTGGCGCAACAGCTCTTTCCGCATTACCGGTATATCAATCTGGAGCATTTGGAACAACGGGCATTTGCCCAAAACGACCCGGCCGGCTTCATTCGCTCATGCACTGGTGGTGTAGTTATTGACGAGGCGCAGTATGCACCGGATTTGTTTTCTTACATCCAGGTACGAGTGGATGAAACCCGGCGCAACGGCGAGTTTGTCCTGACGGGGTCACAAAACTTCCAGCTCAGTGCCCGCATCGGGCAGAGCTTAGCCGGTCGGGCGGCCAATGTCTATTTGTTGCCGTTTTCCATAGAAGAGCTGCGGCAGGCGGATTTACTGCCCGCCAACTACGAGTCATTGGTGGTGTACGGCAGCTATCCACGCATTTACGACCAGCACCTGGCTCCTGAGGATTTTTATCCGTCATACATCGAAAACTACATAGAGCGCGATGTACGCCAATTAGTACAGGTAGCCGATCTGACCAAGTTTCAGATGTTCGTCCGATTGTGCGCTGCCCGCATCGGGCAGTTGTTCAACCAGAGCGCCCTTGCTGTCGAAGTGGGCGTGGATGCCAACACTGTAAAGCGCTGGCTGTCTATTCTCGAAACCAGCTTTATTGCCTTTCGGCTGCCGCCGTATTTCCGCAACTACAACAAGCGCCTGCTCAAGACGCCCAAGCTGTACTTTTACGACACTGGCCTCGCTTGTTCGCTGCTGGGCATCCGAACACCCGAGCAATTAGACAACCATTTGATGAAAGGCGCCCTGTTCGAGAATATGGTGGTGGTCGAAACCCTAAAGCAGTTTCACCACCGCGGCATACGCCCGGCGTGCTATTTCTGGCGCGACAACACCGGCCACGAAATTGACCTGCTCATCGAAGACGGCGCGCGCCTTTATGCCGTAGAAATTAAATCGGGCCGTACTCTGCACGAAGAGTTTTTCAGAAACCTTCACTTTTTCCATAAAATTTCCGGCAATCCGCCCGAGCACGGGTGGGTAATCTACGGCGGCTCGGAGCGGCAAAGCCGTTCGTATGGGAATGTGGCCGGATGGGACCAGATGCCCACATGGAGCGAAGGCACGCCATAGTTGCTATACTATCGTTTTCGCGACTTCCCCTTCGTTGCCGTCGAACGCGCGGCCGAGCCTGAGGCAGAAGCAGCCGGCTTCGCCGGGGGAGCCTCATTGGCCAGGGGTGTCGTGGTGAGCACGGGTTTGCTGCGCTGCCACCGCCATAAAGCCAGCAAGAGTAGCAAAAGCAGCACCGCTGAGGCGATGTACGACACCGTTTCGCCCACGTAGAACGAACGCGGTTCGAAGCGCATCTCTAAGCGCATGTTCTGGCCGGCGGGCAGCCGCATGGCGCGCACCAGATAGTCGGCCGGGAAGAAGTCGGGCGCGGGCTGGCCGTTGAGGAAGCATTTCCAGCCTTTAGCGGGCGGATAATAGATTTCCGAAAAGACGGCCAGCTGGTCGGTAGCGGCAGAGTATTCGTACTCCATGCGTTCGGGGTGGTAGCTGGTCAGGCGTATGGTGGCCGTGCTGTCAAAGGTCGGCGTCCAGCCTCGAATTTGGTCGGCGTATTTTTCCTGCACGACGGCTTCCGTTTTGGGGTCGAGCGCGCGCAGGGCCTGCAATTCAGCATCCGCGTCGGGTACGAGTGTGTAGCGCTGCACGAACCAGGCGTTGCCACAGGCCTCGGACAGGCGCATGACCTGCTTTTCCTGCGTAACCAGATACTTGCCGTTGAGCATGCCCACGAGGTGGAGGCTCTGGCCCAGATTGGGCCCCAGGAAGGTATCCACCACCTCCTGAAAGCGCTGCAGCTTGGCAGCGTGGTAGCCGCTGAGGCTTTTGTGGAAGAACGACGTGATGGCGTTGCCCGTAATGCCCCCGCGCGACAGGTCGAGCACGCGGTAGTGGATGTCCGGGTCTTTTTTAATTTCCAGATCGAACGGCTCGGGAGCGGGCGCAAACGTCTCGGCGCCTTTGCTCTGGTATTTGTCCCACGAGAGGGTGCGCGTGGTGATGGGCCAATGGTCGGCCAGGGCCAGCAAGACGAGCACCACAGCCGTCAGCGCCGCCTGAACCGTGCCGCGCAGGTAGAGCCAGATGAGTGCAGCAGCGACCGCCACAAAGGCGAACGAGCGCAAAACATCGGCGCGCAACAGGTCGGCCCGGTCTTGTTTCAGGAGGCTGAGCAATTCAGGAGGCAGATTGCTGTCGTACGGCCCACTTTCCGAATGCAACAGAAAAGCGCCCAGCAAAAGCGCGGCTACAATACCGGCTGACCACTGAAGTGCCTTCATTTTCTGGGCCTTAGCAATTTCGGCACTCAACAGCCGCTGCACTCCCAGCGCCGCCAGCGCGGCAAAGCAAAGCTGAGCGATGCCCAACGCCATCGAGACGGCCCGGAACTTTTTGAACATCGGCAGATAGTCGTACCACACGAAGTTGAGGAAAAAGTGCTTGCCCCAGGCCAGCGAAAGCATGAACAACCCACTGCCCAACAGCCAGTACTTGAGCGCGCCGGGCACAAGGAACGCCCCCAGAATACACGAGAACACCACCACAGCGCCGAAGTAAATGGCTGTACCTACGAACGGCTGCTCACCGGTGTAGAACAACCCGTTGATCTGGCTCCGATACTGCGGGTCCACCGCTGAATACAGGCGCGTCTGGCGATACGACTCGCCTGCGCCACCGCCAGCAAAGTGCGGCACCAGCAGCGTCATGCTTTCGGTAATGCCGTAGCTCCAGCCGAAAAGATAATCGGTGTCCAGGCCATCGCCTTTGCTCTTTTTGGCACTCAGCTCCGAGCGCCCGCGAATGGTCTCCTGGCTGTATTCGTAGGTAGGCCACAGGCGCGACGTATTGGCCGCAAAACCCAGCGCAATGGCCACACCACACGCCACTACGGCCCGGCTCCAGGGCACCCAGTTTTTCTGTACAGCAGCCTCTATGCCTTTGGCCAGCACAAAAAAGCCGAAGAGCATGAGCGTGTAATACGTAATCTGCACGTGATTGATGTACACCTGCATGGCCGTGAACAGCGCCAGCACGCCAGCACCCAACAGCCAGTAGCGCCCAAAGGCCAGCGCCATGCCGGCCAGCATGCCGGGCGCCAGCGCCAGCGCAATCATCTTTGTCGTGTGGCCCGCCTCAATGATGTCGGCGTTGTATGTTGTGATGCCGTAGCCAACAGCGCCCAAAAGCCCCACGCGCCAATCTGCACCCAGCACCACTAAGAAAAAGTACATCGTCAGCATGGCCAGCAGCACCTGAGGCCACACCTTTGTCATAATGTCGGTGCCAAAAAGCAGCACATTGAACACCGGAGCCGTCAGGTTCCCTTTAGCGCCGCTGTAAATCTGGTACGATGGCATACCGCCAAAGGCGCTGTTCGTCCACAGCGGCACTTTCCCTTCCGAGTCCTGGTAGGCCTTTATCTCGGCCTGCATACCGCGGGCCTTCTGGTTATCGGGTTGGGGCAGTACCTTGCCCTGAAAAGCATTCGGCAAAAAATAGAACAGGGACAGTACCGTCAGAAAAGCAACGGCTAAGGCGTGGAAGCGCAGCGCTTGTTTCATAGAAAAGAAAAAGGTGGTGGTTGGGCCGACAGGGTTTTTTCGCCAGAGTTCCCCGTCGCGCGCGGCGAAGGTAGGCATTTGCCGCAAACCAGTCATTTGAGGCTTTCGGACAACAAGCGGAATGCGCCTGAACTCAAGACCACACGCTACTCGCCGTTTTCACCGGGTTCGTCGGCCAGGGCCAGCCGGAGTGCGCGCACACTTTCCTCGTCAAGCCCGGCAATCAAACCAATCTCCGCATCAGGCATATCCGGAAATCTCCGCAGCAAATTCAACGCTGTGGCTCGCGCATGCTCTTGCCTGCCTTTTTCGATGCCCTCTTCGATGCCTTTTTCGATGCCCTCTTCGATGCCTTCTTTAAATCCCATCTGCCTTATTCGCTCCATGATCTCAGACTTACGGCGCATCCAATAGTCGTTTTCAAGTATCTCAAAGGCTTCCCGAACATCTTTTGGGAGGTCTTCCTGCAATTCTTCTGTGAAGTTCCTGTCTTGCATGGCGTAGAGTTTTTCCAAAAAATAAATCAGTGCCTGTCGGAGTGTTTTTTCGTCTTCCTCGTGCAGGTCCAGAATGGTAGGCAAGTACCGCCTTATCTGCTCCAAATCATGGGCAAATTTAAGGGCCAGCAGCATACTGCGCAAGTGTCTTGCATGTGATAAGGCCTCGAGCGTCTCCGTTGGTAAGGTATTCAGGTTGATCAGGATATACTCGAAGTGAGGGATAAACCGGCGTCGGCCCTTAGTCAAATGCTTAAAATACTCGTAGAAAAATCGGTATTTCCACTCTGACCTGCCGTGGTACAGGACGATGAGCACCAGCTGGGTCAGTGGGCGTTTGTTTTTCTCATCATCCTCCCACAGCTGGAGCATGTAGTCCAGCAGTTGCAGATGAATGGGGGAGCGTGGCGGAGCACTCTTGTGCTCAAAGAGCAACAACACACGGGTAGATTTGTCGTGCTTGAGCCGGGACTCGTAAATGGCGTCGCTGTGTGAAACACCAAAGCGGCCACTGACGTGTTCCGTAGGATGCTTCCTGAAGTAAGAGAGGTCCATTCCCTGGATTGCCCAGCGGGGCAGGAATGCTCGCAATAACTGTTTGGCCACGCGAATATCCCAAAAGAAGATTTTGAAAAAAAGGTCGTAAAGCGCCGCCATGCAGATGGATACTTTGGAGGATGTACCAGCCTTTTTCCGAAGGATTTCTCCGGGCGGAAAGATAGTGCAAAATAGAAAATGCTTCAGCAAGTCTCCTCGCCAAAACGGAGCATGGCATAGAGTCCCGAATCCGCGGCGCTTCTTGCGCAAAAGCACTGCGGGAGAGTTGGATAATTGAAGTGGAAAAAACAGGGCCGCTCCGAACGTGGCGCCTGGTGAGTATGCACTCCTGGGAGGCTTTGCAAGGCAAGCGCTGCCACGGGTGTAGATGCCCTTTCTACACGCCCGTTTTATTTTGCTGTATTCGCCCGCGCAGGAGCGACCAGAACCTGTCGGAGGCAAAGGTTTCCGGCCGAATACGGCCCATTTGGGGCGCTGAGCAGGCGTCTTTGGCCAGATAGACTTTGCCGCCTGAGCGCCAGACCAGGTCGTCCAAGCGCGCGATGAGGGCAGGCAGCGTGCGGGTGCGCGGAAAGTCGAGCGCCAGCGAATAGCCGCGCTCAGGAAAGCTGTGCACGGCCTCCGGAGGGCGGTCGCCGTGTCGCTTGACGACGCACAGGAAGGGCGCCTCTCCGCTCTGGTGTAGCAGTTCAAACACCTGCCGGAAGCCTGCCTGGCATTGGCCTTCGGGCAGCCCAAACTGGTATTGCACAAACCCACGCCGGCCGTAGAGGCGGTTCCAGTTTCGGATGCGGTCGAGGGGGTAGAAGCACTGTTCGAGGTCAATTTGCCGTTCACCGTTGCGAGCTCGGGCGAAGTAGAGCTGGTTATGCGCCCAAATGGTGGTGGGGTTGAGCAGAAAATGCGGGGCATAGAACGGCATATTCAGCGCGCGCCGTTTGGGAAAAGCGAGCGTTTCGGGCGTTGTCCCGTCCAAATGCTCGGCCAATAGCAGTACGCCGCGCCCCTGTTGCTTGCCCCGCGCCAGCCCGTCCACCCAGGCGACGGCATAGGGCCAGGCGCGGTGGGCTTCGAAGGCTTCCAGCAGAGCATCCAAATGGGGGGCTTTTATCGTGCGCTGGCGCAGGAATACGGACGAAATGCGCATCAGTTGGAAACGCGCCGACAGGATGACGCCCGTCCAGCCCATGCCGCCGCAGGTCTGCCAGAAGAGGTCGCTGTTGTCCTGACGCGAGCAGCGCACCATCGTGCCGTCGGCACGCAGCAGGTCAAAGTCGAGCAGCCAGTTGGAAAAGCAGCCCTTGTGCGGGTGGTTTTTACCGTGCACGTCGCAAGCGATAGCGCCGCCCACCGTGATGAAGCGCGTGCCAGGCGTTACATGGAAAAACCACCCGGCCGGCACAATGAGGTCCAGCAGGTCAGACAACAGCACGCCAGCCTCGGCCTCTACAATGCCCTGCTGCGCATCGAAGTGTCGTATGCGATTGAGATAGAGCGTACTGAGCACTCTGTATGCCAGGGCGGCATCGCCGTAGCAGCGCCCATTACCCCGGGCGATGAGTCGCTCATGCCTCAATACTTCCTCGCGTACTTCCTCTATTGAGGAGGGATAGCTGATTTCGGCCTTTGTGGTGGGGTAATGGCCCCAATTGCTCAACTCCCGCTGTTCGCGCCGCATGACCCACCGCTGTAGTGGCCTCTGTTAGAGGCGGTTTTTTTCAATCAATTCAAAAAGTTCGTCGCGGTAGTTTTTGCCGATAGGCAGCTGTTTGGGTTTGCCTTTTTCCATGACCTCTACCACGTTGCCGTCTATGGCGGCGATTTTGTCTAACGCCACGATGTAGGAGCGGTGGATGCGCCGAAAGCGTCCGGGCGGTAGCTTTTCCTCCAGGCTTTTCATCGTTTGCAGGGTAACGATGCGCCCTTGCACCTGGCTGATAATGACATAATCCTTCAGACCCTCGATGTAGAGGACGTCGTCGAAATTGACCTTGACGAGTTTTTTGTCGGCTTTCACAAAGAAGAATTCGCCCGACTCGAAGCTGCGCAGGAGTTGGCTTTCGCGCTCCATCAGTTCGGCCTGTTCTATGGCCTTGTTGACCGCTTTGAGGAAGCGCTCGAAGGAAATGGGCTTGAGCAGGTAGTCTAAGGCATTGAGCTCAAAGCCCTGCAACGCGTAGTTGGCATAGGCGGTCGTAAATACCACCATAGGCGGTTTGCTCAGGGTCTTGACGAAGTCAATGCCTGTCAATTGAGGCATCTGGATGTCGAGAAAAACCAGATCCACATCGTGCTTTTTGAGGGCTTCGTTGGCCTCAAGGGCATTGGAGCAGCGCTGGACGAGGCGCAGTTCGGAAACCTGGTTGATGTATGTTTCGAGCACATCTAAGGCCAGCGGTTCATCGTCCACAATCAAAGTGTTCAACATAGGGCAAGCGTGGTGTGGGGTGTGGGTGAGTAATCTGTTTTCAGAAGCGCGCAAAGCGAATAGCTAAAGTGAGGACAAAGAGCCAACCGACCAAGCCCGGACGGCTTTTTTTGGAACAATGACATTGATTACTCTAAAGTCATGCGCAAGGTTACGGCGTATCGGTCAGGGTCATCCTGGATATCCAGGGTGTATTTGCCCGGATAAAGGAGGTCTAAGCGTTGGCGGACATTGGTCAGTCCGATGCCTCCGCTGGCACTGGGAGGCGGTGGAGGCTCGGGTTTGCTATTTTCGATAAAAAATTCCAGTTGCTTGCCCTCTGCTTTCAGGCGCAGGCGCACGTAACCTCCGCCGCGGGTGTGGTGGTTAAGGCCGTGTTTAAAGCTGTTTTCCAAAAAGGGGACAAAAATGAGCGGTGCAATCATCTGGTCACTGATATGGCCCTCTGTGACGAACTGAATATCAGCGCCTTTGGGCTGACGGAGGCGTTCCAGAGCCAGGTAGTTGTGGATGTACTGTACCTCGCGCTCCAGCGGCACCTGCCGCTCGTTGCAATCATAGAGCATATAGCGCATGATTTCCGAAAGTTTGAGCACGATTTCGGGCGCCTTATCGCTCTTTTTGAGCGTCAGGGCGTACAGGTTGTTCAGCGTATTGAACAGGAAGTGCGGGTTTATCTGGCTTTTGAGGAAGCGTAGCTCCGATTGGATGGTTTGCGTTTGGAGGATTTGCTTTTCCTGCTGATAGCGCCACCAGTCGGTGATGACGCGGAGCACCGTGGAGGTGAGCGTTACTAATACGCTTCCGGCATACAGGTTTAGCTGGGCATCCACTAAGGCCTGCTGCCATTCGGGTTGGCCCGAAAATTTGAGGTACAGCACCAGCACGCGAATAGGCGTAACGACGGCACAAGCCGCCAGCACAAGCCCCAGGTAGAGCAGAGCGTGCTGAGCTAAGTAGCGCGGGATAAGGTACAGCAAGTTGAAGTACACCAACACAGCAAAGAACACAACACTGATGAGCTCATTGCTGAGCACAAACCACCAGTCCATGCCCGGTGTGTAGTCCGTCCAGAACAGCAAGCCCAGCAGAGCCAACCAGAACAGCCCGTGATACACAGGGCGGTAGGTCAGCCAGGCGTACAGGCGTTCGAGGATGCGCTGGGCTTTCATGTCGTGTGGCTATGCCGATAGTCGTTTTCGCGGAGGCAAAAGAACACATTGTAGCCTGGGTAGTTTTGGGCTTTCGATAAAACGGCCCCTATGACGGATGAAACCGGGCGGGTCAGCCCTCCTTTTTGCCTTTAGAATGGCTGCAGCCCGTGGTTATATTCTCCCTAAAAACGGCGGCGCCGGTGTTTCCTCCTGAAAACATCGGCGCCGCAACGAGAGGGGCAATGCCCGGGTATCAGCTGCGCTGAGGCAGCCAGTAGAGCACGACGCGGCTATCGGGCTTGAAGTATTCGCGAGCCACGCGCCGGATGTCTTCGCGCGTAACTTTGCGATAGCGCTCGATTTCGGTGTTTATCAGGTTGGCATCGCCGAAATACATCTTGTAGTTGGCCAGACTTTCGGCAATGCCCGCTACGGTGTTGTTCGATGTAATGAAGTCGTTTTCAATCTGATTCAGCACCTTCTGGTACTCGCGCTCAGAGATGAGGTTTTCGCGTACGTCGTTGATAATGGCATTCATCGAGGCCTCCAGGTCGGCAGGCTCTACGCCGATGTTGGCAATGGCAAACATGATATTGGCGCCTGGGTCTTCCAACGACAGCGGGAAGGAACCAGCGGCCAGTGCCTTTTGCTCTTCGTTGACCATGCGCTTTTGCATGCGGCTGCTTTCACCCTGGCTCAGCAAAGTGGACAGCATCTGCACGGCGTAGTAATCGGGCGTGCCCTGGGCCGGGATGCGATAGGCCAGGATGACTGCCGGCAGCTGTACGATGTCGTAGAACGTGTCGCGTACTTCGCGCGTCAGCGGCGGCTCCACAATCTTCGGGCGATAAATTTCACCCTTGCCGCGCGGGATGTCGCGGAAGTACAGGTCAATCAGTTTTTTCGTTTGCTCAATGTCAATATCTCCGGCGATGGACAGGATAGCGTTGTCGGGGCGATAGAAGTCTTTGTAGAACTGCACGTAATCCTCCTCCTGGGCAGCATCTAAGTGCTCCATAGAGCCGATGACGGAGTTCTTGTAAGGGTGCACGGCGTACAGCCGTTTCATGGTCTCTTCCAGCAGGCGTCCGTAGGGGCGGTTGTCCATGCGTTGGCGGCGCTCTTCCTTGACGACCTGGCGCTGGGTTTCGATACCGACCTGCTCTACTTTGGCGTGCAGCATGCGTTCGCTTTCGAGCCAGAGGCCCAGGGCCAGCTGGTTGCTGGGCAACACCTCATAATAATAGGTGCGATCGTACCAGGTATTGGCGTTGTTGTAGCCGCCGGCGCGGCTGATGTAGTCGTCAAATTCGCCGCGGGCAATGTTTTCGGAGCCTTCAAACAGCAGGTGCTCAAAGAAATGCGCGAAACCGGTGCGGTCGGGCTTTTCGTTCTTCGACCCTACATGGTACATCACCGATACGGCCACGATGGGCGTCGAGTGGTCTTCGTGCAGGATGACGTGCAGGCCGTTGGGCAGCGTGTATTCGACAAACCGGATGTTCTGGCCCAAAAGCGAGGCGGTTATGCTCGTCAGGAGCAATAAGATCAGCGCTTGTTTTTTCATGACGTTGGAACGTGTTTTTTGAAAGAAGCAGAAAGTCAGCAAAGGGAAATGCAGGCACAAAAATGCGCTTTTTCTGGCCATTGAGTTGGGCCAAAATGGCGAAAAGGCCAGTTATGGAACGGCAAAACTCAGGAAGGTTGGGAGGATGCTTCAGCGTCGGGCCGATACGACATTACCCAAAGGGCGGCGAACGTCAGCAGGCCGTTTATCAGAATGGTCAAGAAGCCTACGTCGAACCATGTTTTGCACCCCACCTCAATGGCCCAGGTAGCCAGAGGCGCCAGCACACACACCAGCACCACCGCCGGTATCTGCAGCGGCGCGCGGCCCGGAAGCGGCAGGCGTAATGACCACGGGCGCAACTTGCGCCGGGTGAACAGGCCAAAGCTATATAGCCCTAACAGAGGCCCATACGTGTAGCCCGCAATTTTGAAAATCAGCGTAATGACGGCTCCGCTGCTAAAGGCCCTGAGCAGCAGAATGATGACGACAAAAGCCGCCGAAAAGCCCAAATGCACCAAAGTGCGCGCCCGGCGCTGCTGAGAGGCCGTGGCGTCCACGTAAGCGCGTTGTTCCTCTTCTGTTGCATAGGGGTCGGGGTGCTGGCGCTTTTTCTCAAAGTTGAGAAAATCCACGCAAAAAGAAGTCGTCAGCGCCGTCAGGGCACTATCGGAGCTGGCATAGGTGCTGGCAATTAGCCCCAACACAAAGAAGACGCCGGCAGCTGTTTCCAAGTGGTAGAAGGCAATTTTAGGGTAGAGCTCGTCGGTGCGCTCCGGTATTTCAATGCCTAACGTCGTGGCGTACATGTAGAGCAGCGCCCCCAGCGTCAGAAAAGCTAAGTTGATGATTACCAGATAGATGCAAAAGACAAACATGTTCTTTTGCGCCGCGCGAATGTCTTTGCAGGCCAGGTTTTTTTGCATCAGATCCTGATCCATGCCCGTCATGACAATGGCAATAAGGGCACCGCTAAGGAATTGTTTGACAAAGTGGTTGGGGTCGCCAGCGAAATTGTCGAAAAAAAACATTTGCCCGTACCGGCTATCGCGTACCGTGGGCCAGATGTCGAGCACATCCAAAGACAGCGCTTTGCCCACCGTGATCACCGTCCACCCTACGGCAAGCAGGAAGAACGTGGTCATGATCGTGTCCGTCCAGATGATTGTCTTCAGCCCGCCCTGGAAAGTATAGCCGTAAATGAGCGCCAACATGAGAATGACCGTTAGCACAAACGGCACGCCCAAGGGGTCAAACACGAAACGCTGCAGCACCATCGCCGCCAGAAACATGCGCGTGGCCGAACCCAGTGTGCGCGAAAGCAGGAAAAATGCCGCGCCCGTCTTGTAAGACCAATAGCCCAACCGATGCTCCAGATAGGTGTAAATGGAGGTTAGCTGAAGCCGGTAGTACATCGGCATCAGCACCGTGGCGATAAACAGATAGCCCAGCAAGTAGCCAAACACTACCTGCATGTAGCCCATACCTCGATTGAGGCCCGTCTCCAGCCCTACCGCTCCCGGCACTGAAACGAAGGTAACGCCGCTGATGCTGGTACCTATCATTGCGTAGGCCACCACATACCAGGGTACCCGGCGGTTGGCCAGGAAAAAACCTTCGTTGCCTACGTTGCGCCCGGTCAGAAAGGCAACCCCAGCCAACAGGACAAAATAAAGCAGCAGGATGCCCAGCACCAACCCGGGAGTAAGATGTCCACCCATTTCACTTCTTTTTTACCGGAGTAGCTACCCCGGCAGCGGCAAAGATAGCGGCCATTTTCGGGCCGACAATAGCACAACCCCTATCCATCTTCTGAATGCCCCTGCAACCGAGTTCGCCAATCCGCTTGCAAAGGGCCGTAAATACGCTGCGAATGCGTGCTTTCGCCCTGCTGATGGCTGTGCATAGCCGCCCTATTTCATCCATCTAAGACAGAAGCCAGAGCCTCAGCACCAGGGCTATTTTAATTTTTTTTTAAAAAAGAAGCAATTTCGCCAAAAACATCGGCTTACCTTTGCCTCCACAAAGCCAAAAGGTGCGCAAAAAGCCAGACAATAAACCTAAAGAGCGCCCTTTTCGCAAAAATAACCGCTATTTGGCGCACTTTTCGCTAAGCCACTTTTAAGACAAAACCCATTCATCGTTCAAATTTCACCTGTATTTCACCCATGTCTCACATTCGTTTCAGCGCATTGCAGGCTATCGAGAATCGCATAGACCTGCTGCCCGATGATTTTTCGGAGGCGGAGAGTGCCAGCATCGCCTCATATTTTGGCCAGAACGTCTTCAACGACGACGCCATGCGCCGCTTCCTGCCCGAAAACGCCTACCTGAGCGTTAAGGCAGCCATTCAGAGCGGCCAGAAATTGAGCCGCGAGGTCGCCGATGTGGTTGCTGCCGGCATGAAAGAATGGGCCCAATCGAAGGGCTGCACGCACTTTGCGCACTGGTTTCAGCCGCTGACGGGCAAAACGGCCGAGAAACACGACTCGTTCTTCACCATGACCCACGACGGGCGCGTCATTGAGGAGTTCACGGGCGCCGCGCTGGTACAGCAGGAGCCCGACGGCTCATCGTTCCCTTCCGGCGGCATGCGCAGCACGTTCGAGGCGCGTGGCTACACCGTGTGGGACCCTTCCAGCCCGGCTTTCATCATGGACGTAGGCGGCGGCAAAACGCTGTGCATACCGACCATATTCGTCACTTACGACGGTCTGGCACAGGACTACAAGCTGCCCCTGCTGCGCTCGCAAGCCTTTCTGGACAAAGCTGCCGTGCCGGTGTGCCAGCTGTTCAACCCGCAAATCACGAAGGTAACCGGCACGCTGGGCTGGGAGCAGGAGTACTTTGTCTTAGACGAGGCCCTTTTCAACGCCCGCCCCGACTTAGTGATGACGGGCCGCACACTGCTGGGCCGCCCGGCCACCAAACACCAGCAGCTGGAAGACCACTACTTCGGCTCCATCCCGGAGCGCGTCTATCATTTCATGCGCGACCTGGAGACGGAGTGCCACCGCTTGGGCATTCCCGTGCGCACGCGCCATAATGAGGTAGCCCCCGGCCAGTACGAAGTGGCGCCCGTGTTCGAGGAAATCAACGTGGCCGTAGACCACAACCAGCTGCTCATGGACGTCATGGAGCGCGTCGCTCGCCGCCATAAACTGCGCGTGCTGTTCCATGAAAAGCCTTTCGCCGGCATCAACGGCTCCGGCAAGCACAACAACTGGAGCCTGGGCACCAACACGGGCGTCAACCTGCTGTCGCCCGGAGACTCGCCCAGCCGCAACCTGCGCTTCCTGACCTTCTTCGTCAACACCATCATGGCCGTCTATCGGTATGCCGACATGCTGCGCGCTTCCATCGCTCACGCCGGCAACGACCACCGACTCGGCGCCAACGAAGCCCCTCCGGCCATCATCTCCGTGTTCATCGGCGAGGCCATGACCCGCCTGCTCAATCGCATTGCTGACGGGAAAAAAACCGACGACGCCGCCGTCAAACGCGCCCTCGACCTCATCAGCAAACTGCCCAACCTCGAACTCGACAACACCGACCGCAACCGAACCTCACCCTTCGCCTTCACGGGCAACAAGTTCGAAATCCGGGCCGTCGGCTCCTCTCAAAACTGCGCCGCCCCCATGACCGTCATGAACACTATGGTGGGCCTGCAACTGCTCGACTTCAAGCGCGATGTGGACCGCCTCATGGGCAAAGGCATCGAAAAAGACGAGGCCATCCTCATGACGCTCAAAAAGTACATCCGCAAAATGAAGCCCATCCTCTTCGAGGGCAATAACTACTCCGAAGAATGGAAGCAGGAAGCAGCGCGCCGAGGCCTCTCGAACCACGCCAACACCCCCGAGGCGCTGGCAGTACTGGCCACACCTGAAGCGGAGGAATTCTATGGCCGCTCCGGCGTGCTCTCCAAAAAAGAGCTGGACGCCCTGCTCAACGTGCAACTGCACGCCTATTGCACCAAACTGGACATCGAGGCCAAAACGCTGACGGAAATGGTGCAAACCCTCGTTGTGCCCGCCGTCGTGCGCTACCAAACCGAACTGGCCCAGAACCTCGCTACCCTCAAGCAAGCCGGCTTAGAAGAGTCCGCCGCGCTCCAGCGCGAAACCCTCCAGCAAATCGCGCAGCACCTCGGCGCCATCCGCGAAGGGCTACAAGCCCTGCAGGCCGCCCAGGCCAAAGCCCACGCTGCCAAAGACCTGCTGACCGAAGCACACCTGTACTGCGATGAAGTCAAAGTGCACATGGAACGCATCCGCCACGCCGCCGACGAACTGGAAGGCATCGTGGACGACCAGTACTGGCCTTTGGTGAAATACCGCGAACTGCTGTTCACGCGCTAACACGAACACGCAAAAAAGTACTAAGGCCTCGCGAAACCTTTGGGCTTCGTGAGGCCTTTCTCATTGAAATTCAATTGGATAGCGGAACGCTCCGGAAGCAGTCGTTTTTTCCATCTCTGTAAGCGTCTTCGCCTGCGCTGTTGTGTGGAATTTTACAGATGTTTGCTCCCATGCCTGAAGTATCCTCTCCGCAACGCCGCCTGCCCGCCGAATGGGAGCCGCAGAGCGCTGTGCAACTGACCTTTCCGCACGCCCACTCCGACTGGGCCGACATGCTCGATGAAGTACTACCTTGCTTCTCGGCCATCGCCTCTGCCATCGGGCGCTACCAGAATGTGCTGGTCGTCTGCTCAGACGAAACAGTGGTGCGCCCCTGGCTGCGCGAGGTGCCGCCCGAACGGCTCCTGATAGCCGAAATCCCATCCAACGACACGTGGGCGCGCGACCACGGCGGCATCACCATCTGGGAAGGCGAGCACCCGGTGGTGCTCGACTTTTTCTTTTCGGGCTGGGGCCTTAAGTTTCCAGCACATTTAGACAACCGCATCACTCGCCGCCTTTGGGAACGCGGCTTCCTGCACGCCGAGCACCGCTACGTCGGCCTGCTGCTCGAGGGCGGCGGCATCGAAAGCGACGGCCAGGGCACCCTCCTGACCACCACCGAATGCCTGCTATCGCCCAACCGAAACCCGCATCTGACGCGCGAACAACTGGAAGCCCAACTGTGCGAACACTTCGGTGCCCGGCGCGTCCTCTGGCTCGAACACGGACACCTGGCCGGCGATGATACCGACGCCCACATAGATACCCTTGCCCGCTTTTGCTCGCCCGATACCATCGCCTACGTACACTGCCCCGACCCCAACGACGAACACCACGAACCCCTGCTGGCTATGGAACGCCAATTGCAACAGTGGACAACCGCCGACGGCCAACCGTACCGCCTCGTGCGCCTGCCCTGGCCCGACGCCTGCTACGCCACCGACGGACACCGACTACCCGCCACGTATGCCAACTTCCTCATCATCAACGGCGCCGTGCTCGTCCCCACCTACCGCGTCCCGCAGGACGACGAGGCGCTGGCCTGCCTCCGGGCGCTCTTCCCTGACAGGGACGTCATTGGCATAGACTGCCGCCCGCTCATCGAACAGCATGGGTCGCTGCATTGCGTAACCATGCAATACCCGACCTCCGTAGTCGGCCCTCCCAGCCGATGACGCTGGGGTGAGCAGTGCCCATGCTTTTTGCAACCTTCTGCCTTGCCGTCGCCTGTGCCGACGCCAGCGGAATGCCCTACCTTTGCCGCCCAAAAGCAGACAAACCCGATTTCTCCCACCACCATGCAAGTATTCAAATTTGGCGGCGCCAGCCTCAAAGACGCTGCGGGCGTGCGCAATGTCGCCAGCATTCTGCAGCGCCACCGCGACAAATCGCTCGTCATCGTCGTATCGGCCATGGGCAAGACGACCAATGCCTTAGAGGCCGTCGTAGCCGCCCATTACAAGCAGAACGGCCAGGCACAGGCCCTGCTCGACGCCGTCAAGGAGCAGCACTATGCCCTCATGCGCGAGCTCTTCCCGCCGGAACACGAGGTCTTTACCGCCGTCAACGACACCTTCGTCGAGGCCGAATGGATGCTCGAAGAACCGCCCCACGAAAACTACGACTACACCTACGACCAGATTGTGTGCGTGGGCGAACTGGTCTCCTCGCGCATCGTGTCGGCCTACCTCAATGATATCGGCCTGCCCACGCAGTGGCTCGACGCACGCGACGTCATCATCACCGACAATACCTACCGCGAAGGCTGGGTACTGTGGGACAAAACCAAACCCAATGCTCTGCGCATCGTGCCGCCCATGCTCGAGAAAGGCGGCTTCGTCCTGACCCAGGGCTTCATCGCTTCCTCTACTGAAAATTTCACCACCACCCTGGGCCGCGAAGGCTCCGACTATTCGGCAGCCATCTTCTCCTTCTGCCTCGACGCCGAAAGCATGACCATCTGGAAAGACGTGCCCGGCGTGCTCAACGCCGACCCACGCCTGTTTGAAAACACGGTCAAATTAGACCGCCTCTCTTACCGCGAGGCCATTGAAATGACCTACTACGGAGCCCAGGTTATTCACCCCAAAACCATCAAACCCTTGCAGAACAAGAGCATACCGCTGTACGTCAAGTCCTTCCTGGCCCCCGAAGCACCCGGCACCGAAATCAGCAGCGACGTGGACGAAACTTACCCGCCGATTGTGGTGGTGGAGAAAAACCAGACGCTGCTGCACATTATCACCAACGACTACTCTTTCGTGGCCGAGCAGCACATCGCCCGCCTGTTTGCCGAACTTTCGGAACTGCGCATCTTCGTCAATGTGATGCAAAACACGGCCATCAGCTTCACCATTTGCGTGCCCAACATCCCCGACCGCATCGAAAAGTTCATCCAGCGCATCGCCGACGAGTTCTACGTCAAGCGCCAGGATGGGCTGGAACTCATCACCGTGCGCCACTACAACGAAGAGACCATCGCCAACCTGAAAAAGGGCATGATCGTGCTCTTTGAGGAACGCCTGCGCAACACGCTGCAAATGGTGGTCAAAAACGTGCCGCCCGTAGAGCGCAGAGAGGTGGAACTGGCACGTGCGAAAGGCTAAACAGGCCCTCCCCTACCCTATTGCTCCGTAACGAAGCGTCGAGTTCTTGCGCAGTGTTCGTCGGAAGAATGCGCGGTCTCGTCGCCGGGCTGCAACCTGCCTATCCCCAGGCGGTCGTTAGCGCTTGTCTTTTGACAACGATAACGAACCGTTCTACCCTATTATGAGAGCAAAACTGCTTTTGGCCTCGGGCCTATTCCTCTTCTGCCTTCCGGTGTTACACACCCAAACGATTACCGGCCAGCTTTCCCTGCCCGATGGCGCCCCTGCCGAATATGCCACCGTTACGCTGCACCATGCAGCAGACTCTTCGCGCTTAACAGGCACTTACACCGACGAAGCGGGCAACTTCACCCTGACCAACCTTTCTGCAGGCCGATACTTTGTGCGGGCCGCTGCCATAGGGGCCGGCCAGACGACATTTCCCGCCTTCGACTACGCCGGCGACTCGCTAAACCTGGGCCGCCTGCGCATGGGCGAACCAACAACCACGTTGGGCGAGGTAACGGTTACGGCACGCCGACCATTCATTGAAGTACAGGCCGACAAGACGGTGCTCAACGTAGAAAACTCGCCTAATTCCACCGGCCTCAACGCCCTGGATCTGTTGCGCAAAGCCCCCGGAGTAACCGTGGACAACAACGACAACGTCAGCATCAAAGGCAAAAACGGCGTCCGCGTGTTCATTGACGGCAGAGAGGTTCGCTTAGACGCACGCAACCTGGCTACCCAGCTCAAAAACATGCAGGCAGCCGACATCGCCACCATTGACATTGTCAGTAACCCTTCTGCTCGCTATGATGCCGCCGGCAGCGCCGGTATCATTCACATCCGCCTGCGGCGAAGCAAAGCGCAGGGCATAAACGGAAGCCTCGGCCTGGAAGGAATCCAGGGCGTAACGCCTAAAGGAGGCCTGAATGCTCAGCTGAATTACCGAAAGGATCAGATCTCCACCTTTGCAGCCTACAACAATCATTTCGGACGCTGGCACAATAGCCAGCTCTTTGACCGCGAACAGAATGGCCTGACCTTCCGACAAAGCGCCGACTCCTATTTTCAAAGCCGCTGGAACAGCGCACGGCTCGGCGCCGACTGGACCTTCTCACCCAAACACACCGCCGGCATCGCCCTCAATGGTGAATTTAATCCGGGCACCTGGGTCAGCTACAGCCGCACAGCCATTGGCCACAGCGAAGAACCGAGCTCCACTGACTCACTCCTATTGGCCCAAAATATCACCTCCGACCGACGCATACACGGCGGTGCAAACCTTCATTACCAATACACCGACACCACCGGACGCGCCCTGTACGTAGATGTGGATCAAAGCCTCTACCGACTGCAAAACAATAGCCGGCAGCCCAACCAGTACTTCCTGCCTGACGAGCAAACGCTCCTCCAGGAACGCAACTACCGCACCTGGATGCCTACGCGCATTGACATCACCACGGCTAAGGCCGACTACGAGCAGCGTCTGTGGGGCGGCGCCTTCAGCGCCGGCGTCAAGTTTGCCGATGTACGCACCGATAATACGTTCGACTTTTTTCGCGTAAAAAACGGCCAGGAAAGCCTGGACTC
This sequence comes from uncultured Saprospiraceae bacterium, assembly GCA_964646615.1. Classification (GTDB taxonomy): domain Bacteria; phylum Bacteroidota; class Bacteroidia; order Chitinophagales; family Saprospiraceae; genus M3007. The sequence continues at coordinate 45,495 of CAZYEV010000099.1, forward strand.
CCTGCTCAGCAATCGCTTCCTCTACCGCGAACAAACGGCAGCAGCCTACCTCAACTACCAACACCAATGGGGCAAACTTCATGCTCAGGCAGGGCTGCGATTAGAACACACCGAATACACCGGAGACCTCATCGCATTCACCAACCAAAACGGCAGCACAGTGGCCAACCGCTATACTGAACTATTCCCCAGCGCAGCGCTCACGTATGCCTTCTCCGAAAAATTGGGCCTCAATGCCACTTACAGCCGCCGTATTGACCGGCCCAGCTATCAGGACCTCAACCCCTTCGAGTTCAAACTGGACGAACTGACCTACATGAAAGGTAACCCGCGCCTGCGCCCGCAATTCACCAACAGCTGGGAACTCAAGCCCACGTACAAAGGCCAGCCATTCCTGACGCTGGGCTACAGCCACACCAAAGACATGTTCACACAGGTCATTGACACGACTCAGGTGCGCGCCACTTTCTTGACGAATGAAAACATCGCCGACCAGCGCAACTATTCGCTGGCGCTCCAGGTGCCCACGCCCATCGCCCGCTGGTGGGAAGGCTTCATCAGCCTGACGGGCTACCACACCGACTTTTCGGCGCGCTTCCGCGAGGGCTTTGTGGCCGAACAGCGTTTCTCGGCATTCAACCTCTACGGCGAGCAAACCTTCCGCCTCCCCAAAGGCTTTGCTGTCCAGCTGTCGGGCTGGTACAACTCGCGCGCCTTCTGGGGGACGCTGCGCAGCGACCCACAGGGCGCCTTAGACCTGAGCCTTCAGAAAAAATGCTGGAACGACCGCGGGCAAATACGCCTGCGCGTAGGCGATATCCTGCGAACCGCCGCCTGGGGTGGCGATAATCTCTTCACCCCTGGTCTGCGCATGCGCGCCCAGGGAACGTGGGAAAGTCAGACCATCACGCTCAACTTCTCCTGGCGCTTCGGGCAGGCCGACACCACTAAACCCAACCGACGCCCCTCCGGTTCGCAAGAGGAAAATCAGCGCGTAAAATCGCGTAACTAAAGTAACGCTTCCTACTCAGAAGGTCCGGGCGTTGCCCTCAACGCCTGCACACGGGCCGCTTTTCCAACGGGAAAGGCGGCTCTGTGACCTTTGTGTTGCGTCTCTTACACGTTCAGGTAAGTCATCAGCGACTCGTAACGCTCGCGCAAAGCGTCGGTGTAGTCCGACTCCGTAAACGAATACTTCACCTGATAGTCGTAGCGATTAAGCGCAGCCAGTACGCGCCCGAGGTCCTGGGCATTCAGTTTGAGCGTAACTTCGACGAGCTCACTACCCGGCGGAGAGGTTACAAACGCCGCCAGGATTTTGGCATTCTCCTCTTCAATCACGCGCGACAGCAGCGCCAGCGAGTAATCGCGTCGGTGCATTTCCAGCACCAGTACACTGCCCGGCTCCGCCAGCGAAGCCGTATGGGCAAAAAAGCGAAGCAGGTCGCCTAAGGTAATGAGGCCCAGATAGTTGTTGTCATCGTCCACCACCGGTATTACCGTCAGGCGGTTTTCGCTCATGGTGCGCATGACGTCGAACACGTGGTCGGTGTGGCGCACGAAGAAACGGCGCATGAGGGAAAACTCGTACTGCCCAATCGGCTCGTAGAGTTTGTGGTTGAAGATGTCTTCTTCCGACAGGATACCCACTAAGCGCCCCTCCTGTACGACGGGCAGATGGCGCACGTGGTGGTCGTTCAGGGCGTGAAAAGCATCCTTGCCGGTTTGTTCCACAGTCAGCGGCGGGATCTCTTGCGCCATGAGCATCTGGGCTGTCATATCGAATGGGTCTTTTTCCGAGATATTGGGCGATGGCTGCTGAGCGGTAACCTTCTGCCTCAGCCGAACCGTCGGCCACTAAACAGCGAAGCGCTGCGTTTGGATGTAAAGACGCTCCGCCGGCTTTTACGGCACAAATATTGGCTTAAAAAATGTCATCGGAAGTAAAAAAAAAATGAGCATTCACCGGACATACCCGACAGGGCATGCCGAAAAACGGGTTAGGCAAGCAGATGCTGCCCGGCCCCCGATGTAGCCCGTGAGGCGGCATCTCTTACCAGGAGGATCGCTTCCGTGCTTTTGCCCAATCGAAGCCTTACAGCCCGGGTCCGCGGCACGAAATGCAGCGATCGGCCCGCCCGAAGCTGTACGCCAGCGCTACCTCCAGCCCGCCCGAAAAGCGCGGTCGCACGGTTTGCAACGGCGCTTCGTAAGCCAGCATCAGGCTGAAGTGGTCATTGCCCACCTGCACCGTTGGTACCACCGTATTGGCAGCCAGCGCTGCCCTGTAACGCCCGCCCCAACGCATATAGCCTCCGGCGCTCAGCTGTGTACGCGCGCCGCTGGCCGAAAAGCGCCACTGATAAAAAGCGCCTGTCATGGCCTGCCACTGGGCGCTGTTGCCACCGCCGAACGATTGACGCCGCCACAGGCCGCGCAACAGCCAGGCCCGTTGCCGCCCCAATGATAGGCTGCCGTGCGCCAGCCAGCTGATGCCCACCCGATTGGCGTCGTCGCCCAAAAACGAATACGACGGCTGGTTGAGGTGATGAAAAGCAACACCCGCCGAAAAGCCTTTGGCATTGTTGTACACCTCCAGCCCGCTGCCCATGTCGGCCTTCAAAGCCGCCACACGCTCGAAGTCTTCGCCGTTGGACGCCAGGGGGTTGAACGCACCATTCTGATACTGAGCGTCGAATTTCAACGCCTGCGGCGATACCCGATAGGCCAATCCGCCCAAGTAAGCCCCTGCACTGGCGAACGTTTCGCGCCCCAAATGCAGGTGAAAAGCCCCAGCCAATCGCCCGGCCGTGTTGCTCAGGCCGCCCAGCGGACTGCCGTCGTGTTGTAACCCCAGGCCCAGGGCGAAAAAGTTTTTGTGCTGGCCCGGCAGGCAAAAACGCACATCCGCCGCCACCGCCGCGCCTGTGTAGGCATTCGGGTGAGCAGGGTTGTCCCACTGCCCTCGATAAAGGGCTGCCACCTGCGTGCGATAAAGCGACTGGTGCCCCACCGCCGCCGGATTGACCGTTTGAGGCAAAAACAGCGCATGGGCAAACTGAAAATCCTGCGCCACCGCCGAACTGACCGCCAGAGCCAGCCCTGCCAACAAAAGCCATAACCCCTTGTGAGGCGTCGTCTTCGCAGCACGAAAAGGCAACGTCTCGGCAGAACACGCCCCCGCTCTCTGCCAGCGTTGTTGGTCTGCACACGGACTGGCAAAACACTGGATTTTTTGCATAGCTGACTGGTTTTGTTTTGGTTAGCGTAATAGGTGAACCGTTCCCGCAAGTGCCCGCACCACACCGTCCACGTAGCGTAGTTCGAGAACGTATCGGTATGCCCCCATTTCGGCTTTGCTGCCTCGGAACGTACCATCCCAGCCCCAGAGCGGGTTTTCAGGCGCTGCTTCGTAGCCATTGGGCAACTCCAGCGCATCGAAGACCTTTTCGTCGTACTTGTCAAAAATCTGGAAGCGGTTGAAGCCCTCGATAGCCGGGTTGCTGTTGCGCACGTAGAAGATGTCGTTAATGCCGTCGCCATTGGGCGTGAAGGCATTTGGGATAAAGAGACCCTCGTCGCGGTCAATGCGGACGTTTATGCGAGCAGTATCGGTTTTGGTACAGCCGACTACGTTGGTAGCCGTTACGACGTAAACAGCGGTCTGCCAGGGTGCCGCCACGGGATTGGGCACGTCAGAGCGGTCTAACCGCGCCGAAGGCGACCACTGGAAGGTTACGCCCGTCTGGTTGACGCGCGCCTGCAGCTGCACGCGCTCACCCAGGCGAATGTCGAAGAAGTCCTCATCCAACCACAGTTGTAGCTCGTTGGGCGGCAACAGGAAAATGAGGGTGTCGCGGCGACAATTTTCCGGCGTAGTGATGCTGATGGTGTAGTAGCCTGACGGCAGTTTCGGGTGGAAGCTGCCGTTTTTCTCGTATTTATCAGGCCCCGACACCAGTACGTAGTTGGTCTCAGGCGCCAGCACGGTCAGGTGAGTGCCTTCGGCCAGCGTACATTGCGGGTCGAGGGTGAAAGCGATGTCGGGCGTCTGGAAGACCACGACCGTCTGGTCAGTGGTGTCGTAGCAAATGCCTTCGTTGGAAGCGATAAGCCGAACCGCGTAGCGTCCACCCTGTGCGTAGGTGTACTGGAAGGCATTATCGGTTTGAGTAGCACCATCGCCCAGGTGCCAGGTCAGGCCCGTAGCGCCGGTAGTCTGGCTCTGGAAGGCCACTACAGCCGGAGAGCAGGGCCGTTGGATGGTGTAAATAAACTGCGCTTTGGGGCGCGTGCGCACGTACACGAGCACCGTATCGGTATCGCGGCAGCCTTCGGGCGAAATAACGGTGAGCGCAGCGGCAAACAGCCCGGCCGTCTTATATGTGTGCGTAGCCTGACAGCCGTTGGCGGTATTCCCGTCGCCAAACCGCCAGGTACAGACCGAACCGGGTATGGTGCTACTACCCGAAAAGACAGCCGGCGCACCCACACACAGCGAGTCATCGCCGACGGCAGTAGCAGTGGGCGGTGTCAAGACGTTGAGCGTGCTCGACCACGCTGTACGGCAGCCCCTGTCAGAGATGGCCATAGCTGTAATGGGATACACCCCGGGTGTGAAGTAGGCGCGTTTAGCGGTTTTGAGCGCGGTAGAGTCGCCATCGCCGAAAGCAAGCCAGAAGCCCGGTGCGTTCGTCTGGGCCGAAAAGGTTACCGTATCGCCCGGGCAGCGCGCCGACTCATGAACGACGGCTAACGTGGGCAAGGGATGTACCCGTATGCGTTGCACCACACTGTCGTAGCCACAGCCATAGGCATAGAGCGTAACATCGTAAAGGCCGGGCTGCGAGAATACCACCCACGCTGTGTCGCCCAGGAAGGTGTTGCCATCGGACGTCGCCCAGCGCACCGGGGCACCCGGCGTTGAGATATTGGACAGGCGCACCGAGTCTCCCACACACAGGCGCGTTGTGTCGGGCAAGCCCATGAGAGCGTAAACGTCGGTCGGATGTACCACCACGTCCTGATAAGCAGTATCGCTGCCGCATTCGTTAACACTGACCAACCACAGGCGCACCGTATCGGGCAGTGAGTCGGTGAAAAACTGAAACTCCGTAGGTTTATCGCGGCCCGCCGTTGCCACCTGCCCTTTTGAAGTGAACAATGTGTTGTTCACCGGATTGCCCGTACTCAACACGCTGGCTTTCAGCACTCCACCCGAACAGGGCTGCTCGTAGGTAATGCCCAAAGCCGCACGCGGCTGCGGGCGCACACGTACCGGTTCTACGCGCACCAACGAGTCGCAGGCATTGCGCACCGTCAGACGCACGTAATAAATGGTGTCCTCGATGCCCTGCTGAAATGCTATCGGCCCGGGCTGGAAGCCGGTGTGCGTCTGCCCGTTGCCAAAGTCCCATTCGTATGTGGCACTTTCGGCTACACTTCGATTTTCAAAAGCCACCGTCAGCGGCGCACACCCTGAGTCGGGCTTTGCCAAAAATCGAATACTGTCGGCGGCCATGGGCCGCAGGATGTGCACCGAGGTCGTTGCCTGGGCTGAGCAGAGGACACCCCCGCTGATGGGGTTGACGGTGTAGGCCGTCAGCTGAATGGCGTACGTGCCCGGCTTCTGGTACGTGTGCGAAAGGTTAGAGGTAGCCGCCCCCTCGCCCCAGTTCACCTCGAATTGCACTCCGCTACCTGCGCTTGGGGTTAGCGTTACTGCATAGCCGACACAAGTGGTATCGTGGCTGGCAGAAAAGGCAGCGGTCGGCGGGGCGCTGACCACCAGCGTCATTTCGTCGTCGTTGCAGGCGTCGGGCAGGGTGGGTACCGTATAGATATAGGTATAGGGCGAGTCAAGGGTCAGCTGCTTCAAATCCACCACGTTGCCGTTGAGGGCAAAGCCCGAAAACATTCCTCCTGTTGGCCCAAAGCCGGTGAGCGTCAGTGTGCCTTGTGTGATGCAGGCGTACCGGTCTGGCCCCGCCGTAACGCCATTGCTCGGCTCCACCCGCACCTGCACACTATCGGCCCGGCGGCACTGATCGAAACCGCGCTCAAAGATGAGCAGGTACGTGCCCGCCTGCACGGGGTTGAAGACCCACTCGCCTTGCAGTGTCTGCTCGATGTGCTGGCCTACCCATTTCCCTATATTGTCGCTGGCTTTCAGAGGTATCAGCGCCGTGCCGGAGCACACCACTGTGTCGTTGGGCGCTTCGATGGACACGTCCACGGGTACGATGATGTCCAGCACCACCGAGTCACGCACTTCTCCGCAGGTATTTTGTGCCACAGCCGTGATGGTGTAAGGCGCCCCCTGTGCACTCAGGTTGACCGGAAAACTCGTTTGCAGCACACTGCCGATGTAGTACTGTACCTTGGGGTCAAAAGGGTCGGGTGTGTACGCTATAGTCAGGCAGCCCGTAGGCGGCGGGTTTAGTTGCAATGGGTAGCCCTCCTCCACGCGGATTTGCACAGTATCCGCCCGCCGACAAACGCCCGCACCGCGGCTGATGACGAGTAAATAGTTACCAGCAGTAGTGGGATAAAAGAACGTGTCCTGCCCGACCACTTTAAGAGTGTTCCCCCCGCCCGACCAAACGCCCACATCGGAAGCGCGCAGTCGAATGGAGTCGCTACCTGCACATACCGTTATGTCCGAAGGCGTGTAAATGCTGATATCCGCCGGCGGGCGTATCCAGAACGTATCGCGCTTCACCTGATCGCCGCACTCGTTGCTCAGTGTCGCCTCTACCACGTAGGGGTCGTTGGAAATGGGCAAGTTGACCGGGAAAGTGGACTGCACTACGCCATTGACGCGATAAACGGCATTCGAGTTGAAGGGCACAGGCGAATAGGCAATGGCCACGCAGGTATCCGGTGCCGGATTTAGCAGCAAAGGTGGTGCCTTAATCACCTGGATTTGAATAGAGCGCGAGCTCTCGATACCGCAGTCATTGTTCACCTTCACCGTAATGGTGTACGTACCCTCTTGGGTAAATCGTATTCGCCGCACGTTGAGGTTTAGACTGTCCGGATCCATCCAGGCCCAACCGGAGCCAGGTGAAACCGTCCAGACATACGGCTTACTGACATTGGTTGAATTGGCAGCATTCACCCGCACGACCGAACCAAAGCTCTCCAGACATACGCGGTAAGGATTGGCATAGCCCGTTACGTTACCCGAGTCCGCCACCAGTTCTGCCTGGGCAGGTTCCAGCACAGACAATAGGTATGTTATGCATACAGTATCACAGTTGTTGCCAATGCAATAGCCGATTTGCTTCATGCCGGGGGTGTTGTAGGTGTGCGTTACCTTATTTCCCGTGGCGGTGTTGCCATCGCCCAAATCCCAGCGCTGCAGCGTAACTCCTTGCATCGGGCACGGCGTGGCCGTCATCTCTACGGGCTTGCCCGCACAGGCGGGATTGGCTGAAAATTTCACCTGAGGACGCGGCGGGTTTCGGATATAGAGGAAAAACGCACTGTTCGTGGGAGGCACGTTGGGGTCGGAGTGCAGCGTGATTAACTTCACTACGTACTCCCGCTCATAGTCACAGGTACCGTAAAAACCCTTCACGTTGTACACGTGCGTCTGGCTCGGAGGGTTCTTGCTTCCAGGAACGATAGTCTTGGGAGAGCCATCTCCCCACGTGATTTCAAAAGAAGATATGTTGTTAATGTGCGGATAATTCGGGTTTACGACGATATTGACGCAGAGCGTTACCAGCGAGTCTGAAGCACACAGGTATTGCCTGCCATCGCAAACGGCAATGGTAGGATTGTCGTTTTGTGCCCAAAGACGAGGGGTAAGGGCATACAAGAACAGCAAGAGGCCGGGTAAAAGTCGTGTTCCCATAGGATTGGTTTTGCATTGTTTCAGGAAAAGGATGGATGGTGTACTTTGCCTAAAAATACCTCTTTGCATCCATTAGTTATCGCTAAAGCTTTCTCTACACAGGGTCATAAGTAGGCTTACTGGAAAAGCCTCAGATAAGAAATAAAGTTCCCATGGCGCAGGAATAGCGCTAAATTAAACGGGACTCATGTACCGACGCTCTGGCACACAGCTATTGCAAATCCACAACCCTGTCCGCCTCTCGAATGCCGCTCAAATACGCGCCGTGCACGGTTCCGCGATAAGCGCGATGAGTGTGCTCGCCAGCGAAAAACAGGCGATTGCTAACCGGGTCTGCTACGGTATCGAAGGCTGCGCTCGAAGCACCAACCGGTACGAAGGAATAGGCGCCGTAAATGTGCGGGTACTGCCCCCAACGAGTGCGGAGCAGGTGCGAAGGGTTGGGAATACCACTGCCGTAAATAGACCTCAAATGAAGCATGACTTCCTGCACCACTTCGCTGTCGCTCATGCTTTCCGTTGCGGTGGCATAGTTGCCCAGTGCAAACGTCATCAGCGCATTGGCACTGGCGAATTTGCGCACATTCAGGAAGTAGTTGAATTTTCCCTTTGTTTCCGGCGTGTAGCCGATGTACTGGAGATTAGTGTCCCAGAATGCGCTGCCCCACAGCAGGAAAAATTTGTTGACGTTGCCCATTTGCAACTGGCCTATGGCCGTTGCCTTGCTGGCAGGCAGCGCCGGCGTGAAGGCTATGACGTTTCTTTGGAGCACGCCCAAAGGAACAGCAATCACGGCGTAATCGCCCTCCAGTGTCTGGCCGTCAGCTGTTACCCTCACTTTACCTCCGGAGTAATCCACAGCCGATACTGGTGTCTTTAGCCGAACATCCAGCCCCTGCGCCAGGTAGGTGGCCATACCGTCAAAGCCATTCGTAACAATGACGTCAGCGCCGCCAAACTCCTCGTCGTCGTCAAAATATTTGGACGACAGCCGCGCAATGTCGGCCCCGGTGTTGAACTCCAAATAAGCAGATAGCATATACTTCCATAGCCGGTTGCCGGCCTGGCTCGGGTACAACGACAGGAATACCGACTCGAAGCTTTGCTGGAGGCTGCCGGCGTTTCGTACTGCATCCAGGGCGCTGTTGAACTGGTTTTCTGCCTGCGTCAGTGCGGCGTCGGTGTAGGCCGTGCCGTTCGCATCGTACACCCGAACGCTGTCGTCATCGGTTCGGAAGGTGCTGGCTCCGGCCCGAGAGGCCAGGTCAGTGATGGGGTTGCCTTTAGGGCCGTGGATCCAGCTGGCCCCTTCGTCAAAGGCGATTCCAAGGCTTCGGTCAGTTCGCAGACGTCCGCCCGCCCTATCCTGGGCCTCCAGAACGATGACGGTAAAGCCCTTCTGTTTCAACCGTTGGGCTGCGGCCAGCCCGGCAATGCCCGCGCCGATGACGATGACGGTTTTCCCGTTGGGTTTGCTATCGTCCTCGGCGCATTGCACCAGAAGGGCTGGCGCCAGCAGGGCCAGCGGTAAACCGGTTAAGGCGTGTTTTAAAAAAGTGCGGCGTCTCATAATATTTAGTTATATTGGTTATTGTCGTGTTTGTGGCTAAATGCCGATCATGGTTGGCCTCCCGTGATGAGCAACCGCTCCACAAACCGCTGTTGGCTATCCGTTCCATGCAACACATAGACACCCGCCGGCACATCTGCCAGGTGGATTTCCCACAGCGTCTGGCCCGCAGCCTCCGGGTAGCGCTGCTGCCAGACCAAACGCCCCTGCAGGTCGTACAGCCACAGGTACAGCCCTTCGGCAACGGGCTGTGCTAATGCTATTCGGAAGCGCCCGCCATTCGGATTTGGGTACAGGCGTACCGGCCCCTCTGCCTCGGGCGTGCGCGTGCTAATAATGTCAATTTCCACGGGTTCCGACACCGCCGTGCAGCCGTTGGCGTCGCGCACTGTAACGGTGTAAATGCCGTTGGGCAGGTTGGCAAAGACAGGCGAACTCTGGAACGTCAGACCATCGAGGCTGTACTCAAGTGCCCCCGTGCCGCCCGAAGCGGCAGCCGTCAGTGTATTCAGCGCGGCAGAGAGGGTTATTGCGAGGGCTGGCGGGTCTTCGAGTGTAACGCTGACCACAAGCGTGCTGCCCGTGGCATCGGTGAGCGTGAGCGTGTAGGTGCCCGCCCCTAATTGCTCGCGCGTACAGCGGTTGTCGCCTATCGGCATACCCGCGCAGGTGAAGGGCGGCAGACCGCCGAGTATTTCCAGTTCAAAGGCCCCATCCAACGCGCCAGCACAGGAGGGCGGCGTGCGCGTCAGGAGCACCGTCATGGGCAGGTAATTGACTTCGAAGAAGACCGTATCGGTGCAATCGTTGGCGTCGGCCACGACAACTAAGTGCATTCCGTTGAGTAAGTCGGCGAAGAAATCCTCCGATGTCCAGTCCCCGCCATCTAAGGCAAAGCGATAGGGAGGCGTTCCTCCGCTGGCCGAAACCGCTGCCGTGAGGCCAAACACAGTCACCGTCACCTCCAGCAGTGCAGGAGATTGAATGAAAAAAGTGTCGCTACTCGACTGATTGCCAGCAGCATCGCGCACCGTTACCACGTGGAGCCCCGCACCAACGGCATCCCAGACATTTGCAGCCTGGAAAGGCCCACCGTCAAGGGCATAGGTGTACGGCGGAACACCGCCTACTGCACTGGCAAGCACCCGCACCGTCTGGCCGGCACAGCGAATTTCGCCCTCCACATTCATCATCAGCAATTGCAGGGGCGGCACATCCACCACCACCGATGCCTCGGCGGTGCAACCGTTGGCGTCGCGTACCGTAACGATATAGTCGCCATTGGCCAGACCGCCAAACACAGGCTGCGGCTGGAATGGCCCACCATTCAGGCTATAAGACAGCCCGCCTGTACCCCCAGAGGCGATTACCTCGATGCGGTTCAATACTACAACAGCATCCACCTCAAGGGCCGGCGGCTGGACGATGCTGAAGTCCTGCGTGGCCGCCGTGCCCTGTTTGTCCTCCACAACGACTGCATATGTTCCTGCCGAGAGTCCCAGAAAAACAGGTTCTGGCTGAAAATCCACGCCGTTCAGACTGTACACATACGGCGGAACGCCACCACCTGCGGTGATGCGGACAGCACCATCGCTGCCACCATGACAGGAAACGGGCTGCACTTGCACCATCAGCACCGCCAAGGGGCCGACATAAACAATGACCTGGGCACTGGCCGTGCAACCTTCCGCATCCTGCACCTCTACCGTGTAGGTGCCGTTGGGCAAACCCTCGAAGAGCGGCTCATCCTGGTAATCGCCATCGCCGATGCGGTACTGGTACGGCGGATTTCCGCCCAGGGCCACCACCCAAACCGAGTCGCTCGAGGCAAACGCCTGCACCACAATCGGGTCGGGATCAGGCACCACCACCAACGGCGAAACGGCTGTGAAGCCCCAGCCATCCGTAACCACGACCGAATACACACCCGCGCTCAGGTTTTCAAACACGCCATCGTCCTGCACTGCGCCGCCTGAAGTCAGCTGGTAGCGGTAAGGCGGCTTTCCGCCCTGCACACTAGCTTGCAGGCGTGCTGTGGCGGCATCGTGGCAGCGGGGCGAGTCGAGCAAGGCTAACGAGACAACGAGGTCATTCTGGACGATCTGGATGTGAAAAACTGCATTGTGGAGCCACTGAGCCGTGGCAGCATTGAGGGCGTCAAAAGTAAAAGCGTCCTGCGTGACTGCATCTCCGCTATGTGTGTAGGCGAGAAGGCCGTTGTCAATATCCAATTGCGTGAAAGCATCACCTACCGAAAGCGGCAGGCCGTCGAGCAGTAGCTGCCCGTGCTGCGGCACAGATAGCAAGGTGAACAGGCCGCTTTCTGGCACTTCGCCGTTCAGGTCTAAGGCCAGCAAAGTGTTGTCCACCGTGGCCGTTTGCCCGGCAGCCAGCAAGAGGAGTTCATTTTTCCATAAAAAGGCGGATTCGGTGGTGTCCCAGAAGCAGCAGCGCAATCCCCAGGCTTCTATGGCGCCGCCGTCGTCTTCGGCCAGGTCGCGCACTTCGAGGCGCCAGCCGCCAGGAGCCGCCTGATGGTTAAATCGTGCCAGCAGGTCTATGGGCTGGAAAACGCCCGCGATGGCCGGCGGATTGATGTTGCAGGTTTTTTCAAAATCGGCGGCCGTCAGCACGGCCTCATCGTCGAAGGTGGCCTGGATGTCGTTGCCTGAGCAGCCCGCGGCAGAGGCGGGTACGCCCGGCTGGTCGAAGAGCAGTACCGTGTCGCCACTGGGGTGGATGAGGCGCGCGCGCAGGTCGCCCACGAAAGTATGGCGGATGTTGACCCACACGTCCACGTCAGCCACAGGGCGCGCATCGGTAAGGGCTAATGAAGAGGCAACGGTTACCGGTTGAGCGCTGGGAATGACTATCGGCACATCTTCGCTGGCGAACTCAAAGCCACACACCCGGCGAGCCGTCTGGAAGGCCCATATCGGAGAATAACCACTCTGGCCACAGGCGTTCTCGGCCCGCACACGCCAGTAATACACGCTGTTAGGCTGTAGGGTACCGATAGAAGCCTGTGCCTCGGCAACCGTCGTTTCCCAAACCACCTGGTCGGGAGTAAAGGCCGGAGTAGTGCTGACCTGTACCCCGTAGTGCAGTGCATCGGTAACAGGTGCCCAACGCAGGAAGGTGCCCGGCACAACGTCGCGCTGACCATCGAGCGGCGCGGCAAGGGCAGGCTCATCAGGCTGCGATGCCACCACCTGAAGCGCTATGGTGCGTTCGCGCACCAGCGTATCGCTCGCGCTGACTAAGGAGAGGGTGTATTGCCCCGGCGTTGTCAGACTGCCAATGACCACCAGCACGCTGTCGCCGGCAGGGATGGGATTGGGGGAAATGGACGCAACCGCATCCGGCGGCAGGCCGTCGAGGGTAAACGCGACGTTTTCCGAAAAGCCGGCAATACTGCGCGTACGCACCCAAAAGGCCAGCGAGTCGCCCGTACACCGCTGCACGGCATCAGGCAGGTCGGTCTCTACCAGAAAGGTAGGCACGGGCGGCAGTTCGATGCGGAAATTCTGGTTGGAAATATCAAAGAAGATGTTGCCCACAGCCTGTACGCGCACTCGGCAGCTGTCCGAAAGCAGGAAAGGCACTTCCACCTCTGCCTCGCCTGTATTGGGCACTGGGCCGGACAGCAGGTGCGGATACGTCCAACCGCCGTCAGTGGAAAGCAGCAGGAGCACTTCAGCGCAATTCACGGGCGCCGTATCGGTGCGGGCCACATCCCAGCGCACAGTCTGCGTCTGACCGACGTACCAGGAGACCGCTGTATTGGGCTCCAAAACGGTAAATGGACCACTGTTGCCGGCGACCGTGATGTTTACCTCGGCAAAAGCCGTGCATCCGCCACCGGAGTGGTTGTCGCGAGCAGTTACGCGGAAGCGCATGGTGCGCCCTACAGCCGGCAGGCGCTCCCAGGGGTTGGTGGTGTTGTCAATCACGAAGCCCAACGCCGGAAAGTAGCGCTCCGGCGAGGCGGTCGGCGTCAGCGAACGGAACATAGGCCCAACCGTATTGCCGGGCTGGGGCGGCATGGTCGCCGTCTGGTTGTTCATCTGCTCCCAGCAATACGTGAGCACATCGCCATCGGCATCCTCGCCCTCCGCCGTGAGCACAAACGGCGTGGAGCGCGGTATGGTGAATGCCACACCTCCAGAAGGCGCCACTGTAGGAGCATTATTGCCCAAATCCACTTTCTGAGCGCACACATTGCCTGGGCCAAGCATGGCGTACTGGCGTATTTCCTGCAAGCTGATGGCGTGGAAATAGTCGTCGCTGTTGCTTTGCACGTTGGGGTTGCAAATGCCCGCATAGCCCATGATGGTAGAGCCACTACCGGGTTCCACGGCGGTAGGGCCGTTGCGGTTGCAGTTGTTGTTTTGAGTGTGGTTGGCGCCGAACTGATGGCCCATTTCATGCGCCACATAGTCAATGTCGAACGGGTCACCCACGGGTGCCGGGCGTCCGGTGGCGCCACGCGCTTTGGTGCTGTTGTTGCACACGACGCCTAAACCCGCCACACCGCCATTGCCGGTAGCGAACACGTGACCGATGTCGTAGTTCTCTGGCCCGATGAGCGTGTTGCACTTCGTTACGTTCTGCGACAGCAGGGTCGAAAGGTTGTTGTTCGTGTAGCCGTCTGTAACGGGGTCCAAAAAGATGAGCGTATCGTTATTGGGCACCAGCTCCATCAGGATGCCTAAATCGCGCTCATAGACGCCGTTGACGCGGTTGAGTGTGGTAACCATAGCAGCCAGCACCAACGGCTTCGTGCCGCCGTGAAACTGAGCGTATTCGCCCGTACAAGCCAGCGCCAGCCGATAGCGCCGCAGCAGACAGTCCCCCGTCAATTCCGGAGCAGCGCCTTCAAAACGATGAGCACCTGCGGGCGACTCGCCTGCTGAACATACCCACGGCTCTTTCGAGGGCTTCAGCGCCGATTTGAAATAAACGACCGCATAGCCCGGCTGGTAAGGGTCGAGGAAAACCGGCTCGTGCTGCGCCGACAGGATCATGGCATGAAATCCGCGCGGCGTCAGTTCGCATTTGAGCGACGCCGTCGGGTCATCGAGGCCTGCGCCGGTGTAGGAGCGTACCTCCGGGTATCTGGCCTGCAATTCCGGCGGCATGACCGGCGAAGCCACCACGCGAAAGCGCACCCAACGGCCATCAGGCAAGGGCAGCGTCAGCACCACCTCCTGGCCTCTGGCTGCACTGAAGCGCAGCGGCGCAGCAGCCAATGCCGCCTCCAAACCCACCACATCGAACTGCACCAGCCGAAAATGCTCCGGAAGGGCGCCGCCGTCGCGACGGGCAAGGGAGGGCACTTCCGACGCCGGAGCATCGCTGAAAAAGGATTGGGACAACACTGAAAACGGCCATAAAAACAGGAATACGAGGTAAAAAAAGCTCCGCATAAGGCGACTGTCTGATGAAGGATTGAAACCATGCAAAAAAAGCAGGCAGAAAAGTAAGACAGTACGCGCGATGCTCGCGTGCATTTTTTTGCCATACGCCCGACGATATCCGGCAAAGTGCCTCCCAGAACCGAAAGCCTGCTTTTACACAAAAAACTCTTTGCCCGATGCTTGCAGGATTTCTTCTCGTGGCATTACCTTTGCCGCCCCAAAGCGCGAAAGAGCGCTGGAGGTAATTTAGCGGGCTATAGCTCAGTTGGTTAGAGCGCCACGTTGACATCGTGGAGGTCACTGGTTCGAATCCAGTTGGTCCGACTTTCTTTCGGGTGATTAGCTCAGTTGGTTTAGAGCGCACGCTTCACACGCGTGAGGTCACTGGTTCGAATCCAGTATTACCCACGGAGCCATACTTCGGGACGTAGCTCAGCCCGGTAGAGTACACGTCTGGGGGGCGTGTGGCCGCTGGTTCGAATCCAGTCGTCCCGACTGCTGCAGGAAGGTCGCACCGCGAGGTGCGGCCTTTTTTGCTATTTTGTTATGCAAAGAGGCTAAGGCTGCTAAAAACACAAACAAAGCGCGCCAGCCGGTACAAGACCGCTGGCGCGCTTTTTCGTTGGAGCAGCGCAGCCGCTATCTGACCACTGTTACATCGCCCCGATACAACAGGACGCGCCCGTCTAAGAACTTTACCTCAATGACATAGACATAAACGCCCGGCTGGACGTACTGACCTTTATAGCGGCCGTCCCAGCCCTCGCCCAAGTCGTTGTTGTTCGGGTAGAAATTCGTGCGCTCATACACCTGGTTGCCCCATCGGTCGAAGATGCGCATGAAATTGATGATCTCCACGCCTGGCCCAACGTTCGGATTGAAGTGGTCGTTCAAGCCGCGCGTGTTGCCCGGTATAAAGACGTTCGGGATATAGACGTTGCGGTTCGGGTCAATGTTGACTAAGATAGAACCTGTCCCTGAGCAGCCGTTGGCGTCGAACACCGTAAGCGTGTAGCGCTGCGACTCGAAGGTGCGCACATAGGGTTCCAATACACGCGGGTCGCTCAGTAGATCGGCAGGCTGCCAGATGAACGTGTCCACATTGGCGCCCGTGATGATGGGAATGAGTTGGAACAGCGTGTCACCCAGTTCGATTTCCACCTCCGCAGGGTCGAAGGTTACCACAATAGGCGCCGGCTCAAACACGAAGAACGAGTCCGTGTATTCGCAGCCCACGCGGTCAATGTAGGTGATAAAATGCTTGCCGCCGCCGATGCTGATGGGGAAATTGGGCGACAGATAGACACCAAAGTCAATGCTATACTGGTAGGGCGCGCCGGCGCCGCCGGTGATGGTGTCAATAAACAGCGTGGTCTCTTCGCCGTGGCACTGGATAGGTTCGAGCGGCAGGAAAGAGCCAACAATGGGCGCCGGATCGCTCAGGATGAAGAACTGGACTTCGGTGCAGCCTTTGCTGTCCGTTACGGTAACAGTGTAAGTGCCTGCTGTCAGGTTGGTGATTGGATTCGTATTACCCACCGGACCGCCAACACCCGCCCAGTTGTAGGTGTAGCCAGGCGTACCCTTGCTGACAGAGATGGTAATCTGGCCATCGTTGCCACCAAAACACTTGGGAGGCGCCAGACCACCCAGCGGTGTAGTTATCTGGATTTGCTCCGGCTGGGCGATGGTCGTGTTGAACACCCGGCGGCAGCCGCGGCTATCCGTCAGGGTCAGCGTAACAGGCCCTGCCGACAGATTGGTAGCGTTCGGGAAGGTCTGGCCATTGCTCCACAGATAGGAGTAAGGCTGCCCGTTGCCACCGCTGGCGGTAACGCGCGAGCGTCCGTCGGCCAAGCCGAAGCACGAGACAGAGTCGTTAGCAAAAGTGGCCTCCAGGGCCGGCGGCGCTGCAATCTGCACAGAGTCAATGCGGAAACACCCATTGAGCGGGTCGCGCACGATGATGGTGTTGAAGCCCGCGCATAGGTCAGCGCGCAGCGAGTCGGTGCCGCCGTCTTCCCACTCGAAGTCGAAGTTGGCAAACGTGGGTGGCGTCGTATTGTAATAGACAACCAGCTCTACGCCGCCGTCGCACGTGTCAATGCAGCGCGTAGGGCGGATGTTGTTGTACTGAATGACGATTCCGGGTGGGTCGGGCAGCACAAACGTGCGCGTCAAGGTACAGTTACGCGTGTCCGTGATGGTTACCGTGTAGGTGCCAGCGGGTATGGGGAAGATGACCGGCGTATTTTGGTTATTGGACCAGTTGTACAGATACCCCGGATTGCCGCCCTGCACCGTAATAGCTATGCTGCCGTCAATGCCGCCGTTGCAGGTGGGCTGACGCAGCAGACTGTCAGTGATGGCCAAAGGCGGTTTGCTCGCCAATGACACCGTTATCGTATTGGTGCAGCTTTGGGCATCCTGTACCACTACAGTATAGGTGCCTCCAGCCAGCTGACAGATCTGAGCAGTATTGCCGATGGAGGCGCCGCTGCTATCCGTCCAGGCAAAGGTGGTAGCGGTGGGCGCCAGCACGCGCAAACAGCCGTCATTGCCGCAGACCACGGAAGTCGAGTCAATACCGTTTATGGGCGGCGGGCCGGGCAGGGCGAGAATAACACTGGCAGAGTCTACACAGCCGTTAGAGTCGCGCACGGTAACGGTGTAGGTGCCCGGGCCGAGGTTGGACAGGCTATCTAAGGCAGGTAAGGTTTGTGGCGGTTCCGATGCCCAGGTATAGGTGTAACCGCTACCCGTACCACCGGAGGCAGAAACCTTAATGGTACCGCTTGTCGGCTGTGTGCACAGCGGATTGGACTGCGACACCACCGTTACATCCACTGGCGGCGGACTAGTCAGCGTGTACGTAGCCGAGGCCGAACAGCCCGACACGGACTCGAGCACTGTGAGTTCGTACGTACCCGCAGGTAACTGCGACAGGCGTGAGCGCTCGTTTACGTTGATTTGCGGATACGGCCCTGGCGGCGTGGGTGGCACAGGCGTCCAGACAAAGGCGTAAAACGTCCCCAATGGGTTAGGGAATGGCGGCGTTGCTACGGCTTCTACTTCAATCACCCCGCTGGACTGGCCCGCACAGGCCGGGTTCGTCAATGCCAGCGCGTTCAGCGTGAAATTCCGCGCGTTATCAATGCGCACGGATGCTGGATGAACGTAGGTGCAACCATTAAGGTCGGTTACTGTAACGAAGTAGCAGCCACTGACTTTGGTAATACTATTATAGGGGTTGCCATTAAAAGAGTCGTCCGGGAAACGCTGAACCGAGTCGCAGTTGGCGTATTGCCATTGGAACAGATATCCTCCCTGCGCATCGGGTGTGCCACCTGAAGCGGTAGCCAGGATGATGCCATCATTTACGCCCGGGCAAGAGGCGTTCGTGGTCTGAATGTCTAAAGCCAGCGGCGCCGGCTGACTGAGTGTGCCGGCAGCAAATTGCGTGCAGCCATTGGCGTTGTTCGTAACCGTAACGCTATACTGACCGGCCCCTACACCCGCAATGGTTTGCGTGGTCTGTTGCGGCGTGGTGTTCCATTGGAAGCTGAAGTTGTTGCTCGGGTTGGGCACCAGCACGCCATCAATCGAGACATCAGCGCGTAGAATACCGTCCGTTCGGCCGTGGCAGGTCGGCAACTGGATAACGGAGAGTGTTACACCTAAATCCGGAATGGTGATATTTGACGTGTCGCACACCTGCGTGCCGAAGCCATTCTGATCGGTAACGCACACCTGCCAGCAGCCCTCGGGCAACGGCAACGTCAAAATAGTGTCGGCCACATTAGAAACAACAAAGTTGCTCTGCCCACCCGCGCAAGGTTGCCAGCTAACGACATATGGCGAAACGCCGCCTTCGATGATAGCGCCAATACTGGCTGTGTTGTCGCAATTGGGCACATCTACGTAGAAGTTGACAATCAGCGGAATAGAGTCAATGCAAATCTTGCCCGGGAAGGCACTCACAGCTACCTGATTCACCGTGGACTTATCCAGCGTGATGATGGTTGGAAAACTGCCAAAGGACAACGTTGTACACGTATCCAGAGGGCCAATGACCTGGAAGCAGACCTCAAATAAGGCCTCACCATCAGGTATGGTAATGCCCGTACCCAGAAACTCAGAGTACGTGAAACCCAAGTACCCCTGGCTGGCTTCATTCTCGTTCAAATTGCCGGTTACGCTAAACGGCTCTATGGCCATGTTGGGATTCCGTACCTCGATGTACCGCAGCAAAGTAGTATCCCAGGAAATTGAAAAGGAGCTTCCCAGCACATTGTCAAAGTTTTCCACCTGGATCGGCACACACAGTGTAGTGTTGGGTGCCGCCACTAAGTCCGGCGTAAGATAGGCCGTGTTGCCGTCCGCATTACAGCCGGCCATATTCACGGTGAAGTTCAGACCGCAGCTCTTGCCGTCGCGCACTTCAACGACGTAAACGCCCGGTTCCGGCACGGAAAACGTCAGGGTAATGGTGTGCCGCCATTGCGAAGGCGGTGTGTAAATCAAGCCCTTCTTGTTGGGATCGCCTTGCTTGTAAATGCGAACGTCGTAAAACGTGGACTTATCCCATTCGGGCAAGCCGCCTATCAGTCGGAAGCGGCCCACGCAATCATTTCCATTGACGCTGGTGGCGATGCTGGTAACCTCGATAGGCGTCAGGTAAACAACGGCAAAAGCCGCGTTAATCCCCACATCTACACAACCCGGTTCCAGCTCGAAGTTGGGGTAATCCGTGATGGTAATAGGTGCAAAATGCAGCAGGCAGGGTTTTCCGTTGCAGAACAGCGTGGAATTCAGGATGTTGCCCGTATTGAAGAACCAGTGGTCGCCACTGGGCGGGCCAGATGTGGCGAAAAAGCCCGATAGGGCACCGGGCCAAAGGCAAGTATCGGCCAGCACCAGCTGGTCTGTTCCCGTTTGCGTGGGTGGGCATTCATAAATGGCGTAGGCAATGCCGGGCGGCGTGGCCGGAATAGGGTCATCAAACGCGGCATCGCCGTTGTGGCGGATGAGCACCGAGTCGCCAAAGCACAAAAACAGGGTGTCTAATACGACATCATTGGTCTGGCCAATGCGTTGCCCTACAGTAATGGTGCCAGCGGAGCAAGCGGCCTCAGTATTGGAGCCTACGGGCTGGCCTTTTCGGACGGTTACGGTCTGCGGGGTTTGGGCCAGAGAAACCGATACCCAGAAGAGATATAGCAGCGGAAGGATTAGCGTTTTGCGCATGCTGAGTAAATTGGAATGGTAAAGAGATACAATCGGCATGTTTTCAGACTGCAAAGAGATACAATGCCTGGTGGATTTGCTGTGCATAGGCGGATATTTAACGTTTAGCCTCGCGATTATTCGCGGCCCTGGCGTCTGCCGAGGAAATAGGCCGCAAAAGTAGGGAACCTGTGCCCAACGGCGGCCCGAAGTCAAAACGATTGTTGGTGCGGCGGCAAATAAAGAAGGTGCGGCGGCAAATGATTGCCTAAAGGCAAAAAACCTCTTCCGGCAGGCATGCCCTTCCTCAAGGTTTTTTCCATACCCGCCCGTTCAGGATGACGGTCTCAATCGGGTCGGTGCCAAAGAAGTACGGGACTTGCGCTACCGAAGTCATCGGGCGGGTAATGAACAGGTTGGCTTTTTTGCCCACAGCAATGCTGCCGTAGTCCGCTTCCAGCTCCAGGGCTCTTGCGCCGTTGAGGGTAGCAGCGTTAATGGCTTCTTCGGGCAACATCTTCATCTGGATGCAAGCCAGCGAGACGACGAACGACATGCGCCCCGAAGGCGCCGAGCCAGGGTTGTAGTCCGACGCCAGCACTATAGGTAATCCGGCGTTGAGCATCTCCCGAGCCGGGGCATACGGAATGCCCAGAAAGAAGGCGCAGCCGGGCAAAAGCGTGGGCAGTGTGGCGCTGTCGCGCAACAGCGCGATTTCTTCTGGCCCAACGCATTCTAAGTGATCCACGGATAACGCGCCATTGGCCACGCCTACCTGCACACCGCCCGAATTGGCCAGCTCATTGGCATGTATCCTGGGCTTCAGCCCGTATTTCCAGGCGGCTTGCAGGATGCGTTCCGTCTCCGCAGGGGTGAAAAAGCCCCGGTCGCAAAACACATCGCAGTATTCGGCTAGCCCTTCCTCTGCCACACGCGGCAGCATCTGGTGGATAATCAGGTCTATGTAATCGTTTCGCCGCGCGCGGTACTCTTCCGGCACGGCATGCGCCCCCAGAAAGGTCGCTTTGATGGGTATGGGGCTAAGGACTTTCAGGCGCCGAATGACGCGCAGCATCTTCAGCTCGCTCTCTACACTCAGGCCGTAGCCGCTCTTGATTTCAATAGCACCGGTACCCTGGGCGATAACTTCACACAGCCGTTGCCAGGCGCTTTCCAGGAGCGCCTCTTCTGACATTTGACGCAGCCGCCGCGCCGAGTTCAGAATGCCGCCACCGCGCCGCGCGATCTCCTCGTACGACAGGCCGCGGATGCGATCCACAAACTCCTCGTCGCGCGGGGCTGCAAATACTAAATGCGTGTGTGCGTCGCACCAAGATGGGAATACCATGCGTCCCGTGGCATCCAGTACCGTATCGGCTCGCTCCGGGCAGCGCTCCATAGGCCCAAAGGCCGCTATTCGGTCGTTTTCAATGAGCAAAAACGCCTCGGCTACGGTGGGCAGGTGGCGCATGTCTTCTCCTTTCACCACCGAACGCCGACGCTTCTCCGCCTGCACTAACAGACCTATATTTCGAATGAGCAATGTAGCCATATAGCCGACCTATGCAACAAATATCGTTTGTGCCTGAATCATGAGGAACTCGTTGGCATCAGCCCAATTGCTCTGTAGCGGCCTCCCATTCGGCATAGCAGCGCTCCAATTCGGCCTGGTTGGCGCGGTAACGCTCTAAGGTTTGCTGATGGTCGGGCCGGCTGTAAAAGTCGGTTTGGCCCATCTGTTCTTCCATCTTTTTGAGTTCGGCCTCGATTTCAGCGATGCGTTTTTCGGCGCGTTGTGCCTGGCGTTGCAGTTGTTTTTTCTCCTCGGGTGTGCGGGCAGCGCCGGCCTTTACCTGCTGGTCGGGGGCGGCATAGCTGTCGGCTGCGCGGCTGGGTTGCAGGGTGCGCAGTTCGACCTGGCGCATGTTGTCTAATTGGCGCTTTTCAAGGAAGTAGTTGACGTCGCCCAAATATTCGCGCAGCTGGTGGTCGCGGAATTCGATGGTGCGCGTGGTGAGGCCGCTGAGAAATTCGCGGTCGTGGCTGACGACGAGTAGTGTGCCGTTGTAGTCGAGCAGCGCCTGCTTGAGCACGTCTTTGGAGAGCATGTCCAAGTGGTTGGTTGGCTCGTCGAGCACCAGGAAGTTAAAGGGTTTCAGCAGCATGCAGGCCAGGGCCAATCGGGCGCGTTCGCCGCCGGAGAGGGCGACGACCTTCTTCTCTACATCTTCGCCGCTGAAGAGGAAGGCGCCCAGGATAGCGCGCAGGCGCGTGCGCATTTCGGGCGGGCTGTGTTGCTCCATCGTTTCCAGCAACGTGAGGCGCGGGTTGAGGGTTTCCGCCTGATTTTGAGCGTAATAGCCCACGCTGACGCTGTAGCCCAAAGTGGCCTGGCCGCTGGTGGGTGGTTCCAAGCCAATAAGGATTTTGGCCAGTGTGGTTTTGCCCTGGCCATTCTGGCCTACGAAGGCGACGCGCTCACCGCGCAGGATCTGGAAGTTCACGTTTTCCAACACCTTTACCGCCCCGTAGCGCTTGGTCAGGTTTTCGGCTTTGGCCACTACCTCGCCCGAGCGCGGAGCATCGGGAAAGCGCAGGCGCATGACGGCGGTATCCTGCTCTTCAATTTCGATGCGCTCCATTTTGTCCAGCTGCTTTTGCATGCTTTGAGCGGCTTTTGTTTTGGTGGCTTTCGCCATAAAGCGGTTGATGGTGCGCTCGCGGTCGGCAATGAGGCGCTGCTGATTTTCGTAGGCGGCTTGCAGCTTTTCGCGGCGGTCGGCGCTGAGCTCCACGTATTTGGAATAGGGCGCCTTGTAGTCTTCCAATCGGCCCAGCACGATCTCGACGGTTCGGTTGGTTACGTTGTCCAAGAAGCGGCGGTCGTGGCTGATGACGATGAGCATGCCCGGATATTTGTTGAGCCAGTCTTCGAGCCACAGGATGCTCTCGATGTCTAAGTGGTTAGTCGGCTCGTCCAAGAGGATAAGGTCGGGCTGTCGGAGCAGGATTTTGGCCAATTCAACGCGCATTTGCCAGCCGCCGGAGAGTTCTTCGGTCATCCGCGTCATGTCGCTGTGCTGGAAACCCAGGCCCGTCAGTACACGCTCGGCATCGGCAGACGTAGTGGCTAAGCCCAGGTGATGCAGCCGTTCGGTGATGTCGCCCATTTGCTCGAGCAAGCGGAGGTACTCGTCGGACTCGTAGTCGTCGCGCTGCGCCAGCGCATCCTGCACTTGCTGGAGTTGTTTTTCCAATTCGAGCACTTCCGCAAAGGCGGTCATGGCTTCTTCCAGTACGGTCTTGCCCTTGGGCAGCAGCATGTCCTGGTGCAGGTAACCAATCGTGAAATGGGCGGGCTTGACCACCTGCCCTTCGTGCGGCGACATCTCGCCGGCAATGATCTTCAGCAGGGTGGATTTGCCGGCGCCGTTGCGGCCCACCAAACCAATGCGCTCACCGGGCTTGACTACCAGGTTGATGGAGTCCATGAGCACCCGGTCGCCGTATTGCACGTAAATGTTGTTCAGGGTAAGCATAGCGCGCGCAAAGGTAGGACAGCATCGTAACTTTGCCTGAAACACTCGAAAAAGAGCATCCTTCCCGCCACCTTCTAAACACGCGCTCATGGCTACGAAACAACCCGACGCTCCGCAACCGGCCTCCGGAACGCCGGCATTAGGCAAGCAAATACTCCTGCTGGCCCTCATCTCCGTCGCAGGCGTGTTGCTTTTCCGACTGCTGACGTCCGACAACGCCATAACCGATATGCTCAAAAAACCGCAAGGCGTACAACTGACCTATATCCCTTCCGACTTCAACCCTAACCTCAACGAAGAAGCAACGCTGCAAATCCTCTCCCAGCCAGAGAAATACCGCAAAGAGTTCGACGATCTGGTCTATAACTTCAACCTGTCGCTGCTCTACCACGTAGCCAATCGGATGAACCTAGACGACAGCCTCAAACGCCGCCTCGAACCCGAATACCGCAAGCACCACGACTACCTGAAGAGCCTGTATTTCAGCGACTTCGTTGCCCTGAAAGACACCACGGCCTACCTGTACGAAAACTGGTACCACGACAACAGCAACCAGGCCGTGCGCGTCTTCAACGAAGTTGCGGGCAAATACACCTGCTTTTTCGTTACCCAAATCATGGCCACCCTGCTGAAAGTTACCGATGGGCAGCTGCTGGCAAAAGGCCGCAACGTGGACAACCCTTGCGGCATCGCCATTAACGAAGCCCTGCGCCCTATGGTCGAGCGCTTGCAAACACGCGCTGCCATCCGCGATTTCAGCGCCTCGCGCGGCATGCTGCGCGACAAGGTGAGCCAGGGCATTGCCGAACTGGCCACTTACGAGGTGCGCAGCCGTATGGGCTTGGATAAATCGCTGTCGTACAAAATTTTCGGCATTCCAGTCTCTCGAACAGACATTCGCATTGAGGCCATGAGCGTCATTAAAGCCGGCTTCAAACTCGACCAGAATTTTGACGTTACGTTCAACCCTCGAAAAGGCGTTGTGTACGTAACGCTGCCGCCGCCCACCATCCTGTCGCACGAAGTCTTTCCGCGCGTGGACCAACTGGACGTGGGTATCCTGGCCGGCATCAACGAGGAAGAAATGAACCGCAACTTCAACGAACTGCGCCGACAGTTCCGACAGGACGCCATCGAAAACGACCGCATCCTGGAGCGCGCGCGCGAACGCGCCGACAGCGTCCTGCAACTCATGCTGGGCCCCGTGGTCAAGAGCATGGGCAAAAACTATCGCTTAGAACTGCGCTTCCGCGATAGCAGCCTGCCTCCGCCCGACCAGCCCGATGCACCACAACAACCCGCCCGCAACGCCCCCGCTACGCGCCAGCAGTTCCTTCCGCAATAGGCCGGGCGGGGTCTAACTCGTTCAACTTGCTCTGATACCAACGCGCCTCGATGACGCCAGGGTGCTGCTGTATATCCTGACGCAAATTGCGAATGCTGCCAGCGCGGCGCCGCTCTCGAGGAGTCAAGTATAGCCGCCATAGGCGTGTCGTGATGCTGTAGAAGTCCTGAAAGGCTCGGCGTTTTGCTGCCGGAAGTTGGTGGTCACGGGTTAGAGCCATGCGCAAAGCGTGAAGTCGGCTTTCCACAGAGGTCTCCGCTTTTAGCTCGTAAAAATTTTTGATCTCCAACACGCGCAGGATGTATTGGAGCGATAAATCCTCAAAGTGCAACCCGTTGAGCAGATATAGCGAGTCGCTGTAATTCCCTTCTTCAAAGGCGACATGGGCCTGAGCCAGCCGATAGTACATCTCGCTCGCTTCAGGGCCGTACACGCTGTGGCGGCACTGAGCAATAAGCCGCCGGACGAAAGGCAAGTCCTGCGCATACACGCCCATGCGCACTAACGAGATAAACGCATTGGCGTGAATGGTCTCCGCACGCGCAGCCAGCCGGTCCACCTTTTGCTGATAGAGCCGCAACAGGTGCTCCCGATAACGAGAGAACTGAAAGTTGCGCGCACAAAAGTTGTAAATGATCGTCTCGAAGCGCTCCCGCTCATAAGGCTCTATTCGGTCTCGGAGCTCCAAATAAAGCGTGAGCAGGGCCTCGAAGGCCTGCTCCTGCTCTTCTCGACTGCCCACCGTAGTCTGTATCGCTGTAGTGTACAGTCGTCCTATCTCCGTACGAAACCAGGATGCCTCCGACTGGGCGAAGAAGGCATCAACATATTGCCTCACATCCACATTGGGCGTCAGAGTGTGTTGGGTTTCCAGGCTCAAAAGGGCCAATAAAAGATCCGCTCGTTGAGAAAAGTACCACTGCTCCAACGCTTCCAAAGCATTCGGAAGGTTGGCCCCCTCGCTCACGTCCGCAATAGCAATCGAATACCAGGAGAGTATTCGCTCTGCTGCCCATTTCTTTCGATCATTTTCCTGACCAATGGAACTATCTTTCTCCAGGCGCCGTTTGAGTTGATGTAAATACCGTCTGGCAACCTTGAGTGCCCCTCGGGACATGAAAAAATCCACTATCTGAGCAATATCGTAATCCTTTTCCCGCAGCGCCCCAGCGCCGCTCATCTCTACCTGGATAAACTCTCGTACTCGACAGAGCGCCTCATGCTGCGCCTGATTTAGACGCCCCGAATGGAAAGGCACCTGGCCAAACACCGCTTCAAACACGCGCTCCCGCTCCAACATGTTCACCCATTCGCTGCTATTAAATCGCTGCAAAACCTCGACCAAATAGCGCAAAAGCCTGCTTCCGTCGTCCTTTGTCCGGCTGTTCTGGCAATAGGGAGAGTCCAAAAAAAGTAGCAAGCGCTCTCTATCCTCTTCCGTAAACGCAGAAAGGTCTTCTAACAGGTCAGACTTTAACATGGTCGTAATCAGCGCTTGAGAATTCCATCGAAAAAAGGCGCTGCAATGTTAAGCCACACCAAATGCTCTTTGTTATGAGACATTATTTTATTTTCGCTTTCATCATCGTCGTAGAGGTGATCCTTCGCACCGTCCCGACAACTACCGAGCAAACCTGCAATAACCTGGCGGATCGCTACTATCATCAGGCCACAGCACTGGCGGACTCAGCCTATACGTTCCTGTGGGCAACTGCTTCAGGTGTCTATGTCCCAACCAAAGTGGCCGTAGGCAACGTGCAATTCGTCGCCGAGTACGATCCCGCCAACGACAAATTCGTCATCGCAGGCCCCTGCGGCAACACCGACTGGAGTGCGTTTCAGGTGCAGGACAAAACGCTCCGCTATCAGAAAGACGGCTTTGCTTTCGAGGCACAATGCTTTAGCGAAAACGGCGGCCCGCTGAAAATCAAGGTACTGCCCAGGAGTAACACCAGCATCGAAGCCTTCCGCTAAAGCAGGTATGGCCTGCTGTGGACGGATGTGCAGGGCCTCCAAAACTGCTGTCCCTCCTCCTATGCACATCGAGAGACGCGAAGAGACGCCGGGAAGAAACATCTCTGCGGCTCTGTGCGTCCTCTGCATTTTTCTAACTTTTGCCTGACAGCAGCCTTGCATAAGGTCCGTATTTAACCCGGCGAACACAACAGGCTTGGGCAAACTTCACGTTTGTCCGTGCTTATTTTTTACGCCAGGGAGCTGCTCTCTAAAGCCTCAAACCCGGCATTGAACAGACGCCAACCGTTGAAAAGCACGCTATTTACGCTTTTTTCCCGGAGGCATGTCCGGATAAAAAATGCGCTATTTTGTGCCTTTTTTGGGCCGTCTGTTACTATCCATTTTTGTGCTCGTGTAGCGGCTATTGAATACCTGACGTTGCCGAAAAGGCAATTTTGATCAGTGTGAAAACGGAAAGCGCAGGTAAGCCCCCATGCTTGCCTGCGCAATTCTTTTTATACAGCCATTGCTGCCGTCTCTGCGGCGGCGCCCAGGCGCCCGAAGCGCTTTTCCAAGACCTGAAAGCGGTAATCAAAAATTTCCTCCAACTGACGGCGGACGAAAAGGGCGTGTGCCAGCTTGCCCAGCGGCCCCAGCGGCAGGCGATAATGCACCAAATCCGTCATCTCTACACCGCCCTCAATGGGTTTGAAATGGTGCTGGTGATGCCACAGCGCATACGGACCCACGCGCTGCTCGTCTACAAAAAACTCGCCTTCGCGTACGTGCGTGATCTCCGTCATCCAAAACAGCGGGATGCCCAACACGGGCCGAACGGTATAAGTAATGATCTGGCCCGGATACATGCGGCCCACCCACTTGGGGTCAGAAAGCACCTGAAAACGCATGTAGGCAGGGGTAATGTCGCGCAAATTGAGCGGAGAGGAAAAGAAGTCCCAGGCTTCTTCAATGGAAATCGGCAGGCGCTGCACGCGCTCTAAAGTGTACACACCCATAGTTTTTTTTGCCCTCTTAAACAGGGCAGGCACCGTAGGGTTGAGCGGGCTTTTCCGAAAACGGCACCGAGGCCATCCTTACATGTTCTCCGGGATGAACTTATCCAGATTCTCCGGATACTCCTTGTTGTAGGAATAGCGCAGGATATCGTAGCTGGTAATGATCCCTACCAGTTCACCCGCGTCGTTGACAATGGGGATGGCGTGAAAGAGATGCTCCATGAGCACTTCTGCGGCGGCGCCGATGTGCTGGTGCGGTTCCAGCGTGGCCAATTTGGTGGTCATTACGTCGCGCACCTTCGTGTGCTGGTACTCTTCGGCCGATTTGCCGAGTTTGAACATATCCCAGGCAGTGATCATCCCGACCAGTTTTTTCCCCTCCAGGACGGGCAGGTGGTGGATGCGCTTAGTCATCAGGATTTCACGAGCCTTGCCCAGTGTATCGTCTGGCGTCAGGGTGATGAGCTTAGTGCTCATGATCGTGTCAATGGTTTCGTTCATCATAGGCCAGCTAACCGTTTTTTATCATGAAAAAAATCGCGGCCCAAAGTAGGGCGCTTTGCGCATGTGGACAAATGGGCCGATGAGAATTAACGCGAAAAAAGATGTCGGGCAGTGCTAAACGCGCTCAGCAGCAAGCAGATAGAGCACGGCCATGCGAATGGCCACGCCGTTTTCCACCTGTTGGAGGATGATGCTGTGGCGGCTGTCGGCCACGTCGGAGGTGAGCTCGACGCCGCGATTGATAGGGCCTGGGTGCATGATGACGATGTCGTGCTCCAGAGCGTCGAGCATGGTGCGGGTGATGCCGAAGTACTGGTGGTATTCGCGCAGGCTGGGGAAATAGCGGATGTCCTGGCGTTCCAGCTGAATGCGCAGCACATTAGCTACGTCGCACCACTGGAGCGTTTCGCGCACATTGTGCGACACTTCTACTCCCAGCGCGGCATAGTGTTTGGGTATCAGGGTCGGCGGGCCGCACACGCGCACGCGAGCGCCGAGTTTTTGGAGGCAAAACACATTGCTCAGGGCCACACGGCTGTGCAGGATGTCGCCAATGATGGCCACTTTTTTGCCGGCTACGTCGCCCAGACGCTCGCGGATGGAATAGGCGTCGAGCAGTGCCTGCGTAGGGTGCTCATGTGTACCGTCGCCAGCGTTGATGATGTTGGCTGGAATGCGGCGGCTCAAAAAGGCACAGGCTCCCGGCGCTGGATGGCGCATGACAACCATGTCCACCTTCATGGCCAGGATGTTGTTCACGGTGTCTAAGAGCGTCTCACCTTTGTTGACGCTCGACGACGAAGCCGTAAAGTTGACAATGTCGGCACTCAGGCGGCGCTCGGCCAGCTCAAACGACACCCGCGTGCGCGTGCTGCTCTCGAAGAACAGATTGGCTACCGTGATGTCGCGCAAAGAGGGCACCTTTTTGATGGGCCGGTTGATGACTTCCTTAAAGTTGTCGGCCGTCTCGAAGATGAGCTGAATGTCGTCTTCCGTCAGGTCTTTGATGCCGAGGAGGTGGCGCGTGCTCAGGGCTTTCATGCCGTAGGGCTATCGTTTTTCAAAAAAAAGAATTTCGTCGCGGCCGTGCATTTGCTGCCAGTGCACTTTGACGTAGGCTTCGTCTAAGGCGTCCACGGCCAGGCCTACGTAGTCGGCCTGAATGGGCAGGTGGCGGTTGAAGCGCCGATCCACCAGTGCCATCAGCTCTATCCGTTCGGGGCGCCCATAGTGCTGCAGGGCTGCCAAAGCTGCCTGGATGGTGCGGCCGGTGTAAAGCACGTCGTCCACCAGCAATACTTTTTGGTTGGAAATGAGGAAGTTCATTTCGTTGGGATAGGGCGTCAGCGGCGCATCGCGCAGGCGGAAGTCGTCGCGGTAGAAGGTGATGTCTAAGCGTCCGTAGGGAATATCGGAGCGCCCGGTGAGCGCGGTAAGGCGCTGGTGAATGCGGTCGGCCAGCGGTACGCCACGCGGCTGAATGCCCACCACACAGGCATTGGCAAAGCCTTCCCAGTCTTCCAGCACCTGATGACACAGGCGCTCTATGGTCAGGCGAAAGCGTTCGCCGCTGAGCAGGAGTTTGCCGTCTGAGGAAGTCATGATGCCTGTCCGTTTTCGTCTTCTTCTGGTCGGACGACGGCGACGTCGGCTATCTGGTCGCCCTCGTCCAAGCGGATGACTTTGACCCCCTGAGTAGAGCGGCCCAGGACGGGGATGTCCTTCACGTGCGTGCGGATGGTTACGCCCGCAGCGGTTGTGATCATCAGGTCGTCCTCCTCCGTAACGGCCTTGATGGCGACGAGCGCGCCGGTACGCTCGGTTACCTGAAGCGTTTTAACCCCCTTACTGCCGCGACCGTAGAGGGGGTATTCGTCCATGGGCGAGCGCTTGGCCAGCCCTTTTTCCGAAACGACAAGGATGGTAACTTTAGGATCGTTGGGCGTAACGCTGACCATGTCGACGACGTGGTCGTTCTCTTCGTCGTCCACCTGGATGCCACGAATGCCCACTACGGCGCGGCCCATGGGGCGCACATCCTGCTCGCGGAAGCGGGCCGCCCGTCCGCTGCGCACGGCCATCCAGATTTCGTTGCTGCCGTTGGTCAGCTTGGCCTCGATGAGGCTGTCGCCCTCGTTAATTTCAATAGCAATGATGCCGTCATGACGCGGGCGCGAGTAGGCTTCCAGCAGCGTCTTCTTCACGATGCCGCGTTTGGTGCAGAAGAAGATGTAGTGGCTGTTGATGAATTCCTCGTCGTCCAGTTTCTTCTCTAAAATAATATAAGCGCGTACCTTATCCTCTTTAGGGATGTTGAGCAGGTTTTGAATGACACGCCCGGCGGTGTTTTTGCCGCCTTCGGGTATTTCATATACTTTAAGCCAATGGCATCGGCCGCGTTCGGTGAAGAGCAATAGGGTCTGGTGGTTGGTGGCCACAAAGAGGTGCTCCACGAAGTCCTCCTCGCGCGTACGCACACCCTGCACGCCCCGGCCACCGCGGTTTTGGGCGCGGTATTCGGTGATGGGCGTGCGCTTGATATAGCCAGCGTGGCTGATGGTGATTACCACCTGCTCGTCCTCGATGAGGTCTTCCATATTGATGTCGGCCTCGTCTATCTCGATGGCCGTGCGACGGTCGTCGCCGTAGCGCTCCACGATGTCGGTCAGCTCGCGCTCGATAATACCGCGCTGTAAGCCCTCATCAGCCAGGATGGCCTTCAATTCGGCGATTTTGCGCTGCAATTCTTCATATTCCTCGCGCACCTTGTCGCGCTCCAGGCCAGTCAACTGCTGCAGGCGCATGGCGAGAATGGCGCGCGCCTGGATGTCGGTCAGGCCAAAGCGCTCCATGAGTCCCAGCCGCGCCTCCTCTACATCGCGCGAGCCGCGGATGAGGGCAATGACTTCGTCCAAATGATCCAGCGCAATGAGCAGCCCCTCCAGAATGTGCGCCCGCTCTTCGGCCTTGCGCAGCTCGTAGCGCGTGCGCCGTACCACCACCTCCAGGCGGAATTTGATGAACTCATCCACCAACTCCTTGAGGTTCAGTGTGCGCGGGCGCCCGCCCACCAGCGCAATGTTCTGGATGCCGTAGCTGGTCTGCAGCGGCGTCAGTTTGAACAACTGGCTCAAAATCACATTGGCCGCAGCGTCGCGCTTGATTTCGATGACAATGCGCACGCCCTCGCGGTTCGACTCGTCGCGCACGTCGGAAATGCCCATTATCTTCTTTTCATTGACCAGGTCGGCTATCTTGCTGATGAGCATAGCCTTGTTGATCATGTACGGAATTTCCGTGACGATGATGGACTCTCGGCCTCTGTCGTCGGTTTCAATTTCGGCCTTAGCCCGTACTACTACGCGGCCTCTGCCGGTCAGGTAGGCCTCGCGTATGCCCGAAAGGCCGAAGATGATGCCGCCGGTGGGAAAGTCGGGCGCCTGTATGATTTGGATGAGTTCCTCGATGCTGATGTCGGGGTTGCGCACAGCGGCAATGACGGCCGCACAGGCGTCGCGCAGGTTGTGCGGCATCATGTTGGTGGCCATACCTACGGCGATGCCGCTGGCGCCGTTGACCAGCAGATTTGGAAAACGAGCGGGCAACACCGTAGGCTCTTCCAGCGAGTCGTCGAAGTTGAGCTGGAAATCCACCGTTTCCTTGTCAATGTCGGCGAGCAGCTCGTCGGCAATGCGCCGCAGGCGTGCTTCCGTGTAACGCATGGCTGCCGGGCTGTCGCCATCCATGGAGCCGAAGTTGCCCTGGCCATCCACCAAAGGGTAGCGCATGCTCCATTCCTGAGCGAGGCGCACCATGGTGTCATAGACGGAGCTGTCGCCATGTGGGTGATATTTACCCAGCACTTCACCGACGATACGGGCCGATTTTTTGTAGGGTTTATTGTAGGAAAGCCCCAGGTCCATCATGCCATACAGCACGCGCCGATGCACGGGCTTAAGGCCGTCGCGCACGTCGGGCAAGGCGCGACTGACAATGACCGACATGGAGTAGTCAATGTACGCGGTTTTGAGTTCGTTTTCGATGTTGATGGGAACAATCCTGGTGTCCATGCGTGCGGAGTAGCGTTTCAGCAGGCCGGGCGGCCCGGCTTATCTGTTTTTGAATAAAAAAATCGGCTTGCTCAATCGGCGCGCGAAGGTACGGAGAATGGCGCTATTTTATCCCGTTAGCCTCTGAGGTGCTCCATGCCTGAAATCTCTTTGCGGCCCAGCGCGGGCATTACTCGGGCCGTGGCGGCACGGGCTTTGGCGGAGCGATGGGGTTTTCGCGCGCGTAGGGTCTGGGAGGCAGGGTCGGCGGCACGGTTGTTCCCGGCGCCACACCGTGATATCGGCGTGGGGCGCATTCGCGGAAGTACAGGCTGGTTACTATGTAAAAAATGGCGAACAGAAAAGATACGCTCAGCCAGCCGGGTATCGGTTTCAGTCTAACCTTCGTAGCGGGTGCGAAGGCACCAGCAGGAAGAGCCCGGGCAAGGCTGGTGCGATGCTGCTCTTCTATCCAGGTGCGTTCCAGTTCACAGATGACGGCTTCGAGGTCTTTGGTCAGAAACTCGTAGCCCACCAGGTCGCTCTTCCAGTCGTCTATTTGTTTGGCTTTGCCTAAAGCGGGCATGCGCTCCAAGGTGGCACTGCCGTTGGCCCCGGGCAGCGAAACGCGGTACAGTTGCACTAAGTGGCGCCCCAGTTTGGCCTGACGCTTCAGAGCGCGCGGGATTTCCTCCTTCTGTACGTGCGTAGCCTTCAAACTGTTGGGCGAGGTAAGAAACAAATATAGGTGTGCCTGTTCCAGCTCATTGATCATGTCGTCCCAGTAATAGGGTTGTAGTCCGGTTGGCTGAACCAGCGGTATGTGCCACACGTGCAGGTGGTATTTCTGCTCCAGTGGTCGCAGCCAGCGCAGCAGCGTGAGCAGGTAGTCTTTGTCGGCCGGGTCGTAAGAAAGATAGACGCGTAGCATGAGCGTCGCTTTTATGGCCGAAAGGTACACTTTTGGCGGCGTTGAGGCGCCCCTTGGGGCGCTGCCGACAGATAAATCTCGCTCATTTTATTTCGCAAAACCTGCAAAGCATTGCAACCGGGCAAAAAGAGCTGCGGGCATTTGGCATAGAAATGCCCCTCTCCCAGTCTGCTCAAGTCAGGGGATGGGCATAGTGGACCAGGGATTTTGGTGCGCTGGCTTGCCCGTCAGCGCAGCAGGGTGATATCTCCCTTGAACGTCTGCTGTTCGCCGTTGGCAAAGCGCACGACGACATAGTAGGCATAGACGTCGCTGGGCGCAAGCTGTCCGTTGACGCGGCCATCCCAGGCGCGCTGGCTGGGCGACGAGGCAAAGACCTGCTCGCCCCAGCGGCTGAACACGCGCAGGTCGAGCACTTCGATGCTACCATCGCCAAAAGCGACAGGGCCGCCGAAGGTATCGTTGTTGCCGTCGCCGTCGGGCGTAAAAGCGTTGGGGAACACGATGCAGCGGCGCACCAGCACCGTCAGGGCGTTAGAGGTGTCGCGACAGCCGTCGGCACTTTCGGCGATGACGGAGTAGGATACCGGCACCGGCTCTATGTCGCCAGCGGGCGTGCGCACGAGCGAGTCCGCAGTGGCACCCGAAATGGGCTGGCCGTTTTCGAACCACGTCAGTTGGGCGTTGGCAGGTACTACGCCGATGCGCAGTTTCAGGAGCGTGCCCTCGCAGATGACTGGTCCAGGCAGCGAGTCGGCACTGAGCGCTGTGAGCGTTACGCCGGGCAGCACCGTTACCGTCAGGCTGTCGGAGGCCAGGCAATTGGGGGCAAAGCTGTACACGGCCGTGTAGGTCGTGGTGGCTGACGGCGCTACGGTGAGAGACGGCCCCGTACCCGGCCCGGGCAGCCATACGATGGTGCCCGTAACGCCGGGCGAGGTGGTAACATTAGCGTTGAGCGTTACCGGATTGCCCGGGCAGATGGTTCGGTCGGGGCCGACGTTTACTGTAGCGCTGTTGACGGTTACGGTTACTTCGCCCTGTCGGCTACATTGCCCTGTTGCCGTAACGCGGTAGGTTGTCGTGAATGCGGGTGCTACCAGCGGGCTGGCGGCGTTCGGATTTGGCAGGCTGTTGGCATCGCCAGGGGGCACCACCGTCCAGGTGTAAGTGTCCGCCGGGTTGGTCGGGATAGCGTTGAGCAGCACCGTGTCGCCCCGGCAGAGGGTGCGCGGCGTCAGGTCGAGGACAGGCAGCGGGAGCACCACGACGCTCACCGTCAGCGTGCTGGGGCAATTAGCTCCCGGCGTTCTCACCGTGTAAGCGGTGGTGGCGGGAGGCGAAGCTACCGGGTTAAGGCAATTTTTGCACGACAGCGACCCCGTAGGGTCATCCCATTCGATGGCCTGCGAGGGAGGGCTGACGGTCAGTTGAATCTGCGCCGTCTGGCCCGGGCAGATGGCCTGTGGTGTTACCAGGGCGTTCAGCACCGGCGGCGAGTCCACGCGCACCAGTACTTCGGCCTGTGCCAGACAGGCGCCCGTGATGCTGCGCGTCTGCCGGCGGAAGGTGTGCGTTTGCGTAGCCACGATGACCATGTTCCAGTTTTCCACCGGTGTTAGCTGACCGCCGAACGGCTCCCAGCGGTGCTGAATGCCCGGAAAATCGGCCGGGTCGTAGGTTTTGGAGAGCAAGTAAATGGTGTCGCCTGGGCAGTAAACCTCTTTGAACGGCTCTAAGCGGATGTCCAAATTGGGCAGCGAGTCCACGCGGAGGAGTACCGAGTCTGTTGCCAAACAGCCGTTGATGAAGTAAGTGGCATACACCGTAACCGTCTCGGTAGGTTTGGCCACAACAACGGCGCCCGTGTCTGGCGACACCCAGAAGGCCGGTTGCCAGCGAATGACCGCTCCAGGCGGCGACGCCTGTGCCTGCAGCACAACCGAGTCACCCAAACACAGGGCCAGGGTGTCAGCCCCCAGGATATTCACAGCGGAAGGGATGACCTGTACCATTACCGAGTCCGTGCGTACACAGGCGCCGTTGGGGCTGGTAGCCGTCAGCACGTAGGTCGTTGTCTGTTTGGGCGTAGCAATGGGTGCCGGGCTGGCTGGGTCGTCCAGACCTGTAGAGGGCGACCACTGGTACTGGGTGGAAGTGGGCGCCAGGGGCACCGCCAACCGAACGGGGACGCCCTCGCAAACGGTCGTGTTGGCTGTCAGCGTTGGGAAAAAGAGCGTGTCCACCGTGAGCGTAACCGTCGCTGTTACTGGTGGGCAACCTGCCACCTGCACCGATGCCGTGTACTTCGTCGTCGTCAGCGGATACGCCAGCGTGGCAGCCTGGTTGGGCGCACTCAGGCGCGATTTGGGCGCCCAGTTCACCGGCAGCCCGGGCGGTTCCGTCAGGGCAAACAGCGACACCGTATCGCGCAGGCACAGCGACGTATCGGACGCCAAAATACTGACGCTGGCCGCCTCAATGCGCTTCAGGAGAACCTCCGCTGTATCCAGACACACTCCCAGAGCACCGACGACCCGCAGCCGCAAGTCTTGCATGGGCATGGCCACGGGGTTGCTGATGTTGGGGTTGTTGACGGCAGCAGGCGGCGTCCAGAAGTACGTCTCTGCTCCGCTGGCTTGCAATTGCACCGTAGCCCCCGGGCAGAAGAAGAGCGTGTCGGCGCCGTTGTTAATTTGCACGCGAATACCGTCGAGGAGTTCGAGTTCAAGCGTTTGGAATACGGTGGTGCCACAGCCAAAATCGGCCGAGAGGGTGATGGTAATGGTCTCCGTGCCTTCCTGAATGCCGTCGGCCAGCGGTGTGATGGTGAACACAAACACCGAGTCGCCCGGCTGAAAGGTCAGCGTGGGGGGCAGGTTTGTGGCGTAGTCTTCATCTTTAACGGCTGTGCCGCCCAGCGTAATGGTGTAGGTGGCCGCCTTGCTTTTCGGTTTGCGCAGGCGCACAAATATCCGGCTTTCGCCTGTGGTGCAATCTTCCACCAGATAGTCTAAGTCGTTGGCCAGCTGTACGGCCAGTTCGGGCGCACCGGCGCGCACTTCAGAGATGAAGACGCCGGAGTCGAAAAGCGGGTCTTGCCGGTCGGCAATGGCCAATTTGAGGCGGTACGTGTTGCAAGGGACAACGTCCACGCGCGCCGTGAGGCTTTTTTTGAGGCCCAGAAAGTCGCTGGTAAAGCCGTCGTACTGAAGCGTTTGCGAGATTTCAGTGTTTCGGAAATACTCCCAGTTGAAGATGTTGTTGACGCTGTTAATTTGCACCGGTGTGCTCAAGTTGGGCAGCACAGCGATGTTGACCGCCCCGCCCAGGTTGGGGTCGCCTGCAATGCCGGGGCCGGAGGCAAAAAAGGCGAAAATGTCGTTGTACGGCGAGTTGGCGTATTCGGGGTATTCCTCCGAGCCAAATACGTACTCGAAGGCCAGTTCGTCGGAGGCCACAAAAACGTCGAGTTCGATGACACAGGCGTCTTCAGAGGGCAGGCCATTGCCCTGGATGACGGACAGGTAGTCTAAGTCGGGGTCTCCTGGTGCCTGGTGCGGAAAGGTGGCGCCGCTGTCGTCGTTAGGGCCGGGGATGAAATCCACCAGTCCGGTGGTCAGCACCAGGCCCTGGCGCAGGCCCAGTTCGTTATTGTCGGAGTCGAAGGCGAACGTTCCGTAGGCTCCGTAAGGGCATCGGCTGATGTCTGCTATCGTAACCACCGCGCCGGGCGCAACAATAGCGTTTGCAATATCCTGGGGCGTTACATCTTTTTCAATCGCAATCGGCTCGTAAGGCACGCAGGGCTTGTCGCTGCATTTCCACGTGCCTTTGAAGCCCTGGTACTGCTCGGCAGCGTCCGATTGGAACTGCACCGTCAGGCAGCCGCTGCTGGCCTGCACGCGGAAGCAGACGCCGCCACCGCCGTCCATGCCTGTGCCCACGTCGAGGCCGTTGATTTGCGCCAGAATAGGGCCGCTCGTGCCAGGACCGTCATAAAACGTCAGCACATCAAAGCCGGGCGTGAACGCATCACCGGCGTCTAACTGATAGTACTCCAGGGTAAATTCGATGCAGGCCGCCGGTGCGCTGGGGCAAATAACGAAAGCGTGTTCCTCGCCCGGCCCGTAGTCGCCGTTGGGGCCGCCCGTGTCGTAGAGGGTGCCCGAACAAAGCGTAGAACCGCCCTGGTCAACGGTCAGAATAGGCGGTATTTCATTGACACACAGGTTGAACAGCCCGGCATTGGCCACAGCGCCTGCCGAAGAGACGCGGATGTAATAAAGCGCTCCCGGCGTCAGGCCCTGCACGTCGAGCAGGAGCGCCCCAGTGCCGGCTACGCAATCCAATTCGGCCAGACCATCCGGGATGCAATCGCCCCGATAGACGGCCAGCTGCGGGCTGATGATAGGGTCGGCGCCGGTAGGCGTCAACTCAATGCGGAAGTCGAGCGGCGCAGGCGGGCACACAAACGTAAACCACACATCGTTGCCACCACCCGCCGTGCTGAAACACGAAGGCTGATTGTTGCTGCCAATGTCGGAAGGCGTGGCATTCAGGTTGGAATACTCCGCAGGCAAACACACAGGTGCTGTGCCCAACGCCAACGGACTGGAACAATCGTCGTTCGACGGCGCTTGCGCCAGCCCCACCACTACCCAACCGCACAGCAAGAAGAGTAAAATGAGATTTTTCATAAAAAAACGGACAAACGGTTTTTTCCTTAGCCCCAAAAGTACGAATGCAGCGCGCCAGTGAGCATCCACCCTTCTACTTTTTGCCTCATAGACGACGGAAAGCAACGCCCCGTTGGCTCTTCAGAAATCCAATGCGGCAAGGATACGATAACGGACAAGAACGCCGCTTGCGTGGAGAAAATCCATTTTTGAAGGGGTGAAGGCGTCAGGGTAATTGCACATGGAATAGAGCATTAGCCTCAGAAATTCACTTTAGCCTGTCCATTCGGTCGTTTGGCCCATAGGTATGCTTTCTGAGGAAAACGGCATCCTGTTTTTCCTATGTAAAGTCAGTTGACAAGTGGACGGATGCTAAGAATGCCCTGGTAGCAGCCCTCTTTATCGACGAGATGATACTTTCACAGAAAGTATTATCTTGATGTTTAACGCAATGGAGACGACACCTCATTACAGAAGATGTCGCCTCAATGAGCTATAGATGCCGGCACGGGCGGCTTAGGAAAAGACACCTTCATTCTCCTTCATCAGACAAAAACCCTTTCCCACCAACGGATAAAGGGCACCATAGGACGCCTGCCCGAAGGCATTTTGGCCCGAGTGGACACCGTGCTGGCGATTATCTTTGACCTGTAAGCCTGCTTGCACCATGTGCGGTGTACCGCCTTGCTGGCGCGTGTTTTCCTTCGCTCCTTTCCCTTTCCGCTCCCATTTTTGCCGTAACATTGCGGCGGGCAAAATGCTGCCCGGCCAATACGACAAGCGCTAACCAACCATTCACCTTACCCAACACATCTTCCGCACCTATGGCACGATTTCGTCCGGGCGTCCTGCACGGCGCCGAAGTAACCGAGTTGTTCAACGACGCATTAGAACGGGAATACGCCCTGCCGGCGGTCAACGTCGTGGGCACCAACTCCGTAAATGCCGCACTGGAGACGGCTGCGGCGGTCAAAAGCCCGATTATCATCCAGTTTTCCAACGGTGGCGGTGCTTTCTTCGCCGGCAAAGGGCTGAGCAATGAGGGCCAGCGCGCCGCCATTTTAGGCTCCATTTCGGGTGCTCAGCACATTCACACCTTAGCCGAAGCTTATGGCGTGCCGGTGGTGCTGCACACCGACCACTGCGCCCTCAACATCATTGACTGGGTAAAAGGCCTGCTCGACTTCGGCGAAAAATTCTATGAAAAAAACGGCTATCCGCTGTATAGCAGCCACATGCTCGACCTGTCGGAAGAGCCGCTGCACGAAAACATCGAAATTTGCAGCCAGTATCTGGCCCGTATGGCGCCGTTGGGCATGACGCTCGAAATCGAACTGGGCGTTACGGGCGGCGAAGAGGACGGCGTGGACAACACCGGCGTGGACTCCTCGCGCCTCTACACGCAGCCTGCCGAGGTGGCCTACGCTTACGAAACGCTGCGCAAAATCAGCCCGCGCTTCACCGTAGCCGCTGCCTTTGGCAACGTGCACGGCGTGTACAAGCCGGGCAACGTCAAACTTCAGCCCATCATCCTGAAAAATTCGCAGGACTACATCCGCCAGAAGTTTGGCCTGTCAGAAGCCAAGCCGGTGCACTTTGTCTTCCACGGCGGTTCCGGCTCCAGCCAGGAGGAAATCCGCGAAGCCATTTCGTACGGCGCCATCAAAATGAACATTGACACCGACCTGCAATGGGCCTTCTGGGATGGCGTGCGCAACTACTACCACAACAAGAAGGACTACCTGCAGGGTCAGATTGGTAACCCCGAAGGCGAGGACAAGCCCAACAAAAAGCACTACGACCCGCGCGTGTGGCTGCGCGAGGGCGAAAAGTCGTTTGTGGCGCGCCTGCGCCAGGCGTTTGAGGACCTCAACTGCATGGGGCGTAACGTCTGAGCAGGGCCTCAGGTAGGTTGACTCTTCGACGGCTGTGCAGGCAATTGGGCCAGCAACTCACGGCATTTGTCGCGCAGCCATTCGCTGTCCACTACGGGGTTGACCTCCAGGTCGTTCCATACGCGCTCTACTTCGCGGCGCACCTGCTCAGGGGTGGCGGAGCGGAGGGCCAGCTTTTCTTTTTGGCGAAACAGCTGCACGGCGGCGTTGTAGAAGCCCAGGATGCTGGCGCGGCGCTCAGGGCGCAGGGTTTTATTTTCCTTAATGCGCTTGTGGGTTGCACGCCGCATGTTGGTGCTTTCCTCGTCGAAGAGGACGCCCAGTTCGTAGCGGATGCGCACATCGAGCGTGGCAGCCAGCGAGTACAGCGTGGGGTCGTCGGTAGCGCCGTACGCGAAGTAATGCGGCAAGTGTTTGGCGGCCTGCCGGTATTGCCCGCGGGCAAAGGCCAGCATGGCGTAGCCGATATCGGC
Source organism: uncultured Saprospiraceae bacterium (assembly GCA_964646615.1). Classification (GTDB taxonomy): domain Bacteria; phylum Bacteroidota; class Bacteroidia; order Chitinophagales; family Saprospiraceae; genus M3007. Next base: position 85,959 of record CAZYEV010000099.1, read on the forward strand.
CACCAACTGCGGCTCAGGTGTGGCCGTAATGCGCGGAGCAAACTCCCGCAAGAACGCCTCAGCCCAGTCCAGGTGCCCCAATTTGATGGCATTGAACAGAATGCCCTGGAAGTGCGAACTCTGGATGTCTTCGCTCTTGCGGCGCATCTGCTCGAGGTCTTCCTGATGCGACAGGAAGATTTGCTCCAGGAAGCGGCGTTCGCGTGTCTGGCGGTAGCGACGCGCCCAGTACGAGCGCACCATGACGTTGAAGTCGCGGAAGCGCTGCACCGGCACTAAACTGGCATGCTGACGCAACAGCTGGAAGAAGCGTTCGGCCAGCGCATCGGTCTTTTCCGGCTTTTTTTTCACCAGCATTTGCAGCAGGGTGAAATACAGCTCGATGCCGGGGTCTTCCTCGTGGTAGCCGTGTTTGATGAGCAATTTGACCATTTTGGCCGTCAGCGTCTGGTTCATCATCAGCCGGCGATACTCGCTGGAGTCTTCGGCGAAGGGCATGGCAATTTGTTGCAGGTGCAACAGCCGGCACATCTGGTCAAGTTTGCTCAGCAGGTAGAAGCGGTCTAAGCTCTCCGTGGCCGTCAGCAGGTTGACGAAGCCCCCTTGAGCCGACCACTCGTGCAGGCTTTCGTAAATGGCTTTTTCCTGTTCGGCCAAATATCGGAAGTAGTAAAAATCGTTGAACTCGTATTCCTCAAAGTCATCGAAGCGCTGCTGGGTATCCAGCGCTTCTTTCAACTCTTCATAGAGGTGCCGGAAAAAGTTTTCTGCGCGCCGAACGCGCCGCTTTTTGCCGTCGGTTTTGGGTTCGGAGACGATGTCTTTGGGAAAATCCGCCGGTTTTTGTAGCAGGCGTTCGCTGTAAAAGCGCATCAGCGCCAGCTGCTGGCGCGCGAAGTTGAGCAGGGAGATGGGGTCCTGCAGGACATTTTGCTTGCGTCCGCTGCGCACGGCACGCCCGCCTCGAACGGCTGAATAACGGAAGTTGATGAATTGCTTGACGATGCGCATCAGCTGAGCCATCGTGCGCTCCAGCTCGTTTTCGGGCTGGTTGCGCGTAGGAAAAAGCGTCTGCCCGGCCACCGATTTCTCCAGTTCCGGCGCGCTGAAATGCGGATGATAGGCACGCAAGTACTCAAACAGCCGCACCGTGTCGTGGAAGCGGTTGGCCTCGTTGAAGATGGGCGAAGCCACGAATTTCTCTAAATCCTCCAGCTCGTCCGGCGTGAGCAGCTGTAAGGTGCGGACTAACGGGCTTTCGTGCATGGCGTGTAAACCGAAGAAGGCGGGCGGCCCTCGGAGCCGCTGTGGAAGTTAAGCAATTTTTCGTGTTTGCCGGCCCAGGCGCGGCAGGGCCACCTTTGTGTCATCAAACGACCGCGAGCCTGACCTGCGGCGAAATTATCCCACCTGCAACCGATAGCCAAAGCAAGACGATTTTTTTCCAACAATTGGCTACCTCCCTTCCGAATCGGTCCTCCCAACCAACGAAAACGAGTTCTTTGATAGAGGTTCTGTTCATATGCTTTCCGGCCCCAAAAACGCCGAACGAAAGCGGCTCGCAGAAGGGAAGCTGCGACGCCCACGGGTACTGCCCAGAAAGACCAATTGATAACTACGGGCTGCACCCGACTAATGCCAACACTCCGAACTCATCCGATGAAAACGCCGTCAGCGGGGCAGATGCGCAACGGCTCAACTGCCCCCAAAACGCCGGTGAAACTCCCGCACCTTGCTCCGCTGACTTTTTTCCGGCCATCCCTTCACCCTCCGATTACTGACGCATGCGGCTAATGTCCTGCAAACCGACCCAGTGAGAACAGCCTCGAAAAACCAACCCCAAAACCCAACCGAAACAAAGAGTAACCTTGGCGGGGGATTCAAACTCCATAAGTTAGGAGTGCCCGCTCCCTAAAAGAAGGGAGCGGGCTTTTTTGTAACGGCCAAACTTGTTTGGCCCCAGCACCCGCCAAACTTGTTTGGCAAGGTCTCCTCCCTCAATACGCCCGCTCATCCCTATCCTCCACAAAATTGATAAAAGCCCGATTGGCCACCCGATTTCCTCCTGGCGTCGGGTATCGCCCCGAAAAATACCAGTCACCCCGATTTTTTGGACAGGCTTTGTGAAGATCTTCCAGCGTCTGGAAAATGACCTGCACCTCTGGCGCAATGTCTTTGGGAGTTACAATTTTGGCGATACGATCAGTGACTTCCTGGTAAGTGAAGTGATTGTACAGCGGGATGACCTCGTTCTGCACCATTTCGACGGGCAGGTTTTCGGAGGCTTTACAGCGTTGATACGTTTCCTGTATGAGGTGTGTCTGTTCAGTTTCGTGCAGCAGTTCGATGAGCGCCTGAAAGGCCACGAAGTCTTTCATTTTGCTCATGTCAATGCCGTAGCAGTCGGGATACCGGATTTGTGGCGCCGAAGACAGGATGATGATTTTGCGCGGGTTGAGCCGGGCGGCGATGTTGACGATGCTATCGCGCAGAGTGGTGCCGCGCACGATGGAGTCGTCCAAGAGCACGAGGTTATCCTGGCCATTGCGCACCAGGCCGTAGGTAACATCATAGACGTAGCTGACCATGCTGTGGCGGCTTTTGAGGTCAGCGATGAAGGTGCGCTGCTTTTCGTCTTTGTGGATGAGTTTCTCTACGCGCGGGCGGTGGTCGAGTACTTCTCGAAGTTTTTCCGGCGTGAGTTCTCCGCTTTCGGCCAGCAGGAGGATTTGCTCTTCTTTCCAGCGATTGAGTTCGCGATTGAGGCCCTCGGCCAGGCCCTGAAAGGCGACCTCAGCCGTATTTGGGATAAAAGAGAACAGGGTGTTGTCAATATCGAAGTTGACGGCTTCTAAGGCCGGGCGGGCCAGGGCTTCGCCGAGCTTTTTGCGCTCCTGGTAGATTTCGCGGTCGTTGCCTCGGCTGAAGTAGATGCGTTCGAAGGAGCAGGCGCGGTGTTCGCGCGGTTCGGCGAAGGGTTGCTCGCTGACGGCGCCGCTGTGTTTGATGATGAGGGCGTGGGCGGGCTTCAGTTCGTGTACCATGTGATAGCGCACGTTGAAGACCGTCTGGATGGCGGCGCGTTCGGAGGCAGCCACCACGACCTCGTCGTCCTGATACCAGTAGGCGGGTCGGATGCCGTTGGGGTCGCGCAGCAGGAAGGCGTCGCCGTGCCCGATGAGACCGCCCAGCACGTAGCCGCCGTCGAATTTTTTGCAGGCGCGGCGCAACAGGCGGGCGATGTCTAAGTTATCGAAGATGAGCTGATTGATTTCCTGGTTGGTGTAGCCGTCGGGCTTGTACCACGTGTGGAGGCGCTGGACTTCGTCGTCTAAGAAATGGCCGATTTTTTCCAGCACGGTTACCGTGTCGCTTTTCTCTTTTGGGTATTGTCCCAGCTCGACTAATTCTTCAAAGAGTTCGTCCACGTTGGTCATGTTGAAGTTACCGGCCAGCAAGAGGTTTCGATTGATCCAGTTGTTTTGTCGGTGGAACGGGTGCACGCGCTCGATGGTATTGTCGCCGTGGGTGCCGTAGCGGAGATGGCCCATGAGCACTTCACCCGCGTAGGGGGCATGGCTTTTGAGCCAGGCCACATTATGCAGGCGTTCGGGCGGCAGTTGCTGGATGCGTCCCCACACCATTTCAAAGAGGTCGGTCAGGTAGGTATTCGGCGTATTGCTGCGCTTTCGGCTGATGTAGCGCTCGCCGGGTTTGGGGTGCAGTTTAATGACAGCAATACCGGCGCCATCCTGGCCCCGGTTGCGCATTTTCTGCATTAGCAACTGGAGTTTTTGCAGGCCATAAAAGGCGGTGCCGTATTTCTCGACGTAAAAATCAAGCGGCTTGAGCAATCGCACTATCGCGATGCCGCACTCGTGGTGAATCAGGTCGCTCATCGAAAGGGTGGTCGGTTGCCAAGGCGGGCGTGCAAAGGTACGACAGCGCCCGAAAGCCGACGCGGAGATACGCCCCAACACCGCATTATCCCCTCTAAAAACCTTGAAAAATACCACTTAACGCACGCCAGCTGCGCACGTGCGCCTCGGCGCGTTCCTGGTTTTCCGGGCCGCCATAAACGACGTAAGCCTCTACCTCAAATGCCGGAGCGGCGTATCGGCGAAAGGCATGGAGGTTATCGAAAAAAGAGCGGTTGAGGGTAGCTGCCGACTTGATTTCCACCACCGTGAGACGATTGCCTTTTTCTGCCAGCACATCCACTTCGCGGCGGTTGCTGTCCTGCCAGAAGTAGAGACGCGACTCCCACCCGCGTTCGTACTGCTGCTTGACCAATTCGGCGATGATCATGTTCTCGAAGAGCGCCCCTCGGGCAAAATGGGCCAGCAAATCTTCAGGCCGGCTAATGCCGAGCAAATAGGCTGCTAATCCCGTATCGTAAAAGTATAGTTTGGGTGCTTTAATGACTCGTTTGGCGAAGTTCCGATAATATGGCGGCAACAGAAAAGCCATGTGGCTGGTCTGCAAAATACCTATCCAGGCTTTTACAGTAGTGGGTGAAATACCTGCATCAGCGGCTAAGGCAGCGTAATTGACGGGTTGTCCGATACGGCCTGCACACAGGCGGATGAAGTTGCGGAACAGCATCAGGTCCTGAACCGCCGTCAGCTGACGCACGTCGCGTTCCAGATATGTCTCTATGTAATTGGCGTAGAAATCTGTTGGCTCCAGACTTCGGTCGTAAACCGGCGGGTAAAATCCCTTGTAAATAGCCATTTCTGCCGTTTCAGGCAACAGCCCAACGGCGTCTAGCTCGCCAAAAGAAAAGGGAAACAATTTAAACAGCGCCACCCGCCCCGCCAGGCTTTGGGTGATGCGCTCCATGAGCAAGTAGTTCTGAGACCCGGATAGCACATACTGACCCAGGATCTGGTCCTCGTCCACCTTGCTCTGCAGGTAGTTGAACAGTTCGGGCACACGCTGTGCCTCATCCAGAAGGACATAACGGTCGTATGCGGCCAAAAACCGCCGCGGGTCTTCCCGAGCAAACGCCTGGTGATCCAGGTTTTCTAAAGAAACGTACCGGTATTCGGGCAACAGCCGACGCAGCAACGTCGTCTTGCCCGACTGACGAGGCCCCGTTAGCGAGACAATGGGAAACTTCTTCAGCATCGCCTCTATGCGCTCCGCTATGTTCCGAGGGATAAACACAGGCCTTTTTTATGCAAATGTAGGATTGAATTTTTGATTTGCATAAAAAGGATGCCTGCAGCGCGCCGCGTTGGCGGTTGCTACCAGATGTTGCGATTGGAGCGCAACTCGTCGCGGATTTGCGGTTTGAGGTGTTCGGCGGCCTGCAGCAGCATGTCGGCATCGGAAGGGAAAGGCATGGGTGCGTTGCCGATTCGGGCGCGTGACTCTCGGCTCAGGGCGCGGCGGTCGCCTCGGAAGGTGGAGGCATAGTTTTCAAAAAGCACTTCGGCCGTCATGGGTCGGCTGAAGAGGCGCAGGCCGCGGTCGTCGCGGATTTCGAGCAGGCCCCCCAGGCGCGCGGCTTTGGTCTGGAGCACTTCGACAACGTCGGCCCGTACGCGCACGATGCGCGGTTTTTTGATGTCGTTGCCCAGCGAGTCCTTGCGCACGTTGCCGCGCTCGTCCAGGACGTACTCCCAGCCGTCTTCGACGTCGGCCTCATCGGTGTAGGTGCGTTCGCGCACGCGCTCGGGGCTGATGTCAATGTGGTCTATGTAGAAGAGGACGCGGTAGTCCAGCGCCAGGTCGCGCTCGGGGTTCAAGTAGAAGCGCTTCCACTCGGTATCCAATTCGTTGGTGCCAAAGGCCAGCAGGCGGTCATTGAAGCGGGCGGGCAGGATTTTGCCGCTCTGGTTGATAACCTCGAAGCCCACGTACGTAATGCCCAACGAGCGCGCCTCGCGCATCAGGTCGTCTTTGTCTTTATAGTGGCGGAAGTAGCGGTTTTCAATGTCCTGCAGGGCTTCGTAGGCATCGCGGGCTGCCTGGCGATCGCCGCGGCGGCCCTGTTCGAGCAGGGTTTGCGCCTGCTGGTAGAGGTATTCGGCGGCCTGGCGGCGGCTTTCGTTTTCCATTTCGGCAATATCCACAAACTCAAATTTGGCGCGATAGCCGTCTTTGGAGACTAAGGGCAGCAGCGGCGAAATGCGGTTCTGACGGGCGGCGATTTGCCGGTGCAGGCGATTGACGCGCTCCCATTCTTCAGGGCGGCCCGAATTGGCTAAGTTGCGGGCCAGTATCAAGTCGCGCGACTGGGCTTTGGCAAAAGCCTGCTCCAGGTCTTTGACGAGCGCGGTCTTTTTGTTCTTCTTGCCGCTCAAGCGCCGGAGAGCAATTGTAATGGCCGTATCGGGGTCGCCGCGCTCGATATAGCGACGCGGCGATTGGCAAGCACCAGCAATCAGGACAAGTATCAGGGCAAAAAGAAAGAATGGGCGATTTCGCATGGCAAAGAATGTTTTCGTTTCCTTTTGGGCGCAAGTTAAAAGACCTCTTTTGGCCGAAGTTGTGAAGGCTGCGTTAGTTTCTTTTGGAGAAATGTTAAAAGACTAAACCGTTTGCAAATACCACATGCCCCCCGCGTGTCTTCTGCGCTGGAATGGCTGAAGTTTTTTTGCCTTAGAAGCGCTTCCTTTGCGGTGTTTAAGACTCAAAGCGGATTGAAGTATGCGTATTTTATTGATAGGCAGTGGTGGGCGTGAGCATGCTTTTGCCTGGAAGTTGGCTCAAGACCCCGGCTGTTCAGCCCTGTATATTGCTCCGGGCAATGCCGGTACTGCTGAATGCGGGACGAACGTGCCTCTGTCGCCCACCGACTTTGCGGGCATTCGCGATTTTGTCCTTCGCGAGAGCATTGAGATGGTCGTCGTTGGCCCGGAGGAACCGTTGGTGCGGGGCATTGCAGATTATTTTCAGGCCGATACAGCGTTAGCATCCGTGCCCGTCATTGGCCCCTCGGCTGCTGGGGCGCAGCTGGAGGGCTCAAAAGCATTCGCCAAAAAGTTCATGGAGCGCTGGGGCATTCCCACGGCGCCGTATCGGGAAGTAACGAGCCTAGAGGAGGGCGAAGCCTTTTTGCGCACCCTCTCGCCGCCGTACGTGCTGAAGGCCGACGGGCTGGCCGCAGGCAAGGGCGTGCTCATCCTGGAAGAGCACCAGGCTGCCGTAGCAGCGTTGCAAAACATGCTGGCCGGCCAATTTGGCGAAGCCAGCCGCCGGGTAGTCATCGAGCAGTTTTTGCGCGGTATGGAATTTTCCGTTTTCGTCCTGACCGATGGGCAGACCTACAAACTCCTGCCGGAAGCCAAAGACTACAAGCGCGTGGGCGAAGGCGACATTGGCCCAAATACCGGCGGCATGGGTGCGGTATCGCCTGTGCCTTTCTTCGATGCTGACCTGAAGCAGAAAGTGGAGGAGCGCATCATTCGGCCCACTATCCAGGGCCTGAGCGCAGAAAACATCCCGTATAAAGGCTTCATTTTCTTTGGCTTAATGAATGTCGGTGGCGACCCTTACGTCATTGAATACAATTGCCGCATGGGCGACCCTGAAACGGAGGCGGTTTTCCCGCGCTTGAAAAATCACCTGACCGAGCTGTTTCGCGCCGTAGCGGAGGGCAAACTTGCAGAAGTTGAGATAGAGACCTCACCCCAGGCGGCCGTTACTGTCATGCTAACGGCGGGCGGCTATCCGGGCGATTACCGCAAGGGCGACAGGATTGAAATAACACCGACCCCCGGATGCCTCTACCTGCACGCCGGCACCCGACGCGACGCTGACGGCCATCTGCTGACCAACGGCGGGCGTGTACTGGCCGTTACCTCAATGGCCAGCAGCCTTCTTTTGGCGGCCAAACAAGCGCTGTATGCCGCTGAACAGGTGCACTTCGAGGGCAAAAACTATCGGCGCGACATCGGCCAGGACCTACTATCCCTGCTCCATTTATCCCATCTGAACGCGATCAATACGGACCCAGCGTAATGGTGTATTCGTAGGAAGAGGGTTGTTGCGGAGGCTGAGCCTCAGGCGTCGGTGCTTCGGGTACGATTTGATACTGAACGGTCATCGTTTGCGCTGGCGGTACGGCAGGCTGCGGTTTTGGGCGCTTGAATTCGATGTGGATCTTCTTGTGGTACAGCACCCGCACACCGCGCGTGCGCTTGACGCGAAAACGCAACAGCCGTACGACGCGCACGGCTTCCTCGTCGCAGCCGTGGCCTAAGCCCTTGAGCACACGTGTAGCCACTACCTCTCCTGCGTCGTTAATGTCGCAATCCACGATGACTCGACCTTCCACACCAGCAGCCAACGCCTCTGGCGGATAACGCAACTGGCTGTAAATGAATTGACTCATCGCCTTCGGCCCGCCCGGATACTCGGGCTGATGCACAAAATCCTTGTCCTTCTTTTCTCGCTCCATGCTGGAGAGGCTCGTTTCCTTGTTTAGGCCTGCGAAGATACAGGCACGCGCTTGCTCGCGCCATGCCCGCAACGAAAAAAGGCGAAACAATGCTGTTTCGCCTTTTTCGCAGTCGTATCTCGTTTAAGCTTTACTTCTCCTCGTATTCAAACGGAAGGATTTTCGAGTCTTTCACCGTCGAGAGCGTCATGAGCGTGCGGAGGCGCTCGATTTCGTCAATCTGGCTCAGCGTCTTAAAGAGCAGCTGTTCGTAGGTGGGCAGGTCTTTACACACAATCTTCATCAGGAAGTCGGCTTCGCCGGTAATGATGTAGCATTCCGTGATTTCATCAATGCGCTGGATTTTCTCCAAGAAGTTGTTCAACGCATTCTCGCGTTTCCAGGCCAGCGACACTAAGACAAAGGTCTTAACATTGAGGCCCAGCATCTGGGGGTTCACCTGGGCGTGATAGCTCAGGATGACACGATTGTTTTCCAACTTTTTCACCCGCTCTAACGTGGGTGCCGGAGACAAACCAATCTTTTTGGACAGGTCTAAGTTGGTGATCTTGCTGTTCTCTTGAAGGATGCGGAGGATCTTCAAGTCTGTTTTATCAAGCTTGTCTGCCATAGTGTGATAACGGTTAAAGAAATTATATTTTGCGCCAAAAATTTCTGCAAAGGTATGGCGGCTACGAATAATGGGCAAGGCTTTTTTCGATTATCATTTGTTAATTTTGACATAAAAGCCGATTTTGTCGTTTGGCATTATTTTTAGGGCGATGAGTAAGCCAATTTAAACATTTTGGCAAAAGTATATTCCAGTTGAAAAGGTGATTTTCGGCGTTTTTTCATGCAAAAGGCCAACCCTGTACGAGGGTTGGCCTTTGTGCAAAACGGGTTTGAAGAATGTGCGTCTTTTTCCCGAAGGAATATCGTACTTCTGACTATGGGAAGATGCCCATAGAGATGTAGTCGCTGGCAATTTTGCGCAGTGCGCATACGAAGGCTGCCGTGCGCAGGTCGGGGATGCTCGGGTTTTCGCGCCAGGTTTCGCGCACTTGTTGGTAGGCGGTGGTCATGGTGTCTTCGAGTCCCGAATTAACCAGTTCGATTTCTGTGCCGCCGCGCGTAAGGAAGTCGCGGTCGCGTTGGGTTACTTGCTTGCCAGTCATTTCCTCCACCTTGTTCAGAAGGCCGGTGAAGATGTTGCGCTGGAAGCGGTTTTCTAAGCGACCGAAGCGGTGGTGTGAGAGGTTTTTGAGCCATTCGAAGTAGGACACCGTTACGCCGCCCGCGTTGATGTAGAAGTCGGGCAGCACAAGGATGCCCTTTGAGCGCAAAATGGCATCGGCTTCGGCAGTAACAGGGCCGTTGGCTGCCTCCGCGATGACTTTGGCCTTAATACGGTCGGCGTTTTCGAGGGTGATCTGATTTTCCAGCGCTGCCGGTACGAGGATGTCGCACTCCAGTTCGAGGGCTGCCGATGGGCCACCGATGTGCTTGGAGCCAGGGAAGCCGATGATGGAGCCGGTTTCCTTGCGGAACTGGAGCAATTTTGCAAGGTCTATGCCGTTGGGGTCGTAGATGGAGCCTTCGCGCTCCGAGACGCCGATCACCTTGACGTCGCCTTCTTCGATACTGATAAGGCCCGTGTGGCTACCTACGTTGCCCAAGCCCTGGATGACCATGGTTTTGCCCGCAATACCAGGCGAGAGGCCGAGTTTCTTCATATCGTCGGCATAGGAGAGGCATTCGCGTACGCCGTAGAAGACGCCGCGGCCCGTAGCTTCGTTGCGGCCACGGATACCGTTTTGGGTAACAGGTTTGCCCGTAACACAGCCGATGGAGTCAATTTCGCCGTGGCGGAAAGCCTGATAAGTATCTAATATCCAGGCCATTTCGCGCGGGCCGGTGCCGTAGTCGGGCGCAGGTACATCAATGCCCGGGCCGATGAAGTTTTTCTTGATCAGCTCGGTGGTGTAGCGGCGGGTGATGTTCTGCAGCTGCTCGACGGTGTAGTTGGCCGGGTTGATCTTGATGCCGCCTTTGGCGCCGCCGAAGGGCACATCCACCAAGGCGCATTTGTAGGTCATCAGGGCAGCTAAGGCCATGACCTCATCCTGATCCACCATTTCAGAGTAGCGGATACCGCCTTTGGTGGGCAGGCGGTGGTGGCTGTGCTGCACGCGGTAGGCTTCGATAACCTGATAGTTATCGCCCACACGGACGGGGAAACGGATTTGCAGTACTAAGTTGCAGACCTTGATTTGCTCGACCAATCCGCTGGGGATGTCGGTGTAGGCAGCTGCCTTGTCAATGTACTGCTCGACACTTTTGAAGAAACTGACTTTGGCACTCATGCGTCATCTTTTGTTAGGTGCTCTAATCTGGTTAGTTTCCGCTCGAGCCGCACCAGATAGCCTACGATGCCCAGAAAGATGACGACGAGCGTGGCCACAACGACGTAAATCTTCCCGGTTTCTCGCATGAAATCGCGGTTGCCTTCGGCGAAAGCGGCGGGCAAAGATAGGCCCAACCACAAAACAAAGGTCAAAATCGTTCGAGTCATAAAAAATTAAATCTTTTTAGTGTTCACAATAGAGCGGCTGGGGTAAAAAATATACGGTTTAGTCCAGTCCAAAGGCTTTGTCTTTCAGGCGTTGGAAGCGCATGCGCAGGTCGGCAATCCAGAAGCCCAGCAGCGTCCAGCCCAGGATGGCCGGGTAAAACACGGCACGCATGGTGTTATCTAAATCTTGCGTGCCAAAGGCGGGGTTACCCGTAGCGCCGGGGTGCAGGCTGTCGAACATGCGCGGCAGGATGTACAGCAGTGGGATGAGTGAGGCGAAAGCGAAGATGTTGTATACTGCCGCCAGACGGGCGCCTTTTTCGGGGTCGCTGAACGAGCCGCGCAGAATGAAATAAGCGAAGTAAATGAGCAGTGCCACCGCCGTCATCAGCTGTTTGATGTCGTTGCTCCAGGGCTTCCCCCAGGTATAATTGGCCCACACCATGCCACTGGTCAGCCCCAGCAGTCCAAACAAAATGCCCACCTCAGCGTAAGCGGCAGCGCGGCGGTCGAAGTCGGCCTCAGGACGGCGCAAATACTGGATGCTGTACCACACCGAAGCGGCAAAGAGGAACAGCAGCACAAACCACATGGGCACGTGGAAGTAGGTGTTCCGGATGGTTTCGTACAAAATGTTCTGGTATGGAAAGGAAAAGCCTTTTTGCAGGTGCAATTTCTCCACCGGGTGCGCCGTCCAGGCCGGGTCTAAAGGCCCTTCCGACGCCTCCGCCTGGCGCAACGTGAGGGCAATGGGCAGCAACGACGCCCCTGCCGTCGGGTGGTCGGCCAGGGCGTTAAGCAGGACAAACGATTTGCCCTCAGGCAGGTTGGCCGGCATCTGGAAGGTCACTTCCAAAATGGTATCGTTGAGCGGGCGAACGGCCTGGGCCATCAGGGCGTATTGGTCGTTGTAGTACAACCAGACCCGAATGGGCGCCTCACCGGTGGGGCGCGCAAAAAAGGTGTTGTAGCCAAAAAAGCGGATTTGCACCTGCTGGCCCGTTTGGGCGACATTTGGCTCCACGCGCTCAATGCCCGATTTGAGCGGCACCAGAAAGCCCGCTATAATGGCGTACAGCAGCAACACTACCGAGGTTATTTTCCACCACATTTTTTAAAGGGAAAAATGAAACATGAAAAAGGAAAAACAAGAGCCAGTCGGAAGCACAAGAGGATGCCGGGCGAAGGAACAGCACTCAATCGCGCCAGATGTAAGGGAACAAAACAAAAACTAAGGCAATCAGGATAGCATCTACGGCCAGCAGGTTGCGCACGTCGGGCCAGGCATCCACAGACATGCCTGGCGGCACAAAACAAGCCGCCGACAGGCGCATCAGCGTGAGCAACACCGGCAACACCACTGGAAAGCTCAGAATGGCCACCAGCGTAGCGCTCTGGTCGGCTTTGGAGGCAATGGCCGAAATAAAGGTGAAAGCAATGGAAAAACTCACACTGCCCAGCGCCAGCGTGCCGGCAAACAGCGGCCAGCGCTGCACCGGGCTATCGGCCACCAACGTAAAGGCAACCGCAGCCAGCCCCCCGAGCACCAACAGCAAAAGCGCATTGTACAGAACTTTGGCCAACACCAATGCTGCCGGGTCGGCCAACTGGTAGTAGTACAGCTGCCGGGCGCCGCTTTCGCGCACAAAACTTTTCACCACGGCGTTGATGGAGGCAAACAAGATAATCAGCCAGAAAAGCGTATTCCAGACCGGCGGCGTGGGCTTTACCGAAGCCACATACACGACGAAAACCATACTGACCACATACAACACAATACCACTAAGCGCGTAGCGCTGGCGCAATTCAAGCACCATTTCTTTGTGTAGCAGCGGCAGGAGGTTTCTCCAGTTCATGTTCCTCAGCGGTCAACGCGCATTCGACGGCAAAGGAACAACAAAACGTTGGTCTTCCATCCGCCCATTCGCTGCAAATGCCGTTCTTCGCCTGTACTTCCAAAAACAACACGACGCTATGCCGATACCTGTGCTCCTCTACCGCACCTATTCATTATTAGTATTCCTTGCCGCGACACCTTTAGTCGGCGCCGCCCAGGAGTCCGACGACCTGAAGGACCCGGCCTTCAACTTTGGCATCCAGGCGGGCGTCATTACGCCCAGCGCTTTGTTTCGCGTGCGCAACACCGTGCGGGAGGCCGAGGGTGTCCGGTATCAGATAGACCCCAGCACGGGCTTCCAGGTGGGCGGGCTGGCTACCTTCCGGCTGTCGAAGCGCTTCCAGTTGCAGGGCGGCTTTACGCTGCTGCTGCGCAACTACGACTGCTCCGCCACCTACGAAGAGCAAGCGCTGAGTGCGCGCCTCAACACCACGCTCTACGAGATTCCCCTCCTCATTACCTATTACCAGCGCATGAGCGAACGGCTGCTACTCTCACTCGGCACGGGTGTCAACCTGCAGACGCTGCCCAGCGACTTAGGTACGCGTGAGCAACATATGCAGGTGCTCGCCCTGCACAAATCCTTCGTTCTGCCGGCCAGCCTGACGGTGCTGGGCTTAGAGTTTCGCGCCAAAAACCGGGGCGGCTTCTTCGCCGGCCTGTCGTACTGCATCACGCCCTTTCACCTGTACGATACCGTATTTCTGAGCAAATTCGATGGGCGCGAGCGCGTCTATCCCGTCCCACACGTGGGCGATTACTTCGGGCTGGTGGCGCGGTATTATCTGGATTGACACCACAAACGTCCGATTTCGTTGCAATTTTGCTGCTCCTATGCGCTACCTGACCTTTATTGCCGGCGGTGTTGCCCTGTGGCTGGGGGCCTGCAATGCCTCGCCCAAATGCCCGTATAAACCAGAGCCTATTTTTAGCCAGGACTTGCCCCACGTGCTGGAGTACCGCTTCGAGCGTCAGGGCACCCAATCCTTAGAAAGCCTGTTGCTCGATACGCAGGTGCTCTTGGAAATCGGCCAGGAGGTGTGTCGCGACACGCGCCAGGAATTCCGCTTCACCGTCCAGGGCGACTACAGCCGCTTCCCCGACTCCATGTGGCTCAAAGAAGCCGCTCGCCAGCTGGTGTTCTTGAGCACTTTTTCGCCCAAGCAGGCGCCGCTCAAGGCCTGGGCGGATGTGTTGGAGGCCGCCCGCCCGGCCATGCGCTTAGGCGAAGAGGCCGAACTCCAGCCGGGCATTTACGCCCGAGTGGACCGCATCGTAAGCCCCGAACAGAGCACCCTTATTCTCATCCTCGCCCAACGCGAGCAATGAAGCCATACCACTCGCTGCGCCAGACGAATAGGCCGGTGTCCGGCCCTTTTTTGAGCATGTACGCTTACACGTTCACCACGCTTCTCGCATGAACCTGCTCGCCCGCATCGTGCTGGTGGGTGCCGGTCGCATCGCCACCCATCTGGGCCGCCGCCTGCGCGCCAAGAACTTGCGCATCGCACAGGTGCTCAACCGCTCTGCCGGGGCCGCCCAAACCCTGGCTGACGAACTGCACGCCGAGTGGTCGGACCAGTGGGCCGACATTGCACCCAACGCTGATTGGGTCATCCTGGCCGTGCGCGACGACGCCATCGCCGACGTCGGCGCCCAACTCAGCCAGTACGCTCCCAATGCGCTCTTTACCCACACTTCCGGCGCCACACCCGGTGCCATTCTGGCCCCCTACTGCCAGCGCTACGGCGTCTTTTACCCCCTCCAATCCTTCTCTGCCGAACACGTGCCTCTGTGGTCAAAAGTGCCTTTTTGTGTGGACGCCGCCAGCGCCGAAGACCTCGCCCTCTTGAAGAAAATCGCCAAAGTCATTGGCAATTTGGTGTACCACATCACCGACGAGCAGCGCGCCGTGCTCCACATTGCAGCGGTCTTTGCCAACAATTTTGCCAATCACTGCTTCGCCGTGGCCGAACGCATCCTCGAACAACAGGGCCTGCCTTTCGAGATGCTGCACCCGCTCATGGAAGAAACGCTGGCCAAAGCCCTGCTGGACTCTCCCGAAAGCATGCAAACTGGCCCTGCCATCCGCGGCGATATGGACACCATACAGCGCCATTTGCGCTGGCTGCAAGACCATCCGCTGTGGCGCACACTGTACGTGGACATGTCGCGCAGCATCAACCCTACCCTACCGCTGGGCGAGCCACCCGCCTCATCGCCAGCGGACTAAGGCCGGTCGAGCCGCACTTCAGGCGATAGCGCGCTGCCTTCCAGCAGGTGTTGGGCCAGATGTTCGGCCCAATAGGGCGCCAGCAAGGCACCTTTGGTGCCTAAGCCATTAAAAATAAAAAAGTCGGAACGCTGCGCGCTATTTCCTATAAGCGGGCGGCGGTCGCGCACGGTAGGCCGAATGCCGCTGGCCACCCCCACCACTTCAAAAGGCACTTGCAGCAGTTGTCGCAGTTCTTCCTCAATGGCTGTCGTGTCTGGTGCAGGCACCGGGTCGGTTGGCTGCCAGTGCCGATACGTAGCGCCTGCCCATACAAGGCCGTCGGAGAGCGGGATGAGTAGCAGGTTCTTTTTCAGCACATCGCGCAGCGAGGGGGCGGCAGGGGGCGCCAGGCGAATAAGCAGGGCCTCGCCAGCGGTCAGCCGCCAGGGCAGGTCAGGGAAAAACGGGTTGAGTGCCCCGCGCCAGCCTTCGCAAAAGACCACCGCGTCGTAGTCGGGTGCAGCATCCACGGCGGCTTCAGGGGTAATTTTTTTAGGGAAAAAAAGCCCTTGCCGGATGAAATGCGCCCGAAAGGCGCTGAGCAGCTGCGGAAAATCCACGCGGGCGGCGCCGCGTGTTTCGCCCCAAAGGCCGCTGTACCGCACAAGGGGTTGCCACGGGCCAGCATGGATGCACGTGCTGAGGAGCCCGGCGTACGCGGGGGCGCCTGAGCGCGCATTCCAATCGTTGGCGGCTTTGGGCGTATCGAGCACGCGCAACACGCGCACTTCCGACCAGATGCAGACACCCAACGACACTTCCAGATCGGCATAGAAGCGCTGCGCCACGGGGAAGAAGTCGTCGTAGCGCCAGGTTTTGACGTAAAACTTGCCCGTAACCGGATTGATAAGCCCTGCAGCGGCTGTGGAGGCCGGATGCGGCAGGTCGCCATCGGCTACGTGTACGCTGGCGCCGCGTCGGAGGAGCGCCCAGGCCAGCGCAGTGCCGGCAATGCCCTGACCGACGACCAGGATGCGCATCAGGCGTAGCGGCGTCGTACCAATTTGATAAATTTCTTGGCCGTTTCGATGCGCTTTTTGTCGGTCCAGCGGTAGCGCATCACGCAGTGTTCGAGCAGGAACGCTTTGGCCTGCTCCATGGAGCTGAAGTTGTTCAGGGCACTGATGGTTTTTTCAAATGCCTCGCTGTCTTCGCCAAAGAGTTCGCGTGTGAGCAAGAGCTTGTCGTTGAGGCCGATGGCCTTGCGCAGGTCGGGTATGGGCAATTCGGAGAGTTTTTCCGATAGTTCGACGGCCTGTTTGTATTCAAAAAGCGCTTCGGCTTCGGGCGGTGGCGCCGGGAAGCTGGGCGGCGGTGTGGGCGATGCGGCAGGTGCCTGCGGCTTCACTTGGGGCAACGGGTCGGCATTCTTAACCGCTTCGGATATGTTGGGCGCCGGCGGTGTTACGGGC
>CAZYEV010000100.1:0-34041 GCA_964646615.1 uncultured Saprospiraceae bacterium
GGGTAAAAAAAAACTGCGCCCCTCCCCCGAGGCGGCGCAGTTTTTTTTTACCCCGTCATCAGGGCCGGACCCGAGAAGTAGAGATTGGTAAATCCACAACCTCGCAAGAACGAAAACAGCACCCGCTCAGGCGGAAACTTCAACGGAGCAAGAGCATGGAGCCCTCAGGCTTTATCGCAACAGCACTACCTCTCCGCGCAGCACTTCGCTGACGGCCTGGCCGTCGTCGCGTATGTCGCGCAGTTCGAGCACCCAGACATACGTGTCGGAGGGCGCCGGAGTGCCATTGCGCGTGCCATCCCAGCCCTCGCCGCTTCGAGCGGACTCAAAGACCTTTTGCCCCCAGCGGTTGTAGATGACGAAGCGGTAAGGGTCGGCAGGACAGCGCAGGCGGGGGAAGAAGCGGTCGTTGGTTCCATCGCCGTCGGGCGTAAACGCATTGGCGACCAACGCGGGCTGGTAATCGGGCATCACCCATGCGACACCCTCGGCGCGGCAGCCCACGACCTGCGCACGCACCTCGAAGCGACCGGACTGGGCATAGCAGACCTCTGGCGGCTTCACGCCGGTAAATGTATCTGGCGCTCCACCCTCGAACGTCCAGCGATATGTGTAGCCGCCCAATAGGCTATCCAGGCGGAAGCGCACACATTCGCCCGGGCAAAGCACGGAGTCAGAAACGCTGATTGAGGGCGTTGGCAGGTCAAACACGCGCACTGTGGCCGTGCCGCGCCGGCAGCTGTCGCTTGTGCTTGTGGCCGTAATTCGATATTCTCCGGGGCGGTCAAAACACAGGGAGACGGGTTGGTCAGAGGTTACAGGCGCCTGGCCGGCCACTTGCCAGGTAATGGCTCCTGCGTCCGGGCTGTTCACCCGAGCGAGAATGCAGCCGCCCGTGCAGACCAGCGTGTCGCTCAAAGCGATTGCCAGGCTTTGGGACTGGCAAAGCCACTGGCGGTTGATATTAGGCGCGGTAGCGGTAAGTGTCAGGCTTTCCAAAGGCCAGGCGTTGGTTTGTGGCGAATAGGTTACTGGCGCCACCTGAAAGGCATCTGCGTACGGTATGGTGGTGAGCGTCCCTTCTTTCAGGCAACACGACGGCTGGTCGAAGAAGATCTCGTCGGAGCGCGTTACGACCGAAAGGCGCCCCAGGGGGTCCAGGTTGAGGCGCTGGCTGACGCTCCACAGGTAGCCATCGGGGCCGAGGGCCGTTTTATAGTGCACATAAGCGAAGTCCGACACCTCATAGCCGCGCACCCATTCCACTCCAAGATCGAGGTGATAGCGCGCGTATTGAAGCGCCCGGTTGGGGGCGTCGAAGCACAGCAGGTATTCGTCGCCGCCCAGCGGGATGATGTCCTGGATGGTCGTGCCGGCCGTAGGGTTGTTGAACCTGCGCCAGGCCGACACAACATTGCCCTGGCCATCCAAACGCAGGAAAAAGGACACAAACGACACCGGGCCAGGCAAATAGCTGACGCCTAAAATCAGCGGATCGCCGCCCTCACTGACGGCTAACCCGTTCAAAATGGCCTTTCGGGCGCCGTTATCCACACGATAGCGCCTCGCCCACACCCAGTCGCCAGCGGCAGTGAACTTGAGCACAGAAAAATAGTCGGTGATATCGGAAAGCGTAAAATTGCGCACCGTTGCGTACAGGTGGCCGTCTGGAGACAGCGCCAGGCGCGTGGCCTCGCTGATGACCCCTGCCGCCCCATCGCTATACGTCTTGTGCCACAGTAAATTACCCGAAAAATCCAGCTTCGCCAGGCTCAGGGCATTGCCCGCGCGACCACCCAAATAAATGCCGTCAGGCCTCACTAAAGCGCAAGAGTAAAAAAGCGGAACATCGTTCGTACCCGGATAGCGCTGCCAAACAATAGAGCCATCCGTGGCGGAAATCTCCGCAATCAGCGTTCGATTGCGCACCACAATCCCACCCGGTACCTTGATGTGAAACAGTACCAACGCATTGCCATTCGGAAGGGCGTACACATACACCGTCTCCACCCAGGAGCCTGACACCGGCGGGTTGGAAAGGCGATACACCCGCCTCCAGACAGGGGTACCCTCCGGTGTCAGGCCAATCAGCAGGTTGGCATCGTTGAGGGTCAGCCCTCCATACGAACAAATAATAGCTCCGCCCCCGGCCAGCGGGCATACCCATTCCAGATCTGTATCGTCAGACGGACTGTGAATGCCGGGGCCCGTGTAAGTCGCCTGCCAGGTCTGGGCAAAGACACACCGACATAGGGAAAGACCCACCAAAAGCAAAACCAATGACTTGTAAAACATGACAGCGGATTTTGTAGTCTGAAAGGGAAACAGCCCCCTTCCGGCCTTGTTTTGCCAGTTTTAGTCATAAACCCATTTTTCCTTGCGGCGATAGCGCTGACTTCAAAAAAGACGAAACAGACAGGAGGTCTTCAGGGCGAAACCCTGAGAGCAGAACCTGCCGAAGCAGGCACCCCGACAGCCTTAAAGACAACAACAGCCTTCGCGAGGCGACAGTCCACCAGACGCTAATGATATAAAACTTCCGGCAAAAACATGGCTGACTTGACAAAGAGGAAACCCGGTCAGGTATTGCCCAGAATGGATTTGACTTTTCTCTCAGCTCAGGTAGATGCGACTTGATCGTTATCCAATTCGAGTGTAGATTGAGACTATCGTAATCATGAATGAGGACATCTCTGAACCCGGCCATTTGTTTCTAAGGTATTCCGGGGTGGGCAAGGCATATCTCGTCAGGGATACGCCTTCCGCGCGAGTCTAAAGGCAAAACGCTGGGAACAGGGTGCGCCGGGTTGGGCACCTCAACAAGCCAGGCATCGCGCAGGGCCCGCTTACGTCTTTTTCCGCCGTTTCATCTCCTCCTCGATGATGCGCTCCCAGGCCTCAATTTCGCGCAGTTTGCGCCGGTACCGGTAATGGCGCCACCATTGGCCGATGGACTTGTGGAAGACGATGAGCAAGAACAGGGCGACACTCAGCACCACGATGAGTGGCAAGCGGTTGGGGCGGTCTATCTGGATAGCGTCCATTTCGCGCAGGAGCAGCGTGCTGAAGTCGCCAGTATAGACCTCCAACGTGTGAGGGCCGTCCTGGCAGACGGTACAGGCGGCTTTGCTCAGGGTGATGGTGGTGTCCGTTTGGGAGACCATGTAGCGCATGCGCGTTACGCGGTCCTGGAGCAGATAGACCATGAACGGTGGTGTTCCGCCCACGAGGCGGAGCGTGAAGTCATCTGCGGTCTGACCGACGAGAGCCACCTGCATTTTTTCAAATGGTTGCAGGAGGCGCGGGCGGTCGAAGGGCGCGCTTTTGCCCGCATCGGCGAGGGTAAAGGTCGTTACCGTATCGCTCAGTGGGCTCAGGTTAAGTTGGAAGCGCCCGGGAGCGATGTTTTTCAGTTCCCAGCGCCAGCGGTCGGCCTGGGCGGAGTCAATGACGGGTCTGACGGCGTAGTCGAGCACATACGACACCTGGCCGGACGCCTGTGATTGCGGTAGGCTGGCGCTCAGCGGCACTTCTCGTAGGGCCTTTTGCACGTTGAGCGAGGGTGGATTGGCGGCCCGGTACTGGTCCACGAAGTCAATCATGGCCCGTATGCGCTGGGCCGAGTCGGGGGTGCTAACGGCTTTTGCATAGGCTTCGTTTTCAGCTTTTTGGGCGGCCGTTAGCGGTGGCTCCTGCGGTGGCGGCGCCGGCTGGGGCGCTGATGGGCGGGCTGTAGTGTCGGCGGTGGCTGTGGGTGCGGCGGCTACGGGTGTGGCTGAGGCTGCAGCAGATGCAAAGCCCAGCGTAATGGGAGTGCCGGAGGCCAGGATTTCCACGCTGCCTTCCGGCGTGCGGCGCCAGATTCTGGGCGTCAGGGTCAGCGTGGCGTTGCCGCCGCCTACGGCCTGAAAGCGCTGAAAATGCCGCAAGCCGCGCGCGCGCTTTTCGCCTTCGGTAGGGGCCAATGTGCTGCCGCCATGGCGATACTGAAAACCCAGAAGCAGCTCCGCCTCCGGTGGTGGCGTTTCGTCGAGGAGGCGGAATTGCACTTCCAGGTCGAAGGCGTTGCCTTTGGAAAAATCCAGCGTGTGTGCCGTGGCATTAGCGTACGTGCTGCCCGCATGCTTGACACTCCAGGTCGCCTCCACCCGATAGGTTTTTCCATCCAAAGAAAAAACAAAAGTCTGCTGTGCTCGTAGCGGCATTGCGCCTACAAGGCACAGCACTACTCCGGCGGCCAATAGCCGCCCTGCACGAACAAATACCTGATAGGCGGAAGGAAAGGCTGGAGTGCTTCTCATGTGCGGGCGAGGCGTCTGGTTGGCAAAGCAGAACTATGCGGGATTAGCGCGGCCAGGCGTTGTTGCTGGCGTCAGCATCGGATACCTGTGGATGGCCCAGCTGCACCTGTCGAACGGCAAGGCGCTTGCGGAGCGGCACAACAAAGGTACGGCGCCCGTTCTTCCATACGTCAGCGGTGTACCAGAAGGTTTGCTCGGTGCCGTCGGTGTAGGTAATGGTGCCACTGATGGTTTGCGGCATCGTGCCTGTGTTTTCAATGATTACGCCTTTTTTCGTAACACCCGCTACAGACAGATCCGGATAGCCCCAATCAAAGAACCAGGGCTTCCAGAACCAGACCAGATTTTCGCCAGCGGCTTCGTTCCAGGTGAAGAAAAAGTCGAAAGGCTGTGGGTGTTTGCCTTTCCAGCGCTCAATGTATGTGGTCATGCAGCGATGGAAGCGTTCATAGCCCAGCATCTGGTACAAGGCGAAATAGGCCGCTTGAGGGCGGTTGTAGGCCGCCACGCGGTAGGCCGGGCTGGCTAAATGCCGCGACGGCACCATAGGCGGCATGTCGGCATCGGTGCCGGCAAAGTCGGGGTAATTGCGCAAGCGACCGGTGGCTTTGCCCTCCAAGGAGTCCGTAACGAGCACATCCAAGAAGGCCGCCCAGCCTTCGTCCATCCAGGCGTAGTCTTGTTCGTTGATGCCCATCAGGAAAGGAAAATACGTGTGCGCCGTTTCGTGCACCGTCAGGCCCACAGGGCTGCCGGGGTGGGTGCTACCGTTGTTGCACATCATGGGAAACTCCATGCCACCGCTGCCGTTGAAGACCGTCATGGTGGGGTACGGATACGCATATCCGGGCAACCAGCGCGACATGAGGTGCAGGGCGTCGGCAGCAGCCCGGCATACGCGCCGGAAGTCGAGCGATTGCGGCTTGTAAGCCGCGCTCACAAAGGCCCGGCGCCCCGTTGCCGGGTCAACGACCGTTGAGGCGCCATCCCACAGGTAATAACTGCTGGTGGCGAAGGCAAAATCCGGCACGTTTTCAGCCCGAAACTCGAAGGTGTGCGTATCCGTTGAACGGAAAAACTGTGCTTTACGGCTGTAGTCCTCTTTGGAAAAAATGGCCAGCACCGAGTCTGCCGTTTGGGCGCGCTGATAGCGTTGGTAAAACTCCGTTTGCAGAATTTCCTGCGGGTTTTGCCAAACACCGGTGGCCCACACCATGACGTGGGCCGGCGCGGTAATGCGCACCTGATAATCGGCGAAGTCGTTATACATCTCCTGCATACCCGTGTAAGGGGCATCGGCCCAGCCGCGTAAGTCGTCA
Organism: uncultured Saprospiraceae bacterium; assembly: GCA_964646615.1. GTDB lineage: Bacteria > Bacteroidota > Bacteroidia > Chitinophagales > Saprospiraceae > M3007. The sequence goes on from CAZYEV010000100.1 coordinate 5,621, forward strand.
TAGACGGCCACCTGCGGGTACCAGTAAGGCACGAACCACGTGGTGGAGTCGTACACACCCTCGCGCGGAGCGCCGGCAGCAGGCGGCACTTCGAAACGCCAGCTGATGGACAACTCCAACACCTGGCCGGGCCTTTGCGCCTCCTCCAGCGGGACGTCTAAGAAGGTAGCAAAGCGCCGCCAGCGGCTTTTCTCGACGACGGCACCGTTGATACGTACTTCTGCGACTTCGACACCTTCGTCCGTAACGGCTTTAGGGTTGAGGTCAAAAGCGCGCGGCGCATTTTTGCGGTACAGGTCGTGAGCCAGTTTGAGGCGAATGACCTTCAGCGTATCCGGGCTGTGGTTGAAGTACCGAATGTCGGCCTGCCCGCGCACCTGACGCTCCGGCAGAGAGAGTGCCGCTTCGATACGGTATTCGGCGCGGTTCTGCCAATACTTTGGCCCCGGGCGGCCATCCCACGAGCGCGTTTGCTTCTCGTAAGCGCGCCGGAGGTTGCGCGGCATGTACAGGGATTGGGCCGAGAGCGACACTGCGACGGCCCAGCACAGACAGAGCAGTAATGAGTTTTTCAGCATTTCCTCAAAGACCGAAGGCGCGGCGGATGTCGTCCACGGCGTCCAATTTTTCCCAGGTGAAGGTTTCCACTTCACGCGGTATAGCCTGGCCGTTTTCGCCAAAGAGCACCGTTTTTTTCTGGGGTGTGCGGCCAAAGTGGCCGTAGGCTGCTGTTTCGGAGAAGATGGGGTTTTTCAGTCCTAACCGTTTGACGATAGCCGCTGGGCGCAGGTCGAAGAGGTCCAGCAGGCGGCGCGCAATTTCGCCATCGCTGAGGCCTCGGACGCGGCAGGTTCCGTAAGTGTTGACGTACAGACCTACGGGTTGGGCTACACCGATGGCGTAGGCCACCTGCACTAAGGCCTGGTCGCACAGGCCAGCAGCGACGAGGTTTTTGGCGATATAGCGCATAGCATACGCGGCCGAACGGTCTACCTTGGAGGGGTCTTTGCCGCTAAAGGCGCCGCCACCGTGTGCGCCTTTACCGCCGTAGGTGTCCACAATGATTTTGCGGCCCGTCAGGCCCGTATCGCCGTGTGGGCCGCCGATGACGAACTTGCCCGTCGGGTTAATGAAGTAGCGAACGTCTTTTGTGAAAAGTCGCTGCAGGCGCGCGGGCAGGCGCTTCTTGACCCGCGGGATGAGGATGCGCTGAATGTCGCGCGCAATGCGCTCCTGGCTGACGTTGTCGTCGTGTTGGGTGCTGAGCACGATGGTGTCAATGCGGCGCGGCACGTGGCGGTCGCTGTATTCCACCGTTACCTGGCTCTTGGCGTCGGGGCGCAGGTATTTCATCTGCTTGCCTTCGCGGCGTATTTCGGAGAGGTTGAGCAGCAGCTGGTGCGACAGTTCCAGCGCCAGCGGCATGTAATTGTCGGTTTCGTTGGTAGCGTATCCGAACATCATGCCCTGGTCGCCGGCGCCCTGGTCATCTTCGCTGCGACCGACGTCCACGCCCTGGGCAATATCAGGGCTTTGCTCATGCAAGGCACTGATGATGCCGCAGCTCTGGGCTTCAAACTGGTATTCGGCGCGCGTGTAGCCGATGCGCTGAATGGTGCGGCGCGCCACTTCCTGCACGTCCACGTAGGCGCGCGAACGCACCTCGCCGGCCACGACGACTAACCCCGTGGTTACCAGCGTTTCGCAGGCCACCTTGGAGTCTGGGTCGAGGCGCAAAAACTCATCCAGTATGGCGTCACTGATCTGGTCGGCAATTTTATCGGGGTGTCCTTCCGACACCGACTCGGAGGTGAATAAGTAAGGCATGAAGGTAGTATAGTTGTTTATTTTTAATGAAAAAACGAGCAGCAGACGCTGCTTTTTTAAAACCGCGCAAAGGTAGGTATTCGCCCCTGCAAAAAGGGAGCCCGTACAGAACAATGCAGATGTTAAAAGGATTTTTCCGACGCAGGACCGACAAAAGCCTATTGGTAATAAGGCAGCCAGCGGCATTCTTCGACGATCCTCTGGTACGAAGCCGTCTTTTCGTAGCGCTTGAGGCGCTTATAGTAGCCGCTATACGCTTCGGGCAACTGGGGCACCATTCTGCTGCCGGGTCGGTAGCGGCAATCGGGGTGGGCGAACCACTGTTTTTGCTGGCAACGGGCGGCCATGAAGGCAGCGCGGGCAGCCAGTTCGGGGTTGCGCGCTTCCGCGAGCGCCCGCTCAAAATAGTAGAGCGCCAGGCTCACGTCGGTATTCTCCCGATTGCCGCTGGGGCTATTGCGCAACGGAAAGACCGGCCCTTGCGCCAGTCGGTTCCAGTTGTAGCCGCTGCGGTAGAAATCCGTAACCGCCCAGGCATGGCCGAAGTAGGACATATTGTAATAGGCCAGACCAACTAAATAAAGGTACCAGGCTGCCACGGGTTCGTTCATGGCTAAGGCCGCTTTGGCGCGTTGGTCGTATTCAATGATTTTTTCGGCGATTTCGAGCCGGTTCAGTAGCAGGGTATCGGTTACGGGGCGATGGATTTTTTCATCAAAAAATTCTTTGAATGGGCTAAACTGCTCCATGTAAAGCCGTTGGGTAGGCGGTATTTGCTGCAATACGGCTAAGGCAGCTTCGGGCTGCCCCTGTCCGAGCAGGTAGGCACCTTTGATTTCGAGCAGTCGCGACAGCATTTGCTCCATGCTGGTGTCACCGGGCATGAGTTTGAACAAGAAGACGCTGGTGTCGCTGCGCGCCAGTCGGATGAGGTCGTCGAGTTCGTCCAATTTAGGGTTGTACAGAATGGCGTTGGGGCCATAAGCGACGACGACGGCTTTGCCCGGATGCCGTTGGGCGGCGTAGCGGTCGCCCAATAAGTCGCGTGCAAAGGGGTCGAAAGCCGGTATTTCGCGGAAGAGGCTCTCGCTACGTAAGTCGAAGTACACCTCGTCCGTTGCTTCCGTTTTGCCGTCCAGTTGGAGCAGCCGGCTTAGCAATTGCCATACTTCTATCTGGCGCTTCAAGGTCTGGTCGTATTTGTCGCGGGTCAGGCGTTCTAAGGTGCGCTTGAAGGTGGTATCGGCGGCCACGGGGTCGTTGGCCAAGAGTTCCAGATAGCCGGTTATGGCCTGCCAAAGTTGCGGTTTGGGCGTCTTGCCCTCGCGGGCGATGCGGCGGGTGGTGGTTTGCAGGTCAATCAGGCGCCGGGCGGCGTTGTCGTACGGCTCGCGCAGAATAGGCCCGCCTCTTCGCTTGCGCGTTGTGGCGGTGTAGAGGAAGATGCGCTCCAGTTCCTGCGTCATGCCTACGAGCATGAGCTCTAAGTGGGGGCTTTGCGGCTCGAGGCGGTAGATGGCTTCCAGGTCTGCCACGGCGAAGGGCCGGTTTTTGGCGGCTCTGAGCAGGCGCAGTGTGGCGCGTTCGGCATCGTTGCGACACAGGCGCAGGGCGGCTTTCCAGTCGTTTTCATCCTTCAAATAGAAGCTTCGGAATGCCTGGATGCGCTTGGATGGGCAATAACGGAAGATAAGGGAATAGCGATAGGCGGCCTCGGCCGTTTTGCCCAGCCGCTGGAGGGCGCCAGCCAGATGGCCCAGCGTCCAGTAATAGGCCACGCTGGGGCGCCGGCGGTCAATTTTGGGCAGCAAGCAGTTGTACAGGTCCACCGTCTGTTGCCATAGGCCGGCATAGTGGGCTAAGCGCACCACCTGATAGGCATAGCGCATACGCAAGAAGTGCGAGGAGGTGTGCATCAGGCGCTCCTTGCCCTCTTCGATGAGTTGCTGCATGAGCTCGACGTTGCGTTCCGAGCGCGTCCAGCCGTCGTTGGGTTGCGTAACGTAGGGTTCACACTGGCGGGCAAAGACCAGGTAATCTAAGGCTTCGATGCAGCCGTTGTAGGCCAATACCTCCGCAAAGGTGTTGCCGATGAAGGGGTACGGTATCTGCTCTGGCTCGGCGCGCGCGAAGGCCAGGTCGCGCAGCATCAGCAGGTCGTTTGTATTGGCCTTATAGACCACCATATCCACGTCTTCCGGCTTGGCAATACTGCAAAAGCGCTCGCGCCATTCGGCGATATTTTCCTCGCGCTGGTGGTCTTGCTGGAAGTAGTAGCGGTCGTAGTAGTCGTCCCAACGGGTGAAGAAGGGGGCGTAGGCAGCGTTTTTATTGATGATTTCGGGCAGCAGGAAGGAATACCCATAGAAGGGCCGGGCCATTGGGTCGCAGTCGCCTTTAGGTGGCAGCGGGCCTTCGCGCCGGTGGGCGGGCAACATCAGGAGCAAAGCGCCGAGGAGCAGGGTTGAAAAAAGTCGCATACCGGTCTGGGCTGAGCGCCGCTACTGTCGGGGGCGCGGCGTGTTGGGTTCGTCGTAGTCAATGCGTCCGCCCCACATGCGCATCTGGCTCAGGATCCACTGCTGTCGGTTGCGCACCAGTGAAGAGGGCCGTGCCGGATTGCGCTTGAGCGGATTAGGCAATACAGCCGCCAGCAGCGCTGCCTCCTCACGCGTAAGCTGGTCGGCGCTCTTGTTGAAGAAATACCGGGCAGCGGCCTCGGCCCCGTATATGCCGTCGCCAAACTCGATGACGTTGAGGTAAACGGTCATGATGCGCTCCTTGCTCCAGAGGGTCTCTATGAGGAAAGTGAAATACACCTCCAGGCCTTTGCGCAACCAGGAACGGCCCGGCCACAGGAAGACGTTCTTGGCTGTCTGCTGGCTGATGGTGCTGGCTCCCCGAAGGCGGCGACTCTTGCGGTTGTGTTCCATGGCTTTCTCAATGGCCTGAAAGTCAAAGCCCCAGTGTTCCAGGAAGGCCTGGTCTTCGGCGCATACGACGGCCAGCTGCAGCTTGGGTGAGAGCGCCCCGAACGATACCCAGTCGTGCTTCCAGCGCACTGGGCGCTGACTATCGGCAGCCTGTTCTATGGTGCGAATGACCATGAGCGGCGTTACCAGCACCGGCACGAAGCGATACAGCACCACTAAGCCTACCGTAATGCCAAAAAACCAAAGCATCAGGCGGATAACCCACCGGCGGACGTATGCGCCCCAGCGGATGTCGCCCGCTTCGTTGCGAGGCAAACGCTGGTACCAGCGTCTCAGAGCGTTTTTGATGGCACGCAAGGCTTTTCTGCTTACAGAGGTCGAGAGAAGGATGAGCGACACGGCTCAGGCACTTCATTCTATGGCGCCTGTGCCCCTATTTTCTTCGGGCAAAGGTAGGGCAAAGAAGAAATCCGCTCCGTCGGCGGGCGAACATCTGAGGCTGTCAAGGAGATAGATGCCTGAGCCCTTTGCGCACCGCCCGTGCCATCTGGCGAATGGCGCGCCGCTCCGGCCGCTCAAAGGGCCGAGCGTCGCCGTATAGTCGAAAGCCCGCCCAGTAGCAGGGATGACTCGTACGGCTGTTGCACTGCTCTAAAAAGTCTCTTTGGGCCTCTTGCAGAGCATGCGCCTTGCTGTCCGTGCGCCGTTTACGCAGCAGGCTATAGAAGTCCTCCATAATTTTTTGGGAGGCATTGTCTTCGATGGCCCAATCGGCGCCTGTTACACAGGCCGCGCCTGCATAGGCAAAAGCCCTCGCCATACTCAGGCCGTACGGATGATAGTAAGCAGGTAGGGCGGTTTCACAGGCCGAAAGGCCCACCAGACGCACTCTCAACGAAAGGGCCAGCACGTCGGAGGCGTACAGATGCTCGGCGCTGTCCTGCAGGGCACCGTTCCAATAAATCACCGCGTCGTTAGCGGCCCGGCTGTGTCCAACGATGTGGAGCAGCAGCGCTTTACGCAGGGTATCGAGCAGTTGCGCCTTGCTGAGCGTATCGCTCAGCGGTTTACAACCTATAAGACGCCCGACGTTTCGAGCCTCTTCCTTGCCTTTCTTCAACTGCTCGTCCTTCGGCGCTATTACATGGGCACGACGCTCCGGCCACCGCACATCATACTTCCGGCTGGCAAGCCAGTGATTTGCCGAATAGGCGTAATAAATAGCGTAGCGCTTCATCAAATAATGGTAATCGCAAGGCTGATGCGCTTTCTTGGGCTTGGGTGGGATTGCCAATAACGCTCCGAAGGGCACATTGGAAAGCGCCCCGTGCGGTACGATGGCTATGCTTTCCACCCGCCCCGACAGGCGCTGTTCCACAGGCTTGAACACCCGCCGATAAAGATCGTGGGCCGGCTCGTAGAACTTTTGCATCCGCTCAGTACGGGAAACAATAGCAGAGCGCATGGCATCCGCCCACTCCGACAGCGGAAAATCCAACGGTATCTCCATCACATCGAGTGGCGCCTTGCGTGCAAGTATGAAGACATAGACAGCTTCCTGACCCACGAAATACTGCACAAAGGCCTCTTTTTTAGGGAGTTTGGCAGCAATCTGATTGGCGTCAACCGGCAGGTAAGCAATAGACAGCGACCGATGCTCCCAGTTAAGCGTATCTAAGAAGCCGTAATAGGCCGTATTCGCACTTCTCAAGGCTTCCACCTGATGCAGGATCTTCTCCGGATGGTCTGGCGTTGCCTCACCTAACACGCGCTGGTATCGGACGATCTGCTCTAAGCATGCGGCATACAAACGCCTGCTGCTCAGCATTACAAGGTCAGATGCCTCCTTGCCAACTTTAATCTGAGCAGGCCCCCAAACAAAGTCCTGACTTCGCTGTGCTGCTTCGAAGGCTTCCTTCAGGTGTCTGCTGTTGTTGTCGCAGGCATACTGCTGGCATGATGTAGCAACACCCGTTTCCGTCAGGTATTCCAGGCGTGAAGACAGGGCTAATACCTGCTCTACGGTGCGCACGGACTGGCGCAGCTGCGCGACTAACCGATAGCCCTCCTGAACAGCATTCTGCGCTTTAGCCAGCGCGTCCTCCGAGCCTGAGACACGATAGGCCGATAGCAAATATCGGGCTTTTGCCTGCAAAGCCTCCAAAAGCAGCAGACGTGCACCGTACATCTGACTGGCAGGGCCTTGTAGAATGGGTATGACGAAGTCAACATATTGTAGGGCCTCAGACAGAGAGCCTTTTCGGGCGCGTATATCTCCCAGCGCCAGGTAAGCCCTCAGCGTACCGGGATGGCTATCCGAAAATACAGTGCGATAGCGGTTTATGGCCGCTGCCACATGTGACTCGGCCTCCTCCAGCAGGCCCTTATCTGCGTAGAGTTGGGCTAACTGCATCCGAAGCGCGGCTACTTCCGGCACAGAAAAATCAGCGCGCTGCAAAACTGCCAGACGCTTTTCCAAGAGATCAATAGCTTCATCTAATTGTCGCCTTTCGCGCCAGATATACCCTTTGACGCAGGCTATTCGCGCTGTGCGCCGTAGGCCGGCCCCCAGGAGGTCTTCTGTTTCTTGCTCGTATTGACTTACGTACTGACCGGCCAGTTCGAAGGCGCGCTGCTGAAAAGCTATTTCCGCAGCAGTTACCCACACCTCAGCCAGAGGCACATAAGGCGCTCCTCCATTCTCTGCGTACAGCGCATGCGCCTGAAGAACGCCGTGCATGGCTTCACTGAATCGCTCTTCGCCCGCATTCAAGCGTGCTTCAATAAGGAGAGCGGCAGCGCGGTGGCACCGGCGTGCTTCTCCGTGCGTCAACATCAAGGCCTTAGCGCGCTTCAAAAGCCCATATGCTTCCTGTATGCTGGCCATCTGCAGATACGCCGCACTGGCGCGCGTCAACATCTGTACCCACCGCAGCGTATCCGGGTGCAGGCGCATTTGCTCGTACTGGGCGAGCGCCTCGGCATTCAGGCATACGCCCGTAAAATCGGCCCGACGCTCGCAGATTTCTAACATATCCTCCCATATCTGTATTAAATAAGGATAGGTTTGTAATACCGCCGCAGAGCCATTCCCTACGGCAGAAGTGTAGTAAAACAGCGCCCGGGCATCATCACCTTGTACCGAACTGACTCTGCCCAGGCATATTTCAGCATCGGCAACCGCCTGCGACGATGCCCCAAACTGCTCGACCGCCAACCGACGAAAAACATCAAAGTGTTCCAATGCCTCGGCAAAGCGTTCGCGGCGAAACGCCAGTACGCCCATCACGGCGTGCGCCAGTGCCCGCCGCCAGCGATACTCCAATCTGGCGTACTGACCTCCGCGAAGCCATTGCCGAGCGCAAACCTCCGCTGCAGCCAGATCCTCATCGCAGGGTACCGGCTCCAGCAGCCACCTCACCACCTCACCTGAGGATGTAGGCCAGAGTACGCCCCCACACACCTGTTGCTCATACAAGTCCACAGTATCGCCTCCCCAGACGACCTCTCCGGCCTCATTCAGAAGAGAGTCGTCCAATGCCCTCTGACCCATCACTGCGCCAGCAAAAGCGCCAAAAGACACGATTAGCCAAATTGGTACAAATCGCTTTTGCATTTTTGCATTTTCTTAGCCGTAAATTTTGAAGATTGAAGCCAGAAACTTAGCGCTGTGCGCTCGCTGCTGAAAAAGTTTTTTTGTCCAACGGCTAATTTCATCGTAACGTTAACCTGAATCCCTGTACTTGTATGCTATTTTTCAAAAGGTCTTACACCGATGAACAAATCGTGGCGCAAATCAAGGCGGGTGGCGTGGTGCGCGAAGAAATGTTGCGTTACCTTTTTGCCGACTCTGGGTGGCGCATTGCTGCGCTTCGGCTCATTCGTTCGCTGGGCGGCACGCAACACGAAGCCGAAGATGCTATACAGGAGGCGTTCATTGTGCTTGACAACCACATCCGCACCGACCGTTATCAACAAATCGGCGGGCTTAAAAGCTACTTCCTGGGCATCTGCCGGGGCCGCTGGTACTCCAACCGCCGAAGTGTCCGCCGCCTGGTTTACAGCGACGAACCCGTATCGAAGCAGCGCCCCGACTACGACGAACCCGAAAAATGGACCATAGAAAAAGAGCAAAGAGAGCATTTGCGAGCGGTAATAGACCAGATGGACGAACGCTGCCGCGAACTGCTGCACCTGTACAAGCTAAATTACTCCATGGAAGAAATCGCGCAGGCGTTAAAATTGAGAAATGAAAACAACGCCCGCCAGCGCGTCTTCCAATGCCGACAAAAACTGGCAAAATTAATTCAAGATAACCCATTCTTTAACGAGCGTGAGCTTTGACGATGAACGAGTCTCTTTCTTATAATCGCATCGAACGGTACCTGTTGGGCCAGATGTCGCCCCAGGAACGCGCTGCCTTTGAGGCAGAAGTAGCGCGCGACTCCGCGCTGGCCGAGCAATTAGCCATCCAACAACGCGAACACCAGGCTTTGGAAGTACTGGTGGAAGACCACCTGCGGGCCCAACTAAAACACTGGGCCGAGCAATATCCGTTGCGCGAGCCAACTCCCTGGTATCGCCAGCAAGCCGTCTGGATGGCTGCGGCAAGCCTGTTGCTGTTGGGTATCCTCTACTTAGCGTGGCCATCCGCCACCAAACTTGATACCGAGCTGACCCAGGCCGAAAGCCCGCCACCGCTCATTGAGCCGCTACCAGCGCCAACCATAGACGACAAGGCGGCCATCGGTGAGACGCCTGCGGAGGGCGCCAACCCCGAAAGCGCTACCCAGCGATATATCGCTCTGGCTTCGCGCTACACCGAGCGTCCAAAGTTTCAGCGCATCATCGTCCGAAACGAACAGGCGCCACTTTCCTACATGGACTCGGCCTCTTTAGCCTTAGAAAAAGGCCAATACGCTAAGGCCATCTCACGCCTCCGGCGAATTCCAGAGAGCGACGACCACTACATCTCTGCCCAACACCTCATTGGAGAGGCCTTCTTCGCCAGTGGAGCATACGCTAAAGCCATCCCATACCTCCAGGCGGCAGCAGACACACCGGACTACCTGCGCAAAAGCGAAGCGGAATGGCAATGGGCACTGGCGCTGCTCCACCTTGCAAATGCAGACGATAGCCGCCGCATCCTCCAGCGGATAGTGAAAGACGCCACGCATCCGTACTACCGGAAGGCCAGACAACTGCTAAGCGAACTGGCACAGCAGCAGCAATAATAAGGCGTCTATGCCTCCTCCGCAGCCGTTCGCTGCCCGCGCATCCAGTCGGGCAGCGAACGCAGGGCGGCCAATTCGCGATACCTGACACGCACCTCCTCCGCCGGAGCGCCAAAGTACGTCTTACCGCCTTCCAACGATTTGGAAACGCCCGAACCGGCCAGCACCACGGCGCCTTTCCCAATGCGCACGGCCTGAATGACGCCCACCTGGCCGTAAAGCACCACATTATCTTCGATGATCGTCTCGCCGCCAATGCCTACCTGGGCGGCAAAGAGGCAGTTTTTGCCCACTATGGTGTCGTGCCCGATGTGAATCTGACAATCCAGCTTCGAGCCGGCGCCAATGATGGTATCCGAGCTTACGCCTTTGTTGATGGTGCATCCGGCGCCGATATCCACCCGGTCTTCGATGATCACACGCCCACCCGAACGCCATTTCTGAAAGGAGCCATCCGGATGTTTTTTGAAATAGAAAGCGTCGCTGCCGATGATGCAATTCGGGCCAATACACACCTGCTCGCCAATGATGGTGTACTCGCCGATGTACGTATTGGCCTGAATGTATGTATGGGCCCCGATGACGACGTTAGCCGCCACCACCACGCCCGGCTCCAGAATGGCCGTGGGGTGTATTTGCGCGCGGTGGCTGATGGGCGCTATGCACGGCTCGAAAGGCCGATATTCCCGAATGAGCGAGTCGTAGGCCTCGAAAGGGTTATCCACCACCAGGATTGCCTTGCCCGGCGGACAAGTTGCTGGAGCGTTGAGCAAAATCACCGAAGCGGCACTGTCCAACGTCTTCTGGAAGTATTTAGGCGCATCCGAAAAAGCAATATCGCCCGGCTCCACGCGGTGTATTTCGTTGATGCCGTAGGCATACAGGCTGTCGTCGCCAATGATTTGTGCGCCAAAGCGCTCGGCCAGCTGGCGCACCGGTATGGGTTGCGGAAATTTCATGAAAAAAATGAACGGTTGAGCAATGACGCGCAAAGGTACTGGCGCTTCCGCAAACGCATCCTGCCAGCGCCATATCGAGAGCATAGCCGAGGCCTTTCAGCCTGCTATCGCACCTCTATGAAACGAAACTCGCCTTCGTAGATGCCGGCGTCTTCCATCTGGCGCGTCAGCTGGCGCGCCTGGCTTTCGGCGTCGCCTTTTCGGTTGCTTGCTTTGCCGACCATGACGATGTAGCCCTTTCCCTGTCCGAGGCACTCTTCGGGCACCACGGCGGCCTCGATACCGGCTTTTCGCAGCTTCTCCACGCGATTATCGGCCAGTTCTTTCCGGACAAAGGTGTTGTCAGCCAGTATCCACCCGCGCAGGTTTCGGTAAGGGTGGCAGGGCTGTTGCACCGGGTCAGGCTCGTCTTCGATACCAGACAGGTTAATGGTCGGCACTTCCTCGCCGCCAATGGTTGCCGGCGGTTTGGGCGGCGGTGGCGATGCCGTTGCAGGTGCTGAGGGCTGGCGCTCGGGCCGGTCCGGATACTGCTTGGGAATGCCGCGAGGGTTAGGGTCTTCGCCCTCATACAGGAATCCGTATTGGTCCTCAGGATTGCCGCTACTCAGGTCGGCAATTTCCTCTACTGTTACCTCATGGTAGGTGAATACGCGGTAAGCCAGCATACTGATAAGGGCGCAGGCCAGCAGAAAAATCCATTTTTGTACACTCTGCCCTCCCATATAACGCCCCCAGGCAGCCTCCACGGCCTGGCGCGACCCGGCAACGGCCTGACCTGCCGTTTTACCCAACTGCCCCAGGACTAAGTATTGCAACGGGCGCGTAATCTTGTTCCATAGCTGCTTTGACACAGCAGGCACACGCGCAGGGCGGTAATTTGCCAATACGCCCACATTGTGCGCCAGCGCCTGGTACCAATCGCGTTGGGTGATCCAGTGCACCATGCGGCGATCCTTGCCGTAAAGCCCCAGCCGCGAAGGCGCCACCAAGGCGCGCACCGTGCCATCTGCCGACACCAGCGCCAGCCCGAAGCCGTGGTAAATGCACTGGTTCCGCAACTCTTCCAGATAGGGGTCATTGGGCGCCGGAAAAACATCGTCGGCCAGCGCTATCCATTGCTCGTCGGCGTGGTAGCGCTTAAACTGCTCAACGGCGTAGATGTAGCGGTACTTTCGCCAGCCGCGCATCGAAAACGACCACAGCAGAGCGCCCACAATGCCCATGCCCAATACGAAGCCCACGTTTCCCATCCAATCCAAATGCACGAGCCACTCAAAACGCATTTCGTAGGCACTGGCGTAAGCAATTGCCGCCGTTACAGCGCCAAAAGCTAAGCAATCCCACACAAAGTACCACGTATTCAGCGCATATTTTACCTCGCCGGCCTTCTCCATGGAGGTGGCTTCAAACGCGCAGAAGAACGGCCGCCCATCCGACGTGAAAAACGAAAAAACACCGTCAGCAATCAGCCCGCCGGCAGCCACATTGTCCAACTGTACCGACTCCGTGCCCGGCTGGTAGTCGTAGCGGTGCAGGTAAAAATGCTTCAGGAAAACCGGGAAAATGCGCTTAATGTCTTCTTCGGTGAGCATACTGTCGGCGGCTGCTTAGGCCAGCAAAGGTACACGTTTGCCGGCAGCATGGTCCGGGGCCGTTGCCCCATTTGCCGCTAACACATTGTTTGGCCTTTTGCTCGAACAAAAACAATCTGTCTCAAAAAAGATTACCTTTGCCGCACCGGGCCTATCAAAGCGCCCGCCCATGCCCATGGACAATACCCTACTCCTTTTGATTGGTGCCATCTTGCTGGTGATTGTTGTCCTGCTGTTCCTGAAGCGGGTGCCTGCCGGAGAGAATATCTCCGCCGAAGTCTTTCGCAATCTCCAGACGCAAAATGAGGCCCTTCAAAAAGCCCTTCAGGCCAAAGAGCAAGAACTCCGAGAGGCTACGGCCCAGATAGCTGCTCAGGCGCAAACGCTGGCCCACCAGCGCGAACTGCTGCAAAACCAGAAAGCCGAGCAGGAGCAAATGGTCCGGCAAATGCGCTTGGAATTTGAGCAGCTGGCCAACCGCCTGTTTGAAGAAAAATCCCAACGCTTCAGCGAGCAAAGCACCCAGCAAATCCACCAGACACTGGCGCCCCTGCGCGAAAAGATCCGCGAATTTGAGGAGAGTATCGAGCGGAAATTCACCGACGAAACCCGCGACAAAGCCAGCCTGCGCAAGGAGATCGAGCAGCTTCTTACCCTCAACCAGCAGCTAAGCCAGGAAGCGCGCAACTTGACCGCCGCCCTCAAAGGCCAGAGCAAAGTGCAGGGCGACTGGGGCGAGCACCAGCTGGAAGTGCTGCTCGAAAACGCCGGCCTATTGCGCGGCGAACATTTCATCCCTCAGGCCACCTTCCGCGACGACGATGGGCAAAGCAAACGCCCTGACTACCTCATCCGCCTGCCCCAGCAACGCCACCTGATTATAGACGCCAAAGTCTCACTGACGGCCTACGAGCGCTACTTCAACGAAGAGGACCCGCGCGCCCGCGACCAACATCTGCAGGCGCACGTCAACAGCCTGCGCAACCACGTACAAATGCTGGGCAGCAAGAACTACCAGACCCTGCACCAAATCCAGGCGCCTGACTTCGTTCTGCTCTATGTGCCCTTAGACGGCGCCGTTTCCACCGCCATGCAGGCCCACCCCGATCTGCTCCGCGAAGGGCTGGAACGCAATGTGGTCATCGTTACCAACAGCACACTGGCCGTCATCCTGCGCATCGTGGCCCACATCTGGCGTCAGGAAAAGCAAAACCGCTCCGCCTTAGAAATCGCCCGGCAGAGCGGCTTGCTCTACGATCGGTTAGTTGCCTTCGTGGAAGACCTCCGCGCCGTAGGCGATCGCCTCAACAGTGCACAGAAAGCTTACGACGACGCTATGCGCAAACTCAGCACCGGCACTCGCCGCGGCGAAACACTCATCGGCCGCGCCGAACGCATCCGCGAAATGGGAGCACGTGCAACGCGGCAGCTGCCGCCCGAACTCTTCGAGGACATATCGGAAGAGGTCGAAGACGACGACGCCTCCTGACACCGCTTATTTAATGTCTTCCGGTTTCTTGCCGGCAGCCTTCACTACAAAGAACAATGCCGTGCCTACGAGCACGAAGTTAATGACGGCATTGATGAAATTGCCAATCAGGATGTTCCCAATGACCACCTGCGAAAAATCCGGATTGCCCGTGATCATGCCCAGAATGGGCGAAATGATGTCGTCCACAAAGGAACTGACCACCTTTCCGAAGGCACCGCCAATGATAACGGCCACTGCCAGAGCGACGACATCGCCGCGCAACAGAAACGCTTTGAGTTCTTTCAGCATAAGATTTTCGTTTTGATGTGAACAGTTGCGATCTGTGGGCAAATGTAGGTGGAAAAACATTTTCCAATATCGCTTCAAAAGAAGATGACCTCCCCCAAAAATCGCTGATACTGCCGTTAATCGTAACTAAACTTCGGGGTAACAACGACTTAATGCCGCTTTCTTCGGCACTTAACACGAGCATTCGTGCTTCGCCCCAAAATTCAAACGTATGAAGCACACTTACATCAAAGCAGGCTTATTCTGGGCAATATTGGCAACTTTCGCCATCTCGTCTGCCCAGGCACAGATTAAAGTGAGCACTTTTGTGAGTGCTGCCAGCGACGACATTGAAGAGTACGTTGCCGACGGCACCAAAGACATCGGCTCCAGCGACCTGGAGCTCGTCCAGGAAAACCCGAGCAATCCGGCATCTTTGCAAATTGTCGGCTTGCGCTTTGCCAACGTACAGGTTCCTAAGGGAGCCATCATCACTTCGGCCAGAATCCAGTTCACTTACGACAACACCAAGACCCTCGACCCTTGCATCTTGTATTTCAAAGTGCAGGACGCCGATAATCCGGCAACGTTCAGCGACGCGGCCATATATGAGCTGCGCGACCGCGCGAAACTGCCCGATAGTGTGGAATGGGTGGTACCCAGCTGGGCCGGCGGCAGCACCGGTACACGAGGCCCGGCACAGTTATCAAGTGATCTGGCCGTCTTGGTGCAAAAATTAGTCAACCGCCCGGGCTGGCAGGAAGGCAACGCCATGGTCTTCTTCGTAACAGGCCAGGGCACGCGCGAAGCGGAGTCGTATGAAGGCGCTGAGGGCCACGGCAACCTCACCTATGCCCCCGAATTGATTATCGAGTACAAACTCCCCGCCAACAAAGTGTCCGTCTTCATTACGAAGGATACGGACGACATGGAAGAATACGTCGCCGATGGCAAAAAAGACGTAGGCTCCAGCGACTTGGAGCTGGTGCAGGAAAACCCGTCCAATCCCAACTCCATGCAAATTATCGGCCTGCGCTTCGCCAATGTGAACGTACCTAAGGGCGCTGTAATCACTTCGGCCAAGATTCAGTTCACCTACGACAACACCAAAGAACTGAACCCGTGCATCTTGTACTTTAAGGCCGAAGACAGCGACAACCCCGTCACTTACAGCAATGACGCTATCTATGAACTGCGCGACCGCCCGAAACTGCCCGATAGCGTAGAATGGGTGGTGCCCAGTTGGGCCGGCGGCACCACAGGCACACGCGGCCCTGCCCAATTGTCGAGCGACATTTCAGTGTTGGTGCAAAAATTAGTCAACCGTGCGGGCTGGCAAGAAGGTAATGCCATGGCGTTTTACATCACGGGCCAGGGCACGCGCGAAGCAGAGTCGTACGAAGGCGCCGAAGGGCATGGCAACCTCACTTATGCTCCTGAATTGATCATTGAGTACAAAATACCCAAGACGGTCTCGGTGTTCGTCAATCAGGACACGGACGACATGGAAGAATACGTATCGGACGGCACGCACGACGTGGCCTCCAGCGACCTGGAACTGGTACAGGAAAACCCTTCCAACCCGGCCTCGTTACAGATCGTGGGCATGCGCTTCAATAAAGTTGATGTACCCAAAAACGCAACCATCGTGGATGCCCGCATCCAGTTTACCTACGACAATACGAAAACCCTCGACCCCTGCATCCTTTACCTGCATGCCGAGAAAAACCCGAACCCTGCCACGTTCTCCAATACGCTCTTGTACGAACTGCGCGACCGCCCCAAGCATCCGGACAGCGTAGAATGGGTAGTGCCCAGCTGGGCAGGCGGCAGCACAGGCACACGCGGCCCGGCACAGCGCACCACCAACATTGCCACCTTAGTGCAAAAATTAGTCAACGACCCTGCCTGGACGCCCGGCAACTCCATGGCCTTCTACGTAACCGGTCAGGGCACGCGCGAAGCGGAGTCGTACGAGGGCGCCGAAGGCCACGGCAACCTCACCTACGCCCCCGAGCTGATCATCACCTACCTCAGCGATGAAGCACCTACAGCACCCGTTGGCGTGTTCCCCATCGAAACAGGCGCTGTTTGGTCGTATTACGCCTCCGCTACACCGCCCCCTGCCAACTGGAACGCCCCGGATTTTGACGACAAGTCCTGGAAATTTGGCCCGGCTGAACTGGGCTACGGCGATGGCGACGAGGCCACCGTCATCCCCTTCGGTCCGGATGCGAACAACAAGTGGCCGGTTTATTACTTCCGTCAGAAATTCACGTATAATCCCAACGCCTATGGCGTGGACTCGCTGATTTTCTTCGTAAAGCGCGACGACGGTATTGCGGTCTATCTCAACGGTACAGAGCTCTTCCGCGACAACCTGCCCGCCGGACCGCTCACGCACCAGACGCTGGCGCTCAGTGCAGTGGCTGGCGCTGATGAAAACACGTTCTTCCGCTTTGCCGTACCCGCCACTGCGCTTAAGAGCGGCCTGAACGTGTTGGCAGCCAGCGTGCACCAAAACGACCCGAGCAGCTCCGACCTCAGCTTCGACATGTACGTGCGCGAGAAAAAACCTGCTATGCAGTCCGTGGGCCTGCCAATGCCTAAAAACTCGCTCTGGGCATTCTGGGATAAAGGCTCCGTCAGCCCAGATTGGCAAAAACTGAATTTCAACGACACCGACTGGGACTATGGCGCTGGCCCATTAGGCTACGGCGACCCGGTAAATACGCTCGTAGGCTTCGGCCCCAATGCCAACAATAAGTACATCACCACGTGGTTCCGCAAGCGCCTCAACATCACCAACCTTGCCGCGCTGCCAGACACATTGGCCTTCAACATCCGCCGCGACGACGGCGTGATCGTTTACGTCAACGAGGTAGAAGTCATCCGCGACAATATGCCCGCCGGCCCCATTACGGACAATACCTGGGCCTCCTCCATCGTGGACGGCGCCAACGAAACAACGTACTTCTCCTTCCGGGTTCCGAAGTCGGTGTTCGTGCCCGGCCCGAACATTCTCGCTGTGCGCGTACACCAGCGCGATGGCACCAGCTCTGACCTGTCGTTCGACATGGAAATCGCCATCCCTCAGACACCACCCGCAGTAGCCTCTGGCTGCAACGGCCCGAATGACTTGCACATCGGCTGCTTCACGTCCGTAGTGCCCGGCCCACAGACGCCTGACCTTATCATCCCGTCCTCACACCGCTTCCAGAAAATCATCGAACAGGGCGACCCGTACACCAAAATCGTACCCGGCGTGCCCTTCAACGTTACGCCCGGCAATAACGACTTCACCGCCTTTGTCGGCAAAAACGGCAGCAGCACAGAAGGCTGGATCGTCATTAACCACGAGTCCACCCCCGGCGGCGTAACCATCATAGACGCCCGCTACAACGCCGTTACCAAACTCTGGGAGTACGACACCATCCAGCCCGTCAACTTCTACAACAACGACCTGGTAACCACCACACGCAACTGCTCGGGCGGCATCACGCCCTGGGGCACCATCCTGACGTGCGAAGAAACCTTCAATATCGGCGATGCCAACGGCGACGGCTATCAGGATGTAGGCTGGATTGTAGAAATTGACCCGGTAACAAAGCGCGTGAAAGAGTACGGCAACGGCAAGCAGGAAAAACTCTGGGCCATGGGTCGCATGTCCCACGAAAACGCCGCTCCGCACCCCGATCGCCGCACGGTCTATTACGCCGAAGACGGTGGCACCTCTTGCGTCTATAAGTATGTAGCCGACCAGCCGAACAACCTCTACAGCGGCACCCTGTACGTGCTGCGTCTGAATAACCCGCTCATCAACGGCGTGCCTTCTGGCTCCACGGGTACCTGGGTGCGCGTGCCGAACACAACGCAAGCCGACCGTAACAACACGAATTTCATCGCCGCTGCTTTAGGCGGAACCGGATTTGACGGCCCAGAAGATGTGGAATACCACCCCATTGCTGACAAGGTCTATTTCACCTCTAAAGGGCACGGCCGCGTCTATCGTTTCAAGGACAACGGTGACACAGTGTCTGAGTTTGAAGTGTTCGTCGGCGGTCAGGATTACCTGATCAACTACGGCACAGGCATCGTAGCCGAGCCCTGGGGAACAGGCAACGACAACCTGACGATAGACGACCGCGGCAACCTCTGGGTGCTGCAAGACGGCAGCCGCGACCATGTCTGGATGGTAACGCCAAAACACACGCAGTTCAACCCCGACGTGCTGCTCTTCGCCCGTACGCCAATCGGCTCGGAGCCTTGCGGTTTCCACATGACGCCAGACTTCCGCTTCGGCTTCCTTTCGCTCCAAAGCCCGAGCTCTACTAACGCCTCTACACAGCAGATTGACGCTAAGGGCAACATCCTGCGCTTCGACCGTTCCACATCCGTAGTCATCGCACGCGCTGAACTCCTCGGCACAGGCGTAAGCACGGACGAACCCACTGCCGCCGCCCTCGACCTGAAGGTGTTCCCGAACCCCAATAACGGCGTGTTCACCCTCGAATTAGAACTGCCGCAGGGCGACCTCGTGCAGGGCTATCTGGTGGATATGCAGGGCCGTACCGCCCACTCCTTCAGCCACCGCTTGCCCGACGGCATCCACCAGATGACCTTCGATCTGAACGCGCTCAACCTGCCCTCCGGCCAGTACGTCCTCTTCGTACAGGCAGGACAGCGCACGGGCAACCGCCGCATCGTTATCCAAAATTCCGGCAAGTAATCGCGTGCAAAACGCCAGCGGCTGTTCCTGCTTTCTTTAAAAAATCCGGGAGGGTGCGCCCTCCCGGATTTTCTAATTTCAACTGTAAAACACTGTGTTTTTATGAAAAAAGCCCTATACTCATTGGCAGTAGCCTGCTTATGCCTGAGCACCATTCACGCCCAACAGAGCCTGCTCAACCTCGAAACGGGTAAACACAAAATCTACACCTCCATAGCCGAAGGCCTGAAAAACCCGGCAGACGTGGTCATCCTCAACCTCCGAAATACAGAAATGGCCGTGCTGCCGGAAGAAATCGGCGCCTTCCAGAACATGGTCTTTCTCAACCTGATGAAAAACACGCTCACTACCCTACCCGCTTCGCTCTATCGCTGCCGATCGCTCAAAGAAATCAACGCCCGGCAAAACAACATTGCTCAACTAAGCGAAGACATCGCACAGCTCCGCGAGTTGGTCGCCCTCGATTTTTCGCGCAACCAATTAACCACCCTGCCGCGTGCCCTCAGTAAACTACCCAAACTCGAGGTCGCTACCTTCACGGAAAATAAAATCACAACTGTTCCCAAAGAAATCGGGCGCATTCGCTCGCTGAAAAACCTCTCCCTCAACGACAACCAGATTGCCGCTTTGGATTTCTCCTTTGCCGGCGCCAGAAACCTGACCATGCTCTCCGTCGCCAACAACCAGTTGCGCTCGGTCAAAGGCATTACTAAAGCAACGGCGCTCACCGAACTGAACCTGCACAACAACCAGCTGCGCCAGCTCCCCGACGACATCGGTCGCTTGCGCCACCTTAGGGGCCTCATTGTGAGCAACAACCAGCTGGAGCGCCTACCCGAAAGTCTATGCGAACTGGAGCAGCTGGAAAGCCTGACCATCAGCTTCAACCCCATGAAGCAGGCGCCCAAGGATTTACACAAACTCAAGCGTCTGAAGGTCTTCATCGCCGTGGATGTCCCCTTCTCGGAGGCCGAAAAGGCGCGCATTCGACAGGCTCTGCCTGCGGACTGCGACATTCGCTTTTGAGTAACGAAAAAAGCCCGATTAGCTCACGGTTGGAGACCGCCTCGGCGTTCCTCGTTCCTTACTCTAACCAGAACAAATCCGCAGCGATAGCGTCCGCCAGTAACTTTCCTGCGCGGGTCAGCTGGTACTGCCCCCCGAGCTCCAGCACGTGGCCCGTAGCCACGAAGCGCCGGATGCCTTGTTCAAAGTGCTCGGCAAAATCGGCACCGAACACCTCGGCGATGTAGGCCGTTCGGCAGCCCCACATCGTGCGCAGGCGGGTCAGGACGTACTCGTTGTAGCGCTGGGCCAGCGTGAGCGTCTCGCGTTCGGCGGGGACATGACCCTCGTTGATGGCCTTGATATACAGGGCGTTGTTGGCCACATTCCACTGCCGGCTGCTGCCGTCGAACGAATGAGCCGAAGGGCCAATGCCCAAATAGGGCCGCCCAAACCAGTAGCTGCTGTTGTGTCGGGCATAGTGGCCAGGCAGGGCAAAATTGGAGATTTCGTAGTGATCGTAGCCATGCCGGCTGGTTTCGTCCATCAGGTACTCAAACTGGCGCGCGGCCCGTTCTTCGTCTACGGGGCGGCTTTTGCCTTTGCGCACAAAATGCGCCAGGGCTGTGCCTTCTTCCACCGTCAGGCTGTAGCACGAAAGGTGTGGAATGCCGAAAGACAGAGCCAGGCGCACATTCTCTGCCCATCGCTCATCCGGCGCCTCCGGAAGGCCGTAGATGAGGTCTATGGTCAGATGCTCAAAACCCGCCGCCTGTGCCTCAGGGATGCACCGCAGCGCCTGTTGAGCATCATGGGCGCGGTTCATCCATTGCAGGTCTTCGTCAAAAAACGACTGAATGCCTATACTCAGCCGATTGACGGGCGTGTACTGGCGCCATTCGCGCAGCCGCATCGGCGTCAGGTCGTCGGGGTTGGCTTCCAGCGTAATTTCCGCATGGGGCTTTACTTCAAACAGCGCCCCGATGCGCTCAAACAGCGCTACCAATTCAGCAATTTCTAAAAGCGAAGGCGTACCCCCACCCAGATAGACCGAGTACAACGGCTCTCCGCCTAAGTAGTCGCGTTGCAACTCCAGCTCGCGCAGCATCGCCTGCAGCAAGTCGGGCTTCCACCGCAGCACCGTCGAAAAATGGAAGTTGCAATAGTGGCATGCCCGTCGGCAGAAAGGAATATGCAAATAAAGCCCAGCCATTCAGCCCCGCTTGTGTGTAAGGGTGGTTTAATGCCTCGTTAACGAAGAACTGCTATGCCTCAGTGAACAGCACTTCAATGTTCCATCTGCTCGCATTGAAGCACAAAGGCCGCTGACCACACGCCGCCGGGTGGCACAGAGATCAGCCCTTCGCCGTTCTCGAAGGCATTGATGAGGCACGTCATCGGCTCCACAGCAATACTTTGCCGATGTGGTGGAGTAAAAATTTGAAAGAACGGAAACAGCGTCCGGCTCAGCGAAAGCGTAACGGCATGGCGCTCGCCCCGCAGGCAAATGTCGTAAAGCGTCAGGTGCTCTGCCGGACGGAAGCAATCGTCCAGCACCGTTTGCCCCAGCGGCTGTAGATGCTCGAAGGCGTCGTAGGCTTCTCGCCTCAGCACCGGCAGCATGCGCTCATCGAGTACTTCTCGGCTGCAGGGCGGCAGTTTCAGCGAGCACGCGCCTAATCGAAAGTACGGATGCCACCCAAAGCCCAACGGAATGGCCGCCGAATGGCGGTTTTTCACCCATGCGCACACGCCAAACAGGCCGCGATACGTCAGGCTGTAAGCCACCTCCAGCGTCAGCGGGAACGGATAGCCGGCGTGGTGGCCGTCGTAATCGAGCCGGCAGGCTATTTCCGCATGCTCATCCGTCAGCTCGATGCGCGTCGGTGTGAAAATCTCCCGATGCGCAAAACCGTGGATGGCCGTGTTCGTTTGCGGCTCATTTATCGGAAAAACATATTCCTGGCCCAGCCATTGATAGCGCCCGTCGCGCAGGCGGTTGGGAAAAGGAAAGAGCAGCGCGCTTTTGGCCCACGTTCCGGCCTCCAGTTCGTCGGGCGTAGTGTAGCCGTCGAGCAATTCTTCGCCCCGGTAGCGCAACGAAAGTAGCGTAGCCCCCAGCCCGGGTACCACGCTGAAGCCGTGCTCCGAGGCCGGCAGGTGAAAATCGTATCGCCGAAAGCGGCCAAAGGGACTGGTATTCAGTTCAAACATGTCGTCGCGTTGTTTCGTGTACGGGCAAAGGTAACGGCTCAATGGGCGATTTCGCCCTATGTTTGCCCCCATGCGGATCGTTTTCATGGGCACGCCCGAATTTGCCGTGCCATCACTCCAGATTTTATGGGAAAACGGCTACGAAATCCCGGCGGTCATCACCGCTCCCGACAAACCGGGCGGTAGGCTTGGGCTTATGCAGTCGCCGGTCAAAAAATTTGCACTTGAGCACGGCCTGAAGGTATTGCAGCCGGAAAAATTGAAAAACCCAGATTTTCTGGACGAGTTGCGCGCTTGCCGCGCTGACCTCCAGGTGGTGGTCGCCTTTCGCATGTTGCCTGAGGTCGTGTGGGCCATGCCGCCGCTGGGCACGCTCAACCTGCACGCTTCGCTGCTGCCCAAATACCGCGGTGCGGCACCCATTAACTGGGCCATTATCCGCGGTGAAACAGAGACCGGCCTGACCACCTTCCTGCTCCGCCACGAAATTGACACCGGCGACATTCTTTTCCAGGAGCGCATCGCTATCGGCGAAAACGAAACCGCCGGCGAACTTCACGACCGCATGATGCCCATCGGCGCCCGTCTGGTCCTCCGTACCGTGCAAGCCCTCGAACGCGGCGAAGCACACCCACAGCCACAACCCAATGCTGAAGCCACCCACGCGCCCAAAATCTTCACCGATACCTGCCACATCCGCTTCGACCAACCTACCGCGCAGGTGCACAACTTCGTCCGGGGCCTCAGCCCTCACCCAGGCGCCTGGGCGTTGCTCGAAGGCAAAGTGTTCAAAATCCTCCGCACCTTAAAGGAGTACACCCCTCCCATCCTGCCGCCCGGGCACCTCGTGTTTCCGCCCGAGGGCGGCACCTGGGCCACCACCGCCGATGGGCACGTCCGGCTGCTCGAAGTGCAACTCGAGGGCAAGCGGCGAATGTCGGGAGCCGAGTTTCGCAATGGGTATGGGAACAAACTGTCAGGGGTGCCGTTGACGTAGAGAAAATGCATAAGGCTGAAACAGCAGCGCACTTCGCCGCAGCCCGACAAATTCCTCGTTTATTTGCAGGCAAAATCCGCTCATCGCGGCCGCGCTATCGTTTCACCATCGCTATTGCGACAAACATGCACTTCCTGTTGCGCTACGGCCTGCCCGTTCTCCTGCTCCATGCCGCCTTAGCGGGCTTTGGCCAACGGGTCGAAATCAACGCTGACCCGGCCATCGAGCAACTCATGCGCACGTGGACGGCCCAGAACCGCTCCAACCCGCGTATAGAAGGCTGGCGCGTGCAAATCGCTTCTTCGACCGACCGCCAACGCATCGAAAGTACGCGCACGCAGTTCCTCGCTTTATACCCCGGCGTGCCCGCCGATTGGGCGCATGAGCGCCCTTACTACAAGCTCCGTGTCGGCGCCTTCCGCACCCGTCAGGAAGCCATGGCTTTCCTTATGCAAATCCGACATTCATACCCCGACGCCTATCCCACGCGAGACCTCAATATCCATCCGAGGGATTTTATTCGATAGACGCCCTCAACTGCTGAAAATACTCCGGCGCCTCCAGCAACCGACTGCCGTACCAGGAAAACATCTCTCCATCGGCCAGCAGAATTTGGGCCTGTGGGCAGGCTTCCCGAAACTCCTCCATGTGCTTTTCGGCAAACGGATACGGCTCCGACGACAGCAGCAGCACCTCCGGGGCATACCGCGACAGGTCGGCAAGGAGCACTTCCGGGTACCGGCGGGCTTCGGCAAAAACGTTTTCAAAGCCCGCCACCGTCAGCATAGCGTGGATGAAGGTATCGCCGCCGGCCACCATCCAGGGCTTGCGCCAGATGAAATACGCCGCTCGGCGCGGTCGCCAGTGTGGCTCAGGGCCAAATGCGGCGAAAGCAGCCTCTATGCGCTCAGCGAGCGCCTGAGCTTCCGCTGCGCGATGCGTCAGGATGCCTACTTGCTCTATCATGGCCAGCGCATCCGACAGGTTGCTCACGTCGCTGACCCACACAGGATAGTGCTCGGCCAACGCCTCCACCTGTTCGCGCACGTTCTCTTCGCGATTGGCTAAGATGAGGTCGGGCTGCAGCGCGTGAATGCGCTCTAAGTGTAGGGTCTTTGTACCGCCTACGCGCGTTTTTTGCCGAAACCACGCCTGCGGACGAACACAGAATTTGGTGATGCCGACCACCGTTCGCTCCAGTCCCAGCGACCACAGCAGCTCCGTCTGGGAAGGAACCAACGACACGATGCGCTCCGGCGGACGCTCAGGAGCAGAGGCCGGTGTGGGAAGTAATGGCATATAGAAGAGACAACTTGCACGCCATGAAGCACACCCTCATCGGATGCGCCACATGTGGAAACACCCGATGAGGGTAAAAAAAACCTGCAATCAGGCAGTTATTACAACTCCAACAAGAAGCCGATAGTAAAGTTGGCGTCCCAGTCGAACACGAATTGACGGCAGCCCGTAGCATCGGCAATGGCCTTGTAGATGTTGAGGCCGCCGGCCTGCTTGTCGCCCTGAGCGGTGTATTCGCCCGGGGCTTTCAGGACGGTGTAGCGCTCTTTGCCGTTGCGCGTTTGTTTGGCCAACTCATAAGGCACACCACCGATAATGAAGCAGGTGCTGCGCAGGTGTGAGGGCACGCGGGCGGCCTTTTCGCGCACTTCGCGATAGACGGCGTCGTCGCTGAGGTTGTTCTGGCGGTACTTGGCGCCGGGCAGTTCGATGCCCACAATGCGGCTGCCTTCCATCCACGACAGCTTAGTGTTGCCCGAGCCGATATCTACCACAAAGGCGCGGCTGGCATAGTCTCTGGGCAGGCAGGAGCGCAGGGCCAGCTGGGCCTCGCGTTCGGGCGTAACTTCGTTTACCACGTAGCCCAGCGTCTTCAATTCGCGCGAAATTTTCTCGGTAACAGGCACTTTTCGAGCGCCTGAGCTGATGACGAAGTGGATGTTTTTGGCCCCTACGCCATAGGCCAGCATGTCGGCAATGTAGTTTTTGAGGCCTTTGCGGATGTCGTCGTCGCTGGCCAGGCCCTCATAAACTAAGCTGGCGCCGTAGTCCGCTTTTTCCAATTTCCAGTTTTTGCGCTCATCCATGCGGATGATGAAAGAGTTGAAGCCCGTGGCGCCCAACTCCACAACGCCTCGGAGCGTGCCGTTGATGGGCGCGGGCGGAGTGTAGTTAAAGGCCGCCGGGGCGCTGCTTTTACCCCAGGGTTCCGATTTGGGCGCTGTGGCCTCAGGGCGAGTGGTTTCGGTATTGGTTGCGGTGGAGGTAGTCGTTTCGCTGCCCATCATTTCCTTGATCTGAGGCAGGAAGGTGCGAACGCCCAGATAGACGCCGCCGACGATGAGCAGCGTGATGAGCAATCGGGAAAAAGCGGTCAGTCGAGCCATGTGTGTGGTATATATGGGTAGGTGAACGGTTCGGTTGGCGAATGTGGAGGCAAAGTTAGCGAGCGGTAACGGGGTGAGAATTTTTCGCCGAAATTTATTTCCGTATAACTTTCCTGAGGCGATACCTCGCCTCTGGGGAGGTGTGGTCTCAAGTCTTCCTGCTTACCATCAAAGGCCATTATCGGGCTGCTCGCAGCCAGTGGTCGGCCACAACGAGCGCCGCCATGGCTTCTACAATGGGCACGGCACGCGGCACCACGCAGGGGTCGTGACGGCCTTTGCCCTTGACGACTACCGGCTCGCCAGCCGTGTTGACCGACGGCTGGTCGCGCAACAGCGTGGCCACCGGCTTGAAAGCAACGCGAAAATGGATGTCCATGCCGTTGGAAATACCGCCCTGAATGCCTCCGGAGTAATTCGTAAGGGTGCGTATCGGACCGCCTTCGGCGCTGAAGAGGTCGTTGTGCTCACTGCCCAACATGGCGGCTCCCGCAAAGCCCGACCCGTATTCAAAGCCTTTGGCAGCGTTGATGCTGAGCATGGCCTTGGCCAGGTCGGCGTGCAACTTATCGAACACCGGCTCTCCCAAGCCGGGCGGGCAGCCGCGCACAATGCCGACGACGACGCCGCCCACCGTGTCGCCAGCCTTGCGCACCTGGCGGATGAGTTGGGTCATCTGTTCGGCCACAACAGGGTCGGGGCAGCGCACATCGCTCGCTTCTGTCAGGCTCAGGTCCAGCGCTGTATAGGGCGTCTGCAGCGTTATTTGGCCCACCTGGCTGACGTATGCCTGCACTTCGATGCCGTGCTGGCGCAGCAGCATTTTGGCTACAGCACCAGCAGCGACACGGGCGGCCGTTTCGCGGGCACTGCTGCGCCCGCCTCCGCGGTAGTCGCGGAAGTCGCCGTATTTGGCCCAATAAGTATAATCGGCGTGACTGGGACGAAAGACGTCGGTCAGATGTTCGTAATCGCGCGGACGCTGATCTTCGTTGGGAATGAGCAAAGCAATGGGCGCCCCTGTGGTGTGGCCCTCAAAAACGCCGCTGAGGATTTGCACCCGGTCGGCCTCGCGGCGCTGCGTTACTAAGGCGCTCTGACCCGGTCGGCGACGCGCCATCTCTTGCTGCAGGAATGCTTCATCGAACACCAGCCCTGCCGGGCAGCCGTCAATGACACAGCCCACCGCCGGGCCGTGCGACTCGCCAAACGTGGTTACGCGAAACTGAACGCCAAACGTATTGCCCGCCACAGGTCAACGTTGCCGGTTAAACTTCTGTTCGTAGGTCTCCCAGGGCGTTGTCTTGTGGCTGTCTGTGCCAAAGTAGTTCAGAATTTTAAACAACTGCTCCGGTTCGCGATAGCCTGGAATGGGCTGAATGACATTGAGGTTTTCATCCAAAAACACCAGCGTGGGAAAGCCCAACCGCCCGTTGAGCAACTCAATGGCCAGCTCATGATAACCGCGAGCGCCTTCGCGACGCAAGCCATAGGTCTTGTTTTGAAAGACGATTTCCTCCGATGTCTCGGCGTTAAACTTGACCGGATAATACTTCTCATTGAGGTAATGAGCTACCAGCGAGTCGGAAAACGTATTGGCGTCCATGCGCTTGCACCAACCGCACCAGTCGGTGTAAAAGTCAATAAAAATTTTGCGCTTTTCCGTCTTCGAGCGCTCGAGGGCTTCCTCCAAGGTCAGCCACTGAACGACCCCTGTGGGCTGCTCCTGGGCACGTCCGGGGCGATACGGGGCAGGGTTCTCGCCTACTCTCGGCTCCGGGTCGTAACCAGCTCGCGGGCCAGGAGCCGGGCGCGCGGGCGGTTCCATGCTCACACGCTCGGGCCGATAGGGCGGTGAAGGCGGTGCATAGTAAGGTGGCGGTGGCGGAGTGCCTGTCTCCGTTGTCCGCCCCGACGCTGGCGCCTCGCCCCGCGGCGGCGGAGAGGTGCGAGGTGCCAGCGTCGAAGTGCCGCTGCGCGGCGATATCTGGGCGGCTAAAGCGCTTGCCACAAAGGCCAAGAAGCCACTCAAAAGCAGTCTGCGCATGGGTAAATGCCGATTGAATGTTGAAACAGTCAGCTAATGTAATGCACCTTAAACTGACAAAACCCGGCGTCGTCACCAGGAAAACGGCATTTTAAGTAAAGTTTAACCCGGAGGACGGAACTGCTGGAAAAGGCCAGCCCGACTATGCGTTTTTTAAATACTGTTTTTTTAACGAAATTTTAACAACCGAATTATTGACGGAAAAAAATCATTCACAAACATATTATTTTTGTTTAAGGCTTGAAGCAAGCACCCATCCCAAACAATCTACCACCAACTCAGGCAGCAGCGGCTTTTTGTGGAGGATATGACGCTACTTTAGGCAGCGCTACCTGAACAAAATCAACCCTTGAGTCCTTATTGGTTCATCGGTAACCTTCAAGAAGAGCGTAGCTCATGCTTGCAATTTTTTTACACTATTCACACATAAACCATTCACGTTCACTATGCGTACTCAAAACGTTTTCAGTCTCATCAAACCCGCGGGGGGGGGGGGGACTACTGGCATTCGTCGCGCTGATGATAGCGCTCTTATCGCTTAACCCCTGCTACAAAGACTCGCCCGGGCTCGGCGAAAGAACGACCAGGGGCACAGGCGCTGTTCTTGGTCTTTCCCTTATACACATCTGACGCTGCAGACCACCCCCTCTGTTGAGATCCGGGTGGGCCCTGGTTCACAAAACAAAAAACATTGAAAGAGTATATCGACAGTCTATA
>CAZYEV010000101.1:0-2453 GCA_964646615.1 uncultured Saprospiraceae bacterium
GTAAAAACTTAGGCATCCAACCCAATTCAATGTAAAACTGTTTTAGCGAACAAATCTGGTTGATGGAGTTATCGAATGACATATTGGTATTGAAGGATTTGGTCATGGCCTTGCTTGCGAAGGTGGAGGCATTGGAATCCGAGAATGCCGCCCTTCGGGTGGAGGTTGCCGATCTGCGTTCGCGTCTGAAGTTGAACAGCAAGAACAGTCACAAGCCGCCGTCGTCAGATGGTTTGTCCAAGAAACCGGGCCTTCCCAAAGGCCCGCCCAAGAAAAGCGGCGGGCAGTTGGGTCACAAAGGCAAGACGCTCAAGATGGTGGACAAGGCGGACCACGTTGTGGTGCACCATGCCACATCCTGCCCCTGCTGCTCGAAGGTTTTTTCCACTGCCGACGTGGTTGAAGTGGTTCAAAAGCGTCAGGTGTTCGATATTCCCACCCCCCGCATGGAGGTCACGGAGCACCAGTTGGGCGTGGTGGTTTGTTGTGGCAGGCAGCATTGGGGCAGTTTTCCGCCTGAGGTAGGCCAGCCTGTGCAGTACGGTTCCCGGATCAAGGCTCTGAGCGTCCTATTGAACAACGACTACAAACTGCCGCTGGAGAAAATCGAGCAACTTATGGGCGACCTGTGGGGCTGTTCGTTCAACGAAAGCACCGCCCTGACGGCCAACGCTGGCATGTACCAAGCCCTTGAGCCGATTGAGGGACAGATCAAAACGGCGGTTTTGGCCTCCGATGTGGTTCATTTTGATGAAACGGGCATGCGGGTGGAGAAAAAACTCCACTGGTTTCATGTTGCCTCCACCGCGTGGTTCACCTACCTGTTCGTCCATAAAAAACGGGGCAGGGAGGCGCTGGAGAGCGAGGAGTCGCTGCTCAAGGATTTTCAGAACCGAGCCGTGCACGACTGCTGGGAGCCTTACTTCGGCTTCAAGCAGTGCCAACATGCCCTGTGCGGCGCCCACCTGCTGCGCGAACTGACCAACCTGATGGAAAACGGCTCCAAATGGGCAACCCAGATGCACCAGTTCCTGCTCGACCTTTATCGTGACAGCCAAAAAGCGACCGCCATCGTGGCCGACAGGCAAAGTTGGGAGCGGGAGTTCCGGCATATCTGCCAGTTGGCCGAACGGGAAGAACCGCCGCCCAAGCAGGGCAAGAGAGGTAAGCCCAAGAACACAAAAGGCCGAAACCTGCTCAACCGCCTGCTCGAGCACCAGGACAGGTGGCTTGCCTTTGCCTTTGTCGAAGGTGTCCCGTTTTCCAACAATCAGGCCGAGCGCGACATCCGCTGCCTGAAAACCAAGCAGAAGGTGGCCACCAATTTCCAGACCTTCAAAGGAGCACAGCAATATGCGCGCATCCAATCCTTCACCTCAACCCTTCGCAAACATTCAATGAACGTTTTCCAGAACCTGATTCATGCTTTTGATGGAAATCCTATCGTCTTTCAGGCTGGCTAAGTTTTTACCGCGCATTTTAAAAATGATTAAAGGCAAAAAGTTAGAGGTGTCGAACCACCTCAAAAGCGCAGGCATTACAGACTGCGCAATTTACGGCAGCGACCACGCTGCATTCTTTGTGTATACGATCCTAGAGGATCATGGTAGACTAAGAGCGCAGTACTGCTCGGTCGCTAACCCAACTGATTGGGCGCGTCGCGAGCACTGGGATATCGCGCTAGAGTGCATGTATGGAGAATTCCCGAAAAATAGACTGGATTTTCCGTACGCCCTATTCGCAGCCGTATGCGACGAACGTGAGGTCGCAGAGGTCATGGCGCATGTAACGCAGCGCGGCGAGGATGCTTCGCAAAGCCTTTACGTTTTGCAGCCTTGCGTTAGTGCGGGCTTAAAATGCACTACACTTTGTTAAACAACAAAACTTTATAAATGGCACAGAACACAAATAAAACACTAAATCCCGCATTACGCAAGACTGATGTTATAAGCAGTTGCGATTGTTTAGTAGGATTTTTAAGCGGAGAAAGAGTAAGCAAATCAACTATTGATTATGAGGTAAAACGTATATCTGATATACAACCTAAATTTAAAGAATACGGATTGCTAAATGGCGAGCCTTTATCTCCAAAACAGATAGTTGATAATAGGCGTGGATATTTAAGCAGATTTGTTTACTGCCCTTATTGTGGTGAGAAAATCAATTGGAAGCAGGTTCTTAGCAATTGCTTATAACGATTGGCTTTGCGAAGTAGAAGAAGGCATCTACTTGACACGCGCGAAGATGTTGCGAAAGCCGAAGCGCTTGCGTTCATCGCAACCTGGCGCGGTAGCTGGTCGCTTGACGTCGCGCGCGAGGACGTCATTCGCGTATTCAGAGCGCATTGCGGCCTCCACCTGACGCCAGAGGCCGCCACCTTGGTGCTGCTTTCCGTCCACGACGTTGTGCGGGCCAGCCCTTTGGGTGATGATACCGTCATATTGTTCCCTCTT